>CAZKQV010000011.1:0-75688 GCA_964555015.1 uncultured Eubacterium sp. | reverse complement strand
CCCGCCTTTCCAGCTTGGGAAGCTAGCGTTCTACCGATGAACCATATCTGCATAAAATTATTATAGCACCGCCATTTTAAAATGCAAGGAAAAATCGTGCGATTTTCATCGCAAGTTCCAAAGTAGGATTATATTTATTGTTTCCAATGATTTCAGTATTCGGTAATACTGCAATTAATCATTTAATATAATCATATGATAATGCAAACACACACCTTAAATAATGTATAATTAACAAGCGATTACTTTAAAAATAAAGTAAAAATGATCAATTCGTCCTTGCATTATATATAATGTAAAAGTGTTGAAAATGGCTTAAATATAATATATAATAAAATATAATTCAGAAAGAGGTGTTTATATGTTTGTATATAAATTTGATGTACTGGAAACATTAAAAGAAAGCGGATATAATACAGCAAGATTGAGAAAAGAAAAGCTTTTAGGGGAAAATGCTATTCAATCATTGAGACATGGCGAAATGGTTGGAATCATTGCACTAGAAAAAATTTGCAGGCTACTGGATATGCAGCCAGGAAATATTATAAAATATGTGGATGATATAAAATAGAACACTTTAGAAATAATGTAAATATAGTGTTGATAATACATTAAAAATGAAGTATAATTTGATTATCTGAAGGGAAACCGAATGACAATGACCGATAGGCAGAGGGCAAGCAAAACCTTGAGGGGAAAGGAGGACAAATGAACGAAGAAATGTCAGTTTTCAAAGCATATCTTAGAAACTTAATGAGACAATTGAAACTACTTAAAAAGGCGTTGTCTGATAAGGATTATGAACAGGCCGAACGGTTAATAGATGAGCTGATTGAGGATACTCAAAATAGTATAGAAGATTAGCAGATCATGACAAGGAGGGCGGGCTTGCCACCGCTCCTCATCAAAATTAATATAACAAAAAATAATAGATTAGTCAAGTGAGCTGCCCACTTCGGTTTCAACCTGTTTATCCCATTACGATTTCAGTCTGTTACGGTCAAAGAAGCATTGGCAAAACGATATTATATACACTGTGATTGTCTGGAGAAAAGAAATATTTTTTGCGAACAGACATTATTTTTTATCATTTTTTATTGTCAATGATATTCTATAGTCTCACCCATCGCAGTTTCAATCAGTTTGTGTCAAACAAGTCAAACAATCGGTGGCACTTTTTCGCATATCCATCCAATTCTCTTTCTTTTCTGCACTTTGCCCTTATTTCCCTTTTAATTTCAGGAATCATTCCTATTTCTGTTAATAAAATTTATACACTAACTATCATGCGCAGATATTGCATTATAAAAACACTGCATACTACACCATACCATACAAACGTCACATCAAAAAAATTTGGGAGGATTGAGATGGGAAAAATAATAAAATGTGTAACAGCGGTTACCTTTAGTCCGACGGGCAGCACCAGAAAAATAGCGAACTATATCGGAGAACAAATTGCAGAAATCTTAAATGTACCATGCAGAAAGCTTGACTTTACTTTGCCCATTCATAGAAAAAATATTCTTAAGTTTGGGGAGGAGGATCTGGTGGTCGTTGGTTCCCCCACCTATGCGGGGAAATTACCCAATAAGATTCTTCCGGAGTTTCAGGAAAAAATCGAAGGGAAAGAGACTTTGGCGGTTCCTGTGGTGACTTTTGGCAATCGAAGTTATGATAATGCGTTGGCGCAGATGAACGATTTGCTGAATCAGCAGGGATTTTTTACGGTGGCGGCGGCCGCATTTTCTTGCCAGCATTGTTTTACAGATAAATTGGGAACAAATCGGCCAGGTGATAGAGACTTCAAAGAGGCGAAAACCTTTTCGGAGAAAGCGGCTTATCTGGTCGCCTCTTTGCCGGAGGATTGGAAAAGCCAATACGATAAGCCGGTTTTGGTGGCAGGGGATTCTTCGGCGCCGTATTATGTTCCACTGGGGAGGGATCATAAACCGGCGAAGTTTTTAAAGGCGAAACCTTTGACGAGAAAGGAGTTGTGTGACGGCTGCGGAGTGTGTGCAAAAGTCTGTCCCATGGGCTCCGTTGATTTTGAAGATGTCACAGTGGTTTCGGGAATTTGCATCAAATGCCATGCCTGTATTAAGCATTGCAAGAAACAGGCAAAATATTTTGAAGACCCGGCCTTTTTATCCCATGTGGCTATGTTGGAGGCAAATTACGCGAAAGAAAAAGAAAATGAATTTTTTTATAAATGCTAAATGCAGGAAGCAGTCAGCATTTTTTCAAACTTTTTCGCCGCAGCGCTAAGAGAACTTTTACTTCTCTTTATAAGACAGATGTCCCGTGTTGGAATTTGAGGATATAAACGCAAAACTTTTAGAGAATCGGCGTCGGTTTTTCCTTTGAGAAAATCAACCGGGACAAAACCGATTCCCAAATCGCTTTCCACCATGGGAAGAATCTGGTCCGCTGTGGAGGCTTCAATTTCCGGTTTAAAGGGAAGGCCCAGAGAGTGGAACCAGTTTTCATAAAAAGAGAAAGAATTTGTCTGTTCACACAGGCTGATGATCGGGTAGGAAGAAAGTTCCTCCCATGTCGGGGAATCCGGGATCTTTCTTGACGTACTGCAAACAGGGACCTCTTGTATTTGTTTTAAAGAGGTTTTCTGTAAAGAAGCGTTTAAAGCTGCCGGGGTCGTCACCACCGCAAAATCCGCAAGGCCGTTTTTTATAAATTCGACAGCCTGCGGGGTGGAATGATTCATCACCCGAATGCGGACTCCGGGATAAGTAGTGCGGAACTGTTTAAGTACCGGAAGCAAGACACAATGAAGAGCGATCTCACTGCAAGCGATGGTAATCGTTCCCGAGTGAAGCGTCTGTATCCTGGTAAGTTCTTCTTCTCCGGCAAAAACGTGTTCCATGGCGATAGAAATATGCCGGTATAATTTTTCGCCTTCGGGAGTGAGCAAAACGCCGCGGTTTGAACGGACAAAAAGCTTGCATTTAAGATCATGCTCCAGGTTATTCATGCATCGTGTAATATTGGGCTGATTGTTTTCCAGTACAGTTGCTGCTTTGGAAAAACTGTGATATTTCGCCACATAATAAAAAATCCGGTAATAGTCAAAGCTTGCCATGGCAGTAGAACTCCTTTTTTGCTGCATATCGTTATATTATTTTTATATAGACATTATATCAAATATACTTTTTACATTTTACTGTTTGATTATTATAATACATGAGAATTTGTGTGTCAAAATAAACCGTGGGACGAAAAGCTTTGCAAACCAAAGAAAGCAAAAGCCGCACACAGCAGGAATGGAGAAAGATATGGAAGCGTTTAATCAAAAGAAAAAAATACAGATGTCAGAAGCTTTCCGAAACAGCGCCTTTTTGGCTTTATCGGGAGGGTTTCAGGACGCGTATACTTATTATACCAGGGACGAAGTTTTTGCCAATGCCCAGACGGGAAACGTGGTATTAATGAGTCAGCATATGATGGCGGGAGAGTGGTCCGACGCGCTGCGCTATTTATTCCCCCTCCTTGCCTTCATTGCGGGAGTGTTTGCAGCGCAGAGGATTCGGAATCATTTTCAATATTCCAGAAAAATACATTGGCGCCAGGAAATACTCGTTGCGGAAATCGTTATATTATTTTTCGTTGCGTTCATTCCTCAAAAGTACAATATTGCCGCCTCTATCCTGGTATCTTTTTCCTGTGCGATGCAGGTACAGTCCTTCCGCAAATTAAACGGATATTCTTATGCCAGCACCATGTGCATCGGCAATTTAAGAAGCGGGACGGAAGCAATGTCGGAATATTTGATTCACAAAAAGCCTGAACAGTTAAAGCAGGCGGTGTATTACTTTGGAATCATCTTTTTGTTTGCCCTTGGCGCAGGAATCGGCGGCAATATGTCGATGCGGTGGGGAAGACGGGTGATATGGATGTCCTGCATCTTTTTGCTGATCAGTTTTTTGGAAATGTTCATTGAACACGTAGAAGAAAGAAAAAAACTGGTGATAGGATAAGCGCTCAGAATATGCTGCAAAAAAAATAACGGGAGAAACCACAAGTCTTTGTGATTTCTCCCGCTATTTTTATCGTTATTTTTTTATCGTTAGGATTATAGGGCGATTTATGCGATCATTCTCTGGAAGTTAATGTTCTTCACACCCAGATACATCACTGTGAAAATAATGCAATTTGTCACATATTCCAGGGCGAGTCCCGGCACTTGCGCCATACCGGCGGCAATTCCTCCGTATAAAACCATGCCCACGAGAGAATAGCCAATAAATGGAATGAGCATGGACAAGTATGCCCCAAGAAAAGCTTTCACGGTCGTTTGCTTCTTCAAAAACAGATAGAAAACGATCGGCATCAGCGCCTTAATGATGAGAGTCGGCACTGTATATACCGGGTAGGACAGCAGATCGGCCAGTGCAGATCCAAAACTTCCGGCGATGATCCCGTAAGGCGCCGGCAGGATACAGCAAAAAATAAGAATAAAACAATTCCCTACATTAAAATATCCCAGAGGGATGGGAATCTGAATAAAACGGGTGATAAGAAAAACCAGCGCGGTAAATACTGCGGTATAGCAAAGATATTTTGTTTTCATGTAGAACCTCCATTTTGTTTCCGGGTATCCGGTTTATAATTCCTGGAGAGTATAACATCCCCTTTGCCGGGAAAAAAGGTTCAAAATGATGAAAAAGAATAATGCCAGTTTTAAAAATAACGAAATGTTTTATCCGGATTCTTTCTTGAACATACAAATATTAGTAGTTATTTGAAAAAGAAACTAACAAAATGTTGTAATATGTGATAGAATAGAAAAAATAGCAGTCAATTTCTGTAATTTCATTATTATTTGAATCATGCAGGAGAAAAAGAATGAAACTCAAGAAAATAACATGGGAATTTATTATCATTGCGGGAATGATTACCATAACTCTGATTACCATCAGTTTCATCACAAAAAATAAAGAGGAGTTCAGAAAAGACATCAAAAATGTCGTAATAGAATACATGGAGAATCTTTCCGACGGTGAGTACGAAAAAATGTATGCCATGGTAGATCAGGATTATCTGGACAAGGTGACGAAAGAGGATTATATCAGCAGAAATTCCAATATTTTTCAGGGAATACATCTTTCCGAAGCAGAGGTGTCCGATCTGGCAGTGGAAAAAATGGAAGATGGCACTTATGAAGTGGATTATCGCTGCGTCTATGAGACGATAGCCGGAACCATCGATTTTACCAATAAGATGACGATTGTGAGGAGAGATGGAGAATACAAGATTTTATGGACAGATCAATTGATCTTTCCCGATTTGACGGCGGATTCAAAAGTGTCGTTAAAGCATTTGACGGCGGACCGGGGGAAAATACTTGACCGAAACGGCAAGGTCCTTGCCGGGGAAGAGTCGGCATATTCCGTTGGGATTGTACCGGGGAAGATGGAAAATCAGGAAACTACCGTGACAAAGATGGCGCAGCTTTTAGATCTGGATGAGGCGGTGATCACCAGGGCGTTGGGAGAATCCTGGGTCAAGGACGATTCTTTTGTTCCAATCACCGTGATCTACGCGTTGTCGGAGAGCGATGAAGAAGAAATCAATACACAAAAGCAGGAGCTTTTGAAAGTTCCGGGAGTTATGATCTCGGAAACAAAGACCAGAGTTTATCCGGGAAAGGAATGTACGGCCCATCTGATCGGCTATGTGAGAGAAATTGACGCAGAAGAATTGGAAAAGAACAAAGATAAGGGGTATCATGAATCCAGTCTGATCGGAAAAAGCGGTTTGGAGGCGATCTATGAGGACCGGCTAAGAGCTCAGGACGGCTACGAGATCATGATCGTGGACGCCGAGGGAGAGACGGTAAAAACTCTGGCAAAGATCAAGAAAAAAGACGGAGAAAATATTAAGCTAACCATCGACTACAACCTTCAGAAGAACTTATACGAGGAATTTAAAGAAGATAACGGCTGTTCCGTGGCGATGAATCCTTATACCGGAGAGATTCTCGCTCTGGTGAGCACTCCATCTTACGACGCCAACGAATTTGTCCGGGGCTTGTCGACGGAAAAATGGAACAACTTAAATAACGACGAAAATAAACCGCTCCTTAACCGGTACAAGCAGATTTGGTGTCCTGGTTCCACATTTAAACCGATCGTTGCGGCCATCGGTGTGAATACTCAGGATATCGATCCGGAATTGGATTTTGGATACGAAGGATTGGCCTGGCAAAAAGACACGACATGGGGATCCTATTACGTCACTACCCTTCATGAGTATGAGCCGGTTGTTTTAAATAATGCGCTGATCTGTTCCGATAACATTTATTTTGCCAAGGCGGCGCTGAAAATCGGGTCCGAAAAATTAGAGGCTAACCTTAAGAAACTGGGATTTGGGGCAGAACTGCCTACGGGGCTTGGATTGGTGAAGTCGCAGTACAGTAATACCGATAAGATCGAAACGGAGATCCAGCTTGCCGATACCGGATACGGTCAGGGCCAGCTTCTGGTAAATCCGGTCCATCTTGCATCCATGTATACCGGATTTTTAAATCAGGGGGATATTATAAAGCCGACCTTAGAGTACTCTTCCGAGGGGGAAAAGGAAGTCTGGATTGAAGATATGTTTACGGCGGATACGGTTTATACGGTGATGCAGGGACTAAAGGGAGTGGTAAATAACTCCAGCGGAACCGGGTATGCGGCGGTAAGTTATAATTATACCCTCGCCGGAAAAACAGGAACCGCAGAGTTAAAAAGCTCAAAAGAAGATAAGGATAGTACGGAGATTGGATGGTTTTCCGTATTTACCACAGATGAGACTATGGAAAAGCCTATTTTACTCCTCAGTATGGTGGAAGATGTGTCTGAGCTTGGCGGAAGTAAATACGTAGTGCAAAAGGATAAAGAAATATTAAATATGTATATTGGTTATTAATTAAAAAAAGCAGGAGTTCCTGCTTTTTTTAATGGGGAGATTCTATAAATTTCCTCCTTGTTTCTCTTTTCGTATATTATAGTTTTGTGATATAATTTTAAATGGTAAAGTTTAATTTTATGAGGGATAATACTATGGAAAAAATAAGACGTTGTTATAGTTGTATGTGTGAAATCTCAGAAAACTCACAGTATTGCACACAGTGTGGATTTAATTATAATAAATATATGGAAACTCGCAATACAAGAGCTCTAATGCCCGGAACGGTCTTACATGAACGGTATCTTCTGGGCAAAGTTCTTGGTATGGGAGGTTTTGGAATTACTTACATTGGCTTTGACATGAATTTGGATATCAAGATTGCCATAAAAGAATATTTTCCTTCCACCCATGCAGTGAGGAATGTGGACGGGACCCAGAGGAGCACTTCCCAGGTGATCGCAGATTATGATAGTGTGGAATATAGAACGGGGTTAAAGCAGTTCTTACAGGAGGCTCGGGTGATCGCCCGTTTTAATAAAGTACCCGGAATTGTTTCCGTGACGGATTATTTTGAGGAGAACAAGACGGGTTACTACGTGATGGAGTTCCTGCCGGGGACTTCTTTAAAACAGATCGTGGATCGCCGGGACACTCCAATGGACGAACGGGAAGTGATCAAGATCCTGAAACCGGTCATTCTGGCGCTTCGGGAGGTTCATAAAGAGGGGATTGTCCATCGGGATATCAGCCCGGATAATATGGTCGTAGATGACAAGGGAAAGCTTACGCTGATCGACTTCGGCGCCGCAAAGTTAAATAAAATCGAAGAAAGCACCAGTATACAGCTAAAGCATGGTTATGCGCCCCTGGAACAATACTCCTTAGACGGGGAGCAGGGACCGTGGACCGACGTGTATGCGCTGTGCGCTACAATATATTATATGATAGCGCACGCAAAACCAATGCCGGCCAATCAGCGGGCCATGGAAGATCATTTGGTGAGTTTGGAGCAGCTTGGTCTGGCGACGCGGAATTTTTCCGATGTGGTGATGCAGGGACTTGCCGTCAACTACCAGAGACGATTTAAGAATCTTGACGCATTGGTCAGAGCTTTTTATGAAGACAATAAAAAGCCGCCAAAGGTTCAATACATACCTCCGCAGCAGCCTGTGTATCCGGTAGAGCCGGAGCAAAATTCTTCCTCCTTTGGAACGAAAATTGCGGTTTTTTTATGCATTTGTTGTATTGTGGTGGCAATTGTACTTATTTTGTTGATATTGAACAGTTAAAATATAAAGTGTTTTATAATATAAAGTGTTAGAAATATCATGAACAGATAGGAGATTATTTTACATGAAGAACGGACGGAAAAAATTTGTACATTTATTACTTGGTTTATTGATCGGAGGCGTGTTTCTTGGAAGCTATGGCAGCGGCGTAAAGGCGGAGGTTACGACAACATCCTTTAAGACGGAGTATGAAGTGGAAGCAGCCGCAGACGGATACTATATTTTACAGGATCCTGTTTCCGGTCAATTTGGCCTTTATGACGGGGCCGGCGACGAAGTGATCGCCTGCGAATACGACGAGATGTATTTTCCAAAGGACAGCGTGCAGTACGATTATCTTTTGGTAAAGCAGGGAAGCAACTGGGGGGTTCTTGATTATAAGGGCAAGACCCTCATTGATCTAAAGTATGATTCCATTGATGCATATGACGATGGAAATACCGTTGCTGCCGCTTATGACGGCAACGTGACAGAGGTATTTAACATCAAGGGAAAGCAGATCGGCACTCTCCACGGAGAATACGAAGTATTATCCGATGATTATTTTAAGAGTGATGAAGATATAAAAACCTTAAAAGACAGCGTGATCTTAACTTATGCGGACGAACAGCTTTTATTTTCTAAGAATGATTCCGATGTTGAGACGGCCAATGTGGAAAAGATCGGAAAGCAGATCATCGCAGATTACAATGTGGGTTCCAGTGACAATGAAGAAGTTTCCGATGAGTTGTACGGAAAGATCAATACTTACCGGTATTTAAAGGTCTTTGATGAGAGCGGAGAACAGACCTTAAAGATCACGCCGGATGAAAGCTGGACCGAGGAAGAAGACGAGGAAGTAAGCGGAGGCATCCGCATGGAGAAGGTGATCTCAGACCACAGTGTGGAGATTCGCCTTATGGATTATAAAGAAAACTATCTTACCATTTACGACATAGAGGATCAGTCATATAGTGAATTGTTCCGAAATATCGGAAAGTTCTACGATGGAAAAGCCTTTGCCGTTGATGATGACAGCGAACTTCACATTATCGATGAAAAAGGAAACATCCTCACGCAGGATCCGATCGAGATCGACGATTACGAAAGACTGGGACTTAAGCAGTTTAAAAACGATCCTTTTGCAATCTTTAAGAACGAGGATGAGGACGAAAAGGAATACCGGCTGTATTCTTTGAACACATCTTCCGCCTTAGATACCGTATTTTCCACTGTAACCTTCAAACGGGACAGTGACAATAACGAGATCTGTAAGGGCTACCCTCTGGTAAGTAATGAAGATAACGAGTATGTTATTTTGAATAAAGACGGTTCGCCGCTCTTTGATTATGGAGAATTTAATAAAGAAGATCTGGTAAATCATACCCTGTATTCCGATTCCTGTATCTGCGTCGTTGTGGATGAAGGGGGCAAAAATGCAGTTTATGCCTATATCACCAATGAAAAAGAAAAAAATGCTATTTTGTCTTCTCCATTTATGATCGCAGTAGTGGCTGCGATTGTTGTTTTACTTCTCCTGATCATCACTTTGATCGTTTTGCTTAGGAAAAAAGCAAAGGCAAGGGCAGAAAAACAAAGGACCATGGCAAAGAGAAGGCAGCTCCAGGAACAGGCAAACCGTCGGAAAGAGAGAAATCAAAAAAGCGGCGTAGGAAGAGGACCGAACAAGTTTGTAAGAGAGACGGCGCCGCCAGAGGTGGAAGAAACCGTTAGGATGGGTGAGCCGGATGTGATAAAGGCTTATGAAAAAGCCAAAAATGCGCCGCCGAAATGTCCGGAGCCATTTTATGGAAGCGTTCATTGCCTGGCCGGAGAGTTTGCCGGAGCAAAGATCGTCCTGTCGGAAAATGAATGGCTGCGAATTGGAAGGGATGAGACGGAAAATGATCTCATAATCCATAATTCCAAGGTGAGCCGAAAACACTGCGCGATTACTTATGACCATAAAATGGGTTATTATCAGGTGATCGATTACTCCAGAAACGGCGTATATCTGGAAAGCGGAGCAAGACTTGCCTCAAGCCAAAAGTCAATTGTAAAAGAAGGTTCTGTGTTATTTTTAGGAAATGACCAAACCGTAATAAAACTTGGGGAGAAACCAAAAGTGTGACAATTCAGACAAAAGATACAGCCTGAAGGTTGTCCGTTCTAAATAATATAAAAAAAGAGAGGAACGATTATGGATTACAAAACAAAAAAATTACTATGGAATATCCTGTACTTTGTGATGGGAGGAGTATCTCTTTTAATGACCTTCGTCACCTTTTACCGTATAAAAGGGCCGAGTTTCTACGGTTATTCTACGCTGGATCTCAAGTTTTCAGACTTTAAATGGCTGAAACTTTGCCTGAATCCGACGGGAGATTTGGAAAAAATCCTGCAATGGGATTATGATTTTCAGGATTTAATGTTTGATCTTCCCGCTGTGCCGGGCTACATTAAAATAATCAGTATTTTAATCTTCGCCATTCCGATCATCATGGTGGTGGTGGGAATCGTCATGCAGGCCCTTTCCATGAAAAAGAACCGGTGGAATGCGGTGTATGCGGTTTTCCCAGGAATTGCCGCAGTATTTTCCGTCGTTGGCTGGATCGTCAGCAACGTATTGTTAAAAAAGGCGATGGGACAATTATTTGAGATCTTTGGTGATGTGGGAGAAGAGGAGATCGCCGGAGCGATCGGCAATGTAGTAAAGATGTCTCCGGGAATCGGACTGATCTTTTTTGCAGTCTTGAATATTGCCGCAGCAGTAGTTGCCGCCGTGCTGCTCCCGGGATTAAACGGGGGAGCCCCATACCGGAAAAGAGCTTATTCACCGCGGCAGCCGGAATTTCCGGGTTCTGCTTACAGACCGGAACCTGTTCAAAATGGAGCGCCTCCGATTCAGCCGGCGCCGCCTGTCCGTCCAACCAAGCCGGAAACGGCTTACAGACCGGAGCCGGAGGGATATAAAAACAAAGAGATCGGAATCCGCTGCTTAAGAGGGCAGTATCAGGGAGCGCAAATTGCGATGAAACCGGGAGAGACGATCTATCTGGGACGGGACAATAAGGTGTGTCAGTTAGTTTTTGATGATCCGCATATCAGCAGAAAGCATTGTTCAATCAGTTATTCTGCCTCGGAAGACAAATACATCCTTACCAATCATTCAAAAAACGGAATGCAGCTTGACGATGGAACGGAGCTTAGGGTAGATATCCCGATGAAGATTTCCCGGGAAACCGCATTTAGGATCAATGAAGATAACGTATTTAAACCATTATAGAGCGCCGCAAAGAGGCAGACACAGAGGAAAATTATGAAAACAGTTTATTATAAGAATGATAATGCAGACAGCGTTCCCGCATCGGAACTTAAATTACTGGTCGTTAGTCAGTCCGGCGGAATTGAAGAGATTGCGGTCAGTTCTTTGGAAAAAAGCAGATGGTATCTGGGAAGGGATTATACAAAATGTGATATTGTCATAAATTCCCAGGCGATATCCGGCTCCCACGCTAAAATTAAAATCGAAAATAATAAAGTATATTTTGCGGATTTAAACAGTACCAACGGTACATATTGCATGAAGTCGGGACGGTATGTTCCTTTGGAACCAAATCGTTATTTTGGACCTTTAAAGGACGGCATGATGTTTCGTCTGGGAGGCGTAACGGAACCGGAAGATCCTTCCTTTGAGACTGCCCTGGTGATCGTTTCTGCCGATCAGGATCATAGAGAATACAAAAAGTTTCCGGTCTTTGAGGATGAGTATGTCATCGGACGGGGAAAGGACTGCGATATCGTTTTAAACCAGCCGGCGGTTTCTCACCGGCACGCCAGGGTTTTCAAAAAAGGCGATCAGTATTTTATCGAAGACCTGGGCAGCATGAACGGCATATTTGTCAACGGGCATAAAGTGGAGTATCAGGAGAGATTATCAGAAAAAGATATGATCCAGATCGGCGGCAGCACTTTGATCTTCTCCTGTCATACGCTGTTTTGCAAAACAGCGACAGACGGTATACAGCTTACCATGTGCGATTTGGTAAAAAAAGTAAACGGCGGAAAGAAAATGATTCTTTCCCATGTCAACTGTACCATCGATAAAAATGAATTTGTTGCGATCGTGGGCGGATCCGGCGCCGGAAAGTCCACATTGCTAAAGACTTTGGGCGGTTATGATAAATTTTATGAGGGGGATGTGTATTATAACGGAATTTCCTTAAAACAGCACTACAATTCTCTGAAAAATATCATCGGATATGTTCCCCAGGAAGATATCGTCTACGAAAATCTGACGCTGAAAAAGATGCTCTATTATACGGCAAAAATGAAAATGCAGGATGACACAAGCCGTCAGGAGATTGAAGAGCGTATTCATGAGGTGCTAAAGCTGGTGGAGCTTACGCCTCACCAGGATACGATGATCCGAAACCTGAGCGGAGGACAGAAAAAAAGGGCGAGTATCGCTGTGGAACTTTTGGCAGATCCCGGAATGTTTTTCTTAGATGAGCCGACTTCGGGTCTGGATCCCGGAACGGAACAAAAGCTGATGCGCGTATTAAACAGGCTCTCTAAGACCCAGGGAAAAACCATTGTCATGGTCACTCACACCACGCAGAGTCTGGATCTGTGCGACAAGATCATCTTCATGGGAAAGGGAGGGACTCTGGCATTCATCGGAACGCCGGAAGAAGCAAAAATGTTCTTCCAGACCGACAGCTTTGTGGATATTTATAACCTGCTGGAAGAGGACACCCCGACCTGGGCAAAACAGTTCGAACAGTTTAATACCCATTTTGAACTGGAGCCTTATAATCCAAACGCCATCAAGAAACCAAAAAAGAAATCTTTTGTCAAGCAGTTATTTACCTTGACCAGAAGATACGCAGAACTGGTTAAAAATGATCTTGCCAGACTGGGATTGCTTATGATCCAGCCTATTTTGATCGCAGTGCTGATCAAGGTGGTGGCAAGTAAAGATGTTTTCGATATCTTTGAACCGACGAAGCAGATTTTATTTACCTTTAGCTGCTCGGGAATTTGGATTGGTATTTTTAATACCATTCAGGAGGTTTGTAAGGAGAGGGCGATTTTAAAAAGAGAGTATATGTCCAATTTGAGGCTTACCACCTATGTGCTGTCAAAATATTTTGTGCAGCTTATCATTTCCCTTGTACAGACGGCGATTTTTACCGGATTGTTCACAGTGCTTATGGGCAATCTCCCGGCGGAGGGCGTGTTTACTTCCTGTTTTGTGGAAGTGTTTATCACCATGTGGCTGACCATTTATGCCTCCTCCTCTTTGGGACTTTTGGTTTCCTCCGTGATGAAAAACGGAGACCGTGCCATGGCAGTGAGCCCGTTTTTACTGATCATCCAGCTTTTGTTCTCCGGAATACTTTTTGAGTTAAAAGGAGCCTCCAAGATCATCTCTTATTTTACGGTGAGCAGATGGTCGGTGGAAGCGCTGGGAAATATCATTAATATGAACGGACTGCGGCACCAATATGAACTGATAGAATATAAACCGGATGCCTTATTTGAACACGGACTAGGACATCTTGGACAGACCTGGCTGATCTTAGTCTTGTTTATCGTAATATTAGGAATCATCAGCGTGATCTTTTTACGCAATGTATCAAAAGACCGGTAAAAAAGAAATACATAGAAGAGAGGTGTGAAGGAAGAATGAGTCGACTGATAAGATGTGAAAACGGACATTTTTATGATGCGAATAAATGGCGTTACTGCCCTAACTGCAACAATAATTTTCGGATGAATCAAAAACCAGAGTCCGATATCGGCGATATTGACACTATAAGACTTGGAGCAGGGGAAAGCCTGCCGGGAAAACGCCCGGTTCCGGGAATCTATAATCAGACAGCGGCAGGAGGATCGGATGAGGTAACGATACCGATCACGCCAGGGAGAGATAACAAATTAATAAAAGATAACGAAATAGAAAAAGAGAAAGAGGAGAAACCTGCAAGAGACCAGAACGGAAATGTTATCTGGAATGAAGAAGAGGGTGAAAAAACCATAAGCATTTTTCCTGCTGCACGGAAGATGGTTTGCGGATGGCTCGTATGTGTGGCCGGGCAGAATAAGGGAAAGGATTACAGAATCGTAGAGGGAAGAAATCTTCTGGGACGGGATTCGGATATGGATATTGCGATCAAAGAAGATAAAATGATCTCAAGAAACCATCATTGTTCCATCGTTTATGACAAAAGAAAAAATCAGACCTGGGTCGCTGTGGGCCAGGGAAGTCTTACATATTATAACGGAGAGCTTTTAAAAGGGCAAAAGGAGCTAAAGACGGGAGATACCATAGAGATCGGAAAGACCAGGCTTATGTTTGTGGGATTTTGTGAAGGAGAGCGCTCATGGGATCAGTTAGGATAAAAAATATTTTAAAAACACTTTTGTTTGTCATGGCGTTTCTGCTGCTTTTACCAACGGCAGCGGCGGCAGAAGAAAATGATGCACAGTATAGTTTGATTCAGGCGGATGTGCGCCTGCCGGATCTTAAGCTGTATGTTGCCGCTAAGGATGATCAGTCCTTCGATTCCGATAAAGTGGATATCACTTTAAAGTCGGGAAAAGGAAAATGTCTGATCCAGTCCGTAAAGGCCGCAGAAGAGGAAGATACGGGAATCATATATTACGTTCTTTTTGATATTTCCACCTCTGTTTCCGAGGAACAATTTGCGTCCATGAAACAGTCGCTGATCAATCTTTCCGATGAGATCCGTAAGAACGATAAAATTAAGGTGATCACATTCGGGAAAGAGGTAAAGACGGTATCCGATGGATCCGAAGAGAAAAAAGAATTTCAAAGTATCATTAATAACTTAAGTCAGGAAAAAAAGACGCACTTATATGAAGGAATCACAGAGGCGGCAGCGAAGATCACGGAAGACAAAAAAGAGCAAATCCGTGAGGAAAAAGAGAGCAGGCAGCTTGCGATAATCTTAACAGACTGGCAGGAAGTAAAAGACGCCGGAGGAAAAGAATCCAAAGAAGAAGCCCTAAAAGCGATGCAAAAGACAGGCGTTCCGCTGTTTGGGTATTGTTTAGACAGCGCCTCGGTGTCTCTGCAGGATGATATGGGAGCCTTCTTACGAAGTACAGGCGGAAGTTTTAAACGCTATTTCTCAACGGAAGATGTGAAAGAAGATAGTCTGGTGCAGTTTCATCAGGACAGATTAAAAGATTATAAGATCAGCGCAGCCTTTACTTTTGCGGAGACTTCCGAAAGCGCGGATGTTTTGGAAGCCGACATTGACGGAAATGTCCTGGTCAAAGAAAATATCTATCTTAATTTTGCGAAAGCAGATGAGACGGCGCCAAGTATTACGGCGGTGGAAGAAGACGGCGATAAAAAGGATACTTTAATCCTCACATTCAGCGAGGCGGTGAAAAATGCCGACAATAAAAACAACTACACCGTGATCCGTGGAGAAAAAGACAGTTGTCCGGTGTTAGAGGCCACCTACGCCGAGGAAGACGGAGAATACAAAGTGACCCTGGTTTTCAATGAACCGCTGTCTAAGGGAAAATATACTATTTCAACGACCAATATTACGGACTGCTCAGACGCCCATAATAAAATAGAAGAAAAATGGAGCGGAGACTTAAACGGACAGGGAACGGCGAAACAGATTTTTGCTTTTCTGGGAAAAATCTGGCCGGTACTGGTATTTGTTGCCATTGCTGTTATTTTACTGGTTATATATTTTGTCATCAAGAAAAATAAAGGAATCATGGTTGTGGATGATGATATTATCGTGGGAAACAATGTGGGCAGCAAACAGCACATTAAACAGGATGACAGCATTACAAAACATATCGTGATCGACGTGGAGGGAATGGGCGGCTCGAAAAAGAGTATCAAATCCCAGGTGGTAAGCAGCCTGATCGTGGGAAGATCCAATATCTGCGACATTTTCTTTGACGATCTCAATATGTCAAAACAGCATTTTGCCATTGTCGTAGAAAACAGTCAGGTATTTATTAAGGATCTGGAATCAAAAAACGGCACTTTTGTAAATGACAAGCCTGTGGAAGATATGGTACAGATTCAATCCGGAGACACCGTTCGGGCAGGATCGGTTTTCATGACGATGAGGTGGTGATGATATGTCTGATACGAACCAATATTGTCCAAACTGTTTTCGCATTATAACCAGATATAAAGAATGCCCTTATTGCAAATTCGACCAGTTTTCCAGATCAAACAGCATGGCGCTGCCTCCCAATACGAAGCTGAACCGCCGCTACATTCTGGGGAGGACCCTCGGAAGCGGAGGTTTTGGGATCACATACAAAGCCTATGATCTCAAGGAACAAAAGATCTGCGCCATCAAAGAATATGTCCCGTCGGGCACGGTCAGCAGGGATTTAGATAAAAAGACCATAAAAATCTGCGCAGACGATTTAAAGTCCCAGTTCCTCCACGGGAAAAAGAGGTTCATGGACGAGGCCAATATTTTACAAAGTCTGAACTATGTGCCGGCGGTGGTCAAAGTATTTGATTATTTTGATGAAAATAACACCTGCTATTTTGTGATGGAATATATCGAAGGAAAAACCTTAAACCAATACCGCTATGTAAGAGGCGGGAAAGTGCCTTACCGGGATTTGATCGCCATCTTTTTAGATGTGGCGGAGTGTCTGGAAAAAGTCCATAAAAAGTCCATTTTCCACAGAGACGTCAGTCCGGAAAATATTTTGATCCGAAGTGAGGACAATACGGTCCGGCTGATCGATTTTGGAAACGCAAAGTACATTTCCGTGCTGGAAAGTCAAACTATGTCCATCGTGTTAAAACCTGGCTTTGCGCCGCCGGAACAATATTCCAGCAGCAGTAAGCAGGGCAGTTATACCGATGTTTACGGTCTGGCAAGCACCTTCTATTTTTGCCTTACAGGAGAGCGGGTTCCTTCGGCCCTTGGCAGATTGTCCGGAGACAGCCTAAAGCCCATTGATCATTATCTGGGAGAAGAATATAAAGATCTTGCGCCGATTTTTGACAAGGCTTTGAAGCTTGATTCTGTCAGCCGTACACAGACGGTGGGAGAACTGATCCGGCAGCTTGAACAATTTAACGAGGCCCACGGAATCTTTCTTGGCAAAGACGACGTAACGGAAGCTTTGGACGATGACGTAACGGAAAAGATTCCGGCTTCGAAAATCCCTCCTGTAAAAAATGTCGTACGAAGGCAGCCCTATCTCGATGGAATTTATGGGGCCTTGGCAGGATTTCGGTATCGGATTCCTTCCAACGTGCCGATCACGGTGGGAAGAGGAAAAGAATGCCAGATTTACATTAAAGGATCCGGAGTGATCAGCAAGATACATTTCGATATATTTTATGATTCCCAGGAGAATATATTTTATCTGGAAGATCATTCCAGAAACGGTACTTATATCAACGGTACAAAATGTGAACATGGAAAGTTTTATTGGCTGGGGCCGGGAAGTAAAATTACCCTTGCCAATAATGCGTGTATATTTCAGGTGGGGGTGCTATATGAGTAATATAGATAACAGTGATATAATAACAGTGGAATTGACGGAAAGTGACGTATCTCGTATGGCCTCATGGGCATTGGAAAATGAAAGAAAAGGTAAGATTTACGGCCAGGTCAGTATTGCCCAGGGCACCAGAAAAAGCCAGCAGGATTCCTCTTATCTGAACGTGGAAGAAGGGGGAGATATGGCCCTTGCCATTATCTGTGACGGTATGGGAGGTCTGCAAGGAGGAGAACAGGCAAGCCAGGAGGCGGTAAAAACCTTTGTGGAGGATTTTGAAGTGATCCGCCAGCAGGAAAACAACTATTATCATTTCTTCCAGTCCGAGGTGGAAAAGATCGATAAAAAAGTTGCCGAACTTACCGACGACGACGGAGTTTTTCTGGATGCGGGAACCACCCTTGTCGCAGTCGCCATAAAAAACGGATGGATGCAGTGGATTTCCGTGGGAGATAGTAAGATTTATATCATCCGGAAAAATGACATGGTATGTGTGGCAAAGGAACACAATTATCTTAATATGCTCAACGAACAACTGCTGAATGGAGAAATCACCGAGGAAGAATATGCCGCAGAGCAGGTTCGGGGAGCGGCCCTTACCAGCTATATCGGTATGGGAAATGTTTCCATGATGGAAATGAATCATGTGCAGTTTGAACTTATGGACGAGGACATCATCCTCTTATGCAGCGACGGCCTTTACAAAGCGATATCCGAAGAGAGGATTTTAGAAATTGTGAAGGAAGATCCGTACCATATCGATGAGACTCTTAACAAACTGCAAAGGGAAGCCAAGGCGGCCAGCATTCGATCACAGGACAACACATCAATCATCATGATGTTATATAAAAAATAAATATTAAAAGAGAGGACATATCACTATGAATTTAACCAGATGTAAAAAAGGACATTTTTATGACACGGATCGTTTTGCAACTTGCCCGCACTGCCAGCAAAACAGTAATGCGGGACAGTCGAAGGCAACGGAATCGATCTATAAAGAGCCAAGACCGGATCAGGGACTTTCTTATGCCGACGACGTGACGGCTCCCCTTGATGCAAAGCCGATGAACCCGGGAAGAAATACCATTATCGGCGGAGATATCCCGCACACAAGTTATAGATCGAATCAGCCGGATGCACCGGGAACTTCCGATGAGACGGAACCTCTTACCAGCCCGATCTATCAAAAGAATATTGCGCCGGAACCGGCTCCGGCTCAGAAAGATTCTCAGAAAGATTACCAATATACCCCTCCTACAGCGCCGTGGAATGGTTATAACTCTCCGGAATCAAATACCGTTCCGGTTTCTCCAAATTCCGGACAGATTAAAGGAGAGAAGATTTCGGATGTCCGGGGTAAAATAAACGGCGGCTACGAGGGCGGTTATGTGGAAAATGACCTGAGAAAACAGGTGGATAACGTGACCATTCCGGCTAGTATGCCTTATGATGATGAAATAACACAGAGAATCAGTTTTGCAGGTCAGGAAGAGAAAAAAGTAGATTTTGTTGTGGGATGGCTGGTTTGTGTGAAAGGAAACTCCATAGGAAAAAGCTTTTGCTTAAGAAGCGGCAAAAACTTCATCGGAAGGGATCAATCCATGGATGTGGTGATTGCCGATGACAGAAGTGTGTCCAGAAATCGTCATGCCATCGTAACCTTTGATCCAAAGAGCAACGTATTCCTTGTGGAGCCGGGAATGTCAAGAGAACTGTTTTACCTGGACGACGACCTGGTTTTGACGCCTCAGCTCATTAAGGCTTATCAGGTTCTTACCATCGGTAATACGGATCTTATGTTCGTACCTTTGTGCGGCGAGGCCTTTGACTGGAAAAAACAATTCAATAAAAATGAAGGTAAATAATTTATGAGATGTCCGTATTGTAATGCACAAAATGATGAGAACTCTGTATTTTGCGGAGAATGCGGGAAACGGCTAAAAGAAGACGCCAAAGAGCAGTATCAGGATGACAGTCTTTGGACGGAAAATATGACCTTTAGCTGGAAGCCGGAAGAAGGAACGCAAAATCATCAGACTGTGAATGATCCAAACGAAAAAGTATATCAAAAAAATGCGTATCATGAAGAGGTATATCAAAGAGGGTATGCGCCTCCAAGTTCCGGAAACGGGAACCATAATGCAGTTTTATATGTGATGATCGGTGTATGTCTAACGGTGGTTGTCGTTTTGTCCATTGTGGTAGGGATGAATATACGAAGCAGCAAAATGGAAGATTCCGTTAGCAATATAAGCAATACACAGGCGTCGGCCAATGTGGCTGAGGATCGCACGGAAGATACGCGCGCAGAAAATACAGTAGAAGAAGATGCGGCTTCTGCCCTTCCTTACACCGATAATACTTATGCGGATGTAAACGCTTGTCTTTCTCTCGATGCCTTTGCTTATGAACAAAGCAAAGACGGCGGTTTCGGCTTTTATTATCCAAAGTACCTGTTTAATCAAAGCACCGTGGATGAAACCGGGACCAAGTATCATTTGTCCTATGAAGAAAACGGAGATGTACTCTATGATCTGTATTTTTATGAGGAGGAGACCAGCGGGGATCTTTTGCAAAATGTATCTGCTTTGCAAAGCAATTACCTGAATATGCTGGCCGCCCAGCCGGAACCTTACCAACCGATTAAAAAAAGGACGGAGAACTTTGCCTGGATGATCGCAGCGGGACTTAAGAGCGGTGAGACAAACCGCTGCCTCTATGCCGTTGCATCCAACGATGGAAATAAAAATTATGTGATGGAGTTTCACCATTACGATCCCGACGTCTATTCCGACTATGACAGCATTGACTATGTGGTTGACTGCCTGTACCGGGGATTTACCAAGTCGGGAAGTACCTATAAGCCAAGAAGCTATGATTTCTGGAAGAATGGAATAGACGGAGAGAAAAAATAATTAGGTTTTCACAAAAGGAACGAGGTATAAAAAAATGAGATGTCCATATTGTAATTCAGAGAATGACGACAATGCCGTATATTGCGGGGAGTGCGGCAAACAGATTAAAACGAACACCCAGGAGTCCCACATGGACGATGATCTGTGGACAGAAAATATGACATTTAGCTGGAAGCCGGATCAGGATCCTAACTCTCAAAATGTAGCGCCAAATCCGGGTCCTTATCAGACTCCTCCGATATATACTCCTCCGGTGCCGCCCAAAAAGAATAATACATTCTTATATGCAGTCATCGGGGTCTGCCTGGCAGCAGTGATCCTGCTGGCTATCGTGCTGGGCGTGACGATTTTGAAAGGAAACGAAGAGGAGAGTACGGCGCCCGCGACCGTCGCAGAAGAATCCAAAGATTCGGATAAGGAAAATGTGAAGGAAGAGGACGCAGAAAAAGATACGGAGAAAGAGATCGAGGAAGAAACCGAAGAAGTTACGGAAGAAGAGATCGAATATCTAACGGGAGTAGATCCTTCTAACACCGCCGATTTTACCAATAACTTATCCACCGACAGCTATATCCGAATGTCCGGGAAAGACGATACGTTGTCCTTTGCTTACCCTAGAGATTTCTTTAGTTCCGACACGGAGGAAGAGAATAATTATACCTTTTATTCCAGCGACGGATCCGTAACCCTCCACTACTGGAAGGAAGAAGTGGGAAGCGACGGTGTGAGCGTTCTGGTCAGTGAGTTTAACTCGAAAAAATCCCAGTTAAACACCAGCAGCAAAGATGACAGCGGCACAGAGCGTTTCAGTGGTATTGCCATGGACTGGAGCGATAAGGAAATCCCTCATTATGTATTAGGAGGCAGATACACTACGGATCTTTACAAGGGATATTATTCTGTTGCCAGCTTAAGAAACGGTGTGATCTATCATATGGAATTTGAATATCCGGTGGATTATAACAACGGTTTTGCCAATCCGGTCAATTACATGATCGACTGTCTCTACCGGTACTGTGGATTCAGCGGTTCCAGCAGCGCTCCAAGGTCCTACCAGGAATTTCAGGCTGCAAATTAATAACATGGAAAGAAGAAAATAATACGATGAACCAATTGTTTTTGTCCATTACAAATCATTATGAAAAATACAATATATGGAGAAAAGAAAATGAAAAAAAGAAAGGATATCGGGCGGCGGATTTTTTCATCAATGTGATTCTTTCTCTGGTGACGGTGATCCCTCTTCTTTATGGAATCTGCACCAGAGTGCCTTTCACCTATGAGGTGAATGATGATTCGGCTATGAGCCAGATCCTGAGCGGTTCTTATACGGGAACGCCCGACTCCCACGCTGTGTTTATCCGATATCCTCTATCTTTGATCATTCAATTGCTTTATAAAAATTTTCCATCGGTACATTTTATGGGTAGGTACTTTGCGCAGGTAAACTGGTATGTAGCCGTCTTTGTGTTTATGGAAGCGGCGGCTCTTGTCTGCGTGTTGTTTCGCCTGTTAAATTATTTTAAAAGAAACCGTTTGCTGATCTGTGTGATCTATGCCCTTGGATTCTTAAAAATATGGATGGAATGTTTCAGCAGTATGACTTTTTCCACCGCAGGAGCTTTCCTGGGATGTATGGCGCTCTTATTCTTCGCTCTGGAATCGGACGAAGAAGCCGTAAGGCCCTGGAATATTCTTTTATTCTGCTTTTTCATCCTGTGCGCTTATTGTCTGCGGAAACAGTGCCTTTATATGGTTTTGCCATTTTTGTTCCTTGAGTTTGTGCGAAAGTTCCACTTTAAGATCTTAAAATCCGCAAAACCCTGGATCCTGCTTTGTATCTGTGCAGTGGCGGTTTTTGGCTGCAATTATATGCATACCAAAATGTACAGCTCCCAGGATTGGAAAAAGTTTATGATCTATAATCATGCCAGAGCTTATCTGCAAGATTATGACGGATTTCCGGATTATGACGAGGCGGAAGAATTTTTTAAAGAACATAATCTGAGCAAACAGGAGAAAAATTCTTTGCAAAACTACAGATATTGCCTCTTAGACGATTGCAGTCCGGAGCTGGTGGAAGATATGTACTCTTATGTGAAAGATCATGAAGAAGATCTTTCCATCAAAGAAAAGCTTCTCGCTTCAAAAAGCAAAGTAAAAAAATATATGCTCTACAAGAATAACTCTCCAAGGGGATTAAAATACGCGTCCCTCTATCTGTGGCTGGTATTGATTCCGGTGATACCGCTCACCATCGTGACGCAGCGTAAAAAAGGAATATTTTTGCATAGCAGGAACTTCCTATATGCGCTGGGAAGCGGCGTCTTTCTCCTGGCAGAGTGGTTTTACCTTGCCATGAACGGAAGATTCCCTCAGAGAGTGGAAGAGACGATCCGGATCGTCATGCTGGTCACGGCCCTTGTGATACTTTGCCATTACCTTAAAATGTGGGAGGACGCACCCCTTACCAAGGTTCATCCGGTATTGCAGATTGCAGTTGTGGTTCTCGCCGTGATCGCAGCGTCTCCGCTTACGGAGATGTCTGATCTTGCGGTAAAGCAAAATCAGATGATGAGTTTTCAGACCGATAAGATTGAGATCATAAACTGGTGCAGTAAAGAGCCGGACAATATCTATATTCTGGATACCAACGCAGTCGTGACGCCTTTAAAACCATCGGATAATTACCAGAACGATAACTGGTATGTATCGGGAAGCTGGCTGGCGTATTCGCCGTTATACGAAGAGAAGCTGGCGGTCAATCAACTGGAAAGCCTGGGCTCTGATACCTTGGTGAAGGACAATGTATACTTGATTACCAGAAGTACGGTGAGCATCGAGCTGCTTTTGGGAGTCGATGAGGAAAAAGACGTAAAAGCAGATATTGTGGATACCATCTGTACCCAGACAGCCAACTATTATTCTGTATACAAAGTAAAGAAATATACCATAAATGCCGATGGAGTAGAGCGATGAAAAAGTTTTTAAATAAGATCTTTAATCGAAATAATTTGGGAGTGATTTTGCTTGTGGCGGCCTTCCTTGTCTGCCTCATCGTAATGCAGACAGGGCTGTTTCGTGCTTTCATCCATGACAAGGAAGGGGATTTCCTTCCTCCTTCTGTGGACCAGATCGGAACTTTTTGTACGGTGGAATCGGAGACAGTCCCGAGCTTTTCCCTGGCGCTTTCCCCTACCAGAAGCAAGCAGGTGGGAAGAGTGCCAAAAAGAAGATGTGTAAAAATTCTGAAAACGGCAGTGATCGATCAGGTATCCTGGGTACAGATTGAGTACGCGGGAGTGACCGGATGGCTCACGGAAGATAAGTTATCCTTTCTTAGCAGTAAAGACTTAACGATGCAGACAGGATCACAGATTTTTGTGAACATCAAAGGGCGGGAACAGGCAAACGCCTATGCTTCCCCTCAGTGGGATCCGGACCCGGTGGCGGAAGAAATCCCCTATGGGGAGGAATTTACCCTTCTTGACGTGGAAAATGGATGGGGAAAAGTAAAATATCAGGACCGGGAATGCTGGATCAATCTGTATTATGCATCTGGCTACGTTACGGACACCTGGACGGTGAAAGCGTTGGACGACGAGACAAAAGCGATTTTTTTGAAAAAGGAGAACAGCGACGCTTCTAAGACCTTAAAAAAAATTCCGGATGGAACGGATCTCCTCATGAAAGAATTTAAAAACGGCTGGGGAAAGGTTAGCTATAAAAATCAGACCGGATGGGTGAAGCTTGTAAATCTGATCCCGAAAGAAAGTAAAAGAAAATAAATCATAAAAAAACCGTCAGCCCGTTGCGATGAAAGATGAAAATCGCAAGGCTGACGGTTTTTTATAAAAAACTAATTTTATATCAATCTAATTACAGATATCAATCCAATTACAGAGCAGCGAGCTGTTTTCCAAGTTCTTTACACTGTTCAACAGCTTCGTCATCAGGAGCTTCCTGGCAGATCACGCCTTCGCCGCCAAGGACTGTAGCGCCGGCATCTGTCATACGTTCTTCCCAGTCACGCATCCACTGGCCGTCGCCCCATCCGTAAGAACCAAAGAGAGCGATTGTTTTGTCTTTTGCAAATCCTTCTACGTCACAAACAAACGGTTCCATCTCAGATTCTTCCAGAACTTCTGCACCCATAGCAGGGCATCCTAAAGCAAATCCCTTTGCCTCTTTTAAATCGTCAAGAGATACAGAGGAAACATCCACAACAACAGCTTCCTTTCCTGCTTCGGTAACGCCGTCGCCGACTGCCTGTGCCATTGCTTCTGTGTTGCCTGTTCCTGTCCAATATACCACGTAAACTTTTTCCATTGTTAAAATCCTCCTAAATATAATATAAGATAATCTCTTCTAACCCGATTCCTTCGTAAAATTTTTTGAGGAGCTTTTCCTTGGCAGATTCAAATTTTTGAAACAGCAATTTTTTTTCTTCGGGATTATGATAAACCTTCCAATAACCTGTGATCAGCGCATTCTTACCCTGGTGGACCATATATGCCCTGACGTCCTCCGGCGGATATTCCAGCAAAAGGCCGATTTCGTGAGGAAACTCCCCAAGTCCGGCAAGATACTGCTGGTAAAGACCGCTTACAGAATCAATGAGAGAAGATAGCGATAAATCTTCGTATCCCAATTCTTTTAGTAAGAGTAAAGCCTGAGGTTGATTAAGATGATATTGAAGCCTGTATTCATTAAAAATGAGAAAAGCGGCTTTCTGGTCCGTTGCTGCAAGCTGCACTGCGCACAAAGGAACGTGCTGAAAGATATTCATCACATCATCAGCATTCTCCCTGGACACGATCAGCAGATTCGAAGCCTTTAATCCGGAAAACAAAGGCGCACACTGAAAAATGATCTGTGTCTCCAATGCTTTGGGATTCAACTTTTTTACAATCTCAAAAACTTCCTGACTCATAAAAAACTCCTTTAGGTTAGCATTATCTAACTAGTATTATATATAACTAATATCTCTTTGTTTGTCAAGATTATATGTTGAGACATTTTCCCATTAAATATTCGATAAAAATTATCCATTTTTCGGAATTAAGTTATTGACGACTCACATAAATTAGGATATACTAACTTAATGATGAGGTGACAGATATGACACAAAAAGAAATAATTATAAAAAAGCTAAAAGATAACGGCTGTCGTATCACAAAACAGCGGAAGATGTTAATTGATATTATTTTAGAGAATGATTGCAGCTGCTGTAAGGAAATCTATTATAAGGCTCTGGAAGCGGATCCCAATATCGGCGCCGCCACAGTTTACCGTATGATCAATACCTTAGAGGAGATCGGAGAAATCAGCCGGAAGAATATGTACCGGGTCAAGTGTGATCTGGATTGTCTTGAGGGAAAGAGCTGCACGGTGATCCTGGACGACGATAATGTTTACCAGCTTTCCAAAACAAGCTGGACCAAGGTTTTCCAGGAGGGGCTAAGATCCTTAGGCTATATTCATGATCAAAAAGTAAGAAACATAATATTTTCTCCGGAAGAAACAAAGATTACAAACTAAAATACATATTGTGATTTTAAAAAGAAGCATTTATTTAAAATGCTTCTTTTTAATTTGTTTAAATATAGGCTGGTGTGATATAATGAGCCCATGTGGCATTTTGGTAAGTTTTTAAGAATATCATGTTTATTTTTTTTGGGAGGTGACAGACTATGAGTTTAAATACAACTCCATCAGGAGAGAGAACCCATATCAGTTTTTTTGGAAAGCGCAATGTGGGAAAGTCCAGCGTGGTGAATGCGGTCACCGGCCAGAATCTGGCGGTGGTATCTAATACAAAAGGAACGACCACCGACCCTGTATATAAAGCCATGGAGCTTTTGCCCATCGGCCCGGTGATGATCATAGACACACCGGGATATGATGATGAGGGAGAGTTGGGAGAGCTTCGGGTGGAAAAAACCATAGAGGTACTAAATAAAACAGATATCGCCGTGCTGGTCATGGACGCCTCCGAAGGAATGTCCCGCCAGGATCAGCATTATCTTAAATTATTCCAAAGCAAAAAAATACCATATCTGCTTGTGTACAATAAATCGGATCTTGTCTCTTTCCGGCTTGCAAAAAAGGATAACGAAATCGCAGTCAGCGCAAAAGAGAAGACCGGTATTTTTGAATTAAAAGAGATGCTTGCCCATATGGCAAAACCGGGGGAGGAAAGATGTCTCGTCTCCGACCTGATCCATCCGGGAGAACTCATCGTTTTGGTGATCCCCATCGATTCTTCTGCGCCAAAGGGAAGGCTGATCCTGCCGCAGCAGCAGATGATCCGGGATATCTTAGAAGCGGGGGGATACGCTCTTTGCTGTAAGGAAACGGAGCTTGCTTCTCTCATGGAAGCCTATGGAGATAAGGTTTCTTTGGTGATCACAGACAGCCAGGCCTTTGAGATGGTATCAAAGATCGTCCCAGAATCCATAGAGTTGACCTCCTTTTCCATTTTGATGGCGAGATATAAAGGTTTTTTGTCCGCGGCGGTTTCCGGGGTCTCTAAAATCCCTGCTCTGGAAGACGGGGCGAAGATCCTGATCGCAGAAGGCTGCACCCATCATAGACAGTGTGAGGATATCGGCACCGTAAAGCTTCCAAAATGGCTGAGGAAATACACCGGAAAGGATTTGGTGTTTGAGACTTGCTCCGGCAGAGAGTTTCCAGGCGACTTGACGGGCTATGATCTGGTGATCCACTGCGGCGGCTGTATGTTAAATGAAAGAGCGGTGACAAGCCGCATGGAGCGTACCGTAGGCCAGGGGATTCCTTTTACCAATTACGGGATTACCATTGCATTTTTAAAAGGAATTTTGGAGAGAAGTATTCATATTTTAGGAGAAGGAATAGGACAGCAAAAATGAAGTTAATGAAAACAGAGGAGGCGGTAGGGCAAGTTCTCTGCCATGACATTACCCAGATCATCCGGGGAGTTACCAAGGACGCGGTGTTTCGGAAGGGGCATATCGTGACCGAAGAGGATATTCCGGTCCTGCTCAGCGTGGGAAAGGAACATATTTATATCTGGGAAAATGACGAGAGTATGCTTCATGAAAATGAGGCGGCAGAGATCTTGTGTGAAGTCTGTATCAATGATCATATGCATCCATCGGAGATCAAAGAGGGGAAAATAGAACTGATTGCCGACGTGGACGGCCTGTTGAAAATCGACACCGAAAAGCTTTTGGCGGTAAATTCTTTCGGACAGATGATGATCGCGTCGCGCCATGGCAATTTTCCGGTGAAAAAAGGAGATAAACTGGCAGGGATGAGAATCATCCCCCTTGTGATCGAAAAGGAAAAAATGGAACAGGTGAAGGCTCTCTGCGCCGGAGGCCCGATTTTCACCTTAAAGCCATTTGCAAAAAAAAATGTTGGGATTGTTACGACGGGCAGCGAGATATACTATAAAAGAATCGAAGACACCTTCACTCCCGTCTTAGTGGATAAATTAAAAGAATACGATTCTGTTGTGATCGGCCATGAGATCTGCGACGACGATCCGGCCATGGTGACTTCGGCGATCTTTCGCCTGATGGAGCAGGGGGCGGATCTGATCTTATGTACGGGAGGAATGAGTGTGGATCCCGACGATCGGACTCCTCTTGCCATCAAGAACACCGGAGCCGAGATCATTTCCTATGGCGCGCCGGTGCTGCCGGGGGCCATGTTTTTGCTTAGTTATTATGAAGGAAGGGTGCCTATTGTGGGGCTGCCGGGCTGCGTGATGTATGCAAAAAGAACCATCTTTGATCTGGTGCTGCCCAGACTTCTTGCAGATGATCCGGTGACAGCGAAAGATCTTTCCCTGTTGGGAGAGGGAGGCCTATGTCTTAACTGTAAGGTCTGTACTTTCCCGAATTGCGGATTTGGAAAATGACGGCGGAGGAATCAGGAACTATGGAATTTACACATTTTGACGAACAAGGCAATGCAGTCATGGTGGATGTGTCGAAAAAAGAAGTGACCGACCGGGAGGCAAAGGCCAAGGGGACCATATCCATGAGCAAAGAATGCTTCCAAAAGATCACCGATCGCAAGATCAAAAAAGGAGACGTTCTTGGCGCCGCTCAAATTGCAGGAATCATGGGAGCAAAAAAGACGGCGGAGCTGATTCCCCTTTGCCATATGCTTCCTTTGACCAATGTGGAGGTGACCTTTGAGCCGGATCCTTCCAGGTATCAGATCACAGTATACTGCAAGGTGAAGACTGCGGGAAAAACCGGCGTAGAGATGGAGGCGCTCACTGGAGTCCAGATCGCTTTGCTCACGATTTATGATATGTGTAAGGCGGTGGACAAAACAATGATTTTTAAGGATATTCACCTTGTCTCAAAAACAGGAGGAAAGAGCGGAGATTATCAATGGGAACCATAAAAGCGATATGTATCAGTGAAAAACGAGGTACCGTAAAACAAGAGGTTCAAAACGCGGTATTATGTGAAAATTGGGGGATAAAAGGAGACACCCACGGAGGCACCTGGCACAGACAGGTGAGCCTTTTATCCCATGAAAAAATAGAAGAGTTTAAAGAGCGGGGAGCAGAGGTAAAAGCCGGCTCCTTTGGCGAAAATCTTGTAATAGAAGGAATCGATTTAAAACAATGTCCGGTGGGAAGCAGACTGTATTGTAACGATATTATCCTGGAGATCACACAGATTGGAAAGAGCTGTCATTCACATTGTGAGATTTATAAGATGGTGGGAGACTGCATCATGCCGAGGGAAGGCATTTTTGCCCGGGTGATCCGGGGCGGGACTCTTTCCGTGGGCGATACCATTTCGTGGGAGCCGGCGAAAAAGGATCTTCCTTATACGGCGGCGGTGATCACCTTAAGCGATAAGGGAGCGGCCGGAGAGAGGGAGGATAGGAGCGGTCCTTTGATTGTGGAACGGCTGGAGAAAAAAGGGTTCCGGATCATAGAGACTATGATTCTTCCGGATACCCAGGCTATGATTGAGAGGGAGTTAAAGCGTCTGGCCGATCAGAGACAGGTGCAGCTTATTTTGACCACCGGAGGCACCGGCTTTTCCGCAAGAGACTGTACTCCTGAGGCGACTTTGGCAGTGGCGACGAGAAATGCGCCGGGAATTGCCGAGGCGATCCGGGCCGAGTCCCTAAAGATCACAAAGCGGGCCATGCTGTCCAGGGAGGCTTCGGTCATTCGAAACCAGACCTTAATCATCAATCTTCCGGGAAGCCCTAAGGCAGTGGGAGAATGTCTTGACGTGATCGAAGATCAATTGGAACACGGCATCGGTATCCTGATCGGCAGGGATCGGGAATGCGGCGGCAAAAGGGCAGAGTAAGCCATGTTATATCAGATCAAAAACGGAACGGTTTCCCTCGGGGGAGAAGTGATTCTCGACCACATTCAGTTTGAAATTAAGGGAAAAGAAAAAATAGCCCTGGTGGGAGAAAACGGAGCGGGAAAGACAACTTTTTTACAGTTAGTCCGCCGGGAATTATCTCTGGACCGGGATGATAAAAATCCAGACAGCGGTATTTATCTGGCCAGAAACATCACCGTAGGGATGTTGCCCCAGGAACCCTGGGAAGACAAAAGCGTCACATTAGAGCAGGAGATAGAGAAGCTCTCTTCTTTTATGGAGCCCTATTCCAGAGAAAAATATGAGTGGATTCAGGAATATGATCGGATTTTAACGGGCCTGGGGTTTCAAAAGGAAGACAAATATAAACAGATCAGTCGGTTTTCCGGCGGAGAACAGACTAAGCTTGCCTTGATTAAGCTGCTTTTACAAAAACCGGATCTGCTGCTTTTGGACGAGCCCACCAATCATTTGGATGCAGACAGCATTGTGTGGCTGGAACGCTATCTGGCCTCCTATGAATATGCAGTGCTGTTGGTAAGCCATGACCGCTTTTTCTTAGATCAGGTCGCGGATATGGTTTACGAAGTGCGGGATAAGAAGCTTTTCCGCTATGCCGGAAATTATTCCGCCTATAAAAAACAAAGAGAAGAAGAGCGCAGGGCAAAAATAAAGGCGTATAAGGCCCAGGAGCTGGAAAGACAGCGCCTTAACGATCTGGTGCTGCGTTTTCGCCATAAACCGAAGAAAGCTTCCATGGCAAGATCCAAGAAAAAGATGCTTGAGAAAATGCCGGTTTTAGAAAAACCCAAGCCGGAAGAGTCTTATTTTTATCCGGGGGAGATTCTTCCCCTTCGTCCCGGGAGCAAAATGGTTTTCGAATGTAACGATCTGGGGATCGGGTATACGAAAGAGATCCGAAAGATTAATTTTACAGTCCGAAGGGGACAAAAAATAGGAATCATCGGGAAAAACGGCAGCGGAAAGTCTGCATTTTTAAAGACCCTGCTGGGAGAGATCCCTCCCCTTGAAGGCCAGATCAAAGAGGGAACCCATCTGGATATCGGCTATTTTGATCAGCATAATATGAATTTGCCGCCGGAAAAAAGAGTGATCCAATGGTTCGGGGAATGTTTTCCGGATCAAGAGAGAAAAACAGTCCGGGAAACCCTTGCAAGATATCGTTTTGGCGCCAGGGATGCGGGAAAATATATCAAAGAGTTATCGGGAGGAGAAAAAGCCAGGCTTGCCCTGGGTATTTTATTGGAAAAAAGACCAAACGTGCTGTGTCTGGACGAACCGACCAATCATATGGATATCCCGTCCAGAGAAGTTTTAGAGTCTGCCTTTCAATCGTACAGGGGCACCCTTCTCTTTGTCACCCACGACCGCTATTTTTTAAAGGAAGTGGCCTCCTCCTTATTGATCTTTGAGGAGAAGGAGACAAAAGCGTATGCATTTTCCTACGAGCATTATCTGGAAATGATCCAAAAAAGAAAAGAGAATGCGGACAGGGGACTCATTACCATCGATCAGCAAAATGCCGCCATGGTGGAAGAATTTGAGGCGGTGCCGGAAAAAAAGAGAATCCAGTCTGCAAGATACAGTACGCAGCAGGCCTATACAGATTGGCAGTTGTCCCTGGCCGCAAAACAGTTGGAAGAGATTTCATGGAAAATAGAAAAACTGATGGAAAAAAGATATGAGGAAGATCTCTGGATGGAAGAGGGCCTGTATCATCAATGGAAGAAAGAAGTTGAAAAAGCACAAAATGAGTATACTTTAAGCGCAATCCAGTGGTATGAAAAATATATGGACTATCTGGAAGCTTTTAAAGATTATAAAGAAGAATAACAAGGAAATGAGAGGAGAGTCAAACCATGTGGTATGATGAAGCAGTCATTTATCAAATCTACCCATTAGGACTATGTGGAGTATTATCAGGAGGAGAAGAAAAAGAACACGCCATTCTTAAAATCAAGGATTGGATTCCCCATATAAAGAAGTTGGGAGCGACGGCAGTTTTGTTTAATCCGATGATGGAAAGCGACTATCACGGATACGATACGAGGGATTATTTCACGGTGGACCACAGGCTGGGAACCAATGAAGATCTGGCGGAGGTCTGTGACGCCATACATGACGCCGGGCTAAAAATATTATTTGACGGTGTATTTAATCATGTGGGAAGAGGCTTTTTCGCATTTCAGGACGTCATTGAGAAAAAATGGGACAGCCCGTATTGCAGTTGGTTTTCCATCAGCTTTGACGGCAACACCCATTATAACGATGGCTTTTGGTATGAAAGCTGGGAAGGCCATTACGAACTGGTCAAGCTTAACCTGGATAACCCGGAGGTGAGAAAGCATCAGTTTGACGCGATTAAAAACTGGGTGGAACTCTATCAGATCGACGGGCTTCGGCTGGACGTCGCTTATTGTCTAAAAGACTGGTATTTAAGAGAGCTTCGGGGATTTACAAACAACTTAAAAGAAGACTTTGTTCTGGTGGGGGAAACTCTCCATGGAGATTATAATCTGTGGATGGGCGAGGATAAATGCCATGCAGTGACCAATTATGAATGCTACAAGGGGCTTTACTCCAGCTTTAACAGCGCCAATATGCACGAGATCAGTTTCAGCTTAAACAGACAGTTTGGTTACGAAAACTGGTGTATCTACCGGGGACGCCACCTGCTTAGCTTTGTGGATAATCATGATGTGGAACGGATCGCTTCCATATTGAATGATAAAAACCATCTCACACAAATATACGGCCTGATCTTTGGAATGCCAGGAGTGCCGTCCGTCTATTATGGAAGCGAGTGGGGAATCGAAGGGAAAAAGTCCGAGGGAGACGAGGCGCTCCGACCAGAATTAAAGCAGCCAAAATGGAATGAATTGACGGATCTGATCAGCGAGCTTGCAAAACTTCGAAAAGAACATCCTGCGTTATCTTACGGCGGTTATCGGAATATCCACATAAACAGCAAACAGCTTATCTTTGAGAGGGCGTGTGATGAAGAGCGGATTATTGTGGCGATCAATGCGGATTCCAGCCCATATTTTGTTGGACTGGATCTGGGAAGCAGCAAGGGAAAAGAGCTTCTTACCAAAAAGGATGCGGAATTTGTCGGCGGAATCGAACTTGCGCCGTACAGTGTACAATATTGGCAGGTATAAGGAAAAGATAAGATTTGCAAGCAAAGTACAGGAGGCAAAACATCTTGAGGATTGTAGTGAAAATCGGAACTTCGACTCTCACCTATAAGACAGGAAGAATTAACATAAGAAGAATTGAAAAACTTTGCAAAATATTAAGTGACTTAAAAAATGCCGGACATGAGTTGATTATGGTTTCTTCCGGGGCCATCGGAATGGGCGTCGGAAAGCTGAATTTTAAGAATAAACCGGAGGATATGGAAACAAAGCAGGCGGCGGCGGCCATCGGCCAGTGTGAGCTGATGTATTTATACGATAAAAAGTTCATGGAGTATAATCATATCGTAGCCCAGATACTGCTGACCGCCTATGATATTAACGACAGCGCCAGAAATCAAAATTTTATTAATACCTTAAACAGACTGGTAGACCTTAATGTGATACCGGTGATTAATGAAAATGACTCCATCGCCACGGAGGAGATTTCCGTGGGGGATAACGACACTCTGGCCGCTATCGTGGCAAAGGAAGCAAAGGCAGATCTGTTGATTTTGCTCAGCGATATCGACGGACTGTATACAAAGGATCCAAGGAACGATCCGGGGGCCCAGCTTCTTGACACCGTATTTTCTATCAACCCGGAGATTGAGAGACTTGCGGGAGAAAAGGGCTCTGCGCTGGGAACCGGAGGTATGATCACAAAGATCAATGCGGCAAAGATTGCGACAGAAGCCGGAATTGACATGATCATCACAAACGGAACTTACCCGGAAAACCTTTATAAAATTATCGATGGTGAAAAAACAGGAACCCGTTTTATCGGAAAGAAAGGATAAGGAAGCCGGGCCTGTCACAGAGAGGAGGCTGACATGACAACATTAGAAATTTTAGAGTCGGCATTGAACGCAAAAACCGCGATCAGCGCCGCAAGCTCCGAGACAAAAAATAACGCATTATCCCATATGGCAAAGGCATTAAAAGCGCACACGCCGGAAATTCTTAAGGCAAACAAAGAAGACGTGGAAAAAGCCAGAGGAAAAATCTCCGATGTGATGATCGACAGACTGATGCTTAACGAAGATCGGATCTTAGGAATGGCCGAGGGAGTTCTTGCGCTCATAGACCTTGAAGACCCAGTGGGAGAGGTCCTTGCCAGAGTGACAAGGGATAACGGCATTGTGATCGAAAAAACAGCGGCCTCCATGGGAGTGATCGCCATCATATACGAGAGCCGTCCGAACGTGACCAGCGATGCCGCCGCTCTCTGCGTGAAAAGCGGCAATGTCTGCGTTTTAAGAAGCGGCAAAGAGGCATGGAACAGCGCCAGAGCCATTGTGGACGCATTGAGGGAAGGACTTAGTAAAGCAGGTCTTCCGGAGACCTGCGTAAACTTGATCGAAGATACCACCAGACAGAGCGCCCGCGAACTGATGACCGCAGAAGGGTATGTGGATCTCTTAATTCCGAGGGGCGGACCAGGGCTTATTAAGTCTTGTGTGGAACAGGCCAAAGTTCCGTGTATCCAGACCGGAACGGGAATCTGCCATGTTTACGTGGATAAGGCGGCCGATCAGACGAAGGCCCTCGCCATTATCAAAAATGCCAAAACCAGCCGCCCAAGCGTCTGCAATGCAGAAGAAGTGTTGCTGGTACATAGAGAAATCGCCGAAGCTTTCCTCCCGAAACTGAAAAAGACGCTTGTGGATGACAGGAAAGAACAAGGACAAGTTCCGGTGGAACTGCGGCTTTGCCCGGACTCTGCGGCGATCATCGAGGGAGTACCGGCGGGAGAAAGAGATTTCGACACAGAATTTTTAGATTATATCCTTGCCGTAAAGATCGTGGAAGATGTAAAAGACGCCTGCGACCATATCCGTCTGCATTCCACAGGCCACAGCGAATCGATCGTCACAGAAGACAAAGAGGCTGCCGGAGTCTTTGAAAAACTGGTGGACAGCGCCGCCGTCTATGTGAATGTCTCCACCAGATTCACCGATGGAGGAGAATTTGGCTTAGGATGCGAGATGGGAATTTCCACTCAGAAACTTCATGCCAGAGGTCCGATGGGACTAAGGGAGCTGTGTACTTATAAGTACATCATCCGGGGAGAAGGACAGATCAGAGAATAATATGAAAAAACAGTTTCGGCTGAGACAGCCTTCGTTCGTGGCAGTCTCAGCCGATAATTTATCAAATGCTTGAATTAACTTATGGGGCGTTGAATCATTTTTCTAAATAATTCTGATCTAAATAATTTTAATCGATTTCCAGATAAAACTTTTTAATTTCTTTTACAAATTCCGGTTCAGGATGAGAGGATGCTGCCCAGCGAAAAGCAAAGGCTGCTTTGGCCGTCTCGGACTGTTCCAGTTTTTTCATCGCTTTCTTTCTCTCTAATTCCTCAATGTAATCCTGATAATTATCCTTGGTGATGTTCTTGATCTCATCATCAGGGAGAAGATCCCGATCATAAAATCTGCGGAAGGACGCTCTTAAGTAAATCAAAATGAAATCGTCGGAAATTCTGCGGTAAAGATCGATCACCTGATCAAAATCTTCCTCCTTCAAAGCGTCATATAATTCCAGAAAACGCTCGTCATCCACCCTGAGAGCGCGCATCGTTTGTTTCACAAGCTCTTTGTCGTTATGGAACAACGAGAGATAGCCGAACAAATACATCAGATGACGGCATCCGTTAATGATGTCGTTAAGCTGGAAATTAAAGAAAAATAAATCAATATAATACTTCACGCGGAAAAGGGACTCTTCCAGCAGTCTGCGGATGGAAATCTCATTATATGGTCCGGGAACCTGCATCTTATCCACATGGACGGAATAGACTGTAGTCTGTTCTAGAGTACGTGCGAGAGTCACACGGCAAGCGTGATATTCGGAGTAGGCGTTCATAAAAAGCAGGAGATCTTCTTTTTCCTCATATGGACAGTGGAAGAAATCATAGAAATGCGTAAATTCATGGAAAAGAATGAACTTTACATAATTCTCACTGTACAGATGGAACTTCGGATTCAAATGAAGGATATACTTACCGTCCATCAATTCAAGAAGGTTAAAGCATCCCTCCACATACTCTTCTGTGTCATATCTTACTTCAGCGATGGTTAGATCACTGTCGATGTCATATTTTCTTTTATACTCGTCCCATAGTTTATTAATCTGCTTTAATGTCATAACCCTGTCCCTTAAATCAGCGATGCAAACGTCCGTCTGGACATAAAAATGTAATATATAGATGTTTATATTATATATCAATACCAAATATAAGACAAGTAAAAAAAGAATGGGTTGGTTGTAATATTTATAATAGTGATATCAAAAAATTGTAGTTTAATAATACTTATGGTAAAATATAACAAATGTATGATTAAGGGGGACATTTTATGGAACGAAAGAAAAAAGTATTAGATAGTCTGGAATACTTATTAAAAACTCCTTTTGGAGAGAAAATGAAAGACCGGATGTTTAAAGATCTTGGAAATAATAAAGAGATAAAGGAATTAATCCAAAAAGAGTCGGAGCCCTTTAATAAGCTGATGGCTTACTACAAGTGCGCCCTTATGGAGATTGAAACAAAGTTCAGAGTGCTAAACGAAGAATTTTCGCTGGTTCATGACCGCAATCCCATTGAGTCGATCAAGACCAGACTAAAAAGCGTGGAGAGTATCGCAGAAAAGATGAATCGGAGAAATATTGCTTTTTCCACCGAAGCCATTGAGGCAAATCTGTTTGATATTGCCGGAATCCGCATCGTGTGTTCTTTCCCGGAGGACATTTATTTTCTTGCGGAATGCCTGTTAAAACAAGACGACGTTACTTTGATCCAAAAAAAGGATTATATAGAGAATCCAAAACCCAATGGATATCGCAGTCTTCATTTGATCGTGGAGACGCCGATCTTTTTAGAAAGCACGAAAAAGTATATGAAGGTGGAAGTACAGCTTCGGACCATCGCCATGGATTTTTGGGCCAGCCTGGAACATAAATTAAAATATAAAAAAGATTTGGGAAAGAATGTTGATTTGGATCAGTTGAGCGCAGAATTAAAAGAGGCTGCCGATGAAAGCGCCGCTTTGGATGCGAAGATGGATAATATCAGAAAGAGACTTGGCTATTAGAGAATTTATAAACATTTGAAATTTATATAAAATTTATAGGCGCTTGTTTTACATAGGAAATTAATTTAGTAAAAACATTGAAAAAATGCGCTGTTTTGCAAGGATTTTTGTTGATTTGTTTGGGTATCCGTAGTAAAATAAACACAGTTGTTTGAATATATTTTGACCATATTTCTGGTCTGATAGATGACGGCGACACAATATTTAATTTAGAGGAGATGGAAAAATGGGCAAAGAAATGGTTGCAATGCTTCTTGCCGGTGGTCAGGGATCAAGACTTTACGCTCTGACGCAGAAATTGGCAAAACCAGCAGTACCTTTTGGCGGTAAATATCGTATTATCGATTTTCCCCTGTCAAACTGTGTTAATTCAGGTATAGATACCGTAGGTATTTTAACACAATATCAGCCGTTGGTATTAAACGAATACATCGGAAATGGACAGCCTTGGGATCTTGACCGTTTATACGGCGGAGTTCATGTGCTTCCACCTTATCAGCAGGCATCCGGTTCTGATTGGTATAAGGGCACCGCAAACGCAATTTATCAGAATCTGTCATTTATTGAAAGATATGATCCGGAGTACGTGATTATCTTATCCGGTGATCAGATTTGTAAACAGAACTACAGTGACTTCCTGCGTTTCCACAAGGAAAAGAACGCAGAATTTAGTGTGGCTGTTATGGAAGTTCCATGGGAAGAAGCTTCTCGTTTTGGACTGATGGTTGCAGATTCTGACGATAAGATTACAGAGTTCCAGGAGAAGCCAAAGAATCCAAAGTCGAATCTGGCTTCTATGGGTATTTATATTTTTAATTGGGATATTCTGAAAAAATATCTGACAGAAGATGAACAGGATCCGGATTCGGAAAACGACTTTGGTAACAACATTATTCCGAATTTATTAAAAGATCAGCGCAGAATGTACGCTTATCACTTCAGCGGATACTGGAAGGATGTTGGAACAATTTCATCCCTCTGGGAAGCCAACATGGAAGTTCTTGATCCGGAAAACAGCGGAATCAACTTATTCGATGAAGAATGGAAGATTTACAGCCGAAACAGCGGTATGCCAGGTCATAAGATCAATGAGGGAGCTGTGGTTGAAAATTCTCTGATCACAGACGGATGCCGTATTTCAGGAAAGATCAAACACTCCATTTTATTTGCAGGTGTAAAAGTAGAAGAAGGCGCTGAGATTGAAGATGCCGTGATCATGGGCGGATCGATCATTAAGAAAGGCGCGGTAGTGAAACATTGTATCATCGCAGAGAATGCGATCATTGGTGAAAACGCAGTGGTTGGCGCTATGCCGACAGAAGATCAAAAAGGCGTGGCTACCGTTGCAGCAGGCGTTTATGTGGGCGATAATGCGGTGATCGGCGCAGATGCCATGATTTATGAAAATGTAAAGGACGGTGAAGTGAGATGATTAATTCTAATGCTAATGCAATGGGGATTATTTTCCCAAATGTTTATGATAAACTTGTCCCGGAGCTCACCAGTGACAGACTGATGGCATCCGTCCCATTTGCAAGCCGTTATCGAATGATCGACTTCCTTTTGTCCAGCATGGTTAATTGTGGAATTGATAACATTGCAGTTTTAGTAAATAAAAACTACTTCTCTTTACTGGATCATCTGGGATCCGGAAGAGAGTGGGATCTTACCCGCAAAAACGGTGGTATTACCATCTTCCCTCCATATGCAGAAAACCGCACTACGGTAAGCGGCGGACGTGTGGAGAGCTTAAATGGTATTCTTGGATTTTTAAGAAAACAAAAAGAAAAATACGTGATCATGTCCGACACCAATATCGCAATGAACTTTGATTTCAATGCGGTTCTTGACGCACATAAAAAGAGCGGAGCAGATGTGACGGCTGTTTATTCGAAAGAAGTACTTCCGGAATCCGCTTTAAAGGCAACGGAATTTAACAAAGGATTTTACTATACATACGATGTGGATGAAGACAATCGGGTAACAGAGCTTCATATTAATTCTCAGGAGCCTGGCGAAAAGAATTTTGGAATGAACATCTACGTGATCGAAAGAGAATTACTGATCAAATTAGTAAAAGAAGTTTCTGTCACAGGCGGAGTTTATCTGGAAAGAGACGTTTTACTTCCAAGAATCAACGAGCTTGTGATCAAGGGATTTGAATACAATGGCTATATTGCAAGAATTTCAGATATGGCTTCTTATTTCAACGAGAATATGAAACTTCTTGACGATCAGAATCTTGACGCATTATTCGGCGGAAATTCTATCTACACCAAGATTCGTGACGATAACCCTACCAGATATATTGGAGACGCCAAAGCAGTGAACGTAATGGTTGCCGACGGCTGCGTCATTGAGGGAACGATCGAAAATAGTATTCTTTTCCGTGGTGTAAAAGTAGAAAAAGGAGCCGTTGTGAAAAACTGTATCCTCATGCAGGATACCGTAGTAGGCGAGGGAGTTTCCTTAGACTATGTGATCACCGATAAGAGAGTAAATATCACAGACGGCAAAGCCGTAAAAGGAGAGGAATCCTTCCCGATTTACATTGCCAAAGGAAAAGTAGTATAGAGCTTAAAATATTAATCTTCTGGCGCTGTTTTATATGCAGCGCCAGAAGGTCTCGTTAAAAAAGGCTGGTCTATAATAAAAAAGAGCTGACGCACGAAACAATCTGTCCGGACGCCATGTCGGACTTAACACTCGGAGCGCCAGCTCTTTTTTTGTGATAAGTTTATGAAATCCCGAAAGTGTGAGAAGCGCATTTTTTTGACCAGGATTTAAAATCAGTCGATGTGATAGACATAAGATTCTTTTCTTGGTTTCGTCTCCGGGTAAGTTCCGTCGATATATCCTAAAACACAATGACCAATACCTTCGTAATCCCCTGTAATGCCAAGAGATCTTAAAATTTCTTTTCCTTCTTCCCTTTCAAATTCTTCCTTTGCCCGGTGGATCCAGCAGCTTCCAATTCCCAAAGCTTTGGCGGCAAGCATTAAGTTTCCCATTACCAGGCTGCCGTCATAAACGTGGGTCGGTATGTTCTTGTCTGCTAAAACGATCAAAACGACGGGAGCGCCGTAGAAAGGATCGGAATCGGTTCCCATGATAGAAGCGTTTAATTTCGAAAGCTTGTCCCGGATTTCTTTGTTGGTTACGGCAATGATAATCGGAGACTGCCGATTCATGCCGGTGGCGGCATAGGTCCCGGCCTTAATGATTTCATCAAGAATCGGTTTTGGAATGTCCAATGGCTTGAAATTCCGAATGCTTCGTCTGGTTATCATATTATTTAAAGTTTCATTCATGATTGGTTTCCCCCTTTTTATTATAGTAACATGATAACTATACGCCCAATAAAAAATCCAGTCAACGGGGGAAGGATGAAAAAGAGGGTGGATTTGTGGCAGGAAAACAAATAAAATGAAAGAAATATGACGAGATTGATAAAAAAAGTCATTTATAACAGTTAGATTTGACTAGTAAGCACTGTAAAAGGTATCATAAGGAAAAGCACAAGTGAGGTGATATTATGAAGCAGCATAGATTTTGGGCATGGGCGTTGCTTTTTTGTCTGGGAATGTTATTTTATACCGGAAAGAAGCGCTTGTAGATCATGACACTAAATTTGACGGCTTGCTTTGCAAGCGGCCATAAAAGTATTACATTATTTATTACATCAAAGGAGGAAGAAAGATGGATATTTTAAAATTAAAACACTTAGGACTTTTTGCAGGCGGTATTTTATTTGGAACAGCAGGAATTAAGGTGCTTTCCAGCAAAGATGCAAAGAAAGTATACACGAACTGTACTGCCGCAGTGCTTCGGGCAAAAGACTGCGTTATGAAGACAGTGGATACCGTTCAGGAAAATGCAGAAGACATTCTGGCGGAAGCAAAGCAGATCAACGAAGAACGTATCGCCGAGGAAGAGATGGCAGTACAAGAAGATATTGTGGAAGAAGTTAACGACGACGCAGCACAAGAGTAATCATAATCTTAAGAGGCTGGTGAATAATCATTGAAGTTTGTGATCAAGCATGAGATTCCAGGAAGAATCCGTGTTCATGTGGTACAAAAACAGCGTATGTCCTGCGAACAGGCAGATACCCTTTTGTATTATTTGAATACGCTGGAATGTGTCACACAGGCAAAGGTTTTTGAACGGACGGCCGACGCTTGTATATGCTTTACCGGAAAAAAGGAAGCTGTGATTCAGGCTTTAAGAAAATTCCGTTACGAGTCCGTGGAAGTTCCGGAGATGGTATTGTCCGGTTCCGGAAGAGAGTTTAATAACCTATATAAAGAAAAACTGATCGGCAAAACGGTGCTCCATTATGCAAGGAAGATTTTCCTTCCTTATCCTGTGAGAGCGGTGTGGACAGTGGCAGAGTCTATTCCATATTTCAAAGAAGGAATCAAAAGTCTTGCCGGAAGAAAACTGGAAGTTTCGGTGCTGGACGCCATAGCGATCGGAGTCTCCCTTTTTAGAAGAGATATCAACACGGCAAGTTCCGTGATGTTCCTGTTGGGAATCGGGGAGACGATGGAAGAATGGACCCATAAGAAGTCTGTCCGGGATCTTGCGCAAAGTATGTCTTTGAATGTCACAAAGGTATGGCAAAAAGCCGGAGATCAGGAAGTTCTTGTGGATTCCAGGAGCATAAAAGAGGAAGATCAGATCGTGGTGCGTATGGGAAACGTAATCCCATTTGACGGTCTGGTGACAGAGGGAGACGGCATGGTAAATCAGGCTTCTCTGACCGGGGAACCCCTTCCGGTACATAAGGAAAAAGGCGGTTATGTGTACGCAGGAACCGTTCTGGAAGAAGGGGAGATCGTTTTTGCGGTGAAAAAGGCCGGCGGTTCTTCCCGATACGACAAGATCGTGACGATGATCGAAGAATCAGAGAAGTTAAAATCCTCGGTGGAAGGAAAGGCCGGACGTCTGGCAGACCGACTGGTCCCTGTGACCCTTGCGGGAACAGCCTTAACCTGGCTGCTTACCAGAAACACCATGAAAACTTTATCCGTCCTCATGGTAGATTTTTCCTGCGCCTTAAAGCTTGCGATGCCAATTGCCGTATTATCGGCGATCCGCCAGGCGGGTACTTATGATATCACCGTAAAAGGCGGAAAGTATCTGGAAGCGGTGGCGGAAGCGAAAACCATAGTATTTGATAAAACCGGCACGCTTACCAAAGCCAAACCTACGGTAAAAATGGTTGTTCCATTTTGCGACATGGAAGAAAAGGAACTGCTCCGTCTGGCAGCCTGCTTAGAAGAACATTTCCCTCACTCCATGGCTAAAGCGGTGGTACAAGCCGCCCTGGAGGCAGGTCTGGATCATGAAGAGATGCACTCCAAAGTGGAATATATCGTTGCCCACGGCATCCATTCCCATGTGGATGAAAAACGAGTGATCATCGGAAGCGCCCATTTTGTGTTCGACGATGAAAAATGCCGGATCAGAGAGGAATATCAAAAACAGTTCGAGGAACTTCCGGAAGAGTATTCCCACTTATATCTGGCGGTGGACGGAATGCTGGCGGCAGTGATCTGCATTGAAGATCCTCTCCGTCCCGAAAGTGCGCAAGTAGTCCGGGAACTGAGAAAGAGCGGATTTGAAAAAATCGTCATGATGACGGGAGACAGCGAGAGAACAGCGGCGGCTGTGGCAGCGAAAGTTGGCGTAGATGAATACTATTCCGAAGTGCTCCCGGAAGATAAGGCGAACTTTATCGAAAAAGAAAAAGCCTCCGGCAGAACAGTGTTGATGGTGGGAGATGGTGTCAACGACTCCCCTGCGCTCTCAGCGGCAGACGCAGGGCTCGCCATCAGCGATGGAGCGGAGCTTGCCAGAGAAATCGCAGATATTACCATATCCCAGGACAATCTTTATCAGATTGTGAGATTAAAACATCTAAGCAATGCTCTGATGAAGCGGATCCACGGAAACTATCGAAAGATCGTGGGAATCAACGCGGGCCTGATCGCCCTTGGACTGACCAGTGTGATACAGCCTACCACATCAGCGATGCTCCATAATATGTCGACCCTTGCGATCAGCCTGCAAAGTATGCAGAATCTGCTGGATGAATAAATAAATCATAAATTAAAAATAGAAAAAGCGGCCTTTGGATATGCGATATTTCATCAGATGAAAATGCCAAAGCGCCGCTTTTTTATATAAAAATTATTTGAAACCCGGCCTCTTGCCCCTCTCCATTTCGGACTGATTTTGCAGTTTATGACATCAATGGATGATTTTTAGGACAGATGGTGTTATAGTATAAAAAAGTTTTGATCATTTTAGGAAACCGACAAAGAATAATGAAAGAATATGGATAACATGGACTATATGGATGGCATGAGTCATATGAAAAGAAGAGGTGAATGTGAAATGGGAAGACATAATTTTGATGAACAGGTTAACAGAGTGGGCACCGATTCTTACAAATGGGATTATGAAGGACAGGGAGGACGCTATCTCCCTATGGGAGTGGCAGACACGGATTTTAAAGTGCCGAAAGAAGCAATGGAAGCCATGGAAGAAGTTCTCAAACGGGAGGTTTTCGGATATGGGAAGTTCCCCAAGGAACGATTTACCCGCGCGGTAAGCCTGTGGTATCAAAAAAGACACGGCGTCATCGTAAAACCCCAGTGGGTGTCCCACTCTCCGGGAGTTATGACGGCGGTCTGGCAGCTTCTCCACGCCTTTACCAACCCGGGAGACAAAGTGGTAGTGCAGTCTCCGGTATATAATATGTTTTATGATGTGATTGAAAAACAGGGAAGAATTGTGGTGAGCAATGATCTGGTCTTAAACGATCAAAGTTACCAGATGGATTTTGAGGATTTGAGAAAGAAACTGAGCGCGCCGGACGTAAAGATATTTTTGCTCTGCAGCCCGCATAATCCGGTGAGCAGGGTGTGGACCAGGGAAGAATTATCCCAATGCGCCAGGATTGCCAAAGAGACAGACACTTTGCTGATCAGCGATGAGATTCACAGCGATATTGTGTTCCAGGGGTACAAACACATTCCGATTCTGGGGCTGGATGAAGAATATCTTGACCATGTGATCTTAATCCATTCCACCAGTAAAACTTTTAATCTGGCGGCTTTTTATACTGCCTTTGTGATCATAAAAAATGAAGCGCTGCGAAAATACTATAAAACCGTTTCAGAAAAATACCATTTGTCCTATAATGTGTTCGGCCTGGATGCTCTGATTGCCTGCTATCAGTCCTGCGATTACTATGTGGACGAACAAAACCGGTATCTGGAGGAAAATGCTTTGGCGGTCCGTGATTTTCTAAGGGAAGTAGTGCCGAAAATCACGCTGATCAAACCGGAGGGAACTTATCTGCTGTGGCTTGATTGCAGAAAACTTGGACTTTCCCAGGAAGAACTGTTAAAGCGCTTCCTGGAAGCGGGAGTGAGAGTGAATGACGGAAGGAATTACGGGAAAAATGGAGACGGTTTTGTGAGGATGAACATTGCGACTGCCAGGGAAAATCTGGAAAAAGCATTCAAAGGAATCTCGGCTGTTTTTGCACCCGATCTGAATAAATAGTTTGCAAAGCATGAAAATAATTAAAAAGAATTAGCACTCGCCTATTGACTCTGCTAATAATTTTGCTATATAATAAAGCAAGCCGGGAGTATTTTAGATTAGTTGTCTCTATGACAAAGGATTTGGGAGTGGAGATCGGGTAAAATTTTCCGGTGAAAAAGCAAGAACCAGAGAAAAAGAATCGTGAGAGGAGGTCTTTTATGTATTTTTGGAAGATTGATGATGAAACGATTCGTTGTTTAATTAATAAACAAGAGATTGATCAGATGGGATTTAATATACAGGAACTTAGCAGTAACGAAGAGTCTATGAGTGATTTTCTCAATGCTATTGTGGATAATTCTTTGAACTATATTGCCTGGAATACAGAGCATGGGGTTCAAAACTATATTGCAAGGTCGCTTCCGGCAGATCAGTTTCTTTTGACGATCAGTTGTACCTATCCGGACGACGCCATCGACAGAGACTTAAAGCAAATCGAAAAGATGACGGACGCCTTAAATGAAAAGATCACCAGGCAGCGGCTTTTAGAGATATTCCGGATGCAGGGGGAGGAGAAACAAAAAGCTTTTGGCGCTCTGACCAGAGATCTCCATGACGTCTGCAACGGCAAGATCGAAGAAGAAACCCAGCGGGAAAGCGAGCCGGTGAAGGACGATGCGCCGGGATTTTATATCCCGGATCAGGTGTTGACTTTCTCAAATTTTGATCATATGGTGCGGTTTTCTTCCATGTTGAGTAAAGAGATGCTCTTTCCGGCAGAGCTTTATAAAATAGGAGAAACCTACACGATGATTATCCGGCTTTCCGTTTGTAAGGATGAAAATACGGCGATGTCATTTATCCTCACGGGAGAAGAGTGCGGCGGAATCTGCACCAATCTTGGCAGGGAAGACGCCTACGTTAAGGAACATGGCCTGTTGATGATCGGGGAAGACGCCCTCAAAATTTTGCATGATTTTGCATAAGTTTCTATTTTCAGATGAATCAATTGATACTATAATAAAAGCGTTGGAAGTTTCCGACGCTTTTATTTTAATATTACATTTAATATTACAGGAGAGTATTTCATGGATTTATCAGAAGTTAGAGTAAATATTGATCGTGTGGATAAGGAGATACGAAAATTATTTATGGAACGTATGCTCCTGGCAGATCAGGTGGCGTGTATTAAAGCAAAAACAAAGGATGTTATCTATAAGCCGGACAGAGAGACGGCGATCATTGAAAAGCAGACGGAAGATGTGGAGGATAAGTTCCTCAAGGAATATACGGCTTTGATTAAGCGGATCATGGAAGTGAGCCGAAAGTACCAGTATGGCCGTACCATGGAGTTAAGAGATTGTTTTCCTTTTTCCTTCTGCACAGAGGATCAGACGCCGAAAAAGCCGGCGATGGTAAAACAGGAACTGTATCTGTGTGATGTGATTTCCAAGGATATGGTCTCGGTTGTCGATTCCTATGAACAGATCGGTGAGGCGATCAAAGACGGCAGAGCTGATGGAGGAATGGGAATTATCGAAGAGATCGGAGTGGGGGTTTCCGATGAACTTCACACCCTGCTGGTAAAAGACCAGTTATACATTAAGGACTGCGTCATCAAAGAGGAAAATGGCGTTAAAAAGAAACTGGTGACATTTACGGCTAAGCTGATCGCCCTGCCGGAACATAACCGGGTGAAGATCATGTTTGAATGCCCAAACCGGGAAGGAAGTCTGAGCAGTATTTTATCTATGATCTCAGATTATGGGATTAATCTTACAGAAATTCATTCCCGTCCTTTCGAGCGGGAGGAAGAGTGGAATTATTATTTCTTCGCTGAGCTGAACGCCAACTTTAATCAGGCGGAGACGAAGGCGCTTTTATTCCAGTTGTCTCAGGAGACAACCTACTTGCAGGTTCTGGGCAGTTATTACTGCGATTATGAATTTTAAAAGGAGAGATCATGAAGTTATTTCAGGAGAAGGCTTTTTCTAAGGAGCAGTACGATGCTTTTTTAAGGCGGATACATTATGACGACCGTGACGCCGCCATGTATGAAAATATGCTTGCCTTTTTATGGGAATATATCATCCGGGGAGGGATCGAGAATACCGATGAACTTTATGAAGAATATACCCATTGGAATTTGCAGTATATTGACAAGGTATATTATAGAGAAAAGGACGCTCCTTATGGGGCGGTCAGAAGATGTTATCAGTCTTTCGTTCATCTTTTGGACGGGCAGTGGCAGGAAGGAGTTTTGCAGCTTGACTTGATCGGCCGGGATTCTTTTTCCTACGACGGATTGGCGCCGAAGACCATTATGACCCAGCAGGGCGTGGTTTACCGGCCGGTGTCAAAGCTATTTATCTTATATAACTATAAAAAGTATTTCCTGGCCCACGGTCTTTGGAAAGAGGCGGAAGCCTTTGAGGAAAAGTATCCCTTTGCGTTTCGTAAGTTTGGTGATGAAAGCCACAAAGAACATGACGGTTTCCTCGAGACCCAGATGGAAAAATATCATGACCGGATTTTTTATCCGGTATTTTCCAGGATATATAAGCTGAAAAATGGGCCGAGGGACTTCTTTGTATACTTTGATGAAAATTCTTATAAAGTCCTGCCGTAAGGGAAACGCCATGAAGCGAAAAACCAAGTGACAATGGTTGAAAGAAACCGCTATGATTTAAAATAATTTTATAAAGGAGAAAAAATATGAGTGATTATTCAATGGGAACCAAGTGCGTACAGGGCGGATATACTCCGGGAAACGGGGAGCCAAGACAGATTCCGATCATCCAGAGTACCACTTTCAAATATGCGACAAGCGAGGATATGGGCAAGCTGTTTGACTTAGAAGCAGAAGGCTATTTTTATACCAGGCTCCAGAATCCGACCAATGATTATGTGGCAAAGAAAATCTGTGAGCTGGAAGGCGGCACTGCGGCAATGCTCACCTCTTCGGGACAGGCGGCGTCTTTTTATGCCGTGTTTAACATTGCTTCCTGCGGAGATCATATCGTATCTTCGTCTTCGATCTACGGGGGAACTTTTAACCTTTTTGCCGTAACCATGAAAAGAATGGGGATTGAGTTTACCTTTGTTTCTCCAGACTGTACGGAAGAAGAATTGAATGCGGCGTTCAAGCCGAATACCAAGGCTGTGTTTGGAGAGACCATTGCCAATCCGGCGCTCACAGTGCTGGATATCGAAAAATTTGCCAAGGCCGCTCACGATCATGGCGTGCCGCTCATCGTGGATAATACCTTTGCAACTCCGGTAAACTGCCGTCCGTTTGAATGGGGAGCAGACATCGTGACACATTCCACCACCAAGTATATGGACGGCCATGCCGCAGGCGTGGGCGGATGTATCGTTGACAGCGGAAAGTTTGACTGGACCAAGTATCCGGAAAAGTTCCCGGGGCTTTGTACGCCGGATGAAAGTTATCATGGGGTGACTTACACAGAAAGATTTGGGCTTGGCGGAGCGTTTATCACGAAAGCAACCGCTCAGTTGATGAGGGATTTCGGTTCGATCCAGTCCCCGCAGAATGCCTTCCTTCTTAATATGGGGCTGGAAAGCCTTCATGTGAGAGTGAAAAAACATTGCGAAAACGGACTTGCCGTAGCGCAGTATTTGCAGGGACATGAGAAAGTCGCTTATGTAAATTACTGTGATCTTCCGGGAGATCCATACTATGAATTGGCAAAGAAGTATCTGCCGAATGGCTCCTGCGGCGTCGTAAGTTTCGGCGTAAAGGGCGGAAGAGCTGCGGCAGAAAAGTTCATGAAATATTTAAGACTGGGCGCAATTGAGACCCATGTGGCAGACGCCAGAACCTGCTGCCTCCATCCGGCAAGCGCAACCCATCGCCAGATGAACGATCAGGAGATGGAAGCCTGCGGCGTAAAACCGGATCTGGTTCGCTATTCCTGCGGTCTGGAAGATGCAAAAGATCTGATCGCCGATCTGGAACAGGCATTTGCCCAGATTTAAAGATTGATATCCTTCACATTTTTTTCATGGAACAATGTTACCATAAGCACATATTTCACTTAATAGATTTACAAAACGATGGAGGAAAGATAGATGGAACAGCTAAAAATTCTTGTGGTCGATGATGAGAGCAGAATGCGTAAATTAGTGAAAGACTTTCTTCGCAGGGAGGGCTATGAGGTCATTGAGGCGGCCGACGGTGAAGAAGCTTTGGATATCTTTTTTGAAGAAAAAAATATTAATCTGATAATATGTGACGTCATGATGCCGAAGATCGACGGATTTGAGGTGGTAAAAGAAATCCGCCAATATTCCAATGTGCCTATCATTATGCTGACGGCAAAGGGCGAGGAAAACGACGAGTTAAACGGCTTTGATCTGGGAGTGGATGAATACATTTCCAAGCCATTTAGCCCGAAGATTCTGGTGGCCCGGGTGGAAGCGATCTTAAGAAGAAGCGGAAACGCTTTGCCGGACGCCGTTTTAAGTGTGGGAGGAATTGAACTTGACAATGCGGCTCATGTGGTAAAAATTGACGGCGAACCGATCAATCTAAGCTTTAAGGAATTTGAGCTCCTTAATTACTTTGTCCTGAATGAAGGAGTTGCCTTATCCAGAGAAAAGATTTTAAATAATGTCTGGAATTATGATTATTTTGGAGACGCCAGAACTATCGACACCCATGTAAAGAAGCTGAGAAGTAAGCTGGGAAAAAAGGGACAGTATATTAAGACCATTTGGGGAATGGGATATAAGTTTGAAGCAGAGTAAAAAATAAAAAAAGCTGCGGAAAAAAAACAGCGGGCAAGAAAAATGAACTCTTGCCCGCTGTTTGTGTATGTTAGCGCCTGCGATATTCCTTTGGAGAGCATCCGTATTTATTTCGAAATATTCTATAAAAAAAGCTGCTGTTATCATAACCGATCTGCTCCATAACCGCCTCCACGGTCTGCGGCGTATTTAAAATAAGATAAGAAGCCTGCTGCAGCTTTCGTTCTTGCAGCAGTTGTTTGAAATTCTGATTCGTATATTTTTTTAACAGTCGGCTTATGTAATAGGTCGGTAGATTTAGCTGACCGGCAATCTCAGAGAGGGTGCCGTCCTTATAATTCATTTCTATATAATTCAGCACGGAAAAAATAAGATTTTCCTCATATAACTCCGGAATGTTGCGGGAAATATTATCGACAAACATCGACAGATTCATAAACAACAGCCCCATGGTGGTCTGATTTATGGTATTTGTGTGGGTTTTGTCTGTAAATAAAGTCCATATCATATTTTCCAAAAGATTTTGTACCGGAAGAATTTCTTTCGCAGAAAAATGAAGAAAAGGTATTTTAGAGTCCTGTCCGGATAAGGTGCGGATCAAAAAATCCCTTAGTACATTTTCCTGTTCGATCATAGTAAGCCCCCGTTTAAAAAAATCAGGAAGAATAATAAAGTTGACGGCAATATCATCATATCCGGCTTTCATGATCTCCTGAGTTGCGTGCTGATTTAAAAAAAGCAGATCTCCCTCTTTCAAAACGATCTTCTGTGTCTCATTGATAATGTGAGTTGTGGTTCCGTGCATCATATAGACAAGCTCCACAAAGTTGTGGCTGTGTTTTGGAAAATGGACAAAACGGGTGTGGGGGCGCGCCTCGATCAAACACCCTTTTTTCAGCAGTTTCTGGCTTTCGATAATAAAATTTTCAGAAAGAGCGGTGGAGTAGAGATGCTGTTCTACTTGAAGGTTACCGTCTAATATACTCTGTTCTTCTTCGGTGATCACTTTCAGCCGTTCTAATAATTCCTGGTTCATCCGTGTGTTCTCCCCTTTTGCAAATAAGGTCCTGTTTTTTATATCTTACGACCTTAAGAATGTTCTGATCTTAGTATAAAATAAGATCATCAAAAAGTAAAGAAAGGAGAGAAAAATGCATTATTATCTTGCCGTTGATATCGGAGCATCCAGTGGGAGACATATTCTGTCTTACCGGAAAGATGGAAAGATGATTCTGGAAGAAATCTATCGTTTCCCAAATGGTATGAAGCAAGCAGGCGATGAGAAGATCTGGGATGTGGACGAGCTGTTTTCACACATCATAGAAGGAATGAAAAAGTGCAAAGAGCTTGGTAAGATTCCGGGCAGCATGGGTATTGATACCTGGGCGGTGGATTTTGTGCTGCTGGATTCTATGGATCGCCGGATCGGAAATGCGGTCGGCTATCGCGACGGACGTACGAAGGATATGGATCAGGAAGTCTATAAAATCATTTCCGAAGACCGTCTGTACGAAAGGACAGGAATCCAAAAGCAGATCTTTAATACGATCTATCAGCTTATGGCGCTGAAGGTCAAAAAACCGGAGGAGCTAAAGAAAGCTTCCAGCCTGCTCATGATTCCGGATTATTTCCATTTTCTGCTTACCGGAAAAAAGGTGCAGGAGTACACCAACGCCAGCACCACGCAGCTCGTAAATCCGGAGACAAAGGATTGGGATATTGACTTGATCCGAAGTCTCGGATTTCCGGAAGCCATATTCCAGAAAATTGAAAAGCCGGGCTATGTGATCGGAGGATTGACCGACGCCATACAAAAAGAGATCGGCTATGACTGCCAGGTGATCTTGCCGGCGACTCACGATACCGGATCCGCAGTTGTGGCAGTGCCAAGTAATAAAGACGACGTTCTCTACATCAGCTCCGGAACCTGGTCTTTGATGGGAACAGAACTTCGGAAAGCAGATTGTTCCGAAGAAAGCCGCAAACGGAATCTGACCAATGAAGGAGGTTTTGATTACCGTTTCCGCTATCTTAAAAACATCATGGGAATGTGGATGATCAACTCTGCAAAAAACGAGATCGCAAAAGATATGAGTTTTGGAGAGATCTGCCAAATGGCTTCCCAAACGTCCATCCCGTCCATTGTCCCTGCAAATGATGACCGTTTTCTTGCACCAAAGAACATGACAAAAGAAGTGCAGAGCGCCTGCCGGGAATCCGGACAGCAGGTTCCGGAAGGAATCGCAGAAGTGGCGGCGGTCATATACAACAGTTTAGCAAAATGCTATGCGGACACTGCAAAGGAAATCGAAGAGATGACCGGAAAACAATACGAAGCAGTCCATATAGTGGGAGGCGGCTCCAATGCGGTTTATTTAAATCAACTGACCGCAAAGGCGTGTAAAAAAACGGTGTATACCGGGCCGACAGAAGCAACTGCGGTCGGCAATATCGCCGTTCAGATGATCACAACGGGAGAATTAAAAGATTTGAAAGACGCAAGGAACTGTATTTTTCAGTCATTCCCGATTGGAACCTATAAAGGAGGTAAATTATGTTAGTAAATACAAAAGCGAGAGTTGGGGTATTTTCCATTGCATTAGGCGCATACCTGCCTCAATTTCCATCTTTAGTGCCGGAATTTGAGTCCCAGTACGAAGCCTTTAAGAAAACTCTTCCAGACACCGTAGAAATCATCGACGGAGGCATGGTGACCACAAAAGAACAGGCCCAGAAAGCCGGAGATTTATTCCGCAGCGCAGATGTGGATCTTGTCTTTTTGCAGCTTCTTACCTATGCCACCTCCTATAATATGCTCCCGGCAGTGAGAGATCTTGACGTTCCGGTAGTCCTTGTGAACGTACAAAAGTTAAAAGCGTTGGATTACGATCATACGGATATCGCTTCCTGGCTTGGAGAAGGCTACGCCTGCGGCGCAGTCGGCGAAATGGTAGCGGATCTGGAAAGAGCAGGAAAACGCCATGCCGTGATCACTGGTGTTGTGGAAGGCGGAGATGCCGGAGTGCAGGCAGAAATTGAAGATTGGTGCCGCGCCGCACAGGTAAGAAGAAGATTCCGCGATACCAATATTGCCCAGATCGGACGTCCTTATCCTGGCATGATGGACCTTTATATTGATGAGACCAATCTTTACCACAGAATGTTTTTATATACCAAACAGTTTAACTGGGAAAAAATGTGGATTATCGCAGACGATATCACAGATGAAGAGGCAATCCGCAATAAAGCGCAGGAAATCTTAGATACTTTTGAGATCGAAGGCGGCGGAAGCATTGAGCAGGTATGGGAAATGGCAAAATATGTGGTGGCCTTTGAACAGTGGGTTAAAGAAGAACAGCTTGGCCTGATCGCTTCCCACTATGACGGGTTGGCACAGGGTAAAGCAGGTGTCCTTGACAGTATGTTAATTCCTGCGTTTTCCATGTTGATCAAACAGGGAACTGCCTGCGCGGTGGAAGGCGATATGAAAGTTGCCATGGCAATGAGTATTTTAAAAACAATTTCCGGAACCGGACAGCTTTCCGAAATGTACTCCATCGATTTTAACGATGATATCTGTATCATCGGACACAGCGGATCCGGGGATGCGGCCATCTCTGAAAAGAAGCCGACGATGAAGATTGTGGACGTGTTCCATGGAAAGACCGGAGGCGGATATCTCACACAATTTTATCCATATCTGGGGCCTGTCACTTATCTGGCCATCACACAGGACGGAGACGGACACTTTAAGTTCGTAGTGGCAGAAGGCGTCAATGAAGAAGGTAAAATCCTTTCCTTCGGCGATACCAATATGAGAACGCGTTTTTCCTGCGGAGCAAGGGAATTTGTAAACCGCTGGAGCGAGGCAGGACCGACCCATCATATGGCGGCCGCTTGCGGAAGACACATCGATACGATCTTAAAAGTGGCAAAAATTTTCAATGTTCCGGTGGAAATTGTTGTCAGATAATGGCCCAAGGATGAGATATCAGGCGATAAGGTAGAAGAAAGGAAAAAACTATGAAATTTTTAGATGCAGAATTTGTTCAGGGATTTATCAGAATGGCGGACGACGGATGGCAGCAGGGCTGGCATGAGCGAAACGGAGGAAATCTTTCTTACCGCGTAAAACCGGAAGAAGTAGAATTGGTAAAAGAAAATTTTGAACCAAAAGAGTGGAATGAGATCGGCACTTCCGTTCCTGCGCTTGCCGGAGAATATTTTTTAGTGACCGGAAGCGGAAAATATTTCCGCAACGTGATCATCAAACCGGAAGATTCCATTTGTATGATCGAGCTGGATGAAAAGGGAGAAAACTATCGTATTGTGTGGGGATTGGTAAATGGAGGCAGACCGACTTCGGAGCTTCCAAGCCACTTGATGAACCTGGAAGTGAAAAAATTACAGGATCCGAAATACCGCGTGGTTTACCATGCCCATACGACAAATATCATTGCGCTCACCTTCGTCCTTCCTTTGGAAGATAAAGTATTTACCCGTGAGCTTTGGGAGATGGCTACGGAGTGTCCTGTGGTATTTCCGGCAGGGATCGGCGTGGTTCCATGGATGGTGCCGGGCGGAAGAGAGATCGCCGTTGCAACTTCCGAATTAATGAAAAAGTACGATCTGGCGATCTGGGCGCACCACGGTATGTTTGCCGCCGGCGAAGACTTTGATCTTACCTTCGGATTAATGCATACCGCCGAAAAATCTGCTGAGATCTTAGTAAAAATGCTTTCCATGAGACCGGATAAACTGCAAACGATAAAGCCGGATGATTTTCGCCATCTGGCAAACGACTTTAACGTAGAGCTTCCGGAAGAGTTCTTGTACGAAAAATAAACCGTGGAATAATTTACCCGAAGCAAGAATAATTTACTCTGTTTTTTAAAAAATGAGAACGATATAATGAATGCGAACGGTTGTTTTACAGCACAGTATTAAGTTCAAAAATACATAATTGAAAGGGAGTGTTTTATTATGGCAGTGAATCGTTTTGTATTAAATGGTATTTCTTACCATGGACACGGCGCGATCAATGAAATCCCTGGAATCATTCATTCCAAAGGGTACAAAAAAGCTTTTGTTGCTTCGGATCCTGATCTTGTAAAATTTGGCGTTACCAACAAAATTACAGATTTATTAGACCAGAATGAAATTGCGTATGAGGTTTATTCTGATATTAAACCAAATCCAACCATTGAAAATATCCAGCATGGAGTGGAAGCATACAAAGCTTCCGGCGCTGATTTTATGATCACCATCGGCGGCGGATCTTCCATGGATACCGGAAAAGGGATTGGTATCATCGTAAACAACCCGGAATTTGCGGACGTCCGTTCTCTGGAAGGACTTTCCCCGACAAAGAACCGTACTGTATTTACCATTGCGGTTCCTACCACCGGCGGTACTGGTGCGGAATCTACGATCAATTATGTGGTAACGGATGTGGAAAAGAAACGTAAATTTGTCTGCGTGGACCCTAACGATATCCCGGATATTGCCGTAGTGGATCCGGATATGATGTCCTCCATGCCAAGGGGACTGACCGCTTCCACAGGTATGGATGCACTGACCCATGCGATCGAAGGATATACCACAAAAGGCGCATGGTCATTATCAGACTGCCTGGATCTGGAATCCATCAAACTGATCGCTAAGAATCTGCGTGCGGCAGTGGAAAATGATCCGGACGGACGGGAAGGAATGGCCCTTGCTCAGTATGTGACAGCTATGGCTTACTCCAATGTTGGACTGGGAATCGCCCATTCTATGGCTCATACTCTGGGCGCTGTGTATGATACTCCTCATGGCGTTGCCTGCGCTATGATGCTTCCGATCGTTATGGAGTTTAACAAAGAATATACCGGTGAGAAATATAAAGCGATCGCAGAAGCTTTCGGCGTTGATACGAAAGATATGGATCAGGCAGCTTACCGCCAGGCAGCTATTGACGCAGTACAGCAATTATCCGTTGACGTGGGGATCCCTACAAAACTGGAAAAATTAAAAGAAGAAGATCTTCCTTTCCTCTGTGAATCCGCAGCAGCAGACGCCTGCGCTCCTGGAAATCCAAGAGAAGCCAGTCTGGAAGATTTTGAAATGATGTTCCGTAAGTTAATGTAGATAGTAACTTGATATAATTCAAACAAAATATTGATTATTTTTCAATAACCTCCTAAAGTATAAATCTTGTTGAGAGGCCCTGCTTTTCCTCCTTATTTTGCAGGGCCTTGTTTTTTTATGGAGCATAATAGGCGCATTAATTGACAATAGGGGGCAGATGGATTTCTACGTCCGTTCCCTCTCCGTAAACGCTAGAATAGATCAAGCCGTATTCTTCTCCGAAAAGCAGCCGTATCCGCTCATGGGTGTTATAGATGGCGATATTGGTTCCTTTTTTGGAATGCCCTGTTCCAAGTAAAATATGGGCGAGTTGTTCCTTCGACATACCAACTCCGTTATCCGATACGAGAATGACCGTCTCGGAAGCGTTCTGCCATCCGCTGATGACGATGCTTCCCTGTTTGTCTGGTTTTTCCATGATTCCATGAAGAATGGAATTTTCTATGATAGGCTGCAAAGTCAGTTTTGGAAGACGATAATCCATCAGTTCATCGGGAATGTCGATTAAAAGATCGATCTGATTCTTGAAACGCATATTTTGCAGATAAACATAAGTGGTGACATGGATCAATTCGTTCTCAAGGGTATTGAAATTCTCTTTTCGGCTCAGAGTGAGCTTGTAAAAACGGGACAGATTTTGTACGGCGTCTGTCACCTTATCCTTTTCCCCGTCCAAAGCCAGCCAGTTGATCATTTCCATCGTATTATAAAGAAAATGCGGGTTGATCTGCGCCTGTAAAGCATTTAATTCTGTGATCCGTATTCGTTCCGCAGACTGGATCTGGTCCTCCAGGAGCTTTTGTATCATCGTCGACATATGATTGTAGGTTAAGATCAATTCCCCGATCTCATCGTGATAAGGCGAGGGTTCCAAAGGCTTTGGCACTTCTGTTTTTACAGTGACCATGCGGTTGACAAGCAGCGACAGTCTTTTGGTCATGGAACGTGACACCTGTATGGCAACAAAGGCGGCAAAAATCATCATTAACACATAAATGAAGATCATTTTCCATGTGATTTCCATGCTCTTTTGGGTAAGCGGGGCCGATGGGATCACGATGACCCAGAACCAGTCCGATGATTCCAAGTAATAATATCCCACATACACGGTCTGTCCCAGTATTTTTTTCGAGATGAAATTATTGGAAGACGTCGATGCTTCCTGGATGTTGCTGTAACTAAAAGTGTAGGTGCCTGCTAAGGCGTCGTCAGTGGCGGCGACGATACTATCCCTTGGATTAATGATGTAGGATACGCTGTCTGGAATTTCGTCGGTGCTGTCCATTTGGTTCATAAAAATGTCCGAAGAATAGAAAATGGCGGTATACACAGCGACGGATACATCATGATACAGAAGATATGACTTATCTATGAAGGCCACATTACCATAATTTTCAATTTCATTGTTGCTTAAATAAAATGACGGACAATGGAGATCCGTGCAATTGGTGCCCTGAAAGATCCCATACCAATAGGTCTGTTTAATGGAATCTGCAGAGTGTACATATTTTGAAAAATCCGGATCAAGGAAGATCGGATGGTTCGAAGGAAGATCAACGTACAGATGGATCGCATTGATATGATCCGAACTGTCCTTAAGAGACAGTTTCTTTAGAAGCGTTTGGCCCGTCATACTCTTTTTATAAGATTGAAAAGAGTAGGCGGTATCATGGCCGATCATGACCTCGTAGGATTTGCCGCTTTGTAAGTTATGGGCAGTGTTTTCGATTCCGGTAAGAATCTGGTTCATTTCCGGTCCCTTGGCAAGAGAAATATTTTGCTGTTTTTGAATGGTGTCCGCCACGATCATACTGTAAAGTCTTCCGGAAAACAGAAGCAAAAAAGATATCATCGGAACCAGAACGACAAGGAGAAACATAAGGACTAATTTATGTTGTATGTTCATGTTGTAATAATATTTTTTGATTTTTTTCATGACAGCATCGTTTCCCTATATCTGGAAGGAGAGATTCCTTCCATTTTCTTAAATAGTTTTGCAAAATAATTTCCGTCGGAATAACCGACAAGGTTAGAGACCTTGTTGATCCTTATTTTAGGGTCTCTGAGCAGTTGTTTGGCGCGGATCAAACGGTACTCCGTAATGTATTGATTTAGTGTTTGGCCGGTTTCGTTTTTAAAAAGATTGCAAATATAAGACACGGAGCGGTCCACGTACTCGCTGATATCCCTTACGGAAAGGGAATCATTATCATAGTGGGAGGCGATATATTCTTTTATCCGGTACACGATCGGATTTTCTTTTTCCATCGCCTTAAGACGCTCAAAAAAGAGCGCGGCTTTTTCTCGAATCGCTTTCATCATTTGGTCAAAAGAGTGGAAACTCTCAAAAAAGCTCAGGATCGCACTGCTTCCGGAACCAAATATTGTAGAAGATATATAGAGATTTTGCTCCGCTTCCTGGAGAAGAAGGCAAAGACGATAACAGGTGTCTTTGGCGTCTATGGGAAGTACGGAATAATTTCCGCTATAAAATTCATACAAAATGTCTAATATGTTAAAACAATCTTCCGGCCGATGATGGCTTAACGTATCGGCAAAATCTTTAAAAAGGTTTGGATAGGCTTCCTTTAACGGAGCCTTTTTTTGGTAAGCGGCCTTTTTCTCCGGAGTCATGATGCTCTGGGAAGGAAAGAAAAAACCGCTTTGCAGCAAGAGAACCGCTTCCGAATAGGAGCGGTAAGCTCCAGAGATCCCTTTAGCAGGAGCGCCCCGGCTGATGTGAAATTCCCTGATGCCCGAATAGTCCTGTTTTATGATTTTGTCAATGGATTTTATCGTATATCCGGTGATATTTGAGTCGCCGTAAATATGAAAAATATGATAAGTGATCCGTTTTTGGACATACAAAATACGAAGCCCCATCGCCCTGATATGTTCCGCAAATGTTTCCTGTAATTTTTCCGAATCCGACTGGGATATTTGTTCCGAATCATTTAATTCGACAATCCATGTGATAAAGCAGGAGCGGTCATGAATATTTAGTTTCAGATCCGAGATTCTTTGCCGGATCATATGATGGATTTTTTCGCTTTCAGGCATGGTTAAAAGCCGGGCAAGAGATTCCTTTTCATTTTGCATCCGGCTTAATTCGTTTTGGCGGTAACGCTTGGCAATCTGGTATTGCTTAACGGCCTCCCCCAGCGTTTCTTCCACCTCCGTAAGATTTAAAGGTTTTTCGATATAACTTATGGCTTTTAGTTTGATCGCCGCCTTCAAATACTCTTTATCAGAATAGCCGCTGATCAGAATGGAGATGGTGTCCGGGGCGACAGAAAGAATGTTTTCAAGCATTTCAATTCCGGACATATGCGGCATACGTACATCACATAGGACGATCTCAGGCTGGTGTTCCCTGGCAAGTTCAAGACCGCGCAATCCGTCGTCTGCCAAAAGAACCTCATTAATTCCAAACTTACTCCAGTTTACGGAATTTAAAAGACCCTGTCTTGTCAAATGTTCATCATCAACTAACAATAACTTCATAATAATTCTCCTGTGAATTGTGTAACATTACTAAAATATTGAATAATATTAATTATATCAAAGCTCAAAGTTCAAAACAATCTTTCCGCAAAAAATAGAAATATTTTACCCCTGTAAAGAAAAATTTACGGTTTCAGACAAAGAGAAACCAGGTATAAAATTAACACAATGACATACTTGAATTGTTAAATAAATCAGGGGGAGGAGAAAATCATTGTCAGAGTATATTCTTGAATTGAAAGGCATCACTAAAATTTTTCCAGGTGTAAAAGCTCTGAATAACGTCCAATTCCAGCTAAAACGGGGGGAAGTCCACGCCCTCATGGGAGAAAACGGCGCTGGAAAATCGACGTTTATTAAAGTGATCACCGGCGTTCACAGAGCAGAGGAAGGCGAGATGTTCCTGGAAGGACAGAAAGTGGATTTCAGGGGCACAAAGGATGCGCAAAACGCAGGGATCGCCGCCGTATATCAGCATCCTACAACCTATCCCGATCTCACAGTGACCGAAAACATTTTCATGAACAATGAAATTGTCAGTAAGGGGGTCATCCAGTGGAAAAAAATGAACGAAGAGGCAAAAAAACTTCTGGACCGGCTCAATGCGGATTTTAAAGTGACAGATGAAATGGGAGCGCTCAGCGTTGCGCAGCAGCAAATGGTCGAGATCGCAAAGGCGCTGTCGAGAAATGCAAAGATCGTATTGCTGGACGAACCTACGGCCGCTCTTACAAAAAATGAATCGGAAGAACTCTATCGTATCGTCGATCAGCTCAAAGCAGAAGGCGTATCGATCATCTTTATTTCTCACAGATTTGAAGATATGTATCGCCTTGCCGACCGGGTAACGGTATTCCGTGATTCACAGTACATTGGAACCTACGATGTGAATGGAATTACCAACGCAGATCTGATCAAAGCGATGGTGGGACGTGAGATCACAGATCTGTTCCCGAAACCGGTAGTGAAACTTGGCGGTGAGATGCTGAGAGTCGAAGGCTTAAGCCGGACAGGTTATTTTAAGGATATTAATTTCAGCGTAAAATCCGGAGAGATCTTTGGAATCACCGGTCTGGTAGGCGCGGGAAGAACGGAGGTCGTAGAAAGTATCTGCGGCATCACGAAACCGGATTCCGGAAAAGTATACTTAGAGGGAAAAGAACTGCACATTAAAAAACCGGCCGACGCAATGGGCGAAGGAATTATCCTGCTGCCGGAGGACCGTCAAAAAGAAGGGCTTATCATGTCCTGGGGACTTGGGGATAACGTCACCCTGCCGATCATAGGAAAACTGGGAAAGAAGGGCTTTACGAACATTAAAGCAGAAAGAGAACTTTCCAAACGGCTTCTGGAAGAAGTGGATACCAAAGCAGTGACTATATTTGATCCGGGCAGTTCTCTTTCCGGCGGAAATCAGCAAAAAGTGGTCGTGGCAAAAGCTTTGGCACAGGAAATGAAAGTTGTAATTATGGACGAGCCTACAAAGGGCGTGGATGTTGGCGCAAAAGCAGAAATCTATTCTATCATGGGAGAACTGGCGCAAAAAGGGTATGCTGTGATTTTGATCTCTTCTGAGATGCCTGAAATTCTGGGAATGTCCGATAGAATCTGCGTGATGTGTAACGGAAAAGTAACCGGTATTCTCGACATAAAAGATGCAACGCAGGAAGGCATCCTTGAACTTGCCATGGAAAAAAGCAATAAGGGGGATGAGAAGTAATGAAAAAAGATAGTGTGTTCAAAAAATTGACAGGATCCCGTGAGTTTTTGCTGGCGGTCATCCTGGTTGTCGCTTTCTTGCTGATTGGCACACGGAGCGATTCCTGGATCAGCTTAAAAAATATCAGTGATATCATTCAAAACAATGCAGTGACCATGATCATAGCGCTTGGTATGCTGTGCGTTTTATTAATCGGCGGCATTGATATTTCCGTTATGTCCACGGCAGCGCTTGCCGGTATGAGCGTCGGTTTATTGTTAAAGTACGATATCATCACCAGCACCCCGCTGTTATTTGTGATCGCCATTTTGATCGGTACGGTATGTGGTCTGATCATCGGGATCATTATTGCGAAGTTTAACGTATTGCCGATCATTGCGACCATGGGATTTATGTACATATATCGTGGAATGACTTACGTGATCAGTAAAAACCAGTGGGCAAGTGCGGACGACTTAGGCAGCTTTAAAAATTTTGCTCTTGGAAGTGTTTTTGGTATAAATAATATTATATGGGTGGCGATCCTTTGCTACATCATATTCTTTATTGCGTTGAAATGGACCACCGTAGGACGCCGGGTTTTTGCAGTAGGAAGCAATGCTGGCGCAGCGCAGGTGTCCGGTATTAATGTTGATAAGGTAAAGATTGGGGTATATACTATCACAGGACTTTTATCAGGTCTTGGCGGAGCGCTTACCGTTAGTCTGTACGGTTCTGCACAGCCAAATATGTTAGACGGCGGCGAGATGGATGTGATCGCTGCCTGCGTAATCGGCGGAATCAGCATGAACGGCGGCCGCGGAAGCGTAGTGGGAGCTTTGCTCGGAGCGTCTATTCTGGCGGTAATTGCTAAGGCTCTTCCGATGGTAGGAATTGACTCCATCGCACAAAACATGATCAAAGGTGTTTTGATTCTGGCATTTATTATCATTAACGTGCTGTCTCAGCGTGCTATGGACAAGAAAAATCTGAAAGAGAGGGAAATGTAATGGCAGGAAAATCTGGAAGAAATATATCGAATATACCTGAAAATTCCCTTAAAAAGAATCTTCTTTCCTGGGAGGGAATGCTTGTAATCATTTTGCTGGCCGTATTTATCGGATTTTCTGCAATTGTGCCGACCTTTAATCTGACCAGTATTCTCAGTCAGCAAAAGTATCTTGATGAGCTGATCATATTGTTCCCGATGGCATTTGTCCTGATTCTTGGTGAGATTGACATTTCCGTGGGATCGATCGTATGTCTTGCGGGCACCTGTGCGGCCATTGTCTCCAACGGTGGTATGTCCAGTCCGGCATCCATCGTAATCGGCATACTTGTCGGCCTTTTATGCGGAGTGATCAACGGATTGATCTGTATTATATTTACAGAACTTCCTCCGATGATCATTACTCTGGGAACCCAGATCCTTTTCCGGGGAATTGCGGAGATCCTTCTCGGCAGCGGCGGATCCATATCCATTGCGGATTCCACCTTCGGAGTTTTGGCGGGAAAAATCGGGATCTTCCCAATTACGTTTATTTTATTTATTCTTTTTGCAGTGGCTTCGACGATCCTCGCCCATAAGACAACCTTTGGACGTCGCGTTTTCGCCATCGGAAGCAACAGACTAACATCCTTTTATTCCGGTATCAATGTGCCGATGATCCGACTGTTTGTCTATGCGTGGCTTGGTCTTGCGGCAGGTATCTGCGCAATGCTTCTTAACGCCTATAGCTTTGGCGTAAATACTACCACAGGCCAGGGCTATGAAATGGACGTCATCGCGATGGCGGTATTTGGCGGTATCTCTAATATCGGCGGAAAAGGAAAACTGATCGGCGGTATTATTTCAGCCCTTACCATCGTTTGTTTGCAAGTTGGTCTGGGACTGATGAACATGAATGGACAGATTATCAAAATCGTTCTTGGCGTTTTGCTTGTTCTTGCCGTTCTTTTGCCAAATGTTGTCGGCATGATCAATACAAAACGAAAAATGATCAAGAAATAAATAAAATAAATGCTTAAAATTTAAGTGATAAAAATAAGCGATTAAAAGATAAGTGATCAAAAAGTAAGTGATCAAAAAGTAAGTGATCAAAATAAAAGAAATCAAAGTAAAATAAAAGGAATCAAAGTAAAAGTGATACATAGCACAGAGTGCATAGTATAAAAAATTTTTAAGGAGGAAATCTTATGAAAAAGAAAATTCTCAGTTTATTTCTCTGCGCATCGCTTGCAGCGACCATGTTAGCAGGCTGCGGCGGATCGTCTTCCAGCGAAGGATCAACCGGTGCGTCGGGAGAGGCTTCCGGCAATACGATCGCGATCGTGCCGAAGTCCGCAGGAAACCCTTACAATGAAAAAGAGGTGGACGGATTTAAGGAAATTGTGGAAGCAGAAGGTTATAATTGTATCGTTCAGTATCCGGACGCTGCAACTGCAGACGCACAGATCACAGTAATCCAGAATCTGATCTCTCAGAAAGTGGATGCGATCATGGTTGCCGGCAATGATACCAATGCCCTCCAGTCTGTACTTCAGCAGGCAATGAACGCCGGAATTAAAGTTGGTAACTTTGACTCATCCGTAAACGCACAGTCCCGCCAGGTATTCTGTAATCAGGCAGGAAACACAGAGATCGGAACGACTCTCATGGAAGCAGTTTACGATCTCACCGGAGGAAAAGGACAGTGGGCGATCCTTTCTGCAACCTCCCAGGCAACCAATCAGAATGCATGGATCGATGCAATGAAAACCGCTATGGAAGGAGACAGCAAATATTCAGATCTTGAACTGGTAGAAGTTGCTTATGGAGACGACGAAGCACAAAAATCCACAGATCAGACACAGGCTCTCCTTTCAAAATACCCGGATCTTAAGCTGATCGTTGCCCCTACCACAGTAGGTATCATGGCTGCCGCTAAGGTTCTTCAGGACAAAGGCTCCTCTGTAAAATTAACCGGACTTGGCCTTCCTTCTGAGATGGCTGCCTACATTGGAGATGACGACGCTCATTCCTGTCCTTATATGTATTTGTGGAACCCAATTGACCTTGGCAAACTTGCCGGTTATACTGCGATCGCTTTAGTAAACGGCGATATCACAGGAGCTGTCGGCGAGAAGTTTACAGCCGGTGAAATGGGAGAATACGAAATCGTAGAAGCAAGCGACGGAGGAACAGAAATTATTCTGGGCGCTCCATTCAAATTTGACTCTTCCAATATCGATGAATGGAAAGATATTTATTAAGGGGAACAGATGATTAAAGGTTTTACCATGAAGCTGTACGACGGTATGGCAGAAGAATATGAGATTCGCCACAATCAGTTATGGCCGGAAATGAAAGAAATGATTCACGAATATGGCGGAAAAAACTATACCATATTTCTTGATCCGGATACGATGACTCTTTTTGGATATATCGAAATTGAGGATGAAGAGAAATGGAATCAGTCCGCCGATACGGCGATCAATCGAAAATGGTGGGATTTTATGGCGGACATCATGGAGACGAACGAAGATAACAGTCCCGTCAGCAAGGATTTAAAGAAGGTATTCCATTTAGATTAGTTAATTTTATAATTTTGCCCTAAGTATTTCTATGGAAATACCAAAACGAAAAGCTGCCGCTGGAAATGACAGGCCAGGCTGCACTAGCAGACCGGCCTTCATTTTCGGCGGCAGTTTCTTTGACGGTGATATTTTCCCTTAGGACAGTAATATAAACAGCAGTATAATAAGATTATTTTGGATGAAAATTTCGTTGTGAAATGAAGACCGCCATGATATAAATAATGGTAAAAAGGACAGCAAAAGTATCATTGGAAACACGGATTTTACACAGATGAAAGGTATAATGTGTGACGATGCAAAAAAATTATAATATTTTGGAGGATCATAAAATGGAAGAGAAAACTATCCGGGGAGGGAGGCTGTCATGAGAAACTCAATAAGAGTGCGGCTTACCGTAGTGCTGATCGTTATTATGATTTTTGTGATAAACGGTACTTTGTTTCTCGATAATACCTTCGCCAGTCAATACTATATCATGTCGGAAAAGTCTTCACTGATCAAAAACTATAAAAAGATGAATAACATCTTGACAAAGAGCAAGTCGGAGGCTATGACCATTGCCAATTTACAAAATTATATTTACACCAGCAACGAAAAGGTGATGATCGCGAGAATGGATGAAGGCACTCAGACGCCCAATGTATTTTGCACTAACATATACCGGGATTCCACGATTTATGATCAGACTGTAGAATACTTGTACTGGCTTCATATCTATATTTTGCTGGAAAGTAAAACACAGGAAGATTATGGAGAAGAAGATGAAAATTACGGCCAGTGGCTGGAGGGATTATCCGTTTTTGATTTTGACGACGTCATAGAAAAAGGATATGTGGTACGAAGGATCGCAAACAGCACGGATAATAAAAAGGATCTGATTTTATTTGGCACAACGGATAATAACTATCTGGTCGCCATGAGGATTTCTCTGGACGATATTCAGACCAGCGTCCACATTAACAGCCAGTTTTTAACATACATGGGAATCATCGGCGTGTTTGTGGGCAGTATACTAATGTTTATCATTTCCTTCCGGTTTACCAAACCGATCAAAGATATGGCAAGGGTTGCCAACCGGATGACCAATCTGGATTTTGACGCAAGGGTTGAAATCCATTCAGATGATGAACTGGGAGAGCTGGCGGAATCAATGAACAAAATGTCGTCCACCCTGGAATCTACCATTGCGGACTTAAAAACTGCCAACCTGGAACTTCAAAAAGACATTGAGAAAAAGGAAAAGATCGATGAGATGAGAAAGGAATTTTTGTCCCATGTAAGCCATGAGCTAAAAACTCCGATCGCCTTGATCCAGGGATATGCGGAAGGTCTGAAAGAAAATATCAACGACGATGAAGAAAGTAAGGACTTTTACTGTGAGGTAATTGCAGACGAAGCGCAAAAAATGAATCTGATGGTTCGAAAGCTTCTTACATTGAATCAGATTGAATTTGGAAATAACCAGATTAAGATCATTCGGTTCGACATTGCCCAGATGATCTATAATAAAATAAATTCCAACTCCATTCTTTTTCAAAAGAAAAATGTTACCGTGGAATTTCCGCAGGAAAAAGAAAAATGGGTCGTTTGGGGAGACGAATTTATGATCGAGGAAGTGATCTCAAATTATATATCCAACGCGCTTAATCATGTCTATGAATCGGGAACTATAAAGATATGGCTGGAAAAACGGGAAAAAAGCGTTTATACCCATGTCTTTAATGAAGGAAAACAAATCCCGGAATCTGAGCTTGGGAAACTGTGGACTAAGTTTTACAAAGTGGATAAAGCCAGGACGAGAGAGTACGGCGGCAGCGGCATAGGGCTGTCCATCGTACAGGCGACGATGAAAGCCCATGAAAAAGATTACGGTGTGAAAAACGTGGAAAACGGCGTGGAGTTTTATTTTGAACTTGAAGCCGCCAACGCATAATCTTTCACGGTGGATCCGTTCTTCGAATGAAAGTTTAAAAGAACCGGCGTCATTTGCAGACTGCAAATGACGCCGGTCTCTCTTTTTAAAACATTCCTAAACTGTGACAAATTCCCTCTTACCGGGCGATTGTAAGTTTATTCGTAGAGATCAAAATCTCCGCTTTCTTCTTCGTTAAATACGTAATAAACCTTGTTTTCTTCCGGTTTTACATATAAATCCATCTTATTTAAGTCTTTGACCTTACGGTTCTTTCCGCCTTCGTCAACCCATACTTTTTTTGCCATAGCAATGATTTCCTTGCTTTCGATGGTATTTCCTCCGAACTCAATGTTTAAAGTAGATTTCATAATAGACCCCTTTCATTAAAGAAAAATATAAAGAAATAACCCTAAGATTAGTGTTTATATTACTAAGTTAGTTTTCTTTTTTCATAATATACTAATATTTATCAAAAATCAATGCTCAAATAAATATTTGGAAGAAATTTGCAGTAAAGCAGACTTTATTCTTGCAAATTTATTCAAATTCTACTACAATATACCTTTGTATAGAGATGACATATATGTATTATTGCAGCAGAAAGGTATTATCTTATGATTTCTATTTTAGATTATGATGCCGGTAATATAAAAAGCGTAGAAAAGGCATTAATTTACTTAGGGCAGGAAGCGGTGATCACGAGGGATAAAGATCAGATCCTTGCAAGTGACAAGATAATTCTTCCTGGCGTTGGAGCCTTTGGAGATGCCATGGAGAGACTTAGAAGTTATAAATTGGATAATGTAATATATGATGCGGTGGAGAAAAAGATACCATTTTTAGGAATTTGTCTCGGTCTGCAATTATTATTTGAATCCAGCGACGAGACGCCTGGCGTGAGCGGACTGGGAATCCTTCCGGGAAAGATTTTGCGTATCCCGGAGAAAAAAGGTCTGAAAATCCCTCACATGGGATGGAACTCGATCCATATCAATAAAGATGCGGCTTTGTTCCGAGGCATCCCGGATCAGTCCTATGTATATTTTGTTCATTCTTATTATCTGAAGGCCCAAAGAGAGTCCGATGTGGCGGCGTCTACGTTTTACTCTACACAGATCCATGCTTCTGTGGAACACGATAAGGTTTTTGCGTGCCAGTTTCACCCGGAAAAGAGCAGCGCCGTAGGACTTAAAATACTGAAAAACTTTGTGGAATTATAGAGCGGATATCCGTTGCCACGGAAGAGATTACGTAAAAGAACAGGAGACGACAGATGTTTACAAAAAGAATCATTCCATGTCTGGATGTACATGACGGACGTGTGGTAAAAGGAGTTAATTTTGTCAATCTGCGGGATGCGGGAGATCCGGTGGAGATCGCTGCCGCCTACGATAAAGCGGGAGCAGATGAATTAGTGTTTTTAGATATCACTGCGTCAAGCGACGCCAGAAAAACGGTGGTTGATATGGTAAGAAAGGTCGCAAGCAAGGTGTTTATTCCTTTCACAGTGGGAGGCGGTATCCGGACTGTAGACGATTTTAAGGAAATACTTCGGGAAGGCGCCGACAAAGTTTCGGTAAATTCTGCGGCAATCATGAGACCGGAGCTGATCAGCGAGGCGGCGTTAAAGTTTGGAAGCCAGTGCGTGGTCGTCGCCATAGACGCCAAAAGAAGAAAAGACGGCGGATGGAATATCTATAAAAATGGCGGCCGGATCGACATGGGAATCGACGCAGTAGAGTGGGCCGTCAAAGCAGAAGAGCTTGGCGCCGGGGAAATCCTTTTGACCAGTATGGACTGCGACGGAACAAAAAATGGTTATGATCTTGAGCTGACAAAAACCATTTCCGAATCGGTTAAGATCCCTGTGATCGCCTCCGGCGGCGCGGGGACCAAAGAACATTTCTTTGACGCCTTTGAAAAGGGAAAGGCCGACGCCGCCTTAGCAGCGTCCCTATTCCACTTTAAAGAGCTGGAAATAATGGATTTAAAACAGTACCTAAGAGAAAAAGGGCTGTCAATGCGTATGTAGAAAATTGCAGTATTGCAGTATTTAAATCGCAGTATTTTATAGAAGTACTTCTTGCAGCGAAGCGAGGAGGTATCCTCGCTTCGTTGGGGCAGATCCTGCGAAGCACACTTCTTGTGACTGATCTATGACTCCTCTGCGATAATCTATGGCTGGTCTGTGGTCACAATGTCGCCTACGCCCGCAAGGATCACCCTTGGACAGTATGGGTAACGGAGACAATCCTCTTTTGTGGTGACGCCGGATAAGACCAAAACGGTGTCAAGGCCGGTTTCGATGCCGGCAACGATATCCGTATCCATACGGTCTCCGATGATGACGGCGTCCTCCGAATGTACGCCAAGAAGATTAAGGCCCGTCCTCATCATAAGAGGATTCGGCTTTCCTACATAGTAAGCCTGTTTGCCTGTGGCAAGTTCGATCGGCGCCACCAGCGCACGGCAGGCGGGGGCAATGCCGGATTCCGTCGGACCCGTCACGTCATAATTTGTGCCGATCAGCTTAGCGCCTGCATTGACCAGGCGGATCGCCTTTGTGATCATTTCCAGATTGTAGCCGGAAGATTCACCGATGACCACATAATCCGGATCAATATCATTTACCGTAATCCCCACTTCATATAACGCATTTAAGATGCCATGTTCCCCGATCACAAAGACACTGCATCCCGGGGACTGATGGCTTAAAAACTGCGCCGTTGCCAAAGCGCTGGTATAAAAATGAGACTCATCCACCTCCAGCCCCAGACGTTTTAATTTCTGCTGTAGTTCCCTCGGGGTATATTGGCTTGAGTTGGTCAAAAACAGATAATTTTTATTCTTTTCTTTCAGCCAGTCCAAAAAATCCGTGACGCCGGGAAGCAGACGGTTTCCGTGATAGATCACGCCGTCCATATCACAAATAAATCCCTTTTTCTTTCTTATCTTTTCCATGAAAAACTCCTTTCCTTTTATGTGCATATTTAGTATATTCATATTATGTAAAAGTAACGATCGGATTATCGTAAAATAAAAGTAAAAAATGATAAATAAAAGGGAAATGGGAGGAATTTATGACAGAAATTCAGGAAAAGCTTTTTGCCCTCAAAGATGAGGAGTACAAACAATTCCATTGCAGGCTGATGCCGACGGTGGATCCGGATACGGTGATCGGAGTCCGGACGCCGGCTCTTCGGAAACTGGCAAAGGAGCTTTCAAAAGAACGGGATATGGGATTTTTTCTAAGAGAACTTCCCCATCAATACTACGAGGAAAATAATCTCCACGGCTTTCTGATTGAGGGCATAAAAGATTACGAAAAATGTATAGAAGAGCTGGAAAAATTTTTACCTTATGTGGACAATTGGGCGACCTGCGACATGATGTCTCCTGCAATTTTTAAAAAGAATCAGGAAAAGCTATTTGAAAAAATAAAGGAGTGGATCTCGTCAAAGCATACCTACACCGTCCGATTTGCCATAGATATGTTAATGAAATATTATCTGGATGAAGCGTTCAGGCCGGAATGCCTTTCTCTGCCAGCCCGGATTAAGACAGAAGAATATTATGTTAATATGGTGATCGCATGGCATTTTGCCACCGCCCTCGCCAAACAATGGGACGCGGCCCTTCCTTATATTGAACAAAAAAGACTTTCCCCCTGGGTCCATAATAAGACGATCCAAAAAGCGGTGGAAAGCAGAAGGATCACAAAAGATCAAAAGGAATATTTAAAGTCATTCAAAGAAAAAACGTAAGATCATAAAGTCTATTACAACGAAAATCTAAAGCAAATTGACGCCTTCATTTCTTTAACAAAATCATCATATTCTATTCACAAAATGTTCTTAATTAAAACCTAAAATGTGGAAGAAAAATGCAGCGATTCTTTTGAGCTGTAAGCCCATACAATACAGGAGGTAAAGATGATTGAAGTAAAAAATCTGTCTAAATTTTACGGAAAACATCAGGCAGTGGATGATGTGAGCTTTTCAGCGCCGAAGGGGAAGATCATCGGTCTCCTCGGACCAAATGGCGCAGGGAAAAGTTCCATTATGAACATGATGACCGGATACATTTCCGCTTCTTCCGGCGAGATAAAGATCGGAGAATACGATGTGTTTGAAGAACCGATGAAGGCGAAAAAGCTGATTGGCTACTTGCCGGAGATCCCTCCGTTGTACGAAGATATGACGGTGGAGGAATATTTGCTCTTCGTCTCGGAGCTAAAGAAAATAAAGCCTAAAAAAGAGAGACTTTCCAAAGTGACAGAGGTTTGCGAAAAGGTGAGAATCCAGGATGTGAAAAATCGTCTGATCAAAAATCTCTCCAAAGGCTATAAACAAAGAGTTGGTTTTGCCCAGGCTCTTCTCGGCAATCCCGATGTTTTGATCTTAGACGAGCCGACAGTGGGACTTGATCCAAAGCAGATCATAGAAATCCGTGAATTAATTCGGGAACTCAGCCAGGAACACACGATTATTTTCAGTTCCCATATTCTTTCCGAAGTTAATGAACTTTGCGACGATATTATCATCATCAATCATGGCAAGCTTATCGCCCAGGGAGACCGGGAAACGCTCTCCAAAGAAAATGAAACGCAAAGGCAAATCATTCTTGTGGTACGGGGAGACAAAGAAGAAATTAAAAAGGTTCTCGATGGTTTGGAAGACATTGACCGGACATCAATAGAAGAGGCGGATCAAGCACGCAAAGAACAAAAAGTCATCGTCAATGCAAAAAACAAGAAAGACATCCGGGAGGAGCTCTTTTTTTCCTTTGCCGGGGCGCACCTGCCGATCGTCCAGATGAATATGAGTGAAACTTCCTTAGAGGATGTCTTCATTGAGCTTACGGATGCGGACGCCGAAGAAGAAAAAAATAACGGCTTATCCGAAAAAACAGATTCGGCCAAGGAGAGTAATACAGATAAATTAAATAAAGAACAGGAAATAACGGGAAAGGAGGACTTGTAAGATGTGGACGATTTATAAAAAAGAAATGAAATCATATATGCATTCGATGCTGCCGTATCTTTACGCCGCTGTCATTCTTGCTGTTTCCAGCATTTATTTTTGCGCCTACTGTTTCTCTTATGGAATTTCTGACTACGCAACCTATGTAATACAGAATTTGACGATTTTATTTCTTATCATTGTGCCGATTTTAACGATGCGTCTTGTGGCAGAAGAGAGAAAACAGAAGACAGATCAGCTTTTGCTAACTTCGCCGATCCGGACCATTGATGTGATCCTCGGTAAATATCTGGCGGTTCTGTCCGTATTTTTCTTTTCTATTATCGTATTTTTATTTCATGCAGGCATCTTAAGCCGTTTTGGGGATATTTCCTGGAAGACCGTTTTGACCGGTTGTTTTGGGTACTTTTTATTGGGAGCCTCCCTGCTGGCGATCGGAGTATTTGTCTCTTCCATCTCAGAAAATTCCTTTGTGGCTGCCGGAATTTCCTTTGGGGTATCCCTTCTGGTTATTCTGCTTCCTAATTTGGCGAATATGGTCCCTCAGAGAGCGCGGTATACCTATCTGTTTGCTGCCATTGTGATCATCTGCCTTGCCGCCTTTTTCTATAAGCAGACCAATAATATAAAAATTGCCGCCGGCGTTCTTGTTGTGGGAGCGTGTGTGGAAGGGGGATGTGCCCATTTCTTCCCGGACGTCTTCGATAACGGGCTTGCAAAAATCATTAATTGGTGTTCTGTCATGGATCGGTTCACCGATTTTTGTACCGGCGTCTTAAATATTTCTTCGATCGTTTATTATCTGTCATTTATCCTTGTGTTTATTATGCTTTCGGTTTTTACAATAGAGCAAAGAAGATGGAAGTAGGAGGTTGAAGATGAAAAATAAAAAATTAAAAAAGAGCCTGTGGACCTCTTCCGTAATCTGTCTTGTGATCATTGCAGTTATTGCGGTGAATGTCCTGGTTTCCAATAAAGATTACAGCGTGGATGTGACAGAAAATAAATTATATTCTCTTTCCGATCAAACGAAAAAAATAGTATCGGCTCTGGATCAGGAGATTACCATTTACCTCCTGAATAATAAAACAGATATGGCAAAAGAATATAAGAGGATTTTTAATGAATATGCCAAAGCATCCGGCAAGATTAAATTAGTTTATAAAGATCCGGAACTCTATCCTAATTTTGCGAAACAATACGTAGAGGATGAGGAAGTAAGCAGCGACAGCGCCATTGTGGTGTGCGGCGATAAATCCCGGTTCCTTTCATCCGACGAATATTTAAACTATACCTACAGTGAATACGGTTATACGGCGGATTCGCTGCAGCTTGAAACGCTGATCACCCAGGCGATCGACTATGTGACTTCCGAAGAAACTCCTGTGATCTATACTTTGACCGGTCACGAAGAGGGAGACCCCGGTTCCCAATTTACCAGTGGGTTGGAAGCAGATAATTATGAAGTAAAAGAATTAAATCTGCTGACACAAGACAGCGTGCCCGAAGATTGTTCTCTCCTTTTAATAAATGGAGGAAATAAAGATCTTTCCGAGGATGAGATCACAAAAGTGAAAAATTACCTGGAAGGGGAAGGAAAGCTGTATGTTCTGCTGGGAGAAAATGCGGATGATCAGACTCGGCTGTTAAACCTTTTGAAAGAATATGGAATCACCGTAAACAAAGGGATGGTGGTGGAGACGGATTCTTCCATGTATACCCAGTATCCGATCTATCTGCTTCCATCCATTCAATATACAGAAGTGAGCAAAGAACAGTACGATAATAATGTTTATATTCTGGCGCCGGGAAGTAAGGGATTAACGATCAAGGAAGACTCCGATTCCGGATACACCGTAGAGAGCTTGTTAGAAACCAGCGACAGCGCATATTCCAAAGTTGACGTGGATTCATCCACCTGGGAAAAAGAAAAGAAAGATATTGACGGTCCATTTTCTGTGGCCGCGGCGGTATCAGACGATAACGGAGGAAAGATCATAGTCAACGGATGCGCAAATATGCTAAATGACCAGATCAATTCTGCGGTCAACGGTTCCAACACGGATTTTGTGTTAAACGGAATCAACTACCTTACTGATCAGGAGAGTAAGATATCGATCCGTGCCAAGAGCCTGTCTTCCGAAACCATAATGGTCCCGGAAGCAGTACAAAAAATGGGAGTGGTATTCTTAGTAATATTAATTCCAATCTGTATTCTTGGACTGGGCATTGGAATGTTCATGAAACGAAGAAAATTATAAAAGGGTAACTTCGTATCGTACTTCGTTTGGCGATATGGAATACTATGATAACTAAATAGGTATCATGATCGGCTCTTGGTTTTCAAAGACAGCGTAATATTGAAAGCCAAGAGTCTTTAAAATGTCTGGTAATTTTTCAAAATGGGAGGCGAGATCCACGGGCTTGTGAGCGTCGCTTCCAATGGTGAGAAGTTGGCCGCCAAGTTCCCGGTACCGCTTTAAAATGTCGATATGGGGGTTAGGCCACATAAGGCCGCTGCGCCATCCGGAAGTATTGATTTCAAGCGCTTTGCCTTTGGAGATCAGCTTTTGTAAAGTGGCGTCCAAAATATCACCGTAATCGGAATATTGAAATTCAGGCCGCGGCGACGGACAATAACGATAGGCATAATCCATGTGGGCAAGGCTTTGAAAATCAGGAAAAACATCAAGATTAGCAAGCTGGGTTTCCAAATAAAGGGCCATGCCCTCTTTGCCGGGATGCACCTGAAAAAACTCCGGTTCGTAAGGATCCATCTGATCCACCACATGGCAGGAAGCGAGGATAAAATCATAGCGGGAACCGTAAGTTTGATAAAACTTATGTAAAGCATCTCCCAGATGAGACTGCACGCCCACTTCAATACCGTGCAAAAGTTTGATTTTATCTTTATATTTATCTCTGTACTCTAAAAATCGATGGTAATATCCGTCAAAATCCAGCAAAAAATCAAGACCTTCCGGATTATCCGGAAAATCTTCATCATAATGCTCTGTAAAACAAAGAACAGACAAGCCCTTTAAAATGGCTTGCTTGATCATTTCCTCCATGGGAGTATCCGAGTCCGATGAAAAGCTTGTGTGCAGATGGCAATCCGTTGTAATCATAAATCCTCCATAAATTAAATGAAACCCCATCAATCCAAGGCTTAAAACAGCCTCAGTCTGCGAGGAGATTTCTCAATTTGCGTATTATTTTTTGATTTATGGATACTATATCATAAATAGCATAAAAGTGATTATAAAATAATCATAAATTTATGCAAAATACTACTTGAAAAATTACCAAAAATTAGGTAAAATAGTTAAGGATTTGACGATAGTCGTCAAATAGCATATAGTGGCAAATGTATGTTACAAAGAAACTAAACTTAGGAGGAATTATCATGGCAGTAAAAGTTGCAATTAATGGTTTTGGACGTATCGGACGTCTTGCTTTCAGACAGATGTTTGGAGCTGAAGGTTACGAAGTAGTTGCTATCAACGATCTTACAAGCCCAGAAATGCTTGCTCACTTATTAAAGTATGACTCTTCACAGGGAACATATGCTTTAGCAAGCACAGTTTCTTACGGCGAAGATTCCATCACAGTTGACGGAAAAGAAATCAAGATCTACAAATTCCCAGATGCTAACGATTGCCCATGGGGAGAGATCGGTGTTGACGTAGTATTAGAGTGCTCCGGATTCTACACAAGCAAAGCAAAAGCTCAGGCTCATATCAATGCTGGAGCAAAGAAGGTTGTTATTTCCGCACCTGCTGGAAACGATCTTCCAACAGTTGTTTATAATACAAACCACCAGATCTTAAAACCAGAAGATACTATCATTTCCGCAGCTTCCTGTACAACAAACTGTTTAGCACCTATGGCTGACGCTCTTAACAAGTATGCTGAAATCCAGAGTGGTATCATGTGTACAATCCATGCTTACACAGGCGACCAGATGACACTTGACGGACCTCAGAGAAAAGGCGATAAGAGAAGATCCCGTGCAGCAGCAGTGAACATCGTTCCTAACAGCACAGGCGCAGCAAAAGCTATCGGTCTTGTTATCCCAGAACTTAACGGAAAATTAATCGGATCCGCTCAGCGTGTTCCTACTCCTACAGGTTCTACAACAATCTTAACAGCAGTTGTAAAAGGTTCTGACGTAACAAAAGAAGGAATCAACGCTGCTATGAAAGCTGCTGCAAACGAATCTTATGGATAAAACGAAGACGAAATCGTTTCTTCCGATA
>CAZKQV010000010.1:0-78178 GCA_964555015.1 uncultured Eubacterium sp. | reverse complement strand
CCGCTTCCACAAGCCGGATCGTATACTTTATTAATCTCTGTTTTGCCCACAGTTCCAAGCCTTGTGAGCAGTTCTGATACGTCCGCCGGAGTAAAGAACTCCCCACCAGACTTCCCGGCATTAGACGCATACATTGTCATAAGGTACTCATATGCATCACCAAAGGCATCAATAGAATGTTCTTTCACGTCTCCGAGGTTCATTTCACCCACGCCATTCAACAGTTTAACCAGTTTTTCATTACGCTTAGCAACAGTAGAGCCTAATTTGTTGCTGTTGATATCATAATCATCAAACAATCCGGCAAAGTCGCTTTCAGCCTCACTGCCTTTCGCAGATTCTTCAATGTGACGGAACACTCGCTCCAATGTTTCATTTAAGTTTTCATCATTCACAGCATTCGCACGAACATTGCAAAACAACTCGCTTGGCAAAATGAAAAAGCCTTTTTCCTCCACTAATCCGTCTCTTGCTTCTTCAGCATCTTCATCAGCCATTTTTGCAAAATCGAAATCAGCGTTACCTGCATCAATCTCGCCACTATTTATGTAACTGCATAGGTTTTCAGAAATATATCGATAAAACATTGTTCCGAGAACATAATTTTTAAAGTCCCATCCATCAACTGCTCCTCGCAATTCATCTGCAATTGCCCAAATTGCACGATGCAATTCATCACGCTCTTGTTCCTTTTTGGTATCAACCATTGCCCTTTCCTCCGTTATCCTCCGGTATAAATTCCAGAATATCGTCCACGCCACAGTTCAAGACACTACAGATGCTTTCCACACTTTCAAGAGAGATATACCCGCCTCTTTTCAATCGTGTAATGATATTTGCAGAAAAACCAGCTTCTTGCTGTAGCTGTGCATTCGTCATATTTTTTTCTATCAACAAATGGAATAATTTCTTGTAGCTGACTGCCATGTCACACCTCCATTTTCCTACGAGTAAATATAAGAGAAGCATATCACGCAAAAGTGAATTTTTCAATTCAAAGATACATCTTTCCCACTTTATCCTAATTATAGACATAAATCGAATGTTTTCTATATTTTTTGACATAAAAAAGTTCCACCTCGTGGAATTTACTCCTGTAAGGTGGAATTCAGTTCATTTGTTTTTCAATTCTTTCATCAGAATCGCAAGCTCTGTTCCCTGGGTACGTTTTTCGTCATAAAATCTTTTTAATAATGTCTTGACGATCTCCTGGTCTTTTTTGTCAAGTCCGGTATACATTCCAAAAAAGAGTAATACTTTTTCGATGGTTCCCGACCATTTTGCTATGAGCCAGATGAAAAGCTGCTTTGCCTCTTTCGACAGATTTTGGCTTTCTTCTTTTATGAATAAGTCGAAGGCGTCCGTTCGGCGGCTCTCTGTCTCTTTTAGGTGAAATATTATTGTTTCGCTTACCCCAAATACCTTGGCCAGGAAGGGGATCGCGTCGCTGGGCGGCTGCCTTACGCCCCGCTCCCATTTATAATAGGTGTCAAGGGATACTTCGTATCCAAGGGCGTTTATCCGGTCTACTACTTTTACTGCGCTGCATTTTCCCTGTCTGTTTCGCAGACTTCGAATATTTTCACCAATATTTTCACAAATCATGTCGTATTTTACCTCTCTAGCATTCATTTGTCCAATGAAATCAATGAAATCGGACACTTAGCATCTATCCGGAAATTATATCATAAGGTAAAATAAATATATAAAGCAATCGCACTCCATTCTTCGAGTCAATCTGACAACCAGGGACATTGCAGAGGTGAATATGATGAATACTGACTTATTTTTTACAGATTTGCGAGAGGCCATTATTAATGAATATTTTGATATCTGCCGTTATTTTCTTTATACTAAAGATGTATCATCCGAGTTAGCAGATGAACAGCTATCTTATTATAAAGACTGTCTTCTCCATGACAGGGTGAAAAAAGAAGTACCGCCGATACCTGTAAATTCTGATCCGCAAATGTTTTTTTCTTCTATGAACTGTTATGCATCTATTGATGTACGGCTTCGGTCAATTCCGGAATTATTATCCTTTTTCCGGCTCATGACGCCGATCATCACAGAACGTCTTAACCGTCAGACCGGTTGACGAGAAAACATCTGATTCCCAGCCCATTCCATATCGATTTTCAGGAAATCCGGTGTGGAGTGGGGACCAATTTTGGACTCATAATTCTGTTTCACCCCTCGATAAAAATCGATGGAAAATGGGATTCTCCCCACTCCCTTTTTCTCGAAAAATACAATAAAAAACATTTCGCTTCCGCTGTAATCAAATAAGACATTTTGCAGCACATCGTCTTCCATTTCATTTTCCAATTGTTTAAGGAGCATCACCTTTGACATTTCCACGATCCGGTCATCCAACAGATTATCAAAGATCAGGATTTTTTCCTTCATATCATTAATGTTATCCACAATTCTCTTTTGATATCCGGTCTGTCCGGCAAGTTCTTCCACCAACTCTTTCCACTCCTTTGGTTCTTCCAAAGACATGGCGATCACCAGTTTCTTTTTCCGGTCGAGATAAATACAGTCATAGGTCAATGGAGCTTTCAGACCGCATTCTTCACAATCAAAAAGAAACAATTGATTTTTTAAAAGCATTTCTTTGTATTCTGGTTTTTCCGTAACATTAATTAAAGTATATTTGGGAAGAGTATGCATTTTTCCGCATTTTGGGCAGGACAAAGCTTCCTCATTCCACGCTGTCAAATAATTTTTGTCCATAAGGCACCTCGCTTTTATTTTTTATCAGCGTCGCATTGCGCTTTTTAGTTATTTTCCGTAAGATTCTACTTTCGGGTCGCTATGTATCATCTTACCATTTCCTCTCATTTATCGCAATCCCACTTTTTTGTTACGAAATCTCCCAATTCTCCGCTTTTTTCCGGATCTCCACAAAATGCCGATAGATTCCTTCTTCTTTTTGCAGGGAATCGTGGGTACCTTTCTGCACGATTTTCCCGTCCTCTGTCACTAATATCTGATCGGCATATTCTATGGTCGCCAGGCGGTGGGCAATGATGACGACCGTTTTCCCCTGGATCAGGCGGGCGAGGGCCTCCTGGATCAGGAGTTCATTTTCCGGGTCGATGCTGGCGGTTGCCTCATCGAGGATAATGATAGGAGCATCCTTTAACATCGCTCTTGCGATGCTGATTCGCTGTTTTTCTCCGCCGGAAAGGGTTCCTCCGCCCTCTCCGATCACGGTGTCATATCCGTCTGGAAGCGCCAGGATGAAATCATGGCATCTGGCGGCTTTCGCTGCGGCGATGATTTCTTCTTCCGATGCGTCCGGCTTTCCAAAACGGATGTTGTTTCGAACCGTGTCATGGAAAAGATACACATTTTGAAATACCATGGAAATATTTTTCAGGAGGCTGTCGCAGGTAAATTCTCCAACGTCGTGGCCTCCGATCTGCACGCTGCCTTTTTCCACGTCATAAAATCGCGCGATCAAATTGCAGATCGTGCTTTTTCCGCTTCCGGACGCTCCCACTATGGCGGTGGTGGTCTGTTCCGGAATCCGGAAACTGACGTCTTTTAACACGCTCCGGCCCTCTTCATAGCTAAAGCTTACTTTTTGAAATTCGATGTCATAGTGGTTTAAAGTAATGTCTTTTCCGTCCCGATCGATGTAGTTTCCTTCTTTTAATGCGTCAAGCTGATCCATGGTGGTGTCGATCACCCCTAAAACATGGGCGCTGTCGCTGATGGATTCCAGCCCTGCCAATATGCTAAAGGAGTAAAAAACGAACATCAGCATATAAGAAAAACTCATCGCTCCGGTCATACCCAGATAGCAGGCCGCTCCCGCCATGGCGACGGAGGCAGTTTTCAGCGCCAGAAGGTGCAGACAGTTTGGCGGCGTATAACCCCACTCGATTTTTAAGCAGATGTCCCGGCTGTTTCGGCAGGCTTCTTTCATCGCCGCCATGGAGGCTCCTCCCTGCCCAAAGGATTTTACTACGGGAAGCCCTCTGGCATATTCCAGCGCCGCAGAAGTTAAATCTCTTCCGGCTTTGGCGGCGACTCCGGCATTTTTTACGCTGTGCCTGGAAACCAGAAGCAAAAATAAAAAGGACAAAACGGCCCCGGCCAGTGCGATCAGGCAAACTAACGGGCTAAAAAAGAGCAGGAACAGGAAAATACATAGAAAATTTAAGTATCCTCCCACAAAGGTATCCACCATTCGCATCCCCATATTTTCCAGGGAGTGAAGCCCGGTGGTGATGGAATTTAAGATATTTCCCGTATTGACCTGCTGGAAATACCCAAGAGACACTCTTTTTAGCGCCTCGCCGATTGCCAGCCGATCCCTTGCCACCAGCTCGTAGCTTATGGCTTCCTGGAATCTGGCGCGAAGGTAATCGAAGAGGAAGCGGAACAAAATAAACACTGTAATCAGGAGAATGCTAAGGAAAATCCATTTTTTATCAAAGGTTTTTCCCGACCGTTCGCACTCGATCAGCATTCCGATGGTGTAAGCGGCGACCATGGTTGGAAATGCGGCAAACCAGGTGGAAAAGAAGGAAAATACAAATCCAAGATAGAGTTTTCCTTTGAACTCGCCGCACCAATTTATAATTCTGCGAATTGTCTTAAACATAACGCTTCTCCTCCTTTCTGCCTGAAGAAACCGCCCTCTCTTTTGCTCCAATATGGGCTTCCCACATTTGCTGATACAGCGGACAGTTTTTAAGAAGCTGTTTCTGCGTATCTTGTGCAATGATATTCCCTGCTTCCAGCACCGCAATGTTATCTGCGTTTTTGATCGTAGACAGGCGATGGGCGATCACCAGCAAGGTTTTCCCTTTGGTGAGCGCAGCGATGCTTTCTTGCAGTTTTTCTTCGTTCTGTGGATCGGTGAAGGCTGTGGCCTCGTCAAGGATGACGATCGGGGCGTTTTTCAGCATGATCCTTGCAATGGCAATACGCTGTTTTTCTCCGCCGGAGAGACGTTTTCCGGCTTCCCCCGCCGGCGTATCATAACCAAGGGGCAGTTTTATAATAAATTCTTCGCACTGAGCCGCCCTTGCCGCCTGATACACTTCTTCATCCGTGGCCTTCGGATTGCCCAGCCTGATATTTTCTCTTAGGGAACAGCCAAACAAAAAGTTATCCTGGGAAACGAAACTCACCAGTTCCGAAAGCTGCGATAAAGGCATATCGGCAATGTTTACGCCGCCGATGAGAATCTCGCCGCTGTTTACGTCAAAGAATCTTGAGATTAATTTTGCCAGAGTGGATTTTCCCCCTCCGGAAGGTCCCACAAGCGCCGTGAAACTGCCCTCCGAAAGATTTAAGCTAACGCCGCGAAGTACCTCTTCGCCTTCGGCGGTATAGGAAAAATGAACGTCGTTTATTTCCACATTTGTCCCCAATGGAAGAACCCTTTTTTCCGGCTCCGAAAGTACGGGCATCTCCAGATAATTTTGCAGCTCTTCCACTGTCATCTGCACTTGTTTGATGCTGTTGAAAAAAATTTCGATTTTAGCAAGGGAAGTGACCATGGACATGGAAAGCATCACGCCAAGGGCCGCCATGGCGGGAGTGATTTTTCCGCCGGACGCCAAAAAAAGGCTCATCGGCACGGTCCCCAAGAGAGTGGACGGAAACAGCGCAAAGGCTAATTTGAACGTGACCCAGGTGGAAGAAAGCCATTTTATGACAAAGGTCTTATAATCGAGAATCGCTTTTGAGAACTTTTCATAAGAAGAGCCGGAGCGTCCAAACGCCTTGATCACTTCAATCCCTTCCACATATTCTACGATGACGCTGTTCATGAACGCATTGGATTCGTTGTACTGATTAAAGTTTTTCCCGCTGATGATAAAAGTCAAAACCATACATAAGAAAGAAAAGGGAAGGGTGACAAGAGAAGACAGCGCCAGCCGCCAATCGATCATGATGAGGGACGCAAAACTTAACACCGGCAGGGCAATATGACCGATCCCCTCAGGGATCATGTGGGCGAGGGGAGGCTCGATATCCTCGATCTTATCTACGAGAATATTTTTGATCTCCCCGATGGAATGGGACATCACTTCGCCAAGAGGCGCATGGAGAAAACGGTCCGCCACCCTTAGACGGAGTTTTTCCAAAATATGATATGCCACATAATGAGACAGTCCGGTGGACAGCCCGAAAAAAAGTACCTTTACCACATAAGCGATGAGGGCATAAAGGCACCATAACGCAATCACTTGTCCGTCCGCCGTTCCTTTGATAAAGTGTTCCAGGATCCGGTATATGCAAAAATAAGGCAGCAGCCCGGATACCACGCTGATCACAGATAATAATACAGAGCAAAACAACTTTCCCTTACTCCCCGAAGCATAATCCAGGAGACAAGAAAGCCAGTTTTGCTTTACTTCCTGATTCATAAAAAACTCTCCTTCCTGAAAATAATATTGACGCGTCCTAGGATTTTATTGTATTTCAGGCGCCCATTTATTTCCGCTCCGGAAAGCTTCCATTGTCCTGTTTAGACAAAAGTATTTTAGATAAAAGTATTTCGGTATTCCACCGGGGACATTCCCATCACCCGGCGAAAGGCCATGGCAAATTTACTTGGACTGTCGTACCCCACCATTCCCGCAATCTGCGCCACGCTGATCTTTCGTTTTGTTTTTAAGAGAACCGCCGCCTGGTTCATTCGATATTGAAGAATCCAATTTCCAATCGTCGTTCCAAACACCGATTTAAAGCATTTTTTCATGGTGGTCTTCGGCAGGTCGAACCGTTCGGCAAGATATTCCTGAGTGAAATTTTCCTCCATATGCCGGATCAGAAATTACTGAATACTTTTTACTTTTTCCACCTGCGTTTTATGGAAATACGGTTTTTCTTCGAAAGTTTCCGGCAGCTCCAAAGCTTCCAGGTACAAAAGCAGTTCCAAAACCTTGATCTTAAAATAGGGTCTTTTAATCTTTTCCGGCACGGCGTACAGTTCGCTGAAAATATGCTCGATCTCGCTGGCGCCATGGATGACCACCGGATAGACGTCGCTGCAATACTTCTCTTTCAGCTTCCAAAGATCCACCGGAAAATCTTTCATTTCTTCCGGAAGAGAGCGGTGCGCTTCCTCTAAGTCGATGCAGATCATGGCTCCGTGGTAGTGGGAAAGAGGCAGTTCAAAACGGCCGGTGTGGGTTAACCGACGGTCCAGCTTCAAATCCCCGGCCTCTACATAAGAGTAAGCGTCATATTTGGAAGTGTATTCCAGTCTCCCCTCCCGGCAATGATCCATACAAAATAAGTTCTTCCCCGGTTTGAACGCCGAATCATAGTAACTCATGTGAAAATCATTGTAGGCCAGGGTCACTCCGGGGAAAACGTCATACATCGTGATCATTCCTTCCCCGCTCTCATTTCGAAACTGATACACGCTGCATCCTCCGCTTTTTACAAGCAAGGACGCGTCTTCGCAGTATTTTGATAAATCTGTCATGACTCTCCTCCTCTCCCCTGGCAGTTTTTATTTCTGCAGTTTATACTCTCGCAGTTCTTATTCCACCACAATACCGGATTCTTTTTTTCATGTCTGTCCCATTTTATCTCTTTTGTCCCGATTGGACAAAAAACTATTCTATATCCGCATCGTTGCGCGAAGCGCTTTTTATGATAAAGGAAAGTGAGAACTTTCCTTTATCATAAAAAACAGCGCAGCAGTTTTCACTGCTGCGCCGGCAATTCGCTCAATCTTCTTAAACGGAATTTTAATTATTCTGCTTTTCCGATGGATCCGAATACTTCCATTTTTTCTTTTACTTTTGCTTTGATTGCTTCTGTACCAGGAGCTAAAAGCTTACGAGGGTCAAATCCCTTTCCTGCTAAATCTTTGCCTTCTTCAATGTACTTACGTGTTGCTTCTGCAAATACAAGCTGGCATTCTGTGTTAACATTGATCTTGGAAACGCCAAGGCTGATTGCTTTTTTCACCATCTCATCCGGGATACCTGTACCACCGTGTAAAACAAGCGGCATATCTCCTGTTAACTTCTGGATGTCGTCAAGAACGTCAAAACGAAGTCCTGGCCAGTTTTCCGGATACTTTCCGTGAATGTTTCCGATACCTGCTGCAAGCATTGTAATGCCAAGATCTGCAATCTCTTTACATTCCTTAGGATCTGCACATTCGCCCTGTCCTACTACGCCGTCTTCTTCTCCGCCGATGGAACCAACTTCTGCTTCGATGGACATTCCTTTTTCGTTACAGATTGCAACGAGTTCTTTTGTCTTTTCGATGTTTTCATCAAATGGTAAAGAAGAACCGTCAAACATGATGCTGGAGAATCCTGCTTCGATACAAGCCTTTGCTCCTTCATAGGAACCGTGGTCAAGATGAAGAGCTACCGGAACTGTGATGTTAAGTTCTTCGAGCATTCCTTCTACCATGCCAACGATCGTCTTATAACCGCACATATATTTTCCAGCGCCTTCGGAAACACCAAGCATAACCGGAGACTTGCATTCCTGTGCTGTTAAAAGAATTGCCTTTGTCCATTCCAGGTTGTTGATGTTAAATGCACCTACTGCGTAATGTCCTGCTTTTGCTTTTTGAACCATCTCTTTTGCTGATACTAAAGCCATAATGTAATACCTCCATTTTAAAAATTAATATTAATACGATACAATGCACCGAAACTTTATGCGCTGCCCATGCAATACTTTTGATATTGTTAAAAGGCGGAGCACTGTCCATGATGATTATACAGTGCTATTATAACCCTTTCCATAAAAAATGAAAAGTTACAAATTCTATTTTTTACTACTCTTTTTTAAAAAAGTTATGAAAATCTGAAAAAACAGCGACTCACGCCGCGCTTTCCGTAAAAAATCTTTCGCTTATTCTGCAAATTGAAGTCCGTATTTCTCGATCAGATATGCCCTGGTTGACATATAAAGTTCATTTTGCTTATTGGCGATGATCTGCTGGGCGATTTTTTCAATGACGTCTTCAAAGTCGGCGGTACCGCCCTTGGTTAAAGATTCCACGCGAATCAAGTGATAGCCAAATTGAGTTTTTACCGGTCCTAAAATCTTTCCGACTTCCGCCGTAAATACCGCCTCGTCAAATTCCTTTACCATTTGTCCCGGGCCAAAAGTCCCAAGGTTGCCGCCCTGCTCCTTGGAAGGGCAGGTAGAGTATGCCTTTGCCGCTTCTTCAAAGGTCTTCTCGCCCGCTTCAATCTCTTTTAATACTTTCCGGCATTCTTCTTCGGTCGCGGTTAAAATATGCTTGGCATTTGCCTGCGCGCCCACAACAAACTGTTCTTTATGAGCTTCATAATACTCCCGACATTCTTTTTCGTCTGCCTTTTCATCTTTTACAAGCTGTGTCAATGCATACTGTCCAAGAAGCTCTCTGGTCACTCCCTGAAGCATTTCTATAAATTCTTCGGACTGATCGTATCCTCTTTCCTGTCCTAATTTTTCAAACAAAAAATAATTGCAATACTGGGTGAGGGCCTGCTGTCTGCCTTCCGGTGTATGGACAAACTGCTGCTGCTGCGCCGGCACCCTCTCTAAAAATTTATTTAATTCACTTTCTGTTACTTCCTGGCCCGCAACGGTGGCTACAATTTTTTCTGACATATGGTCCTCCTGTGGTTTTATTTTTTTATTTCCATCTTAGATATTCTATCACAGATGTACAAATAACAAAAGGATTGATTTCTTCTATACAAAAAAGAGATAATAAGATATGATGACATTATAATAATTTCAAATAGTACATGGAGGACTATCATGAATTTATGGAATTTACGTAAACTTATTATGCGGTCGGCAAAAATTGCTCTGGGAAGCAGCATTGCCATTGCCATCTCCCAATGGCTTCACCTGGATTACGCCACTTCGGCAGGGACCATCACACTTTTAAGCATTGTCACCACCAAGTGGGAGACTTTGAACCTGTCCCTTTACCGGATCATAAGCTTTTTTGTTTCCGCATTTTTAGCCCTCATTTTCTTCCACCATATACAGCAGGAATGGATCGCCTACGGACTGTTTATTTTCTTTGTGGTCTCGATCCTTGAATACATCGGCTGGAGCAGCACCATATCCGTCAATGCAGTCATCGGGTTCCATTTTCTCTCGGAAAAAGATTTTACCGTTGATTTTATTCTCAACGAGTTTTATCTCGTTTTAATCGGAATCTCCATTGCGATCGTGTTCAATCTCTTCCATGGCAATCAGACCCACAAATCGCTGATCATCCAAAAAATGCGATATACGGAAGAACAGCTTCAAATTATATTACAAGGTCTGGGAGACTACCTAACCGGCACTCCCACCGGTCAAAACGTATGGCAGCGGATCAAGGAACTGGAAAATCAACTGTCGGAATTTGTGATCATGGCCGTGGAATATCAAAATAACACCTTCCACTCCCACCCCGGTTACTACATTGATTACTTCGAAATGCGGGTCCGCCAGCTTAACATTTTGCACAACCTGCATTATGAAATGAAAAAAATAAAAAATATGCCGAAGCAATCTGAGCAGGTCTCAGGTTTTATCTATTATCTGATCCCGTATATTAAGGAGCATAATATCCCCGATCAGCAAAAACAACAGTTGGAGGATATTTTTTCTCGTATGAAAGAAGAAAAACTGCCCCTTTCCCGGGAAGAATTTGAAAGCCGCTCTATTCTATATCACATCCTCATGGATCTGGAGGATTTCATTATATGTAAGGAAAGATTTATCCAGGAAATGACAGATCAGCAAAGAGCGCTGTATTGGAAGGAGTAATAGAAACAGTTTAAATGATAAGATAATACAGGGCGGAAACCCATTTTTAGGGTTTCCGCCCTTGTGGTTTATCTTTTAAAAATGAATCGCCTATTTTACATTGGCCAAATCCTCTTTTAACATTTCTGCGAGGGTATGCCATCCCAAAACGGCGCATTTCACCCTTGCGGGCATATGGGACACGTCCACGAAAGCCCCTGCTTCTTCCAGACTTTCCACTTCCTGATCGGTGGCTTGCCCGTGGATCATTTTAAAAAAGATTTCGGACAGTTCTATGGCTGTCTCCCGCTTTTTTCCGATGACCAGATCCAGCATGATATCAGCCGATGCCTGGGAAATGGCGCAGCCGTTTCCCACGAAGGAGGCGTCGGTAATGATCTCGTTTTCTATTTTCAGTTTCAGCCTTATAGCGTCCCCGCAGCTTGGGTTTACTCCGTCTTTTTGCGCTGTGGCTCCGGGGAGATCGTGCTTATGCTCCGGATATAGGTTGTGTTCCGTTAAAATCGCATTATAATAATTTCTTTCTTTATTCTCCATATCCCATCCTCCTGCGGACCGATGCTATGCTTTTTAAAAAGGCGTCAATTTCTTCCGGCGTGTTGTAAAATACCAGACTGATTCTTGTTGTGGCAGACACGTTAAGATGTTCTAAAAGAGGCTGGGCGCAGTGATGTCCCGCCCGCACGGCGATGCCATCCGCATCTAAGATACTGCTCACATCGTGGGGATGTACCCCCTCCAGGGTAAAGCTTAGGATTCCCAGGTGTTCTTCGGCCTTATCAGACCCTTGAATCTGTATATGGGGAATTTTGTGAAGGCCTTCCAACGCCTGCGCTGTCAGCTTACGCTCTCTTTCTGCGATCGTTTCATAGCCTATCCGGCCGATGTACTCTATGGCGGCTTTTAAGCCCCAGGCGCCGGCGGCATTTACAGTTCCCGCCTCAAAGCGGTGGGGTAGCTGCGCCCACTGCACTTCTTCTCTCGTGACAGACTGGATCATTTCTCCTCCTAATAAAAAAGGTTCCATTTCCAGCAGAAGTTTTTTCTTTCCATAAAGTACGCCGATCCCCATCGGGCCAAGCATTTTATGGCCGGAGAAGGCGAGAAAGTCTGCATCGATACGCTGCACATCTACTGCCATGTGGGGAACGCTCTGCGCGGCGTCCACCACCACCGCTGCGCCGCTTTTTCTCGCTTCTTTAATGATTACGTCAAGGGGCGTTCTGCATCCCAACACGTTGGAGAGCATGGTGATCGCCACAAGTTTGGTTTTTTCGGAAAAAACGCTGCTTATCTGTTCTTCTGTGATTTTGCCGTCCGGCTCGCATTCCAGATATTTTAATGCGGCGCCTGTCTTTTTTGCCACATACCGCCAGGGAAGCAGATTGCTGTGATGTTCCAGGATGCTCACGACGATTTCATCCCCCGGTTTCAGATGGGAAAGGCCGTAGCTGTAGGCCACAAGGTTTAAGCTTTCCGTGGCGTTTCTCGTAAAGATGATTTCTTCCGGGGAAGAAGCGTTTAAGAACTTTCTAACGCTTTCTCTTGCTTCCTCGTATCTTTCGGTCGCCTCTTGTCCCAGGGCATAGATTCCCCGTAACGGGTTGGCGTTATAGTTTTGATAAAAGGTCTCGCAGGCCTTAAGGACACATTCCGGTCTCTGTGTCGTGGCGCTGTTGTCCAGATAAATTAATGGACTTTCCCGAAGAAGAGGAAAATCCTCCCTGAAATTTTTATTTTCATTCATTTTCTGTCACCTCTTTCATGTACTGTTCCACCTTTGCTTCCAACTCGGGATTTCCGATCTGCCCTTTGATCCCGTCAATTTTTGATCTGGCCAGCAAGGCCGTTCCCTCTTCTTTGCTAATTCCTCTGGAGGCCAGATAAAACAAAATTTCCTCCTCCGGCTCTCCGATGGTGGCCCCGTGATTTCCTTCCACGTCCTCTTCCTGGCAGAGAATCAGGGGGATGGTCTGATTTACCGCTTCCGCGCCAAGCATCAGCACTTCCTCCGCTTCGTCCCCGGAAGATCCCGCGGAGCCTTTTTTAAAATCAATGGTGCCCCGAAACAGTTTAAAAGCGTTATCCTCAAGCACTCCTTTTGCAATGATTTTGCTTTTTGTCTGTTTTCCTTTATGATTTACCACATAGTTAAAATCCATTTGCTGATGACCTTTGCACCAGTATCCAAGATCGGTTTCTAAGGCGCTTCCTTCTCCGTCCAAATCTTCATGAAGGGCCGCCCAGGTTTTTCTTCCTCCCAACAAGAGCTGCAATAATTCTACCTTTGCCCCTTCATCACATTCTGCTTTGATCTCATCTGCAAACCGATATTCCTTTCCCAAAAGCTGCACCTGGATCAGCCGCACCTTTGCATTTTTTCCAGCCTTTATATTTGTCGTCAATCCCAAAAATCCATCGTCTTCTTTTTGGGAGAAAATATCCATCCATACGGTTAGGCTGCTTTCTTCTCTCGCCCTGATCTCCACTTTCTGCAAGGCTTCTTTCTTATTTTCACACGGGAATTGTAAAAAGGTCTCTTTCTCTTCGTTCCCCTCTAAAGAAAATGTTATGGGTTCTTTCCATTTTGCCCGACGCATTCGAAGGGCATCTTCTTCTTTTAAGATGCTTTGATTCATTCCCAAAAAATTCCAAGTTGGCGACGGCAGCCTGCTCATTTTCATTTCTGTCTTTGCTTCTCTTCCTTTTTCTTTCATCCGATACTTCCTTTCATTTCCAGGCGGATTAGATTGTTCATCTCCACGGCGTATTCCAAAGGCAGCTCTTTGGATACGTTATCAGCAAAACCGCTCACAATCATCGCCCTCGCCTCTTCTTCCGAAATTCCTCTTGTCATCAGATAAAATACTGCTTCATCACTGATTCTTCCGATTTTTGCTTCGTGCCCCACATCCGCCTGCTTGGTGCGAATGTCCATGGCCGGAATGGTATCGGACCTAGACAAGGAATCCAGCATCAACGATTGACATGACACGGCGGATTTTGCGCCTTTTGCAGATTTCTGTATGGTTATGGCGCTTCTAAAGGTGCTGATTCCGCCGCTTTTGGAAATGGACCGGGTATTGATATAAGAACTGGTGTTAGGAGCGGCGTGAACGACTTTTGCTCCGGTATCCAGATTCTGCCCCTTCCCTGCGAAGGTGATTCCCGTAAATTCTGTCCTTGCGTCCTTTCCTTTTAATATGGTCATAGGGTAGAGGTACGACACTTGGGAGCCAAAGGAGCCGGACACCCACTCCATCACGCCTTCTTCTTCCACCAACGCCCGTTTGGTATTGAGGTTGAACATATTTTTTGACCAATTTTCAATGGTAGAGTACCGAAGTCTCGCCCCTTTTCCCACAAATAACTCCACGCAGCCGGCATGGAGATTTGCCACATTGTATTTTGGTGCGGAACATCCCTCAATAAAATGAAGATCGGCTCCTTCGTCTACGATGATCAAGGTATGTTCAAACTGCCCGGCTCCCGGTGCGTTTAACCGGAAATAGGATTGGAGGGGAATCTTCACGGATACCCCCGGCGGAACATACACAAAGGAGCCGCCGGACCAGACTGCGCCATGGAGCGCCGCAAATTTGTGATCTGCCGGCTTTACCAGTTTCATAAAATGATCCTGTATCATCTGGCCATATTCGCCCCACATCGCACTTTCCAAGTCCGTATAAACCACTCCCTGATCAGCAACTTCCTGTCGTATATTGTGATAAACCAACTCCGAATCGTATTGAGCCCCCACGCCTGCCAGGGATTTTCTCTCCGCCTCCGGAATCCCCAGTTGTTCAAAAGTATCTTTGATCTCCTTGGGCACATCAGACCAATTTGCCGACATTTTGGTATTGGGGCGTACATAGGCGGCGATATGGTCCATGTCAAGCCCGTCTAAAGGAGGGCCCCAATCCGGAATCTTTATTTTATGATAGAGTTTGAGGGAATCAAGGCGAAACTGCCGCATCCACGGAGGATCCTTTTTTTCTTTGGAAATCCGTTCCACCACAGATACGTCCAACCCTTCCGGAATACGAAAACTGTCCTTATCCTCGTTTTTTATGTCATAAATACTTCTGTCCACGTCTTCTACATAAGTTTTTTCTTTCATTTTCCGCCTCCTGCCGAGTTTGCCTTTAGCCGGTCAATATATTCCTCAAATCCGTTTTCGTTAATTTCGTCAATCAAAGAGGCGTCTCCCGTCTGCACAATCCGTCCCTCCACCAGAATATGAGTATAATCCACATGGAGTTCTTTCAATATGCCGGTACTGTGGGTGATGATGAGCAAGGCGCCGTCCTGATTTTTCTGATATTCCTCCATTCCCTTGGAAACGGTTCTTACGGCGTCCACATCCAGGCCGGAATCGGTCTCATCAAGAATCGCCAGCGACGGTTTTAACAAAAGCAACTGTAAAATCTCCGCCTTTTTCTTTTCTCCGCCGGAAAATCCCACGTTCAATTCCCTGTCCGCATACTTTTTATCCATTTGTAAAAGCTCCAATGCCTGATTCAGTTCTTCCCGAAACTTCCAAAGGCGGATGCGTTCTCCCCGCTGCTGCTCCAAAGCATTTCTCACAAAAGTTCCCAGAGGAAGTCCCGGCACCTCCAGAGGGTTTTGGAAAGACAAAAAAATCCCTTCCTTCGCCCGCTTATCCGGACTTTCTTCATTGATCATTTTTTCCTTAAACCAGATCTCTCCTTCCTTGATCTGATATCTCGGATGCCCCATCAGCGCATAGCCCAATGTGGACTTTCCCGCGCCGTTTGGCCCCATGAGCACATGAGTTTCCCCTTTTTTTATATGTAAATGAATGTCGTGGAGAAGTTCCTTCTCCTCCACACAAACGGATAATCCTTCTATATCCAATAATCGCTCTGACATAGATACACCTTACCTTTCTTCTTGATTTTCATAAACTGCGCCGCAACCGCGCCTCTATCAGCCCACTATTTTTATGGGTTGATTAAACTATAGTCCTTTCAACCCACTTTGTCAATAGGTTGATTCGGATTGTTTTTTCATAGAAATTATGTTATATTAAAAAACAAATAATTATTAACGCAGTATGAGCAAACTCATGAGCCTATTGTAAATAGAAAACGGAGGGATTCCTGTGCTGATTTCAACAAAGGGAAGATATACATTATATATGCTGGTGGACTTGGCAAAACATATGGATGAAGGATATGTTCCTTTAAAAGAAATCGCTAAACGCCAGGGAATTTCTAAAAAATATATGGAAAATATTTTAAAAGTCCTGGTGGAACATAAACTTTTAGAAGGGATTAAGGGAAAAGGAGGCGGCTATCGCTTAACGATGCCGCCTGAAAAATACTCTCTTGGAATGATACTGCGCTTAACCGAAGGAAGTCTCGCCCCGACTGCCTGCGCTTCACCGGATCACGTCGGATGTACCCGCATAGAATTTTGTCCGACCCGGCCTGTCTGGCAGGAATTAGACCGCCTTATCAACGACTATTTGGACGGGATCACTCTGGCAGATTTGCTGAAAAATCCGTCTGAAACGCTTTAAACGCTCAAGATACTTTATACGCCCGGAACGGCTTAAGCGCTCAAGAGATTTTCTCCATCTCCTCTGCAATGACGTCTTCGCTTGCTTTCATAGCTTCCAGCGTTTTCGTTAAGAGTTCGTTTAATTCCCATCCAAGCATACCGGCGCCCCTCTCGATCACCTCTCTGGAACATCCGGCGGCAAAGTTTTTACTTTTATATTTTTTCTTTAAAGATTTTAATTCCATGTCTTTCGTGCTTTTTGACGGACGCATCAACGCTGCGGCCCAGACTAAGCCGGTCAATTCGTCGGCTGCATAGAGAACCTTTTCCATCAAATGTTCTGGTTTGATGTCTACGGTAATGCCGTACCCGTGAGAACAAACGGCATGGATGATGTCTTCCGACACTCCCCCTTCTCTTAAAAGCTCCGGCGCTTTGATACAATGCTGCTCTGGGTACTCCTCAAAATCAATATCGTGTAAAAGTCCTACAATTCCCCAATACTCCGCTTCCTCTTCATAACCTAATTCTTTTGCGTACCATTTCATCACGGCTTCCACGGTAAATGCGTGTTGGATGTGGAAGGGGTCTTTGTTATGTTTTTTCAATAATTCCAGCGCTTTATCTCTTTCAATATAATTCGTCATTTTCCTGTTACTCCCATTCTTTTTTTATCAATATTATTTATTTATAAATTCTTCTGTTTTTTTCATAATAAATTGCATCTTCTCAATATCGCAAAGAACCTTTCCGGTTTCCAGAGAATGATTTGCATTTTTTATAATATAAAGTGTTTGTCCGATTTTTTCACAGCCGTCATAGATCACAGCGCTGCCAATTTCATATCATCCACTCCCAATATATTTCAATATATGTTTCAATCTTCCAAACTTCACACATCATCTGCGCCTTCCTTTTGGTTTTAATTATACGAAAAATCCCCTGATCTAACCTTTTTCGACTCCTGTGAGCTTCCCCACGTTAATAGGAGCCTTTTTGGTTTTGATTATATGAAAGAGGTTCGCTGATTCATTCTTTTTTGACTCTTACGAGCTTTCCGAGGGAGGAGAAAAAGAATAGATCAGCGAACCTCGTAATTTAAAATCAAAAACTAATAAGCCTTACCGAAGTAAACCTCATATTTTGCCGGGTTTCCACAATGTACGCAAACGTCGGAATGTTTTTCCTGGGTAAACGGCATACATCTTGTGGTTGCGCCGTTTTCTTCCTTGATGGCTTCCTCACATTCTCTGTCGCCGCACCACATGGCGCGGATGAAGCCCTGTTTACTTTCCAGAATTTCGTTAAATTCTTCCCAGTTATGGGCGATATGGGTATTGTCTTCCAAATGCTTTTTCGCCCTGTCGTACATATCTTTTTGCATGGTTTCAAGAACTTGCGGCAATACGGTTCCCAATTCGTCCAAAGATACGATCGTCTTTTCTCTGGTGTCTCTTCTAACGATGACTGCCTGATTCTTCTCGATATCTTTTGGTCCGATTTCGATTCTGGTTGGGATTCCCTGGATTTCCTGTTCGCTGAATTTCCATCCCGGTGATTTATCGCTTGCGTCTACTTTTGCATGGATCCCGGCTGCTTTCATGCGGTCGCAGATCTCATATGCTTTGTCTAACACGCCTGCTTTTTTCTGTTGAATCGGAATTACCATTGTCTGTACCGGGGCGATGCGGGGAGGAAGTACCAGACCGCTGTCGTCTCCGTGAACCATGATGATCGCACCGATGATACGGGTGGATAATCCCCAGGAAGTCTCATGGACAGGAACCAGTTTATTTTCCTTATTCGCATAAAGAATACCGAATGTTTCCGCAAAGCCTGAACCAAAGTTATGGCTGGTTCCTGATTGCAGCGCCTTACAGTCGTGCATCAAGGCTTCGATAGTATAGGTTGCTTTTGCTCCCGCAAATTTTTCTTTGTCTGTTTTCTGACCTTTCACCAGCGGAATGGCGAGGATCTCTTCGCAGAAATCCGCATAAACATTAAGCATCTGGATGGTTCTTTCTTCTGCTTCCTCGGCTGTTGCGTGGAAGGTATGTCCTTCCTGCCATAAAAATTCCGCAGAACGAAGGAACGGACGGGTCGTCTTTTCCCAACGAAGTACGGAACACCACTGATTATATACGACCGGCAGATCTCTGTGGGAATGTACGATGTCTTTTACATGATCGCAGAATAAGGTTTCTGAGGTTGGACGGACGCATAGTCTTTCTTGTAATTCCTCCTGTCCCCCCTGTGTTACCCATGCCACTTCCGGCGCAAAACCTTCTACGTGATCTTTTTCCTTCTGGAGAAGACTCTCCGGGATCAATAACGGAAGGTATACATTCTCCACTCCGGTCTCTTTAAATCTTCTGTCCAGTTCTTTTTGAATATTTTCCCAAATGGCATATCCTCTTGGGCGATAGATCATACATCCTCTCACATTAGAATAAGATACCAGTTCTGCCCGAATCACTACGTCTGTATACCACTGAGCAAAATCCTCTTCCATCGGAGTAATCGCCTCAACGAGCTTTTTTTCTTTCGCCATAATTACTTCCTCCTACAATATTTATTTTTAACAATATTATGATTGATCATGATCATGAGCCGCCCTTTATATCATTTCTCATACAGCCCTGATAATTCAATATTCTAATGGAGTAAAATATTTTTGTCAACTAAAATACGTGTTACTTCTGTTTACGTTACTGTCATGGAATCGTTGGCAAATACAACGAAGCCAATTATCCAATTATTGTGTTGACACAAAATGACTATTGTAGTAGTATAACTAATAACTATTGCAATAGTCATTTTATAAGGAGAAAATCATGAAAACGAAATTATTTGATTCTGAATTAAAAGTGATGGAGGTGTTGTGGAGAGAAGGAAACCTGACGGCGGGGCAGATTTCAAAGATTTTGAAGGATGAGATAGGCTGGAACCGGAACACCACTTACACGGTTATCAAGAAATGCATTGAAAAAGGTGCCATTGAGCGTTTGGAGCCTAAGTTTTTATGCAAGCCTAACATCTCCAGGGAAGATGTGCAGGCCTATGAAACGGAGGATTTGATCGACAGGATGTTTGACGGTTCGAAGGGAAAGTTTTTTGCCGCTTTTTTATCGGAGCAAAAGCTGACCCATGACGAGATACAGCAGCTTAAAGATTGGATCAATCAAATGGAATGAGGTGAGAGTTATTTTTCTTAAAATGACAATATCTGGCGGAATATTAATTATTTTGATCTTTCTTTTGCGTATTCTTTTCATAAACAGACTGCCAAAACAAGTCTTTGTCTTGCTGTGGGACATTGTGATACTGCGGTTGCTGATTCCCTTTGATCTTCCGATCCGCTATGGGATTTCTTCCCGGGTCACAAATTCCATAGGCAAGGGGATCCGGGATCACGGTCAAATCGTAACGCCGATTTTTTCTCATTCTTCTGCAAGGACGCTCTCTGAAAAAAGCCATTCTTTTTCATATTTTGCCCATTCGCATTGGATGACCCTTGTCTGGTTTTTCGTGATGATCATGCTCTTTGTCTTTTTGGGAATGATGTATTTTAAAGAATATCAAAAGATGCAGGCTGCGCTTCCTCTCTCCAAAAAAGAGGAGGACTATCTTAAATCCATCGTCCATATCCCAGGAAGGATGAATCGAAACCGATTCAATGTAAAACGAATCAAATTAATGGTATCGGATCAAATTTCGACTCCTTTAACCTTCGGAATCTTTTGCCCGAAAATCATTTTTCCAAAAGCATGGAAGGTAGCCGATGTTTCCGAGCTAAAATACGTTCTTACCCATGAGATGATCCACATTAAAAGATGGGATAATCTCTGGAAAGTTCTGATGCTTGCCGCAATATGTGTTCATTGGTTTAACCCTCTTATACTGGTCATGTATTTTCTTTTTCATCGCGATCTGGAATTATCCTGTGATGAAAAGGTTATCATGCTTTTGGGAGAAAAGATTAAAAAAGAATATGCCATGGCTCTCTTAAATTTAGCGCAGCAACAATCTTACCCGGTATTCTTTTCCAATGGATTTGGAAAAAACGCCATTCATGAAAGGATTGAAGCAATTATGAAATTTAAAAAAGCAACTTTTATTAACATGGGATGCGCCGTATTATTGCTGGTGGGAGCAACCACTGTATTTGCAAAAAATACTTCCGGTCTTGCTAAAGAAAAGAATCCTTCCTATACAGCAAAGGAAAATGTTGCGGTGGAATCTACAGACGCTTCTGCAGAATCTACGGATGCTTCTGCAAAATCTGCGGATGTTTCTATGAATTACACAGAAACGGTCAATGCTGAAGATTTATATTCCGAATACAAAGACTATGGTCTTACATATAACGCTTCCAAAAGTCATTTGTATTATCAGGGAGATATCGTCGCCTATATTACCGATGAAATATCAAACAACAATTCCTTATATTCCTTATGCATCTATGACGCTGAAGGAACCCGAGGACTTCGGGTGGAAAGGGATTCCGATCACAAGATTACGAAAATTGAAGAAACAGAGATTCCGGATGATATAAAAGAAGCTGCTCCGAAAAAAAGTTCTTCTCAGGGAATGACCATATATATCACTGCTTCGGAGGACGCCGAATATTTTGAGCCGTCATCAAACGAATCTTACTCTGAGGAAAAGAATGTTTCTCTTAGTTTCTCTTCGGCCGATTAACCAGATCTGATTTTTATTATGAAGACATAGCTTGCTGTAATTATAGACTTTTATAAAACAGACCTTAAATCATAAACTGCCGGTTTTCATGTATGATTCCAAGCATCATGAACCGGCAGCTTATTTTATCTTTCTTTTTCTAATCATTTTTCATATTCTTCATTTCATGGTAAAAGGATCAAAACGCCTCCACATCCATTTTATCAAAGGCTTCTCCCTGAGGTTCCGCTTTAAAGGTCATTTTCTTTCCTGTAACAGGATGAAGGAAGGAAATTCTTGTGGAATACAATCCGATCTGAGTATATTTCTTTTTGGTTTTCTGATAAATAGGATTGTATTTGGTATCCCCATATAAGCCAAGCCCTCGAAAAGCGCATTGCACCCGGATCTGGTGGTGTCTTCCGGTATGGAGAGACAGCATTAGCCAGGACAGGATTCCATCCTTTGTTTCTATGGCGTCAATCAGCTCATAATCAAGCTCTGCTCTTTTTGCGCCAGGAGTGCCTTTTTTTACCACCTTTGAGGTGTTGGTTTTGCCGTCTTTTAAGAGATAATCCACCCAGGTTCCAAACTCTTCTTCGGGATATCCGCAGACTACAGCCTGATAGTTTTTTTCGAAGGTCCTTTCCTTAATCTGTTTGGTCAGATGGGCAGCCGCTTGTTTTGTCTTTGCCAGCACCATCACGCCTCCCACAGGGCGGTCCAGGCGGTGAACCGGGGAAAGATATGGTTCTTCCTGCGTCTTTTTTCCTGATTTTTGTGTTCGTTCAAATATTTCAAGTTTTAAGCCGGTGACAAGATCAAGGTCCCTTGTTTTGTCGCTTTGCACCGGCATTCCGATCGGTTTTTCGCAAACGAGAACTGCCTCATCTTCAAAAAGAATGGGGATGGATTGTTTTTTCACTTTTGTTCTCCTTTCCGAAAGCCTACGATATAGTCCAATAAATGATCTGCCACCATTTCTTTCGACATCAGCTCTAACGTAAGTTCTTCGTCGTGGGTGATGATCGTAACGACATTGGTGTCCGTGCCAAATCCCGCACCCGGAACTTTTAAATTGTTGGCAACGATCATATCGATATTTTTCTTATCTAATTTTTTTCTGGAGTTTTCCAGCATATTCTGAGTTTCCATGGAGAAACCGCAGATGGTCTGATCCGCCCTTTTGTTGGCTCCCACATATTCCAGGATATCCCGGGTTCTGGTCAGATCGATTTTCATATCGCCGTCTTTTTTCTTCACCTTTTCCTCGCTGATGATCGCCGGGGTGTAATCCGCCACTGCCGCTGATTTAATAAGAACATCTGTACTCTCCAGATTTTCCTTCACCGCCTCGAACATATCCTGGGCAGAAACCACAGGAACCATATGGACAAATAAAGGCGGTTTTAAATCCACCGGACCGGAAATCAGCGTAACATCCGCTCCCCGGAGCATTGCCCGCTTTGCAATGGCATATCCCATCTTCCCTGTGGATTGGTTGGTGATATAACGGACCGGATCAATGGCTTCCCTGGTAGGACCGGCCGTAACGGTGATTCGCAGCCCTTTTAAATCTTTCTCGCAGGCGATGGCCTGGACAATATAGTCAAACAATACTTCCGGTTCCGGCATTTTTCCGGCGCCTGTGTCGCCGCAGGCAAGATATCCCACCGCAGGCTCAATGACTTCATATCCGTATTTGCGAAGCGTCTGCAAGTTATCCTGTAAAATAGGATTGTTGTACATATTTACATTCATGGCAGGGGAAATCAGAATTTTCCCTGTACACGCCATTATTGTAGTGCTTAACATATCGTCGGCGATGCCATGGGCAATCTTTCCTATGATATTGGCGGACGCCGGGGCAATCAGCATGGCGTCTGCTTTCTGTGCCAAAGACACATGGGCTACATGGAACTGAAAATTCCGGTCAAATGTATCCACAAGACATTTATGATTGGTCAAGGTTTCAAAAGCGATCGGGTTAATGAAATTCACTGCATTCTTTGTCATGATCACATGAACATCACAGTGCTGCTTTACCAGCATACTTGCCAGATTGGCAATTTTATAGGCAGCGATGCTTCCGGTCACTCCCAAAACCACTGTCTTTCCTTTAAGCATTTTTTCCTCCTGTATCGCAGACAATGCAAATCAGCATTTTTTTGCTTCTAAGTCAAACAATCTGCCTTGTTTCTCATAATTGGTGATCCGGGCGATTTTATTTTCTTCGTCAACGAACACCACTTTCGGCTTGTGTTCTCTGCATTCTTCCGGCATCATTTCTGCATAAGACATAACGATGATTTTATCGTGAACGCTGACGCATCTTGCCGCAGCTCCGTTTAAACACATTACGCCGCTTCCCCTCTCTCCGGCGATGGTGTAAGTTTCAAATCGATTTCCGTTATTAATGTCAACGATCTGGACTTTTTCATATTCCAGAATACCTGCCGCATCAAGCAGGTCTTCATCCACTGTGATGCTTCCCACATAGTCAAGCTCTGCCTGAGTTACCGTTGCTCTATGTATTTTACTTTTTAACATTGTGATCTGCATGATGATCCTCCATAAGTTTTTTTGGCCTTCGCAAAGCAGCCTCGCTTTTTGCTCCGCTTTTCGCTCCGCAATCGCCGCTTCGCGGCTTGTAAAGCTCGGTTTTGCGCTGAGCGCAAAATAGCTCTCCCTAAACGCCGCCTCCTGTCTGCAAATTAATTTGCACAGTAGGCGGCGTCTACGGAGACTGCTTTGCTAGTCAGTTACCATAAAGTTGTCGATGAGTCTTGTGGTGCCGATGTAGACTGCCATGGCTGCGAGGGTTGGATTTTTGATGGTTGTTGTCGGCTGCATGGTCAGGCCGTCTACCACTTCTACGTAGTCGATTCGTGCCAGAGGTTCTGTGTTGATTTTCTCGATCATTGCTGCTTTTACTTTTTCGGCATCGGTTTCTCCGTCTTCTACCATTTTTTGTCCGAGGAAGATTGCTTTTGATAAGATCAGCGCTGCTTTTCTTTCTTCCGGGCTTAAGTAGGTGTTTCTGGAACTTTTTGCCAGACCGTCTTCTTCTCTGATGATCGGGCAGCCAACAATCTCAATATCCATATTCAGGTCTATAACCATGCGTTTGATTATGGCAAGCTGCTGCGCATCTTTTTGTCCGAAGTAAGCTCTGTCCGGTTTTACGATGTTAAATAGTTTATTAACTACGGTACAAACTCCTTTAAAATGCACCGGGCGGCTTTTTCCGCATAACGTGGTGGTTAAAATGTCCATATTAACATAGGAACAAAATCCAGGCTTGTACATTTCTTCCGGTTCTGGATGGAAGATGAGGTTTACGTCCAGGGATTCACAAAGGGCGCTGTCTTTTTCCATGTCTCTTGGATAGGCTTCCAGGTCTTCGGACGGTCCGAACTGCATCGGATTAACGAAGACGCTTGTTACCACTCTGTCGTTTTGTTCTACCGCTTTTTTGATCAAGCTTGCGTGGCCTTCATGGAGATACCCCATGGTAGGGACTAACCCAACGCTCAGTCCCTCTTTTCTCCATTCTCTCACCTGCGCTCTGACTTCTTCTACTGTACCTGCAACTTTCATGATTTCCTCCACTGTTTTATCTCAAAATCAGATTTTATATTAGTATAATTGCTCGATGATCTCATCGTCAATTTTATAAGTATGCTCTTCTGCCGGGAATACGCCTGCCTTTACTTCTTCATCGTATTTTTTGAAAGCGTCCAGCATGATCTCTCCCAGATTTGCATAAGATTTCACAAATTTTGGCGTGAAGTCTTTGAACATGGATAACATATCCGCATAAACGAGTACCTGTCCGTCGCAGCCTGCTCCGGCGCCGATTCCGATGGTCGGTACGTGGATGGATTCGGAAACGATCTTAGCAAGCTTGGCAGGAACGCACTCTAATACTATGGCAAATACTCCTGCTTCTTCCAACGCTTTTGCGTCTTCGATCAGTTTTTTGGCTGCGGCCGCCGTTTTTCCCTGCACCTTAAATCCACCGAAAGCATTGATGGACTGCGGTGTAAGACCGATATGTCCGCATACCGGGATGGATGCCTGGGTAATCGCTTTGATCGCCGGGCACATTTCTTTTCCGCCTTCGAGCTTGACTGCTCCGGCGCGCCCTTCTTTCATCAAACGTCCGGCGTTCACCACTGCGTCATACACTGAGGTCTGATAAGACATAAAAGGCATATCCGCAACAACTAACGCGTTTTTTGCTCCGCGGCTTACGGCGCGGGTATGGTGGATCATATCTTCCATGGTCACAGAAATGGTGTCTTCGTATCCAAGAACCACATTTCCCAATGAATCTCCCACAAGAATGGAATTTACACCGGATTCGTCCACCAGCTTTGCCGTAGAATAATCGTAAGAAGTAAGCATGGTGATTTTTTCGCCTTTGTCTTTCATATTTTGGAATGTAGTAACTGTGTTTTTCATGTTAACCTCCTGTTTCGCCTTTTACCGTGAATTACGTTGGACTGGGGATCGTTCTCCCTTATTCCTCCAATAATTCTTCCAACGGATGATAGTCCCTCATAGGATTTTTTTTCTTTCCAATGGCAACTAACTTTTGGGATAAAAGCTTATATAGTTTTTGATCTTTCTCATTAAGACACTGCAAATGTTTTTTAATCGTTTCCTGATCGGCTCTCTCCACCGGACCTGTAAGGCTGCCTACCGCCCCTTTGGAAAGGACATGGGCGACATTGGCGCGAACGATCGGAGAGATGGCGTCAAGCGCCTCTTTTTCCCCAAAGCCGCACTCTTTTAGTAAGTCCACTGTCTCCTGAAGCAAGGCAATGATATGATTACTGCACACTGCCGCCGCAAGATGGTATCTTACTTTATCCTCTGCCTTAAGGCTAAGCACAGGATTTCCCAGGGAACGGAAAAACTCCTGGACCTTCGCAAGATGCAAAGCTTCCCCTTCAATTGTAAAATAAGCGTGTCTTAGCTCTTCGTAAGAATGGTATTTATCGCTTACCGCGAAGAGCGGATGGACAGAATATCCAAAAGATCCCGTATCCGAAATTCCCGGAAATGCTTCCGCTGCGGACAGGGCACCACTGCAATGAATTATGAACTTCCCTGCAAGGGAATCATCTTTGATCTGATCCCAGACTGTACGAATGAGTCCGTCCGGAACCGTGAGAAACAGAGTATCACTCTCTTTTACTAAGCTGTTGATGTCAGTTATACATTTTGTATCTGTAAATTCTGCTGCTTCCATAGCCGCTTTTTGATCGGCATCATAATATCCCACAACTTCCACGTTATGAGACATGAAATATTTTCCCAGGGAACAACCAACCTTCCCTGCTCCAATAAATCCAGCTTTCATTTTATCACCTCATTTCTCTATGGGGTGACACTCCGAGTCTTATTTGCGTACAGGCAGGGAGCGAAGGAAGGCCCGCAGGCGTTCCTTTCCCTCTGCTCGCAGACCGGCAAAGTGACTTACCGGTTTTGATACAATATAAGCTCATAATCATCAGGCAACACGTGGTATGGTTTCTTTCGAATACCATCCTTCCCTATCAAAATTGATAGCGTATTAAATTATAAATATTGTTTTAACAGATCCGCTTTGTCGGTTCTCTCCCACGGAAGATCCAGATCGTTTCGTCCGAAGTGACCGTAAGCTGCCGTCTGTTTGTAAATCGGTCTTCTAAGATCAAGCATTTTGATGATTCCGGCAGGTCTCAAGTCAAAATGTTCTCTGATGATCTCTACTAATTTATCTTCCGGAAGTTTTCCGGTTCCGAAAGTATCCACCATAATGGAGGTCGGCTGTGCAACACCGATCGCATAAGAAAGCTGGATCTCGCACTTCTTGGCGATTCCTGCCGCAACGATGTTTTTCGCCACATATCTTGCCGCATAAGCGGCGCTTCGGTCAACCTTGGTACAATCCTTGCCGGAGAACGCTCCGCCGCCGTGGCGGGCATATCCGCCGTAGGTGTCTACGATGATCTTTCTTCCGGTCAATCCGCTGTCCCCATGAGGACCGCCGATGACAAAACGTCCGGTAGGATTGATGAAATATTTTGTGTTTTCATCTACCATATCTGATGGAATCACTTCGTCAAAAACATATTTTTTAATATCCTCGTGAATCTGTTCCTGGCTGACTTCCGGGTCGTGCTGGGTAGAGAGGACCACGGCGTCAATCCGGTCCGGTTTGCCTTCTTCATCGTACTCTACGGTGACCTGTGTCTTTCCGTCTGGTCTTAGGTACGGCAGTGTGCCGTCCTTTCTTACCTTGGTCAAACGAAGGGACATTTTGTGAGCAAGGGCGATCGGGTAAGGCATCAGCTCTTCCGCCTCGTCGGTCGCATATCCAAACATCATTCCCTGATCGCCGGCGCCGATGGCCTCGATCTCTTCGTCGGACATTTTATTTTCCCTTGCCTCAAGGGCCTTATCTACGCCCATGGCAATATCGGCAGACTGTTCATCCAAGGCTACGATCACACCGCAGGTTTCTGCATCAAAGCCGTATTTTCCTCTGGTATAACCAATTTCCGTAACGGTATCACGCACGATCTTCTGGATATCCACGTAAGCGTTGGTTGTGATCTCTCCCATCACAAGTACTAAACCAGTGGTCATTGCCGTCTCACAAGCGACACGGCTCATAGGATCTTTTTCCATCAGTGCATCCAAAATCGCATCGGATACCTGGTCGCACATCTTGTCGGGATGACCTTCTGTCACAGATTCTGACGTAAACAGTCTTCTTTCCATTTTTCTTCATCTCCTGCTCTATCGATTCTCAAACATGAACTTTTTCAGTTCTTCCTCTGTTGTTACCTTTGCAATCTTTGCGCCGATTCCGCGCAGTTTTGCGGCAAATCTCTCATAACCTCTCTGGATATATACGATATCTGTCACAGTGGTAAATCCTTCTGCTGCCAGACCTGCGATCACCAGCGCTGCGCCGGCCCGCAGATCCGGGGTTTCCACCACGGCTCCCTTATACTTCTCCACGCCGGAGATCAGGGCCGTCGTTCCGTCAATCACCTTGATATGAGCGCCCATCTTCTGCATCTCATCCACATACCGGAATCTGTTTTCGAAGATACTCTCGATCACGATGCTCTTTCCTCCTGCGATGCCAAGCGCCACTGCGATCTGCGGCTGCATATCCGTCGGAAAGCCCGGATACGGCAGGGTCTTGATCTGCGTGTGTTTCAAACGTCGATTACAGACCACCCGGATCGCATCGTCGGACTCGATGATCTCCGCTCCCATCTCAAGAAGCTTTGCGGAGATCGCTTCCATATGCTTCGGGATAATATTTTTTACCAAAACATCTCCCCTTGTGACGGCTGCCGCCATCATAAAGGTTCCCGCTTCGATCTGATCCGGGATGATGGAATACTGCGTATCGTGGAACTCCTCCACTCCCCGGATCCGGATCACGTCGGTTCCGGCTCCGCGGATGTTGGCTCCCATACTGTTTAAGAAGTTGGCCACGTCAACTACGTGGGGTTCCTTGGCAGAATTTTCAATGATCGTGTTTCCCTCTGCCATGGAAGCCGCCATCATCACGTTAATGGTCGCTCCCACAGAAACCATATCCATATAAATATGATTTCCGTGAAGATGATCTGCCTCCACAAAAATGAGGCCGTTCTCGATTTTTACTCTGGCGCCCAGAGCCCGGAATCCCTTGATATGCTGGTCAATCGGTCTTGCACCGATCTCACATCCTCCCGGAAGGGCAACCTTTGCTTTTTTATATTTTCCTAAAAGAGCTCCGATCAAATAATAAGAAGCTCTCATTTTTCTGATGTATTCGTTATCAACTAAGAGTTCTCCTGTTCCGTCGATCCCTTTTCCGCTGATAATCACTTCATTATCCCCTGTGCGATCCACACAGGCGCCAATGCTCTCTATTGCCTGGAGTAATATATTAATGTCACGAACATTAGGCATATTATCAATTTCACACTTTCCATCCGTCATAACGGCTGCTGCCAGTATACCTAGGGCTGCATTCTTTGCTCCGCCTATGGTTACTTCACCATGCAGCGGAGAACCACCTTTAATAATATATTGTTCCATTTTGCACCTCGAAATCTATGTAAACCAAAAATGACAATCGATTTATTATATCAATACCTTTCCCATTTGTAAACGACTTATTTTTTTTTATTTTTTCTTCGTTTTTTACAAACAGAATAGCCAAAAGTTCCAATTTGCTTACCGATATCGAAATATGTGCCATGGGAATATACGATGGGCCGCGCTTTTTCCAGACGAAACGTCCCCTTTTCATCCATAAAGGCATCGTCTGCGGTCACATGGACCACGTCGGCAAGGAACATATGATGGGAGCCAAGCTCCAGCACTTCCCGCACTTTGCATTCGATGTTCACCGGACTTTGCTCCAGAGATACTGGCTTTACCTTTACGGAGTCCATTTTTGTCAAGCCACAGGCCTTAAACTTGTCTTCCTTTTTTCCGGAGCGCACCCCGCAGTAATCAGTGGCTTTCGCCATCTCATGGGTGGTGAGATTGACCACAAACTCCCCGGTTTCCCGGAGCGCCTTATAGGAGTGTCTCTCCGGTCTTACGGAGATGGAAAGCATCGGTGGATTGGTACAAACTGTCCCCACCCATGCGATCGTCAAAAGGTTATCCCTTCCTTCTTTATCCCGGACGGTCACCAAGGCCGCCGGCAAAGGGTAGAGCATATTCCCGGGTTTAAAGCTGATTTTACCCATGTTAACTCTCCGTGACTAAATGGATAGCTGGCCGCCGATCTGCGCCGCAAGTTCCTTTAATTTCTCCGGATCTGATTCGTGGGGAACCCATTTTACATCCACCTCGTCGCCTTCGTATCTCGGAATCAGATGCAGGTGAAAATGGAACACCGTCTGTCCGGCGATCTCTCCGTTATTTTGAACCACGTTAAGACCGTCCGGATTTAAGCTCTTTTTCAGCGCTTTCGCCACCTTTGCGGCAAGAACAAAGAGCTTAGAAGCGGTCTGCTCGCTCATCTCATAAATATTATCACAATGCTCCTTCGGCAAAATCAAACAATGTCCTTTGGACGCCGGATTCAGATCCATGATCACACGGAAATCGCTGTCCTCGTATATTGTGGAAGATGGAATGTCTCCCCCTGCTATCTTACAAAAAATACAATTATCCTTCATCGAAAGATTCCTCCTATATTATTCCTTAAATTTAAAAATTAATGTGGTAAATGGTCTTAGCAATACAGAAATAGAATACTTGCGCAGATCGCAAGGCGCCTTTTCCGAGGAGATCTTATACTGGCCGGATATCCTTCCGCCGTATTCGCTGCTGTCGGAAACCAGCTCATAAATCCCGTCCTTAGGTACTCCCACGCGAAAATCCCTCTTTTCCTGCTGTGAAAAATTACAGATAAACAAAAGATGTTCTCCGGAAGGAGACTTTCTCATATAACTGACCACCTCAGACGGAGCGTTCATGCCGTTGATCCACTCAAAAGAATCCATGCCGTACTCCACATTATGGAGCGCATCATACTGCCAGATGATCCCCAAAAGCTCTTCCACATAGTTTTGCACGGTCGGCGAAATATTATCCTGCACCTTCCACTGTTTCATCCCCGGGAGTCCCGCAAGATAACCCACCATCATTTTAAACTTCATCGCGTCTCCCGACTCTGCCGAATTGAGCCTGTCATCATTTAAAATCACCAGGCTATTTTGCCGGCCGCTCCTGGAAAGAGGCTGGGTAAGTTCATGGTAATGGCTGATTCTTTCTTCGCTGCGGCAGTTTAAATAGGTCTCCGGATATCTTATCGCCTTATGATCCACGTAATAATCAAATAATTTCTTCCCGGCAATCCGGCTCTCGTCAACGAGTACGTCGTCCCCTTCTGATTCCCCAAGCACTACGACGCCGGGATCGTATCCTTTTATCATCCGGTAACTTTCCTCAAAGAAAGAAATGCTGCACTTGCGAAAATCCTCCGAAATCTGATTGGTGTGTTCCCTCTCCCATCTCGGAAAAATGGCTTCCTCCTGGCGCTCAAAAGAAATACCGTCCACATGGTACTCTTTTAACCAGTACATGATCGCCGCATAAAGATATACCCGCACCTGGGGCCTGGAATAACAAAAGCGATACATCTGGTTATCAATATTATAATGGATCCTCTCATCGGAAAAGCCGTACAATGAGGAACCGTCAAACAGCGCCAGACCAAAGTGGTGATTGTGGAAATACCCGAAATCACATCGAAGAATAATCCCAAGCCCTTTTTTATGACATTGGTTAATAAAACCTTTCAGTTCCTTAGAGTCTCCGCTTTCAAAAGGCAGCGAGTAAACCCCGGATTTTGTCCAGCTTCGATAGGTTCTTCTCTCGTCGCAGCCGCTGATCAGAATATGGGTATATTTTTCGTAATCCTTATCCATCAGATCTGTGAAAAAAGGCTCGGTACTGCAATCCGCAATACTGATGAACTTCTTCCTTCCAAACCGTTCCTTCCTGCGGCTAAGCCAATCTTCGTCGTCCCAGACAAACTCGTCCCTTCCGACCACTTTCGACGCATTGCCAAACCGACTCTGGTTCTGCCTTCCACAAGGGTCCGCCTTTTGAAAGACACCGCCATCCCAGGTTTTAATCTCGTACTTATAATACTGGGAAACCTGCACACCCGGAACAAAAAGCTCATAAAGCCCACTGTCCCCAATCCGGTTCATCGGGTAAATCAGACCGTTCCAGAAATTGAAATCCCCCACGATACTCACCCGTCTTGCCGACGGCGCCCAAACTGCGAAATAAACCCCCGAAACTCCGTTTCTCACCATAGGATGGGCTCCGAGCTTCTTATAAGAGTCCGTCCAGATCCCCGCCTTAAACTTTTCCTCCTCCTGGGGAGTGATCAGACCGCAAAAGCCGTATGGATCCGCTGTGATGAAGGTGTTTCCATCCCGGAATCTCATGATAATCTCATAAGAAAAATTTTCTTTGGTGGGAAAATAAGCGGCATACACCGGATGTCTCTCCACGCTCTCCATCTCATACTCACTGCCATGCTCGTCGCGCAGCGTCATAGAAACGGCGTCCGGATGGTAGGCTGCGATCACTTGCCCTTCTCCGACAAAATGTCTTCCTAACATCTTTCCCGGCGCAGAGCTGTTTCCATAGACCAGCTCCATCACCTGATTTTGTTTGATAATTCTACTTACTTCGTATCTCATGTTATACTCACAATTTTCTATATAAGATTCAGTGTTCTGCCAATAATATCCCTTGTATTATAGTTTCTTACCATAATAAAGTCAAACGCAAAAGAAGTTACTGTGATAATTTTACAATATCGCAAAAAAGGGAGCCGCGGGATTTTTTCCGCGGCCCCCTTCTTTTGAGGGTTTTACTGACTAATGATTTTGTTAGGTAGGTTTTATTATTGTATTGGTTTTTCAGTTACTTTTTATTTTTTAACCGGTTTACGAAGGAGACCGAGGAGGACAGCTCCCACGATGGAACCGACTAACAACGAGATGATATAAAATACGGCATTTCCAACCACTGGGAAGACGAACACTCCGCCGTGAGGCGCCATCAAAGTACAGCGGAAAAACATGGATAATGCGCCGCTTACTGCGGAACCGATCACGCAGGATGGGATCACATGGATCGGATCTCCTGCCGCATACGGGATCGCTGCTTCTGAGATAAAGCAAAGTCCCATGATCGCATTGACCGGAGCGGATTTTCTGTCATTATCGGTAAATTTTGTTTTAAAGAGCCAGGATGCGATGGCAATGGCGATTGGAGGAACCATACCTCCGACCATAACAGCCGCCATGATCATGTATCCCTGTTCAGACTGTGTTGCAAGGGCTGCCGTACCGAATACGTAGGACGCTTTGTTGAATGGGCCGCCCATATCCACAGACATCATACCGCCAAGTACCATACCAAGTACCACGGAGTTTGCGCCGCCCAAAGAGTTCAGCGCTGTGGAAAGTAAACTGTTGATCCATGAAAAGAATGGATTGACCGCAAACATGATCATACTGATTCCAAAGACGCCGATCACCGGATAGATCAGCATTGGTCTAAGTCCGTCCATTGCCTGCGGAAGTTTCTCTGTGATCTTCTTTAACAAAAGAACCAGATAACCGGCTACGAAACCGGCAAATAATGCGCCGAGGAATCCGCCGGAGATTACGGCGATCTCACTGTCAAAACAGGAGGCAAATGTGGTGCCGGCGCTGGCGATGGAACCGCCCACAAAGCCGACCATTAAACCAGGTCTGTCGGCGATACTCATAGCGATGAATCCTGCCAGGATCGGAAGCATGAATCCGAAGGCGGTTTCGCCCGCTGTCTTTAAGACTGCGGCAACCATGGTATTTTTACCAAAGTTTGCCGGATTGATGCTGTAATCGTCAAGAAGGAATGCTAAGGCGATGAGGATTCCTCCGCCGATTACAAACGGAAGCATATGGGATACTCCGTTCATCAGATGCTTATAGATCTGGCGTCCTAATCCTTCTCCGTCTCCTTCTTCCTGTGCATTGTCTCCGCCTCCGGCATGATGGTAAATCGGAGCGTTGCCATTTACTACTTTTTCGATTAATTCCTGAGATTTGTGGATTCCATCGGCAACCTTTACTTTGATCACCGGTTTTCCGTCAAAGCGGGCCATCTCCACATTTTTATCCGCTGCAACGATGATGCCGTCGCAAGCGGCGATTTCTTCTTTTGTCAAAACATTTTTTGCACCGCCGGAACCGTTGGTTTCCACCTTAATGGTAATTCCCATTTCTTTTCCCTTTTCTTCGAGAGCTTCCGCTGCCATATAAGTATGGGCGATTCCCGTAGGGCAGGCGGTCACTGCGAGAACCCGGTAACCGGAGGTCTGCTGTGTTTTTACCGCAGGAGCTTCTTCTTTTCCGTATTTTTCCGCTTCTTTTTCGTCAATAGCGGAAAGAAAAGCTTCCTTGGATGTGGCGGACAGAAGTTTTTTTCTGAAATCTCCATCCATTAAAATAGTAGATAATCTGGATAACGCTTCCAGATGAACGTCCGCGCCCTCTGCCGGCGCTGCGATCATAAAGAACAGATTGGACGGTTCTCCGTCAAGCGCTTCGCAGTCCACGCCGGAAGGTACGGTCATAGCTGCGATTCCTGGCTGTTTTACCGCTTCATTTTTTGCGTGAGGGATGCAGATCCCTTCGGCAATGGCCGTCGGTCCTTCGGATTCTCTTTTCATGATTCCGGCTTTGAAGGTCTTTTTATCAGATACATTTCCTGCTTTTGCATGGAGATTAATTAAAGTATCCAGCATTTCTTCTTTGGTTTTCACCGAAGCGCCAAGAACCACTGCTTCTTTCTTCATTAAATCAACGATTCTCATAATTTTCTCCTTTTTATTTTTCTATTTGTTTTAACATTTCCTCAAATTTTTCATAGGATGCGAGTCCTTCCGAAAATGCCGTCGCACTTCCGGCCGCCGTTCCGTTCCTTAAAGCTTCCTCATAACTTCCGTTTTTCAGATAACCTGCTACGAAACCGGCCACCATGGAGTCGCCTGCTCCGACGGAATTTACCACTTTGCCCTTTGGCGTTCCCATCGGAATGCATTCTCCTTCTTCCGTGATCAAGATGGCGCCGTCTCCCGCCATGGAGATCAGCACATTTCTTGCCCCCATTTCCTGGAGCTTCTTAGCGTAATGCTCAATCTCTTCTTTTGTCTTGCAGACCGTGTGGAACATCTCACCCAGTTCATGATTGTTTGGTTTGATCAAAAACGGATGATATTTCAGCACGTTTAATAAGAGATCCTTTGTCGCGTCGACCACAGTCCGGATTCCCTTTCCTTCCAATCTGGCAAGGATTTTTTCATAAATATCCTCGGGAAGCGTATTCGGGATGCTTCCGGCAAGAACAAGGATGTCCTCTTCTTTAAGGCCGTCCAGTTTGTTGAAAAGCTCATCGATGGCTTCCTCTGTGATCAAAGGCCCCTGTCCGTTGATCTCCGTCTCTTCTCCGTGCTTTACTTTGACGTTGATCCTGGAATTGCCTTCCGGAAGATGAATAAAGTCCGTGCAGATCCCCAGGGAAGCAAGTCCTTCCTCAATGGCTTTTCCGGTAAATCCGGCCACAAAGCCCAGCGCCGTTGTCTGATGGCCCAAGGTATTTAATATTGTAGAAACATTAATTCCTTTTCCGCCGTAAAATATGGATTCTCGTGTTGCCCGATTGATGTCCCCTAATTTTAATTCATCCAAAAACACGATATAATCCAATGCCGGATTAAATGTAACCGTGTAAATCATTTTCAACCCTCCTCAATATTATTTTCTTCTTTAGCTTTTGCAGCTTTGACGGAATCTATTCCGTCGTTTTTCTTTGTGTCCTAAGAATATCAAAATCTCTTTTTTTGTACAGGTAACGAATGTCATATCTTTAAAAAGAAAAATGTCATATCCAACATGACAAATGTCACATTGGATATGACTTCTTTACTCCAACATCTTTTGTATATCACTTTTAATATTATATAATCCCACGCTGGTATCAGCGTCCGATTGGATATATTCTTTTAAATATCCGTCCAGCGTGTTATAAACGTCATTATAATTTTTAAAATGAACCGCGGATACCGCATTTTCCATTACCGCGTCAAGGAGGGTCATATCGATGTTCGATTCTCCCGGGGTATCCCGGTTCAAAAGCTCCATGGTGTTTTCCGATGTGGTAACTGATTTTAGAGGAGATACTCCCGACGTATGTTCATAGATCAGGGATTGGATCTTCTCGTCTGTGGTAAGCAGCTTCGCAAACTCCCAGGCTTTCTTTTCATTCCTCGTTTTGCTGCTGATCCCCACCATCAAAGTGTCCACGGAACTTACGTTGCCTCCGTCTGGTCCGGCGGGCATGGAAATGGCGTTCCATTCAAAGCCGGAATACTTTTTGATCCTCCAGGGATAAGGCATATAGGTGCGGTATTCTGCAAAGGATAAGGGCATGAAAGCCACGCTGCCCAGGTCAAAGTCCTCGGAGCGAATCTCATAATTTGGATGGAGGTTCTCCAGTTTTTTGACAAATTCCAGAGATTTAACAAAATCTTCCTCCAGCACATTGATCTGCGTGCCTTTTTCATCAAAGGGAAGTAACCCGTTGCTCACCACGGCGTGGGACCATTGATAATTATATACGCCGTACTGATCGATGGTCCCGTCTCCATCCTGATCTTTTGTCACCTTGTCGCATATGTCATAAAATGCGTCCCAGTCCCAATCCCTGGCAGGTTCCTTAAGGCCGGAACTTTTTAGTAAGGTTTTGTTTACAAACATCATCATCGGATTGGATTCAAAGGGCAGAGCGTATTGTTTTTTCTCAAAAACCCCCGACTGGCAGGCGGAAGGATAAAAAACTGTCTCGTCAAAGGATTCGTCTTTTTCCATAAAATTGTTTAACGGCTTTAAAGCCCCCAGAGAAACAAAATCATTGAAATCTTCGCTGAATACAAAATATACGTCCGGCTGCGTGCCTTTTAAGATTTTCCCGGAAAGCCATTCCGAATAGTCGTCCACCGGAATCCCCTTCACATAAGTCACTTTGGTCCCGGGATTCATTTTTTGAAATTCCGCAATCGCTTCCTCCACGATATCGTAGTATTCGCTTCCCGGCACTCCCCATCCGCTTCCGTAAAAGATCCCCACGGTGAGGGTATTGGAATGATCCGCCCGGATGAGAAAGACCAAAAAAACAAGGAGGACAAGCAGCAGGGCGATTCCCATTTTATATTTTCTTTGTTTTGATATGGTATGGTTCGTCATAGGCGTCTCCTATAATATTTTATTTACAGTTCCAGTCTGTACGGCCCAGATTGCAAGCTGCGTCCGGTCCCGCAGATTCAGCTTACTCAAAATCGAACTCAAATAATTTCTTACCGTGCCTTCCGATAACAGCAGTTCCCCGGAGATCTCTTTATTGGAAAGACCGCATCCGATCTTTTGGATCACTTTCCACTCCGTTTTCGTAAGCTCCCTGGTACAGGAATCTTCTACCTGAATCGAGTAGTTGGATCTTGCCATCTGGTTAAACAGCTTTAAGACCTTGCTGGTGATCTCCGGATTGATCATCGCCTTACCACTGTAAACCGTCCGGATGGCGTCTGCCAGCTCCTTCATGGAAATTCCCTTCAGCAAATATCCGCTGGCCCCATATTTTAACGCCCCGTAGATATATTCGTCGTCATCAAAGGTGGTGAGCACGATCACCCGGATTTCCGGGTAGTTTTCTTTCACCAGACGGGTACATTCCACGCCGTCCATCCCCGGCATACGAATGTCCATCAAGATCACATCGGGGCGGTTCTTTCGGATCGACCCAAGCACCTGTTTCCCGTCGGACACCGTATCGGTCACTTCCATATCCGGATTGGCTCCTAAAACTATTTTTAAACTTTCGCGGATCAATTCCTGATCATCGGCTATCATTACTTTTATCATGGGCGTCTCCTTCCTTTTTTAGACGAAGCGGTATTTTGGCGATGATATTAAAGCCTCCAAGGCTCTCCAACTGCAGTTCTCCATTTAACAGTTCCACTCTTTCTCTGATATGTTTAAGACCAAAGCCCTCTTCCACATTGCTGCATCCGCATCCGTTATCGCTTAAGATCAAAGTGAGCATATTATCTTTCAGGGTAAGGCGGATCCAGATCTCCGTCGCCTTCCCGTGACGAATGGCGTTGGTGATCCCCTCCTGCACCATTCGATAAATGGCCTCTTCCTCGTCGGTCTCGTAGTGGAGGTTTTTACCGTAGCACACAAAATAAATCTTTGTGTTGGTGCTCTTTTCCATATCTTCCACCATCTGATGAATCGCCACGTCAAGGGCCTGATTCTCTAAAACGTCAGGTTTTAGCTTTCTTACGGATCTTCGCACATCGTTGAGTCCTCTGCTTGCCATATTTCCGATGGTGTCAAGCTGGTTTCTGGCCGCCTCCGGCGAAGTTTCCATGAGTACCTTTGCCGCTTCCACCCCCACCGAGATTCCTGTTAAAATGTGTCCGAGGGTGTCGTGAATCTCCCTCGCCAGCCGGTTTCGCTCTCTGGTCTCTCCCATCTGCTCTTTTTCCTGAGCATACTCGTGAAGCTGTTCATTGGCAAGATGGAGCTGCTCATTGGCATGGTGAAGCCGCTCGTTTAAGATTTTTATCCGCTCGTTTTCCTGTCTTTCTTCCAGCATGATATAAAGCACATAGATCAAAAACAACACGGTATTGGATATCTCGCAGATCGCTTTCACCGCCAAAAAATATTTTTCTATTTTTTCCGGATAAAAGGCAGTCCACATCTCATAGGAGTTCATGGGCAGCGCCAGCGTGATCAAATTATAATTGCAAAAAATATAACAGATCACCGCCAGAGCAAGGAACAGGATTTTATTCCACTCTTCCCGGACATAAACAAGCATTTCTGCCACGACAAATAATATCAATCCGCTGTAATTCATATCCATGGCAAACATCAGAGCCGCCGCCGCAATGATCTCGATCACGTTAATTAAGACCATATTACCGTCCCGCCGTGAAAAATGGATTCGTTTCAGGACAATACAGCCAAACATGACAAGACAAGTCCCGGTCACGGCGATCAGTCTCTCCCCCGGGCTTGGCGGGATTCTTTTAAGGGTACTTAAGAAAATCCTTGCCTCCCGAATTTCCGCGACCCGACATTGGGTCATGATGATGGTCATAGTCAAAAAAGACAGGATAATGATATTTAGTAAAACCATGAAAAGTAAAATTTTATCTTTTTTCGAGATCCGATTAAAATGAATCATGATTTTGTCCTCCTTATCCCATCTTTACTGCCATCCCGTAAGATCAAATTCGTCCACGTTGGAACTTGTGATCTCCCAAACGGGAATTTCGGTCATTTTGGGAACCTCTTTTCCATCTAAAACATCATAGATCATCCGGGCAGTGACCTTCCCCACCTCCATAGGCGACTGGGCTACGGTCTCCTGCATCCGTCCTTCTTTGATCATCCGCTTCGCTTCCGGCGCGCCGTCGATCCCATAGACCAAAACGTCTTCAAGCATTCCTTCTGCGTCTAACGCCGCCATGGCCCCCAGGGCGCTCGGATCATTCAGCGCCATTACCACGTCGATCTCCTTCGTCCTGCTTAACAATTCTTCCACCAGCGGCTGAGTCACTTCAAGCTGTCCCTGGCAATCCAGTTCGTCCACCACATGATAGGACCATCCGGCCGCATCCAGCGCATCTTTAAACGCCTGAATACGGTCTAAAGCCGATTTATTGGCAGACTGTATCAAAAATAAAATGTTGGCTTCTTTTCGTTCTTTCATCAGATTCTCGGCGCACAGCGCTCCGGCCATATCATTATCGGAGATGACGGTGCAGGCGACCAGAGAGTCGTCATAAACTTCCGCGTCCACGGCGATCACAGGGACGCCGGCTTCCTTTGCCTTTTTTAGTCCCGCACTCACTCCCTTCCAATCCACCGCATTGACGATCAATATATCTGCTCCCTCCTCGATCAGATCTTCGATCTGCTGATTTTGTATCTCGTTATCCATGGCCGAATCCCGGACCAGAAGAATGTCTCCCCTTTCTTTCACGATCGCTTTGATTTCTTCGTTGACCACCTCAAAATAGGGATTATTCATCGTCATGTAGATTGCACCAACCTTTTTCGGCGCTTTTCCTTCGGCATTTCGATTGCGGCTGTGAAACAACACGCCGACGCAGATACAAAACAGTATCCCAAGGCACAAAAGTCCCAGATAAGTTTTTTTATGAAATGTATTTTCCAATGGCTTTTCTCCCTCCCCATCAGCATTTTGACAATATATTTATTCCTATGATATCGGTAATTTGACATTTTGTCTATAAAAGTCTTGCCCGGGCAGCCCAAAATTATTTTTACCTGAAAACTTTAAACTTGTTTGTCCGGAAAAATCAAAAAATTGTTCATATTGACATCCTCGATTATTGTACGTATACTTGACGTAATCTAGGCTTATTGGGTTTAAGCCAGGCTTATTGTGCTTGACAAAGGAGGAAATAACCATGACCTGTCCGAATTGTGGTGAGACTTTCACTACAGATGTTGCAATATGTCCGATCTGCGATACTTTACTAAGTAACGCTACTTATACCCCGGTGAAGAAAAAAAAGGGAAAAAAGAAAAAAACTGCAATTCTGATCCTTGTGCTCCTTTTGATCGTCATACTTTGCGCCGGCGGTTTTTTCGGATATCAATATTATATCAACAAAGTGGAAACGGAATGTAAAAAAGCAACCAAAGAAATCTTCTCTTATGTAGAAACGATGGATTTTTCCGACGTCGATCCGGAATATCTTCCGCAACCCCTAAAAGACAATCCAAATATTCGCAAGCTTGTCTCAGGCTATATCGACGAGTATCTTGCCGATTCCTCTTTGGGGACCTTCTTAGAAAAAACTGATTATTCCATTGACGGGGATATGATCTGCGACGAAATTCTTGAAACGGCCTCTTATGAGATCACCGATGTTTCTTCTACTTATCGTTCCTGCGATGTGACGGTGACAACCAGTAATAAAAATTACGCTAAGGTTTTGGATTTGCTGACAGACAAGGTAAAAAATGAATTGGTAACGGATCAATCTTTCTGGTCGGCAATTACCGACTCGGTTTCCCGATTCCTCTTTGGAACAGAGAGCGATGCGGATTCTAAGACGATAGAAGACGTGCTCCTTCAATATTATGAAGAATCGAAAAATGAAACGGAAGATACCACCGTAACCGGTGTGATCTCCTACGGGATTGTCGATGGAAAATGGACGCTAAAAGATTTTGACACTTCTTTGATCTATAACTATTATGGGATCAGCGAAGAGCTGCTGGAACAATTCCAATAATTAAGCTGCGCCGCCGTAATTTAAAGGCTGCCGCAAAAGCTTTTTCCCTTTCAGGAATTTAAGCTTTTGCGGCAGCCTGTTTCATACTCCTCTATTTGTAAGCAAACTCCCCATACGGAGCAATTGCGTCATTCATAACTCCTATGAAATCTGCCCGCTTATGTAGCGTCCGATATGTTCTACAACTTCATTCTCATCGACTCCGGATGCATACAATGAAAAATCCTCCCCCTGTTTTAAACCAAGGGTCATCATTCCCATAATACTTTTTGCGTTAATCTTTTTCTCATTCACCTCCACGTATACGCTGCTCTCATACTGGCTTGCGATTTGAATGAACATTGCAATGGTGCTCGGGTCCAGCCCGGCAGGTATTTCAATCTTCATCTTCTTAGTAATCATCTTGTTACCTCCTAAAACTTAAAAAATAAAACCCTAAATAAGATTATTTTTATCTTTGTATTATATGTTTTGATAAAAACCATGTTCCCTTATGTGATCTGCAATCTGTCCCAGTTTCCGAAGTCTGTGGTTCACTCCGGACTTTCCCACCGGGGGATGAAGCATTCCTCCAAGTTCCTTTAAAGATGCTTCCGGCGCCGCAAGCCTTGCCGAAGCGATATCCTGTAAGGATTGGGGAAGTTTTTCAAAGGACGCGTTTTCTTTGATGTATTCAATATCTGCGATCTGCTTTCTCGCAGCAGATACGGTTTTGTTGATATTGGCCATCTCACAATTGACTCTGCGGTTTACCGAGTTCCTCACATCCTTTAAAATCCGTATATTTTCAAACTCCATCAGAGCAACATGGGCTCCCATATTGCTCAGTGCATCAGAGATCATAGTTCCTTCTTTTATATAGACGATATAGTATTTTTTTCTTAATATTATTTTGGATTCCAATCCAAAAAACTCAAACAATTCTTTTAATCTGGAAGCCCCTTCCATGGAATTACATACCATTTCAAAATGATAATTCTTCTCCGGATCAGTTATGGAACCGGAAGAGAGGAAGGCTCCCCGCAAAAACGCCCGCTGGCAGCAAGTCTTTTGCAAAATGCTCCCCAGTTTCAGTTCTTCTTCTTTTGCGAGCACTCCTAAGTTGTTCATCATGCCCACTGCCTTTAACATGGCAAGGGACTGTTTGGCGTCCTCCACCAGCAGACAATAACTGCTGCGTGAAAATCCGTTTCCCTGGGAAACCTGAATTTGCGCCTTATATCCAAAAGTTTCTTTTATCAAAGTATATAATCGGCGTGCCACCGTTACATTTTCCGTATGGATCGCAATGGAATAGGTTCCATCCTCCTTTTTTTCCACATTGCCGCCGTAGATTATCATTGCCGCAAATTCTGCGATATTGCAATGGGAGGGCTGGCTTGGTAAATGGGCAAGCTCTTCTTTTACTTCAGATGAAAAAGACATGGGCTTTTTCCTCCTCGTGGTGTGACAGATCATGACTTCGTTCTGGTATCTTTTCCGATATCCCTGTGCTCTATGCGCACACTGTATGGTAATTGCTGTAAACGCTCATACAGCGCGCCGGCAATGGTCACGGAACGGTGTCTTCCACCGGTACAACCAATTCCAATCACTAATCTGTACTTTCCTTCATTTACATAGTTGGGAATTAAGAATCCTATCATATCTTCTAATTTATCCAGGAAGATGTTAGATTCCGCACAGTTCATCACATAATTCTGAATGGCGCTGTCCTCTCCCGTGAGAGGCCGAAGCTCCGGATCATAGTATGGATTGGGCAGGAAACGGACGTCAAATACGAGATCGGAATCCACCGGTATCCCATACTTAAATCCAAAGGATAAGATGGTCACGATAAAGTTGCCGTATTTTTCCTTTTCTGCGTATATTTTATCGATCTCGCCTTTTAGTTCCCTGGTCAAAAGGGATGTAGTGTCAATGATATAATCTGCTCTTTCTTTAATGAAAGAGATCATCTTGCGCTCCTGGGCGATCCCAGTCTCCACTCGCTCCCTCTTTGCCAAAGGATGGGTTCTTCTGGTTTCCTTATATCTTCGGATCAGCGTACTGTCATCTGCATCAAAAAACAAAATCTCATAGCGGACTCCCTGCTGCTCCATGACCGCCAATTGATTGGACAAGTCATTAAGCTGCGCTCCGTTTCGAATGTCTACTACCACCGCCACATTATCAATGTCCACCTTATGATCGCAGGTCATCTGACCAAATCCCGGCAAAAGTGATACCGGCAAATTATCCACACAAAAAAATCCAATGTCTTCCAGCATCTTAAGCGCCGTACTTTTTCCCGCGCCGGACATACCGGAAACTATAATAAATCTCAATCTGACACCTTCTGTCTTACTCAAATCCGACGAATCGAACCTCCGGTTCCATCGTTACTCCAAACTGTTCTTTTACCTTTTTTTGAACCTGCTTGATCAAAAAAAGAATTTCCTCTGCGGTAGCTCCGCCCTTATTGATCACAAAACCACTGTGTTTTTCTGATACCTGGGCTCCGCCCACGGTATATCCCTTCAAGCCGGCGTCCTCGATCAGCTTTCCGGCAAAATAACCTTCCGGCCGCTTAAAGGTACTTCCGGCGCTTGGATACTCCAAGGGCTGTTTATCCTTTCTGGCTTGCGCAAGCTCCTTGATCCGGGAGCGGATCTCCTCGGGATCTCCCTTGGTTAAGCGTATTACGGCAGAAAGAACAATATAACCTTTTTCGAAAATACAGCTATGGCGATAAGATAAGTCCAGTTCCCCGGCGGTTAAAGTTAAAAACTCTCCTTCCGGCGTCAAAACCTCGGCGCTGACTAACACATCCTTGATCTCGCCGCCGTAAGCTCCCGCATTCATCGCCACTGCCCCGCCGAAAGATCCGGGAATCCCCGCGGCAAATTCAAATCCGGCAAGATCGTGGGCAAGCGCCTCCCTTGCGACCCGGCTTAACAACGCCCCCGCTTCTATGAAAAGGCAATCGCCCTTCGTAACGATATTCTGAAAGTTTTTTCCTATCTGGAGGATCATCCCCCGATAGCCTTCGTCGGAAATCAGCAGGTTACTGCCATTCCCCATAATAAAAAATGGAATCTGTTCTTGCCTGGCTAATCTTATGGCGTCTCTGATCTCTTCTTTCGTCTTCGGCTGCACGAACAAATCCGCCTTCCCTCCGACCTGAAAGCTGGTATGACCTCCCATGACCTCACCTTCAAAAACAGCTCCCTGTGTAATATGCTGCTTTATATTATTAATAAAATCTTGTCTCATATATTTTAATACTCTCCCGCTTCTTAATAAATAAATGCACGAGAATCCTAAAAACTACACCTAAAATTTTACTCTATCTTTCCCAAATAAACAATGTCAAAATGACACAAAATAAAAGGAGACCATTTGTCTCCTTTTATATATAATGTCAACAAAAAACACTATAAATTGTAATTTTATTTTTACTATTCTAAGGAAATATCCAAATTCAAGTCTATTTTCATCGATTCTCACCAAAAAATTACTCTTCCCATCAGGAAATAACCAGCTTAGCACATCCATAAATTCCGGCGTCATTTCCCAACTGTGCAAGGGCAAATCTGGTTTCTTTCTGTTTTCCAAAGGTAAAATCGCAAAATCTTCCCTGTACTTTTTCAGTGATGATCTCTCCGGCCTTTGACACGCCTCCGCCGATCACAAAGATTTCCGGGTCTGTCACACAGGAAATAAACGAAAGTCCTCTGGCCAGTCTTGCCGCAAAACGGTCCACTGCCTTGCAGGCGAAAGCGTCTCCTGCTTTGGCGCCGTCAAAGATATCCTTTGCCGTCAAAGGATCCGCACCGCGAAGCACTGTCTCCCCTTCGTATTTTTCCAAAGCTTTTCTGGTCATACGAACAATGCCCGTAGCGGAACAGTATTGTTCCAGACATCCTCTTTTGCCGCAGTTACAATATTCTTCTTCATGAGGGTTCATCAAGATATGGCCGATCTCGCCGCCGTAACCGTGGGAACCGCTGATGATCTTGCCGCCGACAATGATGCCGCCGCCGACTCCCGTACCCAGAGTGACCATCACCACGTCCTGGTATCCTTTGCCGCCGCCCTGCCACATCTCGCCTAAAGCAGCCACGTTGGCGTCGTTTCCCGCGCGGACCGGAAGCCCAAGAAGCGTCTCCAGCTCCTGTCTGATATCAAGATCCTTCCATCCGAGGTTCACACATACGTCCACAAAGCCCTGTTCGCTCACCGGGCCGGGAACTCCAATGCCGATACCAGCAAAATCGGAAAGGTTAAGCTCAAGCTCCTTTATGGTTTCTTTGCAGGAAGCAGCAATATCCGGCAGAATCTGTCTGCCATGATCGGCTGTTTTAGTTGGGATCTCCCACTTGCGTTTTAAGACGCCTTCTGTGGTAAAGATTCCAAGTTTTACGGTAGTTCCTCCAACATCTGCCCCTATTGCATACTTGCTCATAACCTATTCCTCCTTTTTCAGATTGCCTGTTACCCGGTTGTATAATTCCTGAGCCGCATTATAGCCCATTTTCTTTGCTCTATAGTTGATCGCGGCGGATTCCACGATCACGGCGAGATTACGTCCCGGACGAATCGGTATGGAATAACATACCACCTTGCTTCCCAAAAACTCGATGTAATCTTCCTCCAGGCCCAGCCTGTCATAGTTGGCTTCCCGATTCCAGTCCTCAAGCCGGATCACCATGTCGATATTCTGGGTGAGCATTACGCTCTCTACACCGAACAAGCTCTTCACATCCACAATGCCGATCCCCCGGAGTTCGATAAAATGTCTTGTGATATCCGGGGAAGTACCGATCAGACGGTTTGCACTGATCTTGCGAATCTCCACCACATCATCTGATACCAGACGATGCCCCCGGCGGATCAGCTCTAAGGCTGCTTCGCTCTTTCCGATGCCGCTCTCTCCCATGATCAGAACTCCCTCTCCATATACATCCACCAAAACGCCATGGATGGAAATACGAGGAGCAAGCTGTTCGCTGATCCATTCTACCGCCTCTGCGATAAAGTCGGAAGTGGTCATCTCCGTAGACAGGATCGGAATGCCTTTTTTCTCTGCTACATTAACCATACGGTCACAAGGCACCAGTCCGCGGCAAAATACAATACACGGAATCTTTGAATCAAATATTTTTTCATAAATCGGAATCATTTCCTCATCGGGAATGGTTTGTAAATAGGCATATTCCACATTGCCGATCACCTGAATGCGCTCTGCGTCGAAATGCTCGAAAAAACCTGCAAGCTGCAAAGCGATCCGGTTTACCGCTGACTGTGACAAAGTTATCTCGTCGGTATCAATATCCGGAAGAAGGTTTTTAAGCTCCATCTGATTAATGACATCGGTCAATTTCACTTTATACATGATTTCCTCCCCTTTGCTTAAAATACATACATACTTTCGTCCTTATCATATCATATCTGCGTTTAATTTAGAAGCGGTGTCCTTGTGAAAAAACGCAAAGATTTCTTTGGCAAGGTTCTCATGGATTCCCTCGGCCTCCATCAATTCTTCCACCGTCGCCTCCCGTATCTTTCCGATATCCTTAAAATGTCTCATCAACGCTTTTCTTTTTGCAGGTCCCACCCCCTTGATATCGTCAAGGATCGAATGAACCTGTTCTTTGCCCCGCAAGCTTTTATGGTATTCGATGGCAAAGCGGTGCGCTTCATCCTGCAAACGGGTGATCATGCGGAAGGCTTCCGAGTTTTTCGGAAATTCCACCGTTTCATTCTTATAATATAATCCCCGGGTATCGTGATGTTCATCCTTTACCATGCCGCACACCGGAATCGATAAGTTCAGTTTCTCAAGTACCTTAAGGGCCACGTTCACCTGCCCCTTTCCACCGTCCATCATCAGGATATCCGGAAATCTCGTAAAACTTCCCAGGCCGGGGTCCTGCCCTTTTTCTTCCCGCTCTTTTAACTCCCGGATTCCATGTTCAAATCTCCTGGTTAACGCTTCTTCCATACAGCGGTAATCATCCGGGCCAGTGACGGAACGGATTTTAAACTTTCGATACTGGCTCCGTTTTGCCTTGCCCCTCTCAAACACAACCATGGACGCCACATTTTCAAAGCCGTTGGTGTTTGATATATCGAAAGCCTCCATCCGGTTTAGTCCCCGGATTCCCAGAAGCTGTTCCAGCTCCCGGACCGCTCCGATCGTCCGGCTCTCCTCCCGTTTTAGCTTTTCCCCGTCTTTTATCAGCACGTTTTTCGCATTTTCACAGGCAAGCTCAATCATTTTGTGCTTCTGTCCTCTCTTAGGAGTAAAAAAGCTCACCTTACTTCCTCTTTTATCCGACATCCACTTTTCCAAAATCTGTTTTTCCAATATCTCATATTGGGTATGGATTTCCTTCGGAATAAAAGGCGTTCCCACATAGTATTGCTTAATAAAATCGTTGAGGATTTCCTCCTCGGAAGAATCTCCGATGGAAGTCATGTGAAAATGATCCCTTCCCAAAAGCTTTCCGTTTCGTATAAAAAATACAGAGATCACCGCCTCATTGTTCGCTTTTGCTATGGCGATAATATCTCTGTCGTCTCCATCGGTATGATTGATCTTTTGCTTCTCGCTGATTCGTTTTACGTTCTCAATCAAATCCCTGTATTCCGCTGCCTGCTCAAACTCCAGACGGCTCGCTGCTTTTTTCATTTTTTCTTCTAATTTGACGACGATCTCCTTCTCATCGCCATTTAAAAAACGAAGGACCTCGTCGATGTGACTGCGATATTCCTCTTTGGAAATCCATCCCTGGCAGGGAGCGTCGCACTGATGAAGCTGGTGGTACAGGCAAGGTCTTTCCTTCCCAAAGTCTCTTGGGAGAACGCGATTGCAGGTCCTGATTTTATATACCTTACGCAGCAGTTCCAGCGTTTCCTTTACCGCCCCTGCGCTGGTATAAGGGCCAAAATATTTTGCCTTATCTCTTTTCACATTCCTGCAAAATAAAATCCGGGGATATTCTTCAAAAACCGTCACCCGGATATAAGGATAACTCTTGTCATCCTTTAACATAGTATTATAGTGGGGACGATGCTCTTTGATCAGATTACATTCCAAAACCAAAGCTTCCAGCTCTGAATCTGTGATGATGTATTCAAAATACGCGATATGAGATACCATATGTTCTATCTTAACGCTTTTTTTATATCCGCTTTGGAAATATTGCCGGACTCTGTTTTTCAAAATCCTGGCCTTCCCCACATATATGATCTCATCTTTTTCATTATGCATGAGATAAACTCCCGGCTTAGCCGGGAGTTTTTTTAATTCTTCCTGAATATTAAATATCAATCCTCATTCTCCGTTTCTGTAGTCTCATTAGGACGATAACGGTATCTTCTTCTTGGCTCCGCCTTCGGTTCTTTCCCCAAACTTTCCTCTGTGGTCTGAGGTTCAAACACCGGCCGATCCTGTCTTTTTAAGTCCGGGAACTGCTCTTTTGCTGCGTTTCCTTCGGAGGCCTCTCCTTCGAGCGCTTTGAAAGACTGCTCCTGTTCAGTGCTTTCCTTTGATGCTTCTCCTTCGAGCGCTTCTGCGGGCTGCTCTTCTTGTGTTTTTTGTTCGTTGAAGATCTGCATGAACTCTTTTCCGGTGATCGTCTCTTTTTCCAGAAGGAAGGCGGCGATCTTATCCATCACTTCCCGATGCTCTCTGATGATCTTTAAGGATTCCTCATAAGCGTCTTTTAAAATCTTCTGAACCACACGGTCGATTCTTGCTCCCGTCTCATCGGAACAGTTTAGTACCGCTCTTCCGTCAAGGTAACGGCTCTCAATGGATTCTAAGGATACCAGGCCGAACTCTTCGGACATACCATACTGAGTCACCATGGCGCGGGCGATCTGAGTCGCTCTTTCAATATCGTTGGAAGCGCCGTTGGTCACAGAGTTAAATACTACCTGCTCCGCAGCACGGCCACCGAATAATCCGACCAGCTCACTTAACATCTGTTCCTTGCTCATTAAATATTTTTCCTCTTCCGGCACCTTCATAGTATACCCAAGGGCTCCCATGGTTCTTGGCACGATGGTGATCTTTTGTACCGGCTCCGCCTGTTTTTGCGTGGCGATACAGATCGCATGACCCACCTCATGGTAAGCCACGATTCGTTTTTCCTCATCGCCGAGGATACGGTCTTTCTTTTCCTTGCCGGCAAAGACGACTTCCACAGCCTCCATCAAGTCAGACTGCGACACCACCTGACGGCCGGCCTTGACAGCTCCTAAGGCCGCCTCATTTATCATATTGGCAAGATCGGAACCTACGGCTCCGGAGGTTGCCAGGGCAATCTCTTCAAAATTCACGCTTTCATCCATCTTAACATTTTTGGCGTGAACCTTTAACGTCTCAATTCGGCCCTTTAGATCCGGCCGTTCCACAATGACTCTCCGATCAAATCTTCCCGGTCTTAATAGCGCCTTATCCAATACTTCCGGACGGTTGGTCGCCGCAAGAATGATCAGACCCTTGGAAGAATCAAATCCGTCCATCTCTGCAAGAAGGGCGTTAAGGGTTTGTTCTCTTTCGTCGTTTCCTCCGCCGTAACGGCTGTCACGGCTCTTACCGATGGCGTCCACCTCGTCGATAAAAATGATACACGGGGCCATGGACTGCGCCTGCTTAAACAAATCCCTCACTCGGGAAGCTCCCACGCCGACAAACATTTCCACAAAGTCGGAACCGGACAGGGAGAAAAACGGCACGTTGGCTTCCCCCGCCAGCGCTTTGGCAAGGAGAGTCTTTCCGGTTCCCGGAGGGCCTACAAGCAGGGCGCCCTTCGGAAGCTTTGCGCCGATGGTGACATATTTTCCCGGATTATGAAGGAAATCAACCATTTCTGTTAATGTTTCCTTCGCCTCATCCTGGCCTGCCACATCGGCAAAAGTCACCCCGGTTTTCTTTTCCACGTAAACCTTGGCGTTGCTCTTTCCCACACTTCCCATCATGCCGCCGCCTTTTCCAATTCCTCTCATGAGGAATATCATCAAGCCGTAGATCAGCACAAAAGGTAACAAATAACTTACAAGCGCCGACATGATCATGGTACTGCCGCTGTTATCCTTTTCCTCAAATTCCACATTGGCGTCTTTCAAACGATCCACCAGTTTATAATCGGAAATGGCAACCACATAATACGTAACCTTGGTCACAGGATTTTCCTGTTTTTTCGGTTCCAAGATAATCTTCTTATCGCTGAGAGTGACCTTCTTGATCTCTCCCTCGTCAAGCATCTGCAAAAACTTACTGTAAGAAATCTGTTTTTGCTCTCCATTTTTATAACGGTTCATCACACTGGTAAACAACATTGTGATCCCTAGGCAAATAATTAGCAGCGCTATCGCTGATCTGATATTTTTCTTCTTATCGGGATCTTTTTGATTCAAATTATTATTCATCCACACCTCCTGAATATGTCACATGGAACACTCTTCAGATTCCTGGAAATATATCTATATCTGTTTTAAAACCTCCATAGCGTTATCCATGTAGTGATTCTCGGCATACTCTATTTTTCCGTTGTCACAAGCTGCGGCCAGAGAAGAGTCCATCGGAATCTTAGCAAGAACCGGAACGCCGTACTCCTTGGCAACTTTTTCTATGCGGCTCTCTCCAAATACATAAATCTTTTTGCCGCAGTCCGGACAGACCACATAGCTCATATTTTCCACAAGACCAAGAATCGGGATTCTCATCATTCTTGCCATGTTCGCCGCTTTTTCCACGATCATTCCAACCAGCTCCTGCGGAGAAGCTACGATAACGATTCCGTCAAGAGGAATCGACTGGAAAATGGTAAGAGGAACGTCGCCGGTTCCCGGAGGCATATCGATGAACATATAGTCGATATTCTGCCAGAGCGTCTCTCCCCAGAACTGTTTGATCACACCGCCAAGAACCGGCCCTCTCCAGATGACCGGATCGGTTTCATTGGAAAGCATCAGATTGACAGAAACCACGTCGATTCCGCTATCTGTTGTCTGCGGAAGAATCAGTCCGTCAATATTTCCCACAAGATTTTCCTTAAGTCCAAATGCCTTCGGAATGGACGGGCCTGTGATATCGCCGTCTAAAATCGCCGTCTTATAACCTTCTCTCATGGAACAGCAGGCCAGCAGCGAAGTCACCATGGACTTACCAACGCCGCCTTTTCCGGATACCACCCCAATTACTTTTTTTACGGAGCTTCCTGCGCTCAATTTTACCCGGAAATCTTCCGGGCTGGCTGTTCTTTGCGCACAATCTTCTCCGCAGCTATTGCAATCATGTGTACATTCACTCATATCATTATCCTCACTTTCTATTAGCTTCTATTCTAAAATTAACGGAAAAATCATTCTCCATCCGGCCCGGTATTTTTTTAAAAAACCGGCGCCTTCGTTATTATTATTTGCAATTACTGCAAATTCAACCTACATCATAACACAAAGATTCCTAACTGCAAATATCTTTTTAAAAATTCACGGAAAATTCATGGCAAAATCCTACATTATACAAATCTTTTCGGTGCCATACAGTGTATAGAATGTTTATCCTAATGGCTGTAAGATAAAATTGAAACGTATAAAAATTGAAGGAAAGGCGGCTATTATGTGTACTCGATTTGTTTATCGTGGGAATGATATGATAACAGGATTTAATTTTGACATTGACCTATCTGTAGAGTATGTGGGCGACCCGAGTATCCTTTGTTTATTCTGCAAATGAACGGACGGTATATTTTATAGAAAACAATCATTTTGAGAATATCAATAAATATGTTTTTTCATTTGCATAACGAGAAAGCACATAACAAGAAAGGAGCGGGAAATATTGAGTTTTTGTTATAAATTGCCGTATGTCGGTAAAAGGAAAACCCCTTTCGTTAGACTTGTTTTTTGTCTAACAAAAGGGGGCGCATATATGTACTATATTAATATATACTATTTAAAATACTTTTCGCTTTTCGGAAGCAGCGCTTCTTTTTCAAAAGTATATCTGGTAAGATGCATATTCATCAGCCGCTCCGCTTCCTGTTCGTCGTGGCGGTCAATGGCCTGCATGATGTTTCTATGGTCTTCCACGATCCCTTTATTATCCAGATTGGCGACGGTGAGAGTTCGGAGTCGGTCTGAATGAATATCGAAATTCTTCATTATTTTATATACTTCCATTTTATTACTGATCTTAAACAGCATTTCATGAAATTCATTGTCTAAGTCCAAAAGCTTATCGTAACGGTTATTTTGCTGATAGAACTCCTGCAATTTGACATTTTCCTCCAGGCGAATGATATCTTCCGGTCCCACACAGCGGCAGACCTCTTTTACCACTGCGTTTTCCAATGTGTTTCGCAAAAATCTGGCCTGGTTTACCATGGCATAGTCGATCAGCGTAATCCGGCATCCGCTCTGGGGATACACCTCCACGATCCCAATCTTACTTAGCTCATTCAGCGCTTCTCGGACTGGCCCCCGGGATATTCCCAGTTCGGCAGCCAGTTCATTGGCGCTCACCGTAATGCCCGGGCTTAACTCCAAATTAATAATATTTTCTCTTATTACACGCAGGGCATACTCTTTGCCACTTTCCCGAAAGGAACGCTCTAATATATGCATGATTTTCTCTCCATTTCTAGGCCAGTATCCAGATTTTTTATCTTTTATCAATGGTTAACTGCCAAATTGAATAATTATTTCATATCGTTTATACTAATGCATTATAGAACAGCTTTTCTTCCTTCGTCAAGTAAATCCCGGGGAACTTGATCATTCCAGGAATCTCAATGTCGGCAGAACTCTTAATCATGCCAGAAATTTTAATGTCGGCAGAAATTTTAATCATGCCAGAAATTTTAGTTATACTTACCGGATAATTTGAATAATCCCGGGAAACGAAAACGTATCCCGGGACTTTATCCTTCATCCGCAAATGAAGATTCCATTTATGAGGAGGGATATGAAATTATTCAAAGGTCAACGCGATCTTGCGAATGGAAGGATCTTTGGTATCTGTAAAATCGAAGGCTTTCTGAGCATCCAGGAAATGATATGTATGGGAGATGCTTCCTTCCAGAGAAATTTTTCCTTCGTTAACCAGATCAATGACTTGCTGGAATTTTCGATTTTGCAGTCGGCTTCCTCTTACGTCTAATTCTTTGGAGGTGATGAGGAATTGATTTACTTCATCCGGCGCCACGGAAAATCCCATGGTGATCACACGGCCTGCGTTTCCGGTCACTGTAAGAGCGCTCATAAGGCTGCCCTTTACGCAGGCTGCGTCCACTGTGACGGTAGGGCCATATCCGTCTGTCAATTCTTTACACCGGACGTTTAAATCTTCGGTCTTGCTGTTGATCACGGCGTCCGCTCCGTTTTCTAAGGCTTCTTTTAGTTTGCCATCGTCAATGTCGGACACAATGATCTTTTTCGGATGGTGAAGTCTGGCAATTTTTAAAATACTGCTGCCTAATGCTCCTGCGCCGATGATGAGCATCGTATCTTCTTCTTCCAACTGGGCGCGGCTTAAGCACTGAACGGCGATGGTGGTCGGTTCGATCATCACTGCGTCAGTGTCGGATAAGAAGTCCGGCAGATGGTAGCAGTCTGCTTCGTTCACTGCGATATATTCCCGGTAACCGCCGTCAATATGCACGCCTTTTACTTTCAGATTGCCGCATACATTCGGACGGCCTTTTTTGCAGGCATAGCAGTGTCCGCAGGCTGTGACCTGGTCGATGATGACCCGGTCTCCCACTTTTACTTTTGTCACGTTTTCGCCGATTTTTTCCACCACGCCGACGATCTCATGGCCGATGACCCGCGGATAGGTTGCGGCTGCATTGGTTCCGTGATAAATTCCCACGTCGCTTCCGCAGATTCCCGCTGCCTTCATCTTGATCAATACATTTTTTTCTTCTGTGATCTGCGGTTTTTCCATTTCTTTTACTTGCAGATTATTTGGACTAACGATTTGAATTGCTTTCATTTTTTCAGTCTCCATTTATCAAAATTATTTCTTCTTTGAAACATCCGATACCGCCAACACTAACAGGAATACCAGGAAAATACCCTGGATCAATTTCTGTCCGCCGACGCCGATCTTTGCCGCATTTAAGAAGGTAGACATCAGGGTCATCATCAAAGCGCCGATACAAACGCCGACAACGCTGGATTTTCCACCGGCCGCATTGGTTCCGCCTACGAAGGCTGCCGCAACGGAAGGAAGGAAATAAGTGGTTCCAAGGTCCTGGTTGGCGCCGCCGCAATAAGCAGCTCCCAAGGCTCCGGCAAGACCGCAGAGTGCTCCATTGATCAGGAAAGCGATCACAACGGTTTTATTGACATTGATGCCGGCCAGTCTTGCAGCCTCTCTCTTTTGTCCCACGGCATGGAGATTATGTCCATACTTGGTTCGATAAAGGAGGAACCATAACACGATCGCCACAATGATACAAATCAGCGTCATAGCGTTAATTCCCAGCAAACTGGAATTTACAAACTTGACAAAGGTACTGTTTGGAATACTGGACCATTTGGAGGATACCACCAGGATCACCGTATAAAACATATATCCTGTCGCCAGGGTGGTGATCATCGCCGGAACTTTTAAGTATACGTTAATGACGGCGCTGATCAGCCCGCATAGGATTCCCACTGCAATGGATGCGATCAATCCTACGACAATGTTTGTCGCCATGACCGTACAAGCCACGTAAGCGGTCAGGGTTAAAATATATTTCTGCGACAGGTCGATGGCTCCGTCACCGCTGGTCACAACGATCATCTGTCCCAGAGCAAGGAGCAGGGCAAACACGCACAGTTTGGCTGCCGACGCCAGAACATTTAAGTTAAAGCTTCCGGTCACAATGGTAATGAGGATAAATAACAAGATACTTCCCAAAACCGGCCAGATAAATGCGTTTTTCTGTGTGATTTCTTTTATCTTATTCACTCTTAGCAGCCTCCCTTCTGTGGATTACAAATTTCAGTGCCAGCACTGCGATGAGGATCAGACCGATGATAGCGGTCTGGTAGTTTGAATCGATCTTCATCGCCGTGAGCAGGGAGTTAATGAGGTTCATGGCTACTGCCGCCATGACTACTCCGCCCGGCTCTACCACGCCGCCGGCCATCTCACAGCCGCCAAGAATTACCGTTGCGATGGACATCATACAATAGTTTACCGAACTGTTGGCGTCTGCGCCGTTACAGGTTGCCGTATAAATCGTACCGGCAAAAACTACCATCAAACCGGACATACCATAGTTTACTACCTTTGCTAAAAGATAGCTCCATCCGGAACGCTCCACGGAATTTGGATTATTTCCGATTCCTCTCATAACCATACCATAACGGCAGCGGTATAAGAGCAGCCAGCATAAAAGTCCTGCGATCACTGCAATAATGATCGGGAACGGAATCACTGGCGTCATGATAGAGAGAAAACTCTTAAGCCATGCCGGACAGCTTCCGCCCGGAGTCGGACAGATAATCAGCGCAAGGCCGTACCATACAAACTGAGCTCCCAGCGTCACAACAATCGCCGGAATGTTTCTAATATGGATCAATGCGGCCATACCCATATAGGCGGCAATGAAGATTAACAGTCCCACGACACCGACGAGAGGATTTCCCGTTAGTAAAATGCCGACCATTACATTGACCAAGGCGATGGAATAGCCGTTACCCATATCACAGTCGCCGCAAAGGATGATAAACATTTGCCCCAGCGCGGCAAAGACCAAAGGAAGCGTAGAGTTCATCTTCATACGCAGTCCCACATAGGAGAGCATATTTGGATTGTTGGCCACGTTTGCAATAAAAATCAGGATCATGGTAAGAAGAGGAAGCATCAGACGGGAGGACATAAATTGTGCCAGCACGCTCGCTTTCTTTTCTTCCACCTGCTTCTTTTCTACCTTTTTAAAAGAAGCGGTTACAATATTGGAAACGGTGATGTCCTCTCCCACCAGCTCTGCAGTGATGGCTCCGTCGTGCATGATATAAGCACGATCGCAAATTTCCATCTCGGCGTCTTCTGTGGAATAGAGGATGACGGATTTACCCATTTCTTTAATTTCATGGAGCAATTCATAGATATCTTGTTTGGTTCCGATATCTACGCCGGCCGTCGGATCGTTTAAGATGATAATGTCCGCTTCGGAAGCGATTCCTCTGGCGATCAGCGCCTTTTGCTGATTTCCTCCGGATAACGACATGATATTGCTCTCAATACCCTCTGCCCGGAATTTCAATTTGTCATACCAGTATTGAGCGGATTCATTACTTTTTTTCTTATCTAAGAGAATCTTGCCCTTTAACCGGTCTAAGTTAGCGATCAATATGTTGTTTTTAATATCCCAGAGATGGAACACGCCTTCTTTGGTTCGGTCGCCGGAAACATAGGCGATGGAACTGTTGATCTTCACGCCGTTTTTCGCCGTTCCAATATGTTTCTTTGCTTTATAGATCGCCTGCAATAATTCCTGCTGTCCGGATCCGGCCAGACCGGAAATTCCGAGGATCTCTCCCTTTTTTACGTTCATCGTCACATTGGATAACGCCGCTGTGGTAAGACCGGAGATCTCCACCATCACTTCTCCCTCAGCCGAAGAAGCTTTCTTTTTCTTTTGCGAACCTCCGGCGCCTCCGCCCATGAGTTCCACCAATTGATCCTGGGTCACTTCATCAGAAATATATTCTCCCACGTTTTGTCCGTTTCGAAGAATGCAGATACGGTCCGATACAATTCCGATCTCATCTAACTTGTGGGATATGTAGATCACCGCAACGCCTTCATCGGAGAGCTGCTTTACAATGTCGTGAAGCTGTCCCGCTTTGTCCGAGGAAAGGGCGCTGGTCGGTTCATCCAGGATCAATATTTTCAGGTTATCTGTCATCAATGTTTTGCAGATTTCCACTACCTGCTGATCTGCCAGGCTCAGCTTTTCCACCGCTTTTGTCACATCAATTCCATTTCCCGGAAAATATTTTTCCAGAAGCTCCTTGGCTTCTTTTTTCGCTTTGCTCCTCCACCCGGCGCTAAGGCCCAGACCGTGGCTTACATTGAGCATTGCGAAGTTTTCAAATACACTTAAGTTTGTACAAAGGGATAAGTCCTGATATGCACAGGCGATCCCGATCTCTTTGGCTTTTTTCGTGTTGTAGTGTTCTTCCACATTTCCGGCGTAGACGATCTGTCCGTTGGTTGGAGGGAGAACGCCTGTCAGCACTTTCATAAGCGTGGATTTTCCGGCGCCGTTCGGGCCGACAAAACCAACAACTTCACCGGCGTAAATATCCAGATTTACGTTCTGTAATGCCTTGGTGATACCAAAAAACTTATCAATGTTTTGCAGTTTTAAGTATGGCTGCTGATTCTTTTTATGTATCAAATTATCTCACTTCCTTCCCTACGAATCCCGGTCTACCAACCCGATCAGCCGCATCGTGGAGCCGGAACCGTCTTTAAACTTGCACGGAAGCCCTATCACACTGAAAAAATGCGGCAGTTCTCCAAGTTTGTTTACATTTTCAATGATATTTACTCCGTTTCCAAGGAGAAAAGGATGGTTAGGGTCTCCGCTGCCAAAGGCGTCCAGCGCCAGACAGTCGCAGCCAATGGCCTTTACTCCTTTTTTGTGGAGATATTTTCCCACTTCCAAAGAGATTCCCGGCCAGTCTTTTATGTAATCTGCTCCGGCTTCGCCCAGGGCATATTTCTCATCCCATCCAAAACGGAAAAAAACGATATCCCCTTTTTGAATCTCTCCAAATTCGTCTTCAAATTCTTTTACTTTGGAGAGTGGAACCACGCCGCAAGGCGGCGTATCGGTGGCGTCAATATTGACCGCTCTGCCTATGATCTGATCCACCGGCACTTTATCGATCCCCGGCATTCCCGGCACAAAGTGGGATCCGGCGTCGATGTGGGTTCCCGTATGCTCACAAAATGTAATTTTGCGCCAATAGGATGCGTCTCCTTTGGACTGATGATCCCCGATCTCCGCTTCAAAAGGAGGCTGGGTCGGCCAGTACGGCATTCCCTCTTCCAGCGGCCAGGTCATATCGACAAAGGACGCATTTTGTAATAGTTCATTTAATCGCTCAATCGTATTCACTCAAATACTTCCTTCCAATTGAAAAGATGCGGCCAGACCTGGCCGCATTTTGTGTTCACACTATGATACCAGCTTTTAGTTTCCGCTTTCAATGTCAGACTTGATGGTTTCCCAATCATAAGTGTTGATGGCTACTTCATCTTCACCCATATCTGCATAATCTGCTACCGTATCTGCCTCCACATAACCGAATGGACAATTCATAACATTTGCAACGTCTTCGCCGTTTACGATATCCACTGCAATGTACATAGCGATTGCGCCGTCCCATGGATTACAAGCGCCAGAGAGTGTTTCGTATCCTTCCGGAGCTTCGGTTGCCCACCATTTTAAGAAGGATCCTCTGTTATCACCTGCGATTACCGGAAGGTCATCATATCCTGCGGATACAAATGCCTGTACTGCTGCGTATGCGTCTCCGCCCTGTGTTACAAGACCGTCTACAGTATCTAATGTAGGAAGAACGGAGTTTAATTCGCTCTGAGCTTTGGAACCGGTCCAATCTGTATAAATTTCAGAAGCGATGGTTACGTCCGGATAGTTTTCAAGAGCATTTAACACACCCTGATGCATATCCGTATCACAAGTAGTTCCGGCAGTTCCTCTTAATTCAATGATGGAACCTTTTCCGCCGATCTTTTCGCAAACTGCTGTTGTCAAAGTTTCTGCAAGGTCAACAAAGTCAAAGTTTAACTGATACAGATAATCATTTTCCAGATCAACCGGACCATCGTTGATCACCAATACCGGAATCTGTGCGTCACAGGCTTCCTGGATCGCGCCGTTTAAGGAGCTGGTGGAGCAAGGGTCAACGACGATGATGTCATAACCGTTCATGATAAAGTCTTCAATCTGGGAACTCTGTGTTGCGGCATCCTGGTTTGCCTCCACGATGGTAAGCTCGCTGACATAACCCTGTTCTTTTAATTCATCTGCCGCTTCCTGCATATAAGTTTCCATGGACTGATGGTAGCTGTTACCGTTGTAATTGTCGGTGAAACCAATCTTGATTCCCTCTCCGGATGCTGCACTGTCTGATGCTGCTCCTGTAGATTCTTCAGAGGAATCATCGGATCCTCCGCACGCTGCCAGCCCGAATACCATCGCCAGGCAAAGCAAGAAAACAACTAATTTTTTCATTTTTTTCATTTTTAATTTCCTCCTCGTTTTTATAGTAGTTTGTCAACAGTTGCTTTATAATTTGCATTCAGTTCGTAGTTCTGAACTGCCAATTATTCATTTAAGAAAAGTATTTTCTAGGAAAGATACTTTTTCAAGGTGGCGCGCACCGCTCCCGGACCGGCGATCAGCTCTTTCAAATAACCGCAAACCTTATCCGCCATGCCGATTTCATAGAGATCCACACCGAAAATGTGGTTCATATGAAGAATTGGAGCCGCCTTCTTTTCTATGTCTCGCCCGTCTCCCAGGGAAAGTTCTTCCACATAAGGACGCAGGGTATCCAGTAACGGATCGGCGCTTAATTCAAAAGCATTTCCCTCATCATCCACCGCCATCAGGTAACGGATCCATCCGGCAAACACAAGTGGGATCAATTTAAGATCTGCGATGTCAAGCTGATCGGAGGCCTGATAAGCCTTCACGGTCTCTCCAAAGCGGATAGCCAGCTTCTGGGAGGTATCGGTTGCGATCCTCTGCGGAGTATCCGGCATAAATGGATTTGGCACGCGAACCTTTAACACGGTATCGATGAACTCTTTCGGATCCAGGATCCCCGGGTCTACCACCACCGGAAGTCCTTCCTGATATCCGACGGTTTTTACCAGCTTCACCAATTCCTCATCTTTCATTTCTTCTGAAATCTTGGTATAACCCAAAAGGCATCCATAAATTGCCAGACAAGTATGCAGCGGATTTAAGCAGGTACACACTTTCATCTTTTCTACTTTGTCTACGGTTTCCCTCTCGGTAAACATCAGTCCGCCCTTTTCCAGTTTTGGCCTGCCGTTCGGGAACGCATCCTCGATCACCAGATATTCGCATTCTTCCGCATTGACAAAAGGAGCCACGTAAGTGTTTTTCGATGTGACGATCGGTTCCAATTCTTCTACGCCGTCCTCCATGAGAATCTTTTCCACAGAAGCGTCCGGCCTCGGGGTGATCTTATCGATCATGGACCAAGGAAAGGACACCTTTTCGGATGTCACATAAGTAAGGAACTCTTCTCTGGCCAGCCCTCTCTTTGTCCATTCCTCAGCAAATGCGAGGATGGCAGCTTTTAATTTATCTCCATTGTGGGAACAGTTATCCATGCTGACCATGGCAACAGGTTTTTCACCTGCAAGATATCTGGCGTATAAAAGTGAAGCGACTTTCCCGATATAGCTCTCAGGTTTTTCCGGCCCGGCCGCATAGTCGGCTTTCACGGCTTCAAGAAGTTCGCCTTTGCCATTTACCAGGCTGTATCCCTTTTCCGTGATGGTGAATGACACCATCTGCAAGGAATCTTTTTCAAAGATTTCTTTTAATCTTGCATATTCTTTTTCGTTGCCGGAATCTAAAATGCAGGATTCCACCACGCTTCCGACGACGGTTTTTTCCACGGTGCCATCCGCTTTCAGCGTGGCCAAAATATGATAATCATCATGGGGACGATTCATTTTTTCTACGATCTCATAATCGAAACCTTCGGCGACCACAAGCCCCCGGTCTAAAATTCCTTCGTTTAACAGATTTTGAATCACATTTGCCTGAAATGCTTTGAAAATATTTCCGGCTCCAAAGTGGATCCAGAAGGGATTGTTTCTGGTTTCCCTGGTCACTTTCTCCCTGTCAAATTGGGGGAGCCTATATCCTTTTGCTTCCCACTGTTTTTTATCCTGTAACCCCTGCTCACTCAATCGCACGCTTTACGCATCCCCTTTCTGTGCTTCTTCCTTTACAATGGCTTCCCAAAGGCCATTGAGGTAAGTGGCCCCGAGGGCTCTGTCGTATAAACCGTATCCTGGCATAACCCCGGCTTTTCCAACTTCATCCCAGATCATTCTGCCGTGATCCGGACGGATCGGGCCTTCAAAACCGATATCATACAAAGCTTTCATAATCTCATATACGTCAAAACTTCCGTCGGAAGATAAATGCGCCGCCTCTTCAAAGTTGGTCGGGCTTATGAATTTAAGATTACGAACATGGGCAAAATGCAGTCTTCCTTTCAGGGAGCGGATCATCTGCGGCAGATCGTTGTTTAAGTTGGTTCCATAAGAACCGGCGCAGAAGGTAACGCCGTTATGAGGATTGTCCACCATCTTCATCATTCGATTGATATTTTCCATGTTGATAATGATCCTTGGAAGTCCGAACACGCTCCAGGCAGGATCATCGGGATGAATCGCCATGTTAATGTCATACTCGTCGCAAACCGGCATGATTCTCTCCAGGAAATACTTTAAATTCTCAAATAATTTTTCCTCATCCACGTCCTTATATAATTCAAATAATTCTTTTACGTGTTCCATCCGCTCCGGTTCCCATCCCGGCATTACAGCGCCGTTGGAACCTTCGTTCATGGACTCAAACATGGTCTGGGGATTCAGCGCGTCCACCGCCTCTTTGGTATAGGCCATACAGGTGGAACCATCCGGACGGACTCTGGAAAGCTCTGTTCTGGTCCAGTCGAAGACTGGCATAAAATTATAACATACTAAATGGATGTCTTCTTCTCCCAAATTTTTCAAGGTTTCAATATAGTTTTCAATATATTGTTCTCTATCATCACTGCCGATTTTTATGGCGTCATGGATATTCACACTTTCAATTCCGGACAAATGAAGGCCAGCCGCTTCGATCTCATCTTTTAGAGCCCGGATTCTCTCTCTGCTCCACACCTCTCCCGGCATCGTGTCGTACAGGGTAGAAATTACGCCTGTCACCCCGGGAATCTGACGAATCTGCTGCAATGTGACGGTATCATAATCTTTGCCAAACCAGCGAAATGTCATCTCCATAAGATTTTCCTCCTCTTTCTATTTCTTTTTGATAACTAAATTTTACAACTTACATACTAGTTTGTCAATTGTGTTAGTTGATTAATATTTGAGTCATTTTTTATAAAAAATTAATAAAAGCTGTTTCCCCTCAAGGATATTTTTATTATTTTTCGCCAAAAGGAGGATTCTCTTTTTGTGAACATTTACTGTGTCTTGTGGAGTCTTGCGGGAAACTCCTTTTCTTCCCCTGCGACTCTTTGCGCGCTCGTTTTGGTGATCTCGGGATTTTTTTTACGGATTGAAAAAGAGCCCGCTTTTTTGTGGGCCCTAAAAAAGGAGAAATTACACTTATCGCTGCACTCTGGCTCCGGCGCCACCCATGATAGCTTCCACTTCTTTTTTATTTGCCATGGTGGTGTCGCCAGGAGTTGTCATGGCAAGAGCGCCATGAGCTGCTCCGTAATTTACCGCCAAATTTGCATCGCCAGTTGTCATTAAGCCATAGATCAGGCCGGAAGCGAAGGAATCTCCACCGCCCACGCGGTCCATGATCTCTAAACCTTTGTAATCTTTTGCTTTATAGATTTCCCCCTCTGCCCAGCAAAGAGCGCTCCAGTCGTTGACGGTGGCGGTCTTTACCTCACGGAGAGTAGTAGCGACGGCTTTAAAGTTCGGATAGGTTTTTGCCGCCTCATTGATCATCTTTTTATATCCATCCAAATTCAGTGTATTAAGATTTTCATCGTTTCCTTCAATGGCAAAACCGAGGCAGGCGGTGAAATCTTCTTCGTTTCCGATCATAACATCCACATATTGGGCAATCTCTTTGTTTACTTCCTGTGCCTTTGCCTGGCCGCCGATGGCGCTCCACATGGACGGGCGGTAGTTTAAGTCATAAGACACGATCGTTCCGTATTTTTTGGCGGTCTTAATCGCTGCCAAAACCGTTTCACAGGACTGCTCGGAAAGAGCGGCGTAGATTCCGCCGGTATGCAGCCATCTCACTCCAAGTTCACCGAAAATATACTCAAAATCAAAGTCTTGTGGTCTTGCCTTGGATATCGCAGTATTGGCACGGTCGGAGCATCCTTTTGCTCCCCGGATACCGAATCCTCTTTCGGTAAAATTCAGTCCGTTTCGGCATACGCGGCCGATGCCGTCTGTTTCCATCCATTTGATCAAAGAAGTATCCACTCCGCCCTGCATGATGAAGTCTTCCAGAAGCATTCCCACTTCATTGTCTGCAAACGCTGTGATCACGGCCGTATTTAATCCAAAACATTTTCTTAATCCACGGATTACATTATATTCTCCGCCGCCTTCCCAGGCGCGGAAAGATCTTGCCGTGCGAATGCGGCCTTCGCCCGGATCCAGACGAAGCATAACCTCGCCCAAAGATACTGCGTCAAATTTACATTCCTTTGCCGGTCTTAAATTCAAATTCATGACAATCCCCCTTACTTTCTAACTTTCTTTACGATCTCCACGGCTTCTTGGGTCAGCGTTTTAATCTGGTCAAATTCTCCGGCGGCGATCAGGTCTCCCTTTACCATCCAGCTTCCGCCGCAGGCAAATATCTTATCGCACTCCAGATAGCTAACAATATTTTTCGCGTTAATTCCGCCGGTAGGCATAAACTTTAAGCCCACATAGGCAGCTCCCATCGCCTTGATGGCTGCCACACCTCCGGACTGCTCTGCCGGGAAGAACTTCACAACCTTAAGTCCTCTCTTCACACACTGTGCCACTTCCGACGGCGTAACCGTTCCCGGCATCACCGGGATTCCTTTTTCCAGACAATAGTCTACGATCTCCGGATCAAAACCAGGACTTACGATAAATTTCGCACCGGCTTCCACAGCACGGTCAACCTGCTCTGTCGTCAATACAGTACCTGCTCCCACTACCATCTGCGGATAAGCCTCGGTCATAATCCGAATGGATTCCTGGGCTGCCGCAGTACGGAAGGTCACTTCCGCACAAGGAAGTCCTCCCTCGCACAACGCCTTAGCCAAAGGTTCGGCATCCTTGACGTCATTTAATACAACCACTGGCACAATGCCGAAATCAGAAAGCTGCTCTAACACTGGACTCATAATATCCTCCTTTAACATTATAAAACTCTTGCCTTTCTCTTCACTGTTTCATATTATGAAATTATATTTTATATTATGAAACTCCTTTGATTTGGATTATACTTCTTTTTCCCGAAATGTCAATATAAAAATATAATTTTTTCCACATTTCAAACCATTGTTCCACATTGTGAAATATGATATAATATATTTTAAGGTGACTTTGTTTAAAAAATATAAAAACATCAAAAAGGAGTAGTGCTATGGAGAATAAATCAGACAACAAAAATCCTATTCAAGTGGCAGACCGGCTTTTTGCCGTACTGGAACTGCTGGCAAAGGAAGGGCCTCTTGCGCTCAATGATTTAACACAGAAACTTGGACTGAATAAAAGCACGGTTCACCGTCTTCTCAGTTCTTTTATTCATATGGGATATGTCAGACAGGATGAGGATTCTCAAAAATATGATTTGACTTTTAAGATTCTTGCGGTTTCCAATCAATTTTTAGACCGGATCGATATTCTGGAAACCGTAAAACCCCTTCTTAAAAAATTAAGCCAGGAAACGGGGGAAACGGTTCATTTTGTCCAGCTTGACGGAACGGATGCCGTGTATATCCACAAGGAAGAATCCAGTCAGAACGCCGTTCGTATGGTATCCAGGGTGGGCAGCCGCATCCCTGTGTATTGTTCCGGCGTGGGAAAGGCCATGGCCGCTGATATGACTACAGAACAGATCCGTCAATTGTGGGAACAGAGCGATATCCGCCCTTTCACAAAAAATACCATCACCGATTATGATACATTTTGTTCCCGATTAATGGAGATCCGAAAGAAAGGCTATGCCTTAGATGACGAGGAAAATGAATTGGGAGTGCGCTGTATTGCCGTAAGCATCGCAGATTACGAGGGAAAACCCGGATATGCGGTTTCCATTTCTGCTCCCGTATCCCGGATGCCGGATGAACGGATCGAAGAACTTGCCGGGATTTTATCCGATATGAAAAAAGAACTGGCATTTTAAAAAATTTCAAAAACATTTCCACGTAGAAGAAATTTGTATGACAAAAAGTATAAAAAAGGCAGCCCATGGTAAGTTTTTCACTCCATACGCTGCCTTTTTCATGATCAATCCACCCTTTAGGATGCGGCGGATATCTGTTTTTTATAAAGTTTTGTAACGCTGTAGACACTATATATTACTGCGGCGATCTCAGAAATCCATATAGCGTACCATCCGGTACTTATGCCGCCGATCTTCAAAAAGAGCCAGGTAAAGGGCACATACAAAATAACCTGGCGAAGGGCTGTGCCCAGCATATTAATCACACCATTTCCCAGACCTGTCGCCGTGTAACCCAGCACGGTAGTCACGGATGAAAAAATAAATGTAACACAAATGATCCGTAAGGCCGGCACCCCAAGTTCAATCATCGAGTCACTTGCGGCAAACAGCAACAGAAGCTGTTTGGGAAATATCAGAAAAATGATCGTTGCTGCGGCGCCAACGCCGGCGGCCGCAGGAATGATGGTTGCAAACACCTGATTAATCCTCTCTTTTTTCTTTGCCCCAAGATTATACCCGATGATCGGAATTGCGGCCTGCCCCAAACCGTTCATCGGCATGAATAAGAAATTTTGTAATTTGTAATATATTCCGAAAAAAGCTACTGCTGTAGCCGAATAAGGCATGAGGAGTAAATTAATGGAAGTTACCATCAAACTTCCCATGGCCTGCATAATGATCGTCGGAAGCCCTACTTTGTAGATTTCCCTGATGATGCCAAAATCCCATATATAATTTTTAAATGTGATCCGTACTTCTTTATTTTTCCACACATTTAATATGATCGCCGTGATTCCGCCGATCCATTGTCCGATTACTGTAGCGGCGGCGGCACCGGTTATCCCCATTTCAGGAAATCCCAGCAGCCCAAAAATCATGATCGGATCTAAAATAATATTTACTACCGCTCCTACTACGAGACAGATCATACTTAAAACAGTATCTCCCACCGCCTGCAAAAAGCGCTGCCCCATCATCTGAATCTGCATTCCAAAACAAAATACCATGCAAATTCGCAAATAAGTACCGCACAGATCAGCGAGTTCTGCATCTTTTGTAAACAATCCGGCGAAAAAATCTGCCCCAAACAGCCCGAGCACCGCAAGTATCACTGAATAAATCAATGAAAGAATCATTGCAGTGGCAGCGATCTGTGATGCTTTTTTGAAATTACGGGCTCCCACTTCTCTTGATAAAAAGGCATTCACTCCCACGCTGCTTCCCACGCCGACCGCAACCATTAAAAGCTGGATGGGATAGGCCAATGAAGTAGCTGTCAAAGCTTTTTCGCTGATACGTGATACAAAAATGCCGTCCACAATATTGTATAATGACTGTACAAGAAGAGAAAACATTAAAGGCAAAGCCATCGTGATCACTAAGTAAGGGACCGCCTTCACTCCCATTTTATTTTCTTTTTCCATATCCATGAAACCTGTTTTTCTTTAGTGATGTCTCTAAAGAATCCGTCCTTCCTTGTTAAGATTTTTTCCCAAACATTTTACCAAATAATTTCATGAAATCAAATGATATTTTTAATATTTCTTTTCATTTTTCCGATAAATGTAGTATGATTATAGTAGTATGATTATAAACGAACAAAAACATAGGATTGCTTAGGGCAGCTCTATTGTTTCGGGCGGACCCTATCATATAATTGGAAAAGAGGTATTTGTATTATGCGTTTTTATGATCCAACCAATGTTTATATCGAAACAAAATGTGTCAAAAATCACCAAAAAGAACTGTGCGCTTTAGGCTCCAGGGCATTTATTATCACCGGACGCCACTCTGCCGTAAAAAATGGTTCTCTTGATGATGTGACCAGCGTTTTACAGGACGCCGGAATCTCTTATGAGACTTTCAATGAAATCGAAGAAAATCCTTCCGTGGAAACTGTATGGAAGGCTGCGCAGATTGGAAAGGAAATCGGCGTAGATTTTGTGATCGGAATCGGAGGAGGCTCTCCCCTCGATGCCGCCAAGGCCATTGCCCTGCTGATTGCTAATCCGGAGGAGACCGCCGACTGTCTCTATGTCGCAAAAGATCTTTCTACGCTTCCGATCGCCGCCATTCCTACTACCTGCGGTACCGGCTCGGAAGTCACTCCGGTTTCTGTTCTTACAAGACATGAACATAAGACAAAGAAAAGCATCAGTTATAAAATCTTTCCGGATCTTGCGCTGGTTGACGGAAAGTACCTTTCCTTTGCAAGCCGCAGCCTGATCATCAACACCGCAATTGACGCTCTGGCTCATTGTATCGAGAGTTATCTTAACAGCAGCGCCAACCTTTATAACCGTATGTTTTCTGAATATGGGTTCAAATTATGGTCTCAAATCAAAGATCTTCTCACATCAAAAGAGGAACTGACCGAGGAACAGAGAACAAAACTTATGCTCACCTCTACGGTTGCCGGAATGGCCATCACGCACACCGCCACTTCTCTTCCTCATGCCATGAGCTACGAGATCACTTATAATGAAGGCGTCCCTCACGGAAGAGCCTGCGGTATTTTCCTTTCCGCTTATATGGAATTATATGCTTCCCATGACGAAGCTGCCATAAATAACATTTTAACACTTCTGGGATTTGCATCCTTAAGTGAATTTTCCGATTATTTAAAATCCCTTGTGGGAGAAGTTTCCATCCCACGAAAAGACGCGGAAGCTTACGCCGAAGGTCTTATGAATAATCCTGGAAAATTATCCACCTGGCCTTTTGAATTATCAAAAGAAAATGCCATTTCTTTCTACGAAAAATCTTTGACGCTGGTATAAACCGGCATAAAAACTGCGCCGCACCCACAATGAAGCTTCGTGAGTGCGGCGCATTATCATCCAATAATTATTACCATATATTTCATTATCTTCTCAGAATCCTGGCTTTTCCAAAACCTTGTCTTTCCAGAATCCTATCTTCCCAGAATCTGTGCAATTTCAAATTCGTATTCGTCTACGTCTTTTGCCATACCGAGAGCGTCTTCGATATCGTAATCAATATACTGGCCATTGCGATATCCCACAACTCGATTGGTTGCACCTGCACAAAGAAGATCCACTGCAAGAGCTCCCATGTAGGAAGCATATACACGATCTTTTGCCGTTGGGCTTCCGCCGCGCTGCATATACCCAAGAATACTGGATCTGGTTTCCACTCCCGTTGCCTGTTCGATACGTTTTGCCATACCGTAGGAATGTCCGATACCTTCTGCACAGATAATAAGATGATGTTTCTTACCAAGAGCCTTTTTCTCAAGAATGGAATCAATTAACTTGCCTTCCATCTTCGGACGGTTGCCGTCAAAACGCTCCGGAATCAGAATATCCTCTGCTCCTGCCGCAATACCGCACCAAAGAGCAATATAGCCGGCGTTTCTTCCCATTACTTCGATGATCGAACATCTTTCATGGGACGTTGAAGAATCTCTGATCTTATCGATAGCCTGCATCGCCGTATTTACCGCCGTGTCAAATCCGATCGTATACTCTGTGCAGGCAATATCAAGATCGATGGTTCCCGGAAGAGCAACCGTGTTAATTCCCTGTGCAGCAAGCTTTTGAGCGCCGCGGAAGGAACCGTCTCCGCCGATGACTACCAGTCCTTCAATGCCTTCTTCCCGACAAATCTCGGCTGCTTTTTGCTGTGATTCCAACTCTTTAAATTCTTCACAGCGCGCTGTAAAAAGTGCTGTTCCTCCTTTGGAAATGATATCGCAGGTGAAATTTTTGTCCATATCAAAAATTTCGCGTTTTAATAAACCGCTGTAACCTCGATAAATTCCCTTCACTTTCACGCCTCTTGCCCATGCAGTCCTGGCTACGGCTCTGATCGCAGCGTTCATCCCCGGTGCATCACCGCCGCTGGTCAGAATGCCGATTGTCGAAACTTCTGAATTACCGTTCATAGATTTACCTCCATTAAATCATTAAGCTGTTAATCCCCCTTGCATCAATCATCATATCTCGTTTTTCTCATTTTTTCAATACTCTTCTCCCTAATTCTTACATTATTAGCTCCAAATAAAGTTTTTATTTCTTTTATTATTTGCGGTGAATTTAAAATATTTTCATATGGAGGAAGCTTCTTTACTGCCTTTTCTTTCCTGGAATAGATCATAACCTCTTCCTTTCCCGGATTGCGGCGGATCAATTCCTGCAGTTTTGGATGCTTTTCTTTAAATTCATCGATATTTTCCACCTGAATCCAAATTTCTTTGGAAAGGCTGTCCATTGGGATGATGGACTGGGCGATGAGTTTACCGCTTTCCTCTGAAACGGAAGCCCTTCCTTTTACATAGATCGGCGTATCTTTGATCAAAATATCTTTGTATCTTTGATAATCCTTTGGAAATACAATGATCTCCACAGAACCGTATAAATCTTCCAGCGTAACAAACGCCATATTCTGGCTGGTCTTTGTAAGCTTCACCGTAATGTCCGAAATCAGACCTCCCACAATGTAGTTTACGCCGTCTTTGGCAATACTATGTCCGGTTTCTTCGTCCGGTTCAAAGTCCGTGCTTTCGGCATTCACCTGTTTTTGGATACTGTCAATATATTGTTCCAGGGGATGTCCGCTTACATAAATCCCCAACACTTCCTTTTCAAAGGCAAGTTTTTGATCGGATTTATATTCTCCCACATCCGGATATTTGAGTTCGTATTCCTTTTTTTCTTCTTCGCTGAAAAAATCGAAGAGGGACATTTGCCCGGAGATCGTCTCTTTTCTCTCTTTATTTACTTCGTCAAGGACGGAGAGATATACGCTCATCAACTGTTTTCTGGTCGCTCCCAGACTGTCAAGGGCTCCTGCTTTTATGAGATTTTCCAAAGATCTCTTGTTAATCTCCTTCGGCGTAAGTCGTTCCATAAAGTTTTTTAAAGTTTTGTATTTTCCGCCTTTTTCCCTCTCGCAAACCATTGCGTCGATCATATTTTTTCCGATACTTTTAATGGCGGCAAGACCATAACGAATATTGTTTCCCGAAACGGAGAAGGAGGCTTCCCCTTCATTAATGTCCGGAGGAAGTATTTTAATTCCCATATTCCGGCAGGTATTAATGTATTCCGTGATCTTCCTGCCATTATTGATCACAGAAGTGAGAAGAGCGGCCATAAATTCCACCGGATAGTAGTATTTAAGCCATGCTGTCTGATAAGACACCACCGCGTAAGCCGCTGCGTGGGATTTATTAAATGCATATTTTGCAAAATCAATCATCTCATCAAACACTTTATTGGCCACATCTTCCGATATCCCTCGTTTTATGCAGCCCTCCACGCCTTCTTCTTCATTTCCATATACAAAGTTCGCCCTTTCTCTCGCCATGACGTCTCCCTTTTTCTTTGACATGGCGCGGCGGACCAGATCGCTTCGTCCGAGAGTATAACCGGCAAGCTTCATTACGATCTGCATTACCTGTTCCTGATAAACGATGCAGCCGTAGGTTGGAGAAAGGATCTCCTCAAGTTCCGGACAGCTATAAGTAATGGAATCCTTATTTTGTTTACCCTTGACATACTTTGGAATAAAGTCCATTGGGCCCGGGCGATAGAGGGAAATTCCCGCAATGATATCTTCCAGATTTTCCGGCCGAAGCTCCTTCATGAAGGATTTCATCCCGGCGCTTTCCAACTGGAACACCCCCTCGGTCTTTCCCTGGCCGATCATCTCATACACATCGTGGTCTTCGTAATTGATACCATCGATGTGAAATGGTTTTCCCAGTTTTTTTTCAATGAGACGCACTGCGTCCTGAATCACTGTAAGCGTTCGAAGACCTAAAAAGTCCATTTTAAGAAGTCCCAGCTCTTCGATGGTGGTCATAGTAAACTGAGTGGTGATAACATTATCTGCTCCTCGTGAGAGCGGCACAAACTCATCGAGCGGTCTTTGACCGATCACAACGCCGGCGGCATGAATGGAAGTGTGCCTTGGCAAACCTTCCAATTTGATCGACATATCAATCAAGTTTTTGATCGTCTCATCATCATCGTAGGCCTTTTTCAAATCCGGGTTCATTTTTAACGCCTTTTCAATGGTGATCCCCAGTTCCATCGGAATCATTTTCGCCACATGATCCACCTGGGCATAAGGCTGATTCAGCACTCTTCCCACATCCCGGACGGCCATTCTCGCCGCCATTGTACCAAAGGTCACAATCTGAACCACTTTATCTTTGCCGTATTTTTCATAAACGTAGTCAATAACCTCCTGTCTTCTCTCGTAACAGAAGTCAATATCGATATCCGGCATGGAAACTCGCTCCGGATTTAAAAATCTCTCAAAGATCAACTGGTAACGAATCGGGTCAATGTCTGTAATTTCCAGACAATAGGACACGATACTTCCCGCTGCGGAACCACGCCCAGGTCCCACGGCAATTCCCTTACTCTTGGCAAACCGGATAAAATCCCACACAATAAGAAAATAATCCACATATCCCATATTCCTTATGGTATTAAGCTCGTATTCCATTCTTTCTTTCAAATCCAAAGAAGGCTCATCGCCGTACCTTTTCTTCAATCCCTTTTCACAAAGCATTTTTAAGTAGGAAAAGGCGTCCTGATTTCCGGGAACCTCAAACTTCGGCACCCTCTGATGTCCAAATTCAATCTCCACATTACAGCGCTCAGCGATTTTGTGGGTATTTTCCAACGCTTCCTTAGCATAAGGAAACAATTGTTTCATCTGCTCCTCGGATTTTAGATAAAACTGTCCTCCCTCATAACGCATTCGGTCCGTATCCGTCACCAGCTTTCCGGTCTGGATACATAAAAGCAGATCGTGGGGAGTGGCGTCTTCTTCATTAATATAGTGTACGTCATTGGTGGCAACGAGAGGAATCTCCAACTCCTTGGAAAATTTCATTAGCTGGGTATTCACGAGAGTCTGTTCCCGGATTCCGTGATCCTGAATCTCCAAAAAATAATTTTCCTTTCCAAAAATTGACTGCATTTTAAGAATGGATTCTTTCGCCCCTGTCAAATCATTTTTTAAAATTTTGTTAGGTACTTCTCCGGCCAGACAAGCGCTTAGACAGATCAAACCTTCATGATACCTCTCAAGAATTTCATAATCCACCCTCGGTTTGTAATAATATCCTTCCGTAAAGCCCCGGGTTACAATTTTCATCAAGTTCTGATATCCCTGATTATTTTCCGCCAGCAAGATCAAATGATAATATCTGTCTTCTCCCCGCGCCGTCTCTCTGTCAAAACGCGACCCCGGAGCGACATATACCTCACATCCAAGGATTGGTTTTACTCCAACCTCTTTTGCCTTTTTATAAAAATCAATCACTCCATACATCACACCATGATCGGTGATGGCAAGACTGTCCATACCAAGTTCCTTTGCCCTCGGAAGCAGCTCTTTAATCTTACAAAAGCCGTCCAGCAAGCTGTATTCCGTATGGAGGTGTAAATGTGTAAATGCCATATTTCATCCGCCCCATTCTAATTCCCGGATCATCTCCCGGGAAAGTGAAAAAATAATATTCTTGTCACTATGTATTATACCTTACAATGAAAAAGGATTGTCCTGGATTTTCATTATGAGATTCCAGACAATCCTTTTTGTAAAAGTTATTCTGATTCCGGAAGAGACGGATCCAATAATCCATAGCTGTCCGTTGCGATCAGACTGTAAAATGCTGTAGCATCCGGTTCCGGCGCCGGATTCACCTTATGATATACAGAAAATCCCACTCCTCCGATAATACAAAGCAAACAGAGGTATCCGATGAATTTATAAAATCGGTTTTTTCTTTTTTCCCTCGCCATAATCTGCTTACGGTTCTTTTTTTGTTCTTTTCGTCTGTCGACTTTCGCCTGACTCATAATGATTCACTCTCTTTCTGCAAGACTAAGAATATTATATATGATATCTTTTGTTCTAGCAAGGGTTTTATTCTTTCTCGTTTGTGTTCTCCACGGGCGCTCATGCCCGATCCAACTAAGCGGCCCATCATTATTCCTTTACATTTGCCCATCACTATTCCTTTGCATTGGCTCGTCACTATTCCTTTGCATTATTATTTACTTACAATACCTGGCATGATAAAATAATATTCGACTCTATACGTTAGGAGAGATGCATAATGAACATATATGTGGACGAATCCGGCTCAATTAATAATCATATACCGAATAACAAATTTTTTATCATATGCATGGTACGTGTTTTAGAAAACGATGCTCTCAAACGTACTTATAAACGCTTTGTTTCTTCCAATTACAACAGGCTTCTTGAATTGGATCAGACAAAGATGAATCCTCATACTGGCAAGGTTATGAAACCCGGCGGCAGGATGTTCTCCCACGGCAAATTCAGGGAATTGAAGGGATCCCAGTTTGACAGAGAAATGAAGCTTAAATTCGTAGAATTTTTTTCTCTTAAACAATCCCTTGAAATCTACTATATTAAAATTGCAAATGAGAGATTAACCGATCTTTTTTGTAAATATACGGCAAGAGTATTTAATTACACGATAAGATTGGCCTTAGAATATTTTATTCGGACCGGGCTTCTGCCCGATGAGGATTGTTTATTGCAGCTTGATGAACGCAACGAAAAAACAGAAACCAGGCATTTTCTTGAAAATTATCTCAATACCGAATTGTTTATGAATGGAGTGGCAACAGGAAGATTCGACGTTAGATATTTCGATTCATCAAAGAATGATCTCATACAGTTGGCTGATGTGTTTTCCAACCTATATTACTCACATCTCCAAACCGGAGCTTATGAAGACGAATTTAAGAAGCTTAAAGAGACAGGTATTTTGAAATTTATTTTTGAGTTTCCACGCTAAATTTCTCAACCGCTCCCTTCGGCCTTGGGCGCTTAAAAAGGTATTGCTTCAAAATGGTTTCGCTCCTCCAGACGAGCATAGCGCAGCATATGATCATGTTTTTGCCACATCTATTTGACATCATCTATTTGACGGTAACATATTTTTTCTGGAATATTGACAGTCTTTTTTGAATATGCTACTATATGGTTATCAACAGTAAGTCCTATGTCAGTGCCGTTATCTAGGTAAGCGTCATATTTTGGCGTCGCTATTAGGCGATTGGTATCCAAAGAAAATCAGACCAGTTTTTCAACTGGTCTTTTTTCATGTCCGCTATTTATGAAGTGACTACTTTATAACGATATCTTAGCGCTCTCGACAAATCAACATCATAAAATGACACTTTTTTATCATACTGCAAACGCCCCAACACAATGCCAGGGTCTCTTTGGATACTGTCTGCAAATTTTCTGATAACTTCTTCCGTAAAAAAATTTGTTGTTTGTATGAAATGCTTATATTTTTCCGGCGGGATCAATTTATCTTCCGCAAATCGATCCGCAACATCCTCCTTTTCTTTTTTCTGCAAAAGCAATACAATTCATCCGGTTATTTTCAAATTCTATTTTACCTTTATACTTTATATATTCACCGTCTGCCGCATCTCATGCCATTCTTCTCCTCCCCAGGTGGAGCCGGAAATCCCCAGATCCGAAAATCCCATTTTCTCATACATTTTTACTTTGGATTTTAAACAGGTTAAGGTTACACTTTGTCTGCCTTTTGCTTTTTCTCTTCGCAGATATTGAAACATAATCTCTTTTGCCAAACCCTGTCCACGGTATTGGGGCAGAACGTCAAGTCCAAGAAGCATCACATTTTTTCCTGCCGGATCATGGAGTTTGGCATTGGAAAAAAATTCGTCCCGGAAACGATGCTCATCGGTTGCGATGCCGTTTAAGAATCCTGCGATTTTTCCTGTTTTTTTGTCCACTGCCACTAAAAATAAGTCCGACACCCTAACGGCCCGTTCTTTCATCATCGCCTCGGAACAAGCCTCGTTTGGCGGGAAACATATTTCTTCAATGGATGCCGCCTGATCTGCTTCCTCCGATAATATATTTCTAAATTCAAATCTTTCATTTAATTCTTTGTCGGAGAGATTAGTTATTCTTTTTTGCAATTTTCCTTCCATCAAGTCAACCTCGTCTCCCTCATTGATGTCTTGTTGGTAAAGCCAGTCGTCCTCCTGTTTGATGGTAATTTCCTTCCCATCGGATCTTTTTAACACTACGATCACCTGCGTTTTATGATCATCCGCTCTCTCCTCACATCCAAAATCATCTTCGTATATATTTAACACTTTATATTTTTCTATCATTCTCCAAAGCTCCATTCTTTCGTTCTTGCAATGTTATTGCTTTTTCCGCACATTCTTTTTATTTTCCTATTTGCAGACATATCAAAAAATTGTTTTATGATAGTCTTAATAACAGGGAAAGGATTCACCCAGTCACATTTTCGAATGGTACTGGTTCTGCTGGCGCTTCCTTTAATTCTCCGATCTGTTTTTGCATCCATATAATACCGCGCCATTTTCCAAGTTTATAACCTGCATTATAAAAATGTCCCACTTCCTTAAATCCCAGTGATTCATGAAGCGAAATGCTTGGTTTATTGGTATCGACTAAAACGCCATAAACAAATTGAAATCCTTGTTTTCCCAGAGTTTCTATCAGTTTTTTATATAGCGCAGTGGCAATTCCCTGTCTTCTTTCTGTATCCGGCGCCAGCATGATCGTTGCTTCCACATTCCATTTATACGCATCGTGGGGTCTTAAGGGGGAGCCATAGACATAACCTAATATTTTGCCTTTTGATGACTCCGCAACATAAAACGGATATATTTTTTTCGTAAAAATTATTTTATTCCGATATTCTTCAACACTTGGATTCTCTATAGTAAATGTTACGTTTTCGTCCTCTAAATAAGCTTCATAAATATCGTGAATCTGCCGTGCGTCTTCTTCCCGGGCAATTCTGATTGTGTATTTTTCCATTTTAGTCTCTTTTCTTTAAATTTCATGGCCTATTGAAACAGGTTCCTGCTGCGACATAATCATAATTCCTCTCCGGCGCAGCAAGAAATCCGTGCGATCCGATCCGGAGAGTTTTTCATTGATTTGAAAGTTAATTTTACCACTTATTTATCACTTTTAAAAGAGCCTTGATCTAACTATATGGGTTACTGTCAAGAGGACATTGCCAAAAACATTTTTTGTTTTCAGTTTTTTTGTTCCTAATCATTCTCCTATGGTATTCAAATAATGCTGCAAATTATCTGCCAGTTTCCCAATATGAACGCCGTCTACAAAAGAATGATGCACTTGAACGGAAAAGGGAAGAAGGGTTTTCCCGTCTTTTTCATAATATTTTCCCCAATCGAACAGAGGTGTCGCATTATCTTTGTTCCCAGAATCCGTATGGGAAATATGTGTATAAGCTACCCACGGAAATGCAGAAAATTGAAACACATCGTTACCTAGTGGAACTGTAAAATATTCTTTTTGCGCCTGCTCTTTTTCAGTTGCTAAGGCTACGTATTCTTCCAGCGTATCCACCATTTCTACATTGACCACTTTAAATAATTCTATATCTTTGTTCAAATAGATAAACGCTGTGTTAATTTTATCAAATATCACTGGATTTCCTTCAAAAAAACGATAACGAAATTCTTTGATCTGATTTGCACATTTTGAAACCGCGAACACGAATGAGTATGTAAATGAATAATGATGTTTTCTAATGACTTTCAGAAAATGTGTAATATCTAATTCAAATGTGACGCAATACTGTGGCTGAACGCTGTTCCTGAAAATTTGATAGTGTAATTTTCTTTCCCAATTTTCTAAATCAATTTTTTTCATTCTGTTCGATCTCCTGATTATTTTCTTGCATATATATTAATTCTGCGGAATGTTTCAAAACAGGCGCCGTTTGGCTGCCGCGTTCTTTTTAACATTTCTTCAATTATTTCCTGGCGGAATGTTTCATTTTGTTTTTCCGGGATATTTTTTATAAACGGTACAATGCTTGCCTGGTCGATCCATTGGACCATTTCCGAAGCATTAGAGAAATATCTGTCCCTATTTACTTCTTTCACTGTATAGTCCGCAAATCCAATCGTTGAAATCAATTCTGTGTATTGTTCTTTTGACGGCATGAACCAGGGCCATTCAAAATTTTCAAAGTATTTTGCATAGGTATCTTCTGATATTTTCTTCTGGATCACATCAATAAAATTAGAAGTATTTCCGGCGCCTCCAAAGTTCCATAATATTTTTCCATGAGGATTTAATGCCCTGTAAGTATTTTTCAAAAGTTTCTTATGGTCTTTCACCCAATGTAGGGCTGCATTGGAAAATATAAGATCAAACTCGAATGTATCCATGTGGAACCTCCTCTTCAAGCTTTACTACACTTTATTGAAGTATACTTTCTTCCATGATATAATTCAAATATATGGTTTTTATAAACAACATAATTTTAATTTATATGGAGAAAATATGAATACTTTTGCTAATCTCACGTAATATAAAATTTTTCTTTCTGTCGCTGAAAATAAAAGTATATCCAAAGCCGCCGCTCAACTTTATATTTCTCAGCCAGCAGTGAGTATCACTATTAAAAAATTAGAAGAAAATCTCAACACTACGCTATTTATTAGAAAGTCGAAGGGAGTAGAACTTACAGAAAAAGGGAGATTATTATATGATAGCGCCAAAAAAGCGCTTGGTATGCTTTCTGAAACTGAAAAAAGCCTTAGATTCCCGTTTAACACGGGATCTTTACGCATAGCGTCCAGTAATGTATTATGTAAACATTTCCTCATGCCCTATTTGAAGAAGTTTTCAAGTTTATATCCCGATACAAATTTAGCAATTACTTGTACTTCTTCGGTAGAGGCGTACTTGATGATCGAAGAATGCAGTATTGATTTAGCGCTGGTAGTAAAGCCAGAAAATTCAGGAAGATCAATCTATCATTCTCTGGGAACTATCGAATATATTTTTGTTTGTACTCCGGCTTATAGGGAAAAATTGAATTGTAAAAACGATGAAATTTTTGAAAATGCTAATATAATGCTTCTTGATAAAGACAATGTATCCCGCAAACACATTAACAGTTATTATGCCAAAATGGTTGATTATCTCAAAAAAGCCTTGATTTACGGGCATACACGCAGGATTT
>CAZKQV010000009.1:0-79131 GCA_964555015.1 uncultured Eubacterium sp. | reverse complement strand
TAATCTGCGGTAAAACTGCCGTAGGTAGGAACTATAATTCGACGCGTGACATACAAGGACGTTCTCATGGCGAAAAGGGAACGTCCTTTTTTTGTAATGGGAAGTTTGCTTTTTTTAAAAAATGTTTGAAAAAAATCCGGTAAAAATTATTAATTATTGATATTAATTTGCAATATAATTTAAAATTCTTATAAAAAACACACAATAATCATTCTTTTTTAATTGACCCAACTATGCAAAAGTGATATTATTGATTATAGATTAACGTGAAGTGTCACGGAAAAGATCTATATTCATTTTTAAGGAGGAGATTTATCGTGAAAAAGATCATTAATGCAGTAGACCAGGTTGAAAACCAGATGATAGAAGGTATGGTTAAGGCTTATCCTCAGTATCTTAAAAAGCTTGACGCCGGTAATATCGTAGTAAGAGCCAACAAAAAAGAAGGTAAAGTTGCCCTGATCAGCGGCGGCGGAAGCGGACATGAACCTGCTCATGGCGGATTTGTCGGAACTGGTATGCTCGACGCAGCAGTAGCAGGAGCTGTATTTACTTCTCCTACACCAGATCAGGTATACGAAGGAATTAAAGCAATCGACGCTGGCAAGGGTGTTCTTATGGTTATCAAGAACTACACAGGCGATGTTCTTAACTTTGAGATGGCCGGAGAGATGGCTGCCGATATGGATGATATCGAAGTAAAACAGGTTGTAGTAAACGACGACGTGGCAGTAGAAGATTCCACATGGACAACAGGACGCCGCGGTGTTGCAGGAACTATCTTCGTACATAAGATCGCCGGAGCTCTTGCTGAGACAGGCGCAAGCCTTGACGAAGTACAGGCTGTTGCTCAGAAGGTTATCGATAATGTCAGAACAATGGGTATGGCAATCAAACCTTGTATCGTACCTGCTGCCGGAACTCCTGGATTTGAACTCAATGACGACGAGATGGAAATCGGTATCGGTATCCATGGCGAGCCAGGTGTGGAAAAGAAACCTTTGGAAGAAGCAGATGCGATCGTTGACACATTATTAGAGAAGATTCTTGCAGATATCGATTATTCCGGATCTGAAGTAGCTGTAATGATCAACGGATGCGGAGCTACTCCTCTTATGGAACTCTTCGTTGTAAACAATCGTGTATCTGATGTTTTGGCAGAAAAAGGAATCAAGGTTTATAAGACATTAGTTGGTGAATACATGACATCCCTTGAGATGGAAGGTTTCTCCATCACATTACTTCGCCTTGACGACCAGTTGAAAGAACTTTTAGATGCGGAAGCTGATACTCCTGCTATGACAGTAAAATAATATAATATGAATGCCTCGGACGGCGTTTGCCGGACAGGCAGCTCTAATATCATTTATAGGAGAGATAACAATGGCTGATACAACAAAGGTTCTTGAGGTAATCAAAAAGATTATCGCAGACGTTGATGAACAGAAATTATATTTAACAGAACTTGATAACGTAATCGGCGACGGCGATCACGGTATTAATCTTGCCCGTGGTTTTGACGCTGTTGCAGATGTGATGGATACTTTCGAAGGACAGGATATCGGAGCCATTTTAAAGGCGATCGGTATGAAACTGATCTCCACAGTGGGAGGAGCTTCCGGTCCTTTATATGGAACCGCATTTATGAAAGGCGGAGCATATCTTAAGGGCAAGACAGAGATGGATATGAATGATTTCATCGGTATGTTGGGAGTTGCCATAGAAGGTATCATGAAACGAGGCAAAGCGCAGAAGGGTGAAAAGACCATGCTTGACGCTATGCTTCCTGCTCTCGATGCGATCAAGGCTTCTTATGAGGCAGATCAGGATGCGAAAAAAGCAATTGACGCCGGTGTTGCAGCAGCGGAAGAAGGTATTGAATATACAAAAACAATCATTGCAACAAAAGGACGTGCAAGCTACTTAGGCGAAAGAAGTATCGGACATCAGGATCCGGGAGCTACATCCTTCACATTAATGTTAAAAGCCGTACAGGCTAACGTATAAGCTTAAAAAAGATTTCGGTGGGGAAACTCACCGGAATCTTTTTCTTTTTCCCGCATAAGATGATAAAAAAACTATGGGGGAAATCATGAATCTTCATAATATGCCGGTATGTACCTTAGAGGGAAACCGTGAATTACATATCGAAAATTATGGCTCTCTGGGAGATTATTGTGATACAAAAATAGTTCTCCAGTGTAAAAGATGTAAGTTGATCATAGAAGGAACTCATTTAAACATAGAATATTTTACAGATGTCGACATGAAAATAAAGGGCTGTATCCATTCTATAAAAATATGAGGACTTGCTATGATTTTTTCTATTTTAAACTTTTTGCGGGGTTACTGCCTGATCATACTCCATGGAACAAACCAAGAGCGTTTTTTAAATCTCTGCGTCAAAAAGAATATTTTGCTTTGGAAAGTGGAAAAAAAGAAAGGGGAGTTCACCTTTTATATCAGCGGCGCAGGATACCGTATGCTCGAAGAGATCGGCAAGAAAACCGGATGTTCTTATGAGTGCGTAAAGAAAGCAGGACTGCCCCATTTATTTTATCGCTACAGGAAAAGAAAGGCGTTTGCGGCGGCGCTTTTTGGCTGCGGGATCGCCCTTTATGTGCTGTCGTTATTTGTGTGGAAGATTGAAGTGGTCGGTTCTTATTCCCACTCGGAAGAAGATATCTTAAATTACCTGAAAGAAAAACAGATCCGCTGCGGAATCCTGTCTAAAAAAATCGATTGTGAAAAATTAGAAAGAAAGATCCGGGAGGATTATAAAGACGTCGCCTGGGTATCCTGTGAATTAAAGGGCACTCTCTTTCGGGTACATATTAAGGAGACGCTTGACCCTGGGGCAAAAGAAGAAGAAAAAGATACGCCTTGCCATTTGACCGCACAAAAGGACGGCGTCATAGAATCCATTGTGGTCCGAAGCGGGTATGCCAGGGTGAAAAAAGGAGATAAGGTGAAAGCCGGCGATATTTTGATTTCCGGCATTGTGGATATCGTAGACGACGCCGGAGAGACAACGGAGACGCTTTGCGTACGGGCAAGCGGGGATATTTATGCCAAAACCCAGCTTGCTTACCAGGATAAACTTCCCCTTTTGTATTATGAGAAACAGTATACGGGAAAGGAAAAGAAAGGTTATAAACTTCTTTTTGGCAATCAATTATGGAATCTTAGCCGCAATACCATGGAGTATGAAAATTATGACGAGCAGACCTTGCAGATTCCCGTAAAGATCGGAGAAAGTTTTTATCTCCCCTTTACCCTCTACGAAATTAAACAAAAAGAGTGCATCGTGAAAGAAAAAACCTACACAAAAGAAGAGGCGGTAAATGTGATCAAGAAACGGATGAACTTATTTTTGGAGGAATATGAGACAAAAGGGGTAGAAATATTAAAAAATAATGTTAGAATAGATTGTGATAAAAATGAATGTGTTGCCCGCGGAACCATTACGCTCAAAGAAAGACTGGGAAAAGAGCGAGAGATTACGAAAAATGAGTTGCGCCAGAGGGATAAAGAGGAAGAATCCGAATAAATGCCGGGCGATAAAAGAGAGGAGCACAGGAATGAATATAAAGGAATTGGAATATCCATTTCCGGCGGCCCATGCAGGCAATGTCTTTGGTCAATTTGACGCCAACATGAAAAAGATCGAAAAAACACTGGGAGTTACCATTATTTTTCGGGATGACCGGATGAAATTAATCGGCGGCGAAGAGGGATGCGTCAGCGCAAAAAAGGTGATCGATGAACTACTTTTGCTTTCAGAGCGGGGAAATATCATCTCGGAGCAAAATGTGGATTATGCATTATCTTTGTCCGTGACAGACTCTCTCTCTGCCATGACGGAGTTAGACGAGGATATCATCTGCCACACCATTATGGGAAAGCCGATCAAACCAAAAACCGTCGGTCAGCAGGAGTATGTAAAAATGATCCGGGATAAAATGATCGTTTTTGGCGTGGGACCTGCCGGTACGGGAAAGACCTACCTTGCCATGGCAAAGGCGATCACTGCCTTTAAGGCCAATGAAGTAAATCGTATCATCTTAACCAGACCCGCCATCGAAGCGGGAGAAAAACTTGGATTTTTGCCGGGAGATCTTCAAAGTAAGGTGGATCCTTATTTAAGACCTTTATACGACGCCCTCTACGAGATCATGGGGGCGGAAACCTTTATGAAAAATATGGAAAAAGGGCTGATTGAAGTGGCTCCCTTGGCTTACATGAGAGGAAGAACTTTGGATAACGCTTTTATCGTGTTAGACGAGGCGCAAAATACCACGCCGGCTCAGATGAAGATGTTTTTAACCAGGATCGGTTTCGGTTCTAAGGCGATCATCACAGGGGATCAGTCCCAGAAAGATTTGCCGGATAACGCCAGATCAGGGCTTGACGATGCGCTGAGGGTTCTTCGCAATATTTCGGAGATCGGCGTTTGCCATCTTACCAGCGCCGATGTGGTAAGACATCCCCTTGTACAAAAAATTGTGACGGCCTATGATGATTACGATAAAAAGCAGCAAGAGAGAAAGAAAAAGAAGTACGGAGGAAAATCTTGAATATCGAAATAGAATACGATTATCCGGACCAGATCGTGCCCGATTACAATAATATCATACAGAGAGTGGTCTTAAAGGCGCTGGATTATGAAGGCTGTCCTTATGAAGCGCAGGTTTATGTCCTTTTAACTGGCGACGATGAGATTTGGGCCATCAACAAGGAGCATCGAAAGATCGACCGCCCCACGGATGTGTTGTCTTTTCCCATGTTCGCCTATGAAAAACCTGCCTGCTTTGCGGAAGTGGAAGAAGTTTTCGACGCATTTCATCCGGACACCGGAGAATTGATCCTTGGTGATATTATTATTTCCATGGACAAGGTGGCGGCCCAGGCCGAAGAATTTGGACATTCCCGGGAGAGGGAGCTGGCATTTTTGGTTGCCCACAGTATGCTCCACCTCATGGGTTATGACCATATGACAGACGAGGAACGCGTCGTTATGGAGGCCAGACAGGAGGAAATATTAAGACAGCTCTCCTATACCAGGGGAGATGAAAAGAATTAAGGGAGATTCCGATCAGATGAAAAAGAATTATTATGATGTGATCGTTATCGGAGCCGGCCCGGCCGGAATGACGGCGGCGCTTCGGCTTGCCGCCCAAAAAAGAAGGGTGCTTTTGTTAGATAAAAATGACATGGTCGGCAGGAAGATACTCTCTACCGGAAATGGAAGGTGTAATCTGACCAATCTCTCCCAAAAACCAGAGTGTTACCGGAGTGAATTTTCTGAGAGGGCCTGGCAGATCGTGAAGGAATATGATGTGGGAAAGACCCTCGCTTATCTGAAAACTCTGGGGATCTATATTAAGGACAAAGAAGGGTACGTTTATCCCTATAACGAGCAGGCGGCGGCTGTCCGCGAGGCGTTTGAAGCGGCCCTTTTTTCTTATGAAGAAATCGAGATTTGCACCAAAACTTCGGCGGCTAAGATCGGGCGGCTGACTGGGGAGAAAGGAAGAATGCGTTACCGAGTGGAAGCCGGATCGGAAATTTTTTTTTCCAGATATCTTTTGATCGCTGCGGGAGGACTTGCCGCTCCAAAGCTTGGCGGCACGAAAGACGGCTACGATTTTGCCGCGAAGGCAGGTCATAAAACCATAAAACCCCTCCCGGCTTTGACGCCCTTAAAATCAGGGGCGCCTTTTTTAAAAAAATTATCGGGAGTGCGCAATCAGGCGATTGTTTCCCTGATGGCAGACGGCGAAGTTGCGGCGAAGGAGCGGGGAGAGCTGCAATGGACGGATTACGGGATATCCGGCGTGGCGGTGTTCTCCCTTAGCCGGTATGGGATCACCGCTTTAGAAGAAGGCAAAAAAGTGACATTGGAGATGGATTTTGTGCCGGATTACTCCGAAGAAGAGTTGTTTTCCATGATGAATTGGGAAAAAGAGAACTGTCCTTATATGACGGCGCAGCATTTGATCCGGGGGCTCCTTCCGGGAAAGCTTTGTCCGGTGGTATTAAAGGAAGCGAAAATCGACGTTTTTTGCAAGGCGAGTTCTTGTGATGAAGCAAAGTTAAAGCGGCTCATAAAATCCATGAAGCAGTTTTCTTTGAGGATTCAGGGCTATGTGGGCTATGAAAAAGCCCAGGTGACAAGGGGCGGCGTGTCCCTTAAAGAATTGACGAAGGGGCTGGAGTCTAAATTCTGGCCCGGACTCTATTTTGCCGGCGAAGTGGCGGACGTGGACGGAACCTGCGGCGGTTATAATTTGCAGTGGGCGTTTTCCAGCGGCATGGCTGCGGCAGACGACATAGATCGGAAAGAAAGGGAGGAAAGCTATGATACGAATTTCGGGGTTAAAAATTAAGATTCCCCATACATCCGAAGAACTCCTTGCCCATATTGTCAAAAAGGCAAAGGGGCAAAAGCCCAATTCTTACCAGATCGTCCGCAGATCGGTTGACGCCAGAAAGAAACCGGAGTTATATTATGTCTATACCCTAGACGTCAGTTTTCCCAACGAGAAAAAACTGCTTACATTAAAAAATACCCCCTGGATAAAGAAGACGGAAAGCCCTTACCGCTTTCCGGGACTGCTCCCTTCCCCTCAAAAAGAGGAGGATCGGCCGGTGATCATCGGCGCGGGACCGGCCGGTTTATTTGCCGGGCTGGTGCTGGCAAGATGCGGCCTTCGGCCAAAGATTTTTGAGCGGGGAGACGAAGTGCAGGAACGCATGAAAAAGACAGAGCTTTTTTTTAAGACCGGACAACTGGACCCGGAATCCAACGTACAGTTTGGAGAGGGCGGAGCCGGAACCTTTTCCGACGGCAAGTTAAATACCCTAGTAAAAGATAAATTCGGACGGAACCGTTTTGTGCTGAAAGAGTTCGTAAAACACGGGGCTCCGGAAGATATCCTCTATGAAGCAAAACCCCATATTGGAACGGATATATTGACCGGCGTGGTGGCCTCCATCCGGGAAGAGATCCGAAGCCTTGGAGGAGAAGTGGAATTTGGAGCGAAACTGGCAGGCATCATAAAAGAAAAAAATCATGTTTCCGGTATTTTGATAGAAAAAAAGGGCGTTATGACACAGGCAGCCTGCAAAAGGGTGATCCTTGCCATTGGACACAGCGCCAGAGACACCTTTTCCATGCTGCTTAAAGAAGAAATCTGCATGGAATCCAAAGCCTTTGCCATCGGAGTGCGGGTGGAACATCCCGCTTCCATGATTAACGAAGCCATGTATGGAAAGGGATATCCGAGGGAACTCGGAGCGGCAAACTATAAACTCACGCACCAGTGCGCCAACGGAAGGGGAGTTTATACTTTTTGTATGTGTCCGGGTGGCTATGTGGTCAATTCTTCCTCGGAGATCGGACATCTGTGTGTCAATGGTATGAGCAACCGGGACCGGGGCGGAAAAAATTCCAACAGCGCTGTGATCGTTACCGTCACGCCAAAGGATTTTCCGGGGCAGGATCCCCTTGCGGGAATCCGTTTTCAGCAAACCTACGAAAAGCTTGCCTATTCTGCGGCTTTCGGAAAGATCCCGGTACAGCTTTTTGCCGATTTTGTCCGTGACATTCCTTCCGTATCCTACGGAGAATTTAGTTCGCAGACAAAAGGCGGCTGTGGTTTTGCCAACGTCCGTTCCTGTCTTCCCCGGGAAGTGGGAGATTCCATCGAAGAGGGGATTTTGGCTTTTGGACAAAAAATAAAAGGATATGACAGAGAAGACGCTTTGATCTCCGGGGTGGAAACGAGAACCTCTTCCCCGGTCCGGATCCCTCGGGACGAGACGGGCAGCAGCTCCTTAAAGGGTCTCTATCCCTGCGGAGAAGGCGCCGGATATGCCGGAGGAATTACCTCGGCGGCGATCGACGGGATCAAAGTGGCGGAAAATATTATGAAAAATATACTTGGATAGGAGAAAATAATGAATCAAAAAGATATTGACCGTATTAATGAGTTATACCATAAATCGAAAAATGAAGGCTTGACGAAAGAGGAGAAGGAAGAACAGCAAAAACTTCGAAAAGACTATATCATGGCCATTCGAAGAAACTTAAGAGGATCTTTAAATAATATCTCAGTGGAGAATGAGGACGGCACTTACACAAATCTTGGAGAAAAATATGGAAAAAAATTTGAGAATAACTAAGAGAAGGTCTTGATTATTATGTATGAGGGTGCTATAATAGATACGATATATAGTAACTTTCTATAAGAGTGGGCAGTCGCCCACTCTTATTACTTTGTTAGAAAGTAATAAACCTGCAAGAATACTGACGATATGAAGAGAGGTGAACAAGATGAAAAGAACACAAATCGTCGCTGAGGTTGAGAACTTAGTTTCCCCTATCATAAGCGAGAATGGTTTTGAACTGGTTGATGTGGAATATGTCAAGGAGGGAGCCAACTGGTATCTCAGGATCTATGCGGATAAGACCGGCGGAATTACCATCGATGACTGCGTTTTGATCAGCAGAGCATTGGAAGTGAAGCTGGATGAAAAGGATTTTATAGAAGACGCCTACATTTTGGAGGTTAGTTCCCCGGGACTTGGAAGACCGCTGAAAAAGGATAAGGATTTCAAACGCAGCCTGGGAGAAAAAGTAGAGTGCAAATTATATAAAGCCATAAATAAGCAAAAGGAATTTGAGGGGATTTTAAAGGATTTCTCTGATGATATGGTGATGATCGAAACAGAGGAAGGCACAGTGTCCTTTGACCGAAAAGACATTGCCATGATCCGTCTTGCCATTGATTTTTAATTACCAAGTGAGCGGTCATGGAATCGGCGTCTGCTCACAAAACAGGAGGAAAGGAAAAAATGAGTGAATTAATTGAAGCTCTCAGTCAACTACAAAAAGAAAAAAATATCGAAAAAGAAGTGATCATGCAGGCGATTGAGGACTCTCTGGTGGCAGCCTGTAACCGGGATTACGGAAAGAACGTGGTGGTAAAGGTTAATATGGACAGAGAAACAGGAGATATTTCTGTTTTTGTGGAAAAAACCGTAGTGGAGGCCGTAGAGGATTCATCCTGTGAGATCAATCTGGCGCAAGCCAAGATGATAGACGCAAAGTATGAACTTGGCGATGTGGTCAACATCGAGGTCACTCCGAAGAATTTCGGAAGGATCGCGGCACAGCACGCAAGAAGCGTTATTGTGCAAAAAATAAAAGAAGAAGAGCGCCGGGTTTTATTTGAACATTTTGCCCATAAGGAAAAAGATATCGTTACCGGTGTAGTTCAGCGCTATAACGGAAAGAATATCTGTATCAGTTTAGATGACAAAACGGATGCGGTGCTCAGTGAAAAAGAGCAGGTAAAAGGTGAGGTCTTCAAACCGACAGACCGCATTAAACTATACATCGTGGAAGTAAAAAACACCAACAAGGGACCAAAGATTTCCGTATCGAGAACCCATCCGGAACTCGTAAAGAGATTATTTGAGAAGGAAGTTGCCGAAGTTTTTGACGGAACTGTAGAGATCCGTGAGATCGCCAGAGAGGCGGGCTCCAGAACGAAGATCGCAGTTTCCTCCAACGATCCAAACGTCGATCCGGTGGGCGCCTGCGTAGGATTGAACGGCGCTCGTGTCAATGCGATCGTCAACGATCTGCGGGGAGAAAAAATCGATATCATCATGCACAGCGATGATCCGGCCGTTCTCATTGAGAACGCTTTAAGCCCGTCCAGCGTCATTTCCGTGGATGTGGATCCGGAGGAAAAAAAGGCAAGAGTTGTGGTGCCGGATTATCAGTTATCCCTTGCCATTGGAAAAGAGGGACAAAATGTCCGTTTGGCGGCAAAGCTTACCGGATATAAGATTGATATAAAGAGCGAGAGCCAGGCTGCACAGTTGGAAGAAGAACTGGATTTTGCCGACGACTATGAAGAAGATTCTTTTGATGAAATCGAAGAGGATCTTTTCGAGGATGCAGATAACTACGAAGATGATGCGGCAGAAGTTTCGGATTATGAGGAAGAGCCGGTAGATCCGGAAGATCCGGAAGAAGAGCTTGCGGAAGATGATGCGGCAGAAGTTTCGGATTATGAAGAAGATCCGGAAGCGTAATGGAATAAGGTATGACATAATCGTACACAATCGTGTGACATAGGTTCGGTGAACAAAATGGGAAAGAAAATACCACAAAGACAGTGTGTTGGCTGTCAGGAAATGAAGGCAAAAAAAGAGTTGATCCGCGTGATTAAAACCCAGGAGGGCGAAGTCCTTTTGGACGCCACGGGAAAGAAAAACGGCAGAGGCGCTTATCTGTGTTTTTCACTGGAATGTCTTCAAAAAGCAAGACGCAAGAAAGGATTGGAGCGCTCTTTAAAAATAGCAATTCCAGAGCCGGTTTATGATAGATTAGAGGAGGAGTTGAAGTCGTTTGACACAAAAAGATAAAGCGTTATCCATGCTTGGCCTTTGTGCCAAAGCAGGAAAAGTGGTAAGCGGTGAGTTTTCCACAGAAAAAGCAGTAAAGTCTAATCAGGGCCATCTCGTTTTGGTGGCTTGTGATGCCTCAGATAACACGAAAAAGAATTTTCGGGATATGTGCAGGTATTATGAGGTGCCATTTGTGGAGTTCGGAACAAAAGAAGAGCTTGGACATTGGATTGGAAAGGCGTACAGGGCTTCCATCTGTATCTTAGATGAAGGTTTTGCAAAGTCAATTATGAAAAAAATAAGTCTAAATATGGAGGTGTAGCATATGCCAAAATTAAGAGTACATGAAGTAGCAAAACAATTTAATAAAACCAGTACAGAAATTTTGGCTGCTTTAAAGCAGCATGGGATAGAAGTAAAAAGTCATATGAGTACGGTGACGGAGGAAGAGGTTGCGAAGATCAAACCTTTCTTCCAGAAAACTGCCTCTGCCGTAAAAACGGCGCCGGATAGAAAAGCCGCACCGTCGAAAGGTTCGCAGGAATCCGTAAAGGCTCAGGAAAATCAAGCGGGGTCCAGTCCGAAAAAAGCGGATAAACCAGATGAGGGAAAGAAAGCTCAGACTGCACACCGGGAAAATCATGGCGGCGGACGCCAGGAAAACCGGGGACAAAACCGCAGCGAAGGGCGAGACGGTCGTGATGGTCGCAGCGATAATCGTGATAACCGTGGCGAAGGCCGGGATAACCGCAGTGACAACCGTGATAATCGCAGCAGACGTCAGGGCCAGGAAAACCGGGGACAGAATCGCAGCGAAGGGCGAGACAGTCGTGATGGCCGCAGCGATAATCGTGATAACCGCGGCAGACGCCAGGACGGCAGAGATAACCGTAACAGAAGGAGCGATAACGTAAATAAGGACGGACGTAATGGCGGCCGTTTTGAAAACAGAAATCGCAGCGAAGGCCGGACGAATGACGGAAACCGGGCAAGAAAAGACGGAGAGAATAACAGAAATAGCTTTAACCGGGGATCGGACGGACAAAAGAAATCCTTTAACAACCGGGGTGGTGACGCCCAAAGCCGTGAAAATAAAGCGGCAAGAAACAGTGATGTTGGCGGACGTTTTACCAAAAACGGAAAGGATAACCGTCACGACATTAACAGGGAACACAGCCGCGACAATCGTGATAACCGTGATAGCCGCAATAGTGACAGCCGCAATAAAAACAGCCGCAAAAATAAAAACAATGATTTCGGCAATACTATGAGCAGAAAGCCGAAAAATGCGAAAAAACCTCCGGTGGTTCAGCCGCCGAAGAAAGAAGAGCCGAAAGAGGAAGTGATCAGAAACATCACTCTTCCGGATCCGGTTTCCTTAAAGGAACTTGCAGAAGCCTGCAAGATCACTCCGGCAGTGATTATTAAAAAACTGTTCCTCGCAGGAAAAATGGTGACGATCAACACAGAGTTCTCCTTCGATGAAGCAGCGGAAATCGCTTTAGAGTATAACTGCATCGCCGAAGAAGAAGTGAAAGTTGACGTGATAGAAGAATTGCTGAAAGAGGATGAAGAAGACGAGAGCAAGATGGTGAGCCGTCCTCCGGTAATCTGTGTTATGGGTCACGTAGACCATGGAAAAACTTCTCTACTTGACTGCATCCGTTCCACTCATGTCACTGCGGGAGAAGCGGGCGGAATTACCCAGCACATCGGAGCTTATGTGGTGGATATCAACGGAGAGAAGATCACATTCTTGGACACACCGGGACATGAGGCGTTTACCTCCATGCGTTTGCGAGGCGCCCAGGCCACAGATATCGCAGTGCTGGTCGTTGCCGCAGACGACGGCGTGATGCCGCAGACTATCGAGGCGATCAACCATGCCAAAGCCGCAGAGGTAGAAGTGATCGTCGCAGTAAATAAGATCGATAAAGAAGGCGCAAACATTGACCGGGTAAAACAGGAATTGACAGAGTACGGTCTGATCGCAGAAGACTGGGGAGGATCTACGGTATTCGTTCCAGTATCCGCAAAAACCGGGGAGGGAATTGACGATCTCCTTGAAATGATCACATTGACTGCGGAAGTTCTGGAATTAAAAGCAAATCCTAAGAGAAAGGCAAGAGGGCTTGTCATTGAAGCCAAACTGGACAAAGGACGGGGACCGGTCGCTACGATCCTGATTCAGAAAGGTACGCTGAAAGTGGGAGATACCATCAGTATCGGACACACCTTTGGACGTGTGAGAGCGATGATCGACGATAAAGGAAACCGGGTAAAAACTGCCGGCCCATCTGTTCCGGTGGAAATCCTCGGTTTGAACGACGTTCCGTTCTCCGGAGAAGTGATGATGGCCCACGACAATGAAAAAGACGCCCGCGCCACTGCGGAAGCGTTTATCGCATATGGCAGAGAGAAGATGCTGGAAGAGACCAAGAGCAAATTATCCCTGGATGACCTTTTTGACCAGATCCAGGCCGGTAATGTAAAAGAGCTGAATCTGGTAGTGAAGGCCGATGTGCAGGGATCGGTGGAAGCGGTAAAACAAAGTCTTATGAAGCTTTCCAACGATGAAGTCATGATCAAAGTGATCCACGGCGGCGTGGGCGCGATCAATGAATCAGACGTAATGCTTGCCTCTGCATCCAACGCCATTATTATCGGATTTAATATTCGTCCGGACGCCACGGCAAAATCCACCGCCGAGCGTGAAAAGGTGGATATGAGACTTTACCGTGTCATCTATAACGCCATTGAAGATATCGAGGCGGCGATGAAAGGTATGCTGGATCCGGTTTACGAAGAAAAAGTGATCGGTCATCTGGAAGTCCGCCAGATTTACAAAGCCTCCGGCGTGGGAACCATCGCAGGATGCTATGTATCAGACGGAATGGTAACCAGAGCGTCCCAGGTCCGCATTGTCCGGGATGGTGTGGTAATTTATGAGGGAACCCTCGCTTCCTTAAAACGATTTAAAGATGACGCAAAGGAAGTAAAAGCCGGTTTCGAGTGCGGACTGGTATTTGAGAAATTTAATGATGTAAAAGAAGGCGATAAGGTGGAATCCTTTGTCATGGAAGAAATTCCTAGATAAATTTCCGGATCGATCTCTTATCGCAGTCAGGAGAAGTCTATGAGAAAACATAGTGTAAAAAATATCCGGATTAATTCCGAGGTGCAAAAAGAACTCAGCAGAATTATTTCCATGGAAATCAAGGATCCCAGGATTTGTCCGATGACGACGGTGGTTTCTGTGGAGGTGGCTCCTGATCTGAAGTCTTGCAAAGCGTATATCAGCATCCTCGGTTCCGACCAGGAGCAGGAAGATACCCTTGCCGGATTAAAGAGCGCTCATGGATTTATCAAGCGTGAGCTTGCCAGAAGTCTGAATCTGCGTAACACTCCGGATATTCGTTTTATTTTGGATCAGTCCATTGAGTATGGAGTCAATATGTCCAAAAAGATTGAAAAGATAATGGAGGGATCTGATGGAAGTAAGGAAGTATCAGATTTCAAGTGAAGAAAAACAATGTTTTGCTGCGAAAATCAAAGCGGCAAAACGAATCGCCATAGCGGGGCATAAGAATCCGGACGGAGACTGTGTTGGTTCCTGCATGGGACTATATCACTATATTAAAGAACAATATCCCGAAAAGGAAGTGGAAGTGTTATTAGAGCCGATCGCCGAAAAGTTTTGTTTTATCAAAGACACGGATAAGATCAGGCAGGAAGAAAGCGACCCTTACGATCTGTTTTGTTCGCTGGACTGCTCAGACCGGGAAAGGCTCGGCAGCTTTGCCCATCTGCTGGACGAAGCGCCCCATTCCATGTGTATCGACCATCATTTTACCAACCGTGGATTTGGGGAAGATCGATATATTTATCCGGAGAGTTCTTCCACCTGCGAGGTGCTCTTTCAGCTTATGGAAGAAGACCGGATTCCATTGGAATCTGCTGTCTCCCTCTATATGGGGATTGTCCACGATACCGGGGTCTTTAAGCACAGCAACACTACGAGAAAGACCATGGAGATTGCCGGAGCCCTCATAGAAAAGGGCGTTCGCCCGGATCATATCATTGACGACACTTTTTATAAGAAAACATATATCCAGAATCAGATTCTTGGGCGGGCCCTGATGGAAAGCATCCAGATGTTGGAAGGAAGGCTGATCTTTTCTATCATTACAAAAAAAGATTTTGTATTTTATGGAATTGACAGCTCGGACCTTGACGGCGTGATCGATCAGCTTCGTGTCACAGAGGGAACCGAATGCGCTCTTCTCCTTTACGAAAAGGAAGATAAGGTATACAAAGTCAGCCTCCGGGCCAATGATCTTGTGGATGTCAGCGCCATAGCTATGGAATTTGGCGGCGGCGGCCATGTGAAGGCGGCGGGATGTACCATGGAGGGAAATCCCCGCGATATTGTGATGAATATAGCCCGCAGAGTGGAAGCGCAGCTTGAGGACCTCCAGAAGGAAAAGGATTCGGTCAATGTCGCCCGCATCGCGCATTTGCAGGCAGAAAAAAAGGTTGAACAATAGATGAACGGAATACTTAATATTTATAAAGAGGCAGGTTACACTTCCCACGATGTGGTTGCTAAGTTAAGGGGAATCTTAAAGCAAAAAAAGATCGGCCACACCGGCACCTTAGATCCCCAGGCTACGGGGGTTTTGCCGGTTTGCCTTGGCAAGGCGACGAAACTTTGCGACGTCATTGGAGACTGGGACAAAACTTACCGCGCCACCTTGCTTCTTGGGGTGAAAACGGATACGGAGGATATTTACGGTTCTGTCATAGAACGAAGTGATAAAGATATTTCTAAGATCCCCCGGGAAGAGATCTGCGCTGTGATTTCTTCTTTTGTGGGAACCTATGACCAGGTGCCTCCCATGTACTCCGCAAAAAAGGTTCAGGGGAAAAAACTCTATGAACTGGCGCGCCAAGGCGTGGAGATTGAGAGAAAACCGGCGAGGGTGACGATCTACGATCTGCAAATCCTTCATATGGAATTGCCCTATGTCACCCTGGAAGTTCACTGTTCCAAGGGAACTTATATCCGCAGCTTATGCCGTGATATCGGCGATCTTTTACAGGTCGGAGGCTGTATGTCCGCCCTGGAAAGAATCCGTGTCTCTGATTTTTCGGCGGCGGACGCCATGACTTTATTTAAGGTGGAAGAGGAGAGGGACAAGGGAACGCTGTCACAGTGGATCCGTCCCATCGATTCTGTTTTTCTTTCTTATCCGAAGGTGACAGTGGCAAACCATGCGCAAAAATTATTGCAAAATGGAAACCCTCTGTATTTTAAAGACTGCCAGATGGAAGGAAAAACGGCTTTCGAACAAGAAAAATATTTACGGGTATATAACAAGAATAATCAATTTATCGGCTTATATCAGCCCGATCACAATATCAAAAAAATAAAACCATACAAGTTGTTTTTTGACGAGGAGACAAGAATCAATGAGATACATTCATAGTTCTGCATTTTCTTTACAAAATACGGCAGTTGCCCTGGGAAAATTCGAAGGACTGCATCTTGGACATCAGCTTCTTCTAAATGAAATTATGGCCCAGAAGAAAAACAATCTGGAAAGTGTGGTATTTACCTTTGACACTCCGCCAAAAGCGCTGCTTTGCGGTAAGGGAGTACACCAGATTTATACCGGCAGAGAACGATATCGTATTTTAAAAAATTATGGGATCGATATTCTGGTAGAGCATCCATTTACCAAAGAATTTGCCGCTTTGGGGCCGGAAGAATTTATCCGTGATGTTCTGGTGAAAAAAGCAGGAGCAAAATTCGTGGTTGTCGGTAAGGATTTTCGGTTTGGAAGAAAACGATCCGGGGGTATTGATGATCTGTTAAAATATTCCGAACAATACGGTTATCAGTTGCTTACGATCGATAAGCTGCAGATGGATGAAGAAGATGTGAGCAGCTCAAGAATCAGAGAGCATATTTTAAAAGGCAATATGGAACAGGCGCAGAGGCTTCTTGGCAGACCATATTACATTGAAAATGAAGTGGTGCATGGAAATGCAAAGGGGAATGCCATCTTGCACATACCAACGGCCAACCAGGTTGCAGAGGATCAGAAATTAACGCCGCCAAACGGCGTCTATATTTCCAGAATATGGATTGACGGCAAAAAATACCACGGAATCACCAATGTCGGCGTAAAGCCCACCGTGGAAGCCTGTGCGAAAAAGGGAATGGAAACCAATATCTTTGATTTTTCAGAAGATATTTATGGAAAACAGATCCGGGTGGAGCTGCTTCATTATTGCAGACCGGAAAGAAAGTTCCAGAGTATTGAAGAACTGGCCGCCCAAATGCAGTCTGATATTAATTATGCAAAGGATTATCTGGCAAAATAATAGATTGTGTTGTATAATAGACGAAAGGAGGGGTTGCCATGAAAACAGTAATTACGATTGGAAGACAGTACGGCAGTGGTGGCCGTGAGATTGGTAAGAAACTCGCGTCATATTATGACATACCATTTTATGATAAAGATTTATTAAAAATTGCCGCAAAGGAAAGTGGCATTTGTGAAGAAATGTTCGAGAATTTTGATGAAAAGCCGACAACCAGCTTTTTATATTCTTTAGTCATGGATCCTTATGCGCTGGGGTATCATGCCGCAACTTTTGATATGCCTTTAAACCAAAAAGTATTTTTGGCAGCGTTTGATACCATTAAAAAGATTGCAAGAAAAGGGCCTTGTGTTATTGTAGGAAGATGTGCGGATTACGCCTTAAAGGACGAGAAGGATAAGCTCAATGTTTTTGTCCATGCTCCAATGTCCTTTAAAAAGGAACGCATTACGAAGGAATATAATATTCTGGAGGATAAGGTGAAGGAAGAGGCAATCCGTATCGACAAGCAAAGATCTTCTTATTATAACTATTATACTTCCCAAAAATGGGGTGATTTAAAAAGTTATGATCTATGTATAGACAGCAGTCTGTTTGGAATTGACGGTTCTGTGGAGCTGATCAGAAAGGCGATTGAACTGAAAGAACATTCATAAAAAAACATGGGAAGGGTACATAACTCTTGTTTTAGAAATGATAGGGATAAGGGGCTGTTAGTTGATCTAACAGTCCTTTTTATAGTCAAACAGTTCCTTTTTGTAAAGTTAAGGAGAAACAGCGAAGGAAAGAAAGCGTTTTGGGTGCGGCGCAACAAGCTGCCATCCAAAGTTTTGATTACGGATGATTCAAATATTTTTAGAGAAGGTAGAGGGTTAACATATGGTAATGGAAGTTAAAAAGTTTAAAAAAGTGCTGGTTGCAAACCGGGGAGAAATTGCAATCCGTATCTTTCGTGCTTTATCGGAGCTTGGGATCGGATCCATTGCGGTCTATTCCAAGGAGGATCGATATGCGCTGTTTCGCACCAAGGCGGACGAGGCTTATCCTTTAAGTCCGGATAAAGGTCCTCTGGACGCCTACATGGATATACCGGAGATCATAAGGATCGCCAAAGAAAAAAAGGCGGATGCGATCCATCCGGGCTATGGTTTTTTATCAGAGAGTCCGGAATTTGCGGAAGCTTGCCGGAAAAATAATATTGTCTTTATCGGACCGACGCCGGAAGCAATGCGTATCATGGGGGATAAATTGTCGGCAAAACAGGCGGCGGCAGACAGTCAGGTTCCGATCATTGACGGCAGCAATTTTGCAATTTACGACGCCCAGACTGCCAAGGATACCGCTTTGGAAATCGGGTATCCCGTCATGTTAAAGGCGGCCAACGGCGGCGGCGGACGGGGCATGAGCATCGTCTATAAACCGGAAGAGATGGAAAAAGCCTTTGAGAAGGCGAGCAACGAGTCAAAAAGGGCCTTTGGAGAGTCCAAGCTGTTTTTGGAAAAATATTTGCTTCGTCCAAAACACATCGAAGTGCAGATTCTTGGAGATAATTACGGCAATATCGTCCATCTCTATGACAGAGATTGTTCTATCCAAAGAAGAAATCAAAAAATCATCGAGTTTGCTCCTGCATGGACTATCCCGGAACAGGTCCGCAAAAAAATTCTGGACAGCGCAAAACGTCTCGCAAGAAGAGTGGGGTATACCAATGCAGGCACCATGGAATTTTTGGTCGATGAAGAATTTCATCCATATTTCATTGAGATGAACCCGCGAATCCAGGTGGAACACACGGTGACGGAGATGATCACGGGAATTGATATCGCCGTATCCCAGATTCTTATCGCAGAGGGATATCCGCTCAATTCCAGGACCATACATATTTATTCCCAGAATGAGATAAAGTGTAACGGCTATTCCATTCAGGCCAGAGTGACCACGGAAGATCCGGCCAACCATTTCCTGCCGGATAACGGTAAGATCGACCTGTATCGTTCCGGCTCCGGCAACGGGATCCGTTTAGACGGCGGCAACGCTTACACCGGCGCGATCATCACTTCCCACTATGACAGCCTGCTGGTAAAGACCGTGGCCCATGATCGGACCTTCTTCGGCGCGGTGGGAAAATTGAACCGGGCATTGAAAGAATTTCGAATCCACGGAATCAAGACCAATATCTCTTTCCTGGTAAATCTTCTTCATCATCCGACCTTTGAAGAAGGAAAATGCTTTACCACTTTCATCGAGGACACTCCGGAGCTGTTTGATATCCATTTCCAGCTTGACCGGACCACAAAGATCCTTGAGTTCCTCGCCAACAAAATGGTCAATGTCAATCCGGGCAAAAAGCCTTATCTGGAAGACAGAAAGGTTCCTGTGCTGCCGGAGAATGTAAAGATCAAAGGAACCCGGGATGAATTTTTACGGCTGGGCGCACTGGAATTTACCCGCAAGGTCCGCCGCAGTAAAAAATTATATATCACCGACACCACCATGCGTGACGCCCAGCAGTCTCTTTTGGCCACCAGAATGCGTACCAAAGAAGTGGCGGGCGCTGCCAGAGCGACCAACCTTTATCTTAAGGATCTGTTTTCTGTGGAAGCATGGGGCGGCGCAACCTATGACACAGATTATCGTTATCTGAAGGAATCTCCTTGGAAGAGACTGGATCTTTTAAGGGAACGTATGCCAAATACGATGATACAGATGCTTCTGCGCGCCTCGAATGTGGTGGGATACGGCGCTTATCCGGATAATGTGATACGGAAGTTTATCAAAGTATCCAGCGATCATGGAATTGATATCTATCGTATTTTTGACAGTTTAAACTGGATGGAGAACATGAAGCTTCCGGTGGAAGCGGCCCTTGAGACCGGAAAGATCGTGGAGGGAGCGATCTGTTATTGCGGCGATATCACCAATCCAAAGGAAACCCTCTATACACTGGACTATTACTGCAAAAAGGCGAGAGAGCTTGAGAAAATGGGCTGCCACATGATCGCCATTAAGGATATGGCGGCATTGCTGAAACCATATGCAGCCAAGGAATTGATCAGCGCCCTTCGGGAAGAAGTCAGCGTACCGATCCATCTCCACACCCATGATACCACTGGAAACGGTATCGCCACATACCTGATGGCGGCGGAAGCCGGAGTGGACGTGGTGGACTGCGCCATCGGTTCCATGAGTTCTCTTACCAGCCAGCCGTCCATGAATACCCTGGTGGAAAATCTCCGCGGTACGAATCGGGATCCTATGATCAGCGCCGACGGTATGAAAGTGTTAGATAAATATTACGCCCATGTCCGGAAAATTTACCGCGTTTACGAGACGGGACTTACCGGTCCGGATGCAAGAGTCTATGAAGACGAACTTCCGGGCGGCCAGTTTTCCAATCTTCTTTCCCAGCTTAGAAACAGCGGATTGGACGGCAGCATGAGCCGGATCCGGGAACTGTATAAGCAGGCGGACGAGCTTTTAGGACATATCATCAAAGTAACTCCGACCTCTAAGGTTGTGGGAGATCTGGCGATCTTCATGTATCAAAATGATCTGACGAAGGATAATATCTTTACAGACGGCAAAGACTTATCCTATCCGGATTCCGTGGTGGATTATCTGCGGGGAATGCTTGGACAGCCGGAAAACGGTTTCCCGAAACGGCTCCAGGATATCGTGGTAAAAGGAAGGGAAGTCATCAATGTAAGACCGGGATCCCTTCTTCCGGATGTGGACTTTGACGCCATCGCAAAGTATCTTAGAGAAAATTATTATATGGATACGATGGAAGATCCGGGAGTGATGGAACAAAAGACGTTAAGCTACGCTTTATATCCGAGGGTATATGAAGACTACTGCGAACATTTCCAGGCTTATAATGACGTTTCCAAGCTGGAAAGCCACGTTTATTTCTATGGTTTAAGACCTGGAGAGGAAACTTCGATTCAGATTGGAGAAGGAATTGATACTTTGATCAAATTCATGCATATGTCCGAGCCGGACGAGGTGGGATATCGCACATTACAGTTTGAAGTAAACGGATTTTTACGTGAGATCCGTATTTTAGATAAGCATTATGAAATCAAGGCAGATAACCGTCTGAAAACAGACCGTAACAATCCGGGACATCTGGGCGCTTCTCTTCCTGGAACAATTTGTGACATTCGCATTAAAGAGGGCGATCCGGTGGAAAGAAATACGCCGCTTATGGTCATCGAAGCTATGAAGATGGAAACGACGGTAGTATCCAAGGTCAAGGGTGTTGTCGATAAGATCTATGTAAAACAGGGAGACGAAGTAAATCAGGACGCTCTTTTGGTATCCTTTATCCTGGATAAAGAAGAAGAGGCAAAGATCGTTCATCCGGTTCTTCCGGAAATGGATCTTAGCAAGCTTGATCAGGACGAATTTCGTATTGTGAATGTGAAGACAAAAGAATGATAGGAGGAAAATAAAATGAATCAAAATGCCTGGCTGAAATACAATGCCGAGGATTTAGAGAAGTTAAATATTCTTTCTGAAGACTATAAAAGATTTATTAGTAACTGTAAAACCGAGCGGGAATGTACCGATTATTTTGAAGAAGAAGCCAAGAAAGCCGGATACGTCAACCTAGAAGAGCTGATGGACAAAGAACACAGTCTAAAACCGGGGGATAAGGTGTATGCAGTGGGAATGGGAAAGACCATCGCCTTATTTAAAATCGGCGAGGAGCCTGTGACCAACGGAATGAACATTTTGTGTGCGCACATCGATTCCCCAAGAATGGATTTAAAGCAGGTTCCCCTTTATGAAGACAGCGAACTTGCTTACCTGGACACCCATTATTACGGCGGAATCAAAAAGTATCAGTGGGTGACGATCCCTCTGGCTCTTCACGGCGTGGTGGTAAAAAAAGACGGCTCGAAAATCACGGTAAATATCGGGGAAGATCCAAAGGATCCCGTTGTCTATATTTCCGACCTTCTTGTTCATCTTTCTGCAAAGCAGCTTACCAAAAAAGCGGCGGAGGTTGTGGAAGGAGAACAGCTTGACGTGCTGGTGGGAAGTATCCCCCTTGCCGACGTGGAAAAAGATGCGGTGAAAGCTTCCGTTTTAAAGATATTAAAAGAAAAATACGATATGGAAGAAGACGACTTTTTGTCGGCAGAAATTGAAGTAGTTCCTGCCGGAGCTGCAAGAGACTGCGGGCTTGACCGCAGCATGATCGCAGGATATGGCCACGACGATCGGGTGTGCGCATATCCGTCTTTCTTGGCCATGTTAAATACTCCGGTTCCAAAAAGAACTTCCTGCTGTCTCTTAGTGGATAAGGAAGAGATCGGCAGCGTGGGCGCTACCGGAATGCAGTCTGTGTTCTTTGAAAACGCGGTTGCCGAGCTTCTCGCCTTACTGGGAATGGATTCCCATCTCGCCGTGAGAAGGACGCTGGCCCGCTCAAAAATGCTTTCTTCCGATGTAAGCCCTGCTTACGATCCCGGTTTTTCTGAGGCATTTGAGAAAAAGAACTGCGCCTATTTCGGAAAGGGACTGGTTCTTAACAAGTATACCGGGTCCAGAGGAAAATCCGGTTCCAATGACGCCAATGCCGAGTATTTAGCTTCCCTAAGAAAAATTTTTGACGGGAATGACGTCACATTCCAGACCTCTGAAATCGGAAAGGTAGATTTTGGAGGGGCCGGAACCATCGCTTACATTGCCGCCTTATACGGAATGGAAGTGGTGGACAGCGGCGTGCCGGTTTTAAGTATGCACGCTCCTTGTGAGATTATCAGCAAATCCGATCTATATGAGGCGTTAAAGGGATACGTAGCATTTTTGATCGAAGCATAAATTCCGGAGGATATGATGGCAGAAAAAATCATGCTGCTGGATGGGCATAGCCTGATCAATCGGGCGTTTTACGGATTGCCGGATCTTACCAATGCAAAAGGACAGCACACCAATGCTGTCCTTGGATTTTTAAATATCATGCTAAAGTATGTGGAAGAAGAAAAACCGACCCATCTTTTGGTCGCCTTCGACCGCAAAGAACCGACTTTTCGCCATATCCAGTACAAAGAATATAAAGGAAATAGGAAATCAATGCCTGAGGAATTGCGGGAACAGGTTCCTCTTGTAAAAAGCATTCTTAAGAGTATGGAAATTCCTGTGGTGACGCAGGCGGGGATTGAGGCGGATGATATCCTTGGAACCATCGCCTATGACGCGCAAAAAAATGGTATGGAAGCGGTGGTTGTTTCCGGAGACCGGGATTTATTGCAGCTTGCCACAGACCGGATCAAAATTAAACTTCCAAGGACCAAAGGCGGAAAAACTGTCACAGAAGACTATTATGAATCGGATTTCATCGAAAGCTATGGCGTTACCCCAAAGGAGTTCATAGACATGAAAGGGCTCATGGGCGATACTTCGGATAATATTCCGGGAGTTCCGGGAATCGGAGAGAAAACTGCCGCAAAAATTATCAAAGAATATCACACTATTGAAAACGCTTACGATCATATTGACGAGGTGAAACCGGCGAAGGCAAAAAACAATCTAAAGGAATATTATGACCAGGCGATCATGAGCAAAGAACTGGCCGCCATAAAGACGGACTGTGAACTGGACTACCAGTTTACGGAGGCTGTGATCGGCAAGATATTTACAAAAGACGCCTATCAACTCCTTAAATCCTTGGAATTAAAAAGTCTGCTTAAGTATTTTGATGAGGATGAAAAAACAGATGAATCCGTGAAAGTGGAGATTATTTCCGACCTTTGCGAGGCGGAAAGCTTTTTTTCCAGGATGATCAAAGCGTCCAAAGCCTTCGGCCTTGGAGTGATCGGAGATGTTAAGATGTGCAAGGGCATTTCCGTCACCGATCAGGAAAAAACAGCGCTGCTTCTTTGTCAGGGCATGATAAGCCAGGAATATCTTATGGACAGATTATGCGACGTTTTAAAAGAAGGAAATACGCTTTGGTGCCTGGATTATAAAGCGCTCCTTCATATGGACGAGAGATTTTCAAAATGGGAAGAATCCGTGGAAGATGCGGGACTGATGGCTTATCTCATAAATCCGCTGCAATCCTCTTATGATTACGATGATCTGGCCAGAGATTACCTTGGTATGACTCTCCCCGCCAGAAAAGAAGTTTGTAAGAAGCAGACCGTGGGAGAGGCCTTTGAAGAGTCCATACCGGAGACGGTTCAACTGGCGGCCTATTTGTCCATGGTTCCTTATAGGGTCCGGGAGATTCTTTCAGAAAAATTAGGGGATCTTCAGTTAATGAACTTATATTGCGAGATTGAAAAACCCACGGTGTACCCTCTGTATCTTATGGAAAAATACGGGATCAGCGTACAAAAAGAAGCGTTGTGGCAATACGGCGAGCAGCTAAATGACCGGATTAATGAGCTGGAAAATCTGATCTATCAGCAGGCGGGCAAAGAATTTAACATTAATTCTCCGAAACAGCTTGGCGTGATCTTATTTGAGGACTTAAAGATGCCTTTTGCGAAAAAGACAAAAACCGGGTATTCCACCAATGCGGAAATTCTTGACAAGCTTGCGCCGGATTATCCTATTGTAAAAGATATCTTAGAATACCGCCAGCTCACCAAATTAAAATCAACCTATGCGGTGGGGCTGTCCGCCTTTATTGAAGAGGACGGAAAGATCCGAAGTATTTTCCACCAAAAGGTTACGGCGACAGGAAGACTCTCCAGTTCGGATCCCAACCTGCAAAACATCCCGATCCGTATGCCCCTTGGACGTGCGATCCGCAAAGTATTTACGCCGGAGCCGGGATACCTTTTTATCAGCGCCGATTATTCCCAGATTGAACTTCGGGTCCTTGCGCACATGGCCGATGATCAAAATCTGATAGACGCTTATCGCCATGACGCGGACATCCACACTGCCACGGCGGCGCAGGTGTTCGGCGTACCCATTGAAGAAGTGACGCCGCTCCTTCGAAGAAATGCCAAGGCAGTAAATTTTGGTATTGTGTACGGGATCAGCGCCTTTGGGTTAAGCCAGGATCTAAACATTACCCGGAAGGAAGCCAATGATTACATTGACCGTTACTTTAAAACTTATCCGGGGATCAAGGAATATTTAGATCAAAATGTGGAATATGCAAAAGAACACGGCTTTGTAAAAACATTATACGGAAGAATCCGGCCGATTCCGGAACTCTTTTCCAGCAATTTCATGCAAAGAAGCTTTGGAGAGCGGGCCGCTATGAACTCCTCCATTCAGGGAACAGCGGCAGATATCATAAAGATCGCTATGATCCGCGTCACAAAGAGAATGAAGGAAGAAAATCTCGCTTCCCGGCTGATCTTGCAGATCCACGATGAATTGCTCATCGAAACCAAGGAAGAAGAAGCAGAGATCGTGGAACAAATTTTAAGAGAAGAGATGATGGGAGCCGCCAGTTTAAAAGTGCCGCTGATCGTAGACGTATCAAAAGGGAAAAACTGGTACGAGGCGAAATAAAAAAATTAAGATCATAATAATAAAAACCCTTTGCTTTTTTACTGTCTTTCACCGATGGTTTATAACGATTAAGTTTTCAGCGTAAGAGGCAAAGGGTTTTATTTATGCTATGCAGCACATCGCATAAAAATTCAAAAATGCAGGGCAAAAGCCTTGCTTTTTTTAATATTATGCAATAAAATTATTAAAATGATTAAAAATGTAACATATGTTACGGAAGCAAAAGGGAGATATTGATATAATGATGCATCATGAAGAACCTTTACGAAAGACGCCGGATTATCATTTCCTTTCTCAGACGGAATTATTTGAGGACATTCCGGAGGAGGGGGTGCGTCAGATCCTTCGCTGCTCCGGCGCTTTTGTGAAAAAATACAAAAAAGGGCAGATCGTGTTTCGGGAGGATGAGAAACCGGAATATTTGTTTTTGCTGATGGAAGGCAAACTTCTTGTGACAAAGAATTATGTTTATGGAAGAAGGATCATTTTCTTTGAGATTCACGAAAAAGAAATTTTTGGAATCTTAATCCGTCATAATGAATCGGAAACTTATTGGTATGATGCAGCGGCGGTGGCGGACAGCCTGGTTTTGGCGATTCCCTGGAAGTTTTTATTTTCCTTCTGCCCAAAGGTATGTGGGTATCACAGACAGATGATAAAAAATATGGTCTCCGTTCAGGCGGATAGCTGCGTGTTCCAGATGAAAAAGCTCCATATTTTATCCGGCGTAACCCTGGAAGCAAAACTGGCTTATCTAATGTTTGAGCTGGCCGACGAGCAGGGAAATCTTGATTTTAAGATGAACCGGGAAGAGCTGGCCGATTATCTCGGAGTGACAAGGCCGTCCCTATCCCGCTCCTTGATGAACCTGCAAAAACAAGGGCTGATCAGGATCCAAAAATCCAAAGCAGAGATTTTGGATTATGAGGGACTGGAGAGTATTTGTCACAAATAATTGTAAGTAAATATAGATTAGGAAAAGAGATGCGAATTAAAATTATTAACCCGGATTACGGGATGACAAAAGAAGAGATGGATTTGCGGTGTGAGATTCTCTCAGAATTTACGGGGAAGGATGTTGCGCTTTCCATGGAGTGTTTAACAGAGACGAAAGTGTATGTGGATTCTGCCTTTGACGTTGTGATGGCCGGTCCGGAGATCGTAACCAGAGCGATGCAGGCAGAAAAAGACGGCTTTGACGCAGTGGTGATCTATTGTTTCAGCGATCCCGCTTTAGACGCCTGCCGGGAAGCCTTGACGATCCCTGTGGTAGGCGGGGGACAGGCTTCCTGTCTTATGTCCATGATGGTGGGACGTCAAAGTGGAATTTTAATCACGGACAAACACCGGATGTCGGAAAAGATGGCTTTCCGGTACCAGACGGGGCTGCTGCCGGATAATATCCGGTCGATACACAGCGTGGATCTTCATCATGTGGATGTTTGGAAGGAAAGAGAAAAAACGGTGGATATTCTCTGCCGTGCCAGTAAGACTCTGATTGAGCGTGACGGCGTACAAGTGATCATTCTTGGCTGTCTGAGCTTTTTAGGGCTGGCGGAGCCGCTGGAAGAGCTGCTCCATGTTCCGGTCATTGATTCCGCCAAGGCGGCGGTGTCCATGGCGGAATGTCTGGTTAGACAAGAACTTTTTACCAGCAAGGAAGCCTATGCGCTGCCGCCCCGGGGAGAGAGAGCCTGGAAGGCAGGCCGGGTCCGGATTGATTAAAGGGAAATCATTACACGGTTACCGTGTGATAATATATTGATTTTACATAATAAAAAAGGAGGAAGTAAAATGAAAAAATTATTAGCAATGCTTCTTGTTCTCGTGATGGCGTTAAGCTTTACCGCCTGTGGACAGAGTGAGAATGGAACAGAAGAAAACACAGAGGCAGCAGCACAGTCACAAGGCGACGACACTTGGGTTATGGCGATCAACGCCACGTTCCCGCCTTTTGAATCTATTGACGATGGAACAGACAATTACGTAGGTATTGACATTGATATTGCCAACTATATTGCAGAAAAATTAGGAAAAACACTGGAAATACAGGATATGCAGTTCTCTGCGCTGGTCCCGACCATGCAAAGCGGAAGAGCGGACATTATCATTTCCGGTCTGTCTCCGACAGAAGAAAGAAAAGAAGTGCTTGATTTCACAAACTCTTACTATTATCCGATGAACGCCATTATCTGCGCAAAAGGTTCCAACTACACGGAACTTTCCCAGTTAGAAGGAAAGAAGATTGGCGTATCCATGGGAACCAGTTATGCAGAAGTTGCAAAATCCGTAAAAGACGCAGAAGTGATGGAATTAGACAGCACTCCTTTAGTAGTGCAGGATATCTTAAGCGGAAGATGTGATGCAGGTATTTTTGACGCGACCCAGGCGGCAGTTTTTGTACAGGAAAATGAAGGTTTGGAATCCCATATTTTCTCAACGGATATCACGTTGGAAGATACTTTTGCCATCGCCCTTCCAAAAGGTTCCGAATATGTAGATCAGATTAACGAGATCCTTGCTGAAATGAATGAAGACGGAACGATGCATGATATTTTAGTAAAATATTTAGGAGAAGAGTCCACGACTCAGTATGAAGAGATGGTGGAAAGCTTGAGTATTGCACAGTAACAAATCACAGCGTAAGAAAGGGGCAAAAAAATGCTTAACTTCACCATACTGACGGATTACCTCCCGATGCTCGGCCAGGCAATTCTTTTAACTTTAGAATTTACCCTATTATCCACGGTCGTGGGATATTTATGGGGAATCGTACTTTCATTAATCAAAATATCCAATGTAAAACCTTTGGTATTATTTGCCCAGTTTTATACTTCGATTTTCAGGGGAACTCCCCTTTTGGTACAGTTGATGCTCATCTATTATGCAACGCCTCAGCTTCTTAATTATCAGATCACAGCGTTGCAGGCGGGCGTTTTGACCTTTGGGTTAAATTCTGCGGCTTATATCTCTGAGTCGATCCGCGGCGGTATTTTATCTGTCGATAAAGGACAATGGGAAGCGGCGATGTCATTGGGCGTGCCAAAACACAGACTGTTGTTTGATATCGTATTCCCGCAGGCATTTAAAAATACGCTGCCTTCCCTGGTAAATGAAAGTATTGCCCTTCTAAAAGATTCCAGTATGGTGTCCATCATTGGCGTGGCAGATACCATGCGGTGGGCTTCTCTGATCCAGGCAAAAACTTTCCGGGCTTTCGAAGCGTTTATTGTGGCGGCCCTTGTTTACTATGTTCTTGTTATGGCCTTAACTTCCCTCGGCCATTATCTGGAAAGGAGAGTGCGTGTCAGTGATTAGACTGGAACATTTAAAGAAAAATTTTGGAGACCTGGAAGTATTAAAGGATATTTCCATGGAGATCAAGCAGGGAGAAGTTGTGGCGATCATCGGTCCTTCCGGCTCCGGCAAGTCTACCATGCTTCGGTGTATGAACCTTCTCGAGATTCCTACCGGAGGAAATATCTATATTGACGGGAAAAATATAACCGAAAAGGGTACGAACATCACAGAAATACGAAAAAATGTCTGTATGGTGTTCCAGCATTTTAACCTGTTTCACAACATGACTGTGTTAAAAAATATGACCTACGCTCCCATTGTGGTCAACAAATTAAGTAAGAAGGAAGCGGAAACCAAAGCGATGACTTTGCTGGAAAGGGTCGGTTTGGCAGACAAGGCTCACCAGTATCCAAGCCGTTTGTCCGGCGGACAAAAACAGAGAGTTGCCATAGCCCGCGCCCTCGCCATGGAACCGGACGTATTGCTTTTTGATGAGCCGACGTCCGCCCTGGATCCGGAGATGGTAAAGGAAGTGTTGGATGTTATCAAAGACCTTACCCACACCGGTATGACCATGGCTCTCGTCACCCATGAGATGGGATTTGCCAGGGAAGTGGCGGACCGGATCTGTTTCCTCGACGGCGGCTATCTGGTGGAGAACACAACGCCGGAGGAATTTTTCAGCAATCCAAAATCAGAAAGAGCAAAACAATTCCTTGCCACCGTACTATAATGATAGAGGAGTAGAATAATATGGGTGAAACTGCGACTTATGAATCATTGAAATGGCCCCACGGTGCAAAGTGTGCGGTCATGCTGAGTTTTGATGTGGATGGAGATACCATCTGGAAAAACGGCGCCAGAGAGTTCCCGGGAGGGGAACAGTTTCTAAGGGCCAATTCCGTGGGAAATTACGGGCCAAACTGCGCCGTAAGAAGAATATTGGATATTTTGGAAGAAGAAGAGATCAAAGCGACCTTTTTCATTCCGGCTAAAGTGATGGAGGATCATCCGGAACTTTGTCGGGAGATTGACCAAAGAGGTCATGAAATCGGGCATCACGGATATCACCATGAAAGATATGTCGATCTTAGTCCCGGGGAACAAAGAAAAATCATAGAAAAAAGCCAGAAAATATTTGAAAATGTCATTGGAAAAAAGGCGATCGGCTACCGGACTCCGTCCGGAGACTGGTCCAGAGAGACCGCAGGCATTTTATATGATATGGGCTTTTCCTATTCCAGTTCCATGCGGGGAGACGATCGTCCTTACCGCACGGTTATTGACGGAAAAGTCACAGACTTTATCGAGATGGCGCCGAAATGGGACTTAGATGATTTTGTTCAATTTGGATATAATCTGTTCCCGGCGGAACCTTCCGGCCAGGACAGAATTGCGGGGATTGAGCAAGTTTACGACAATTTCAAGCAGGAATTTGACGGATATTACCGGGAAGGGTTATGTTTTGTCATTCAATGCCATCCGCAGATCATCGGATCTCCGGGACGACTTCGGATGTATCACAGACTGATCCGCCATATCAAGGCACAGGAAGGCGTTTGGTTTGCCAAAGGATCTGAAATTGCCAACTGGTGGCGCGAAAACTATTAGGAGGTGGCAAGAATGAGTCCGAAAATGAACGCAGTATTTACCGTAAATCTGGATGGGGAATGTTTTTGGTCCGGGATGTTTGAAGGAACAGAAAAAAGACCAAAAACGCTGTCCATGGGCGATTACGGAATCAAAAGAGGATTGGACCGGGTGCTGAAAACCTTCAAAGATCATGAGATCATAGGGACCTTTTTCGTGCCGGGCCTGATCGCAAAAAGGCATCCGGAGGCCATAGAGAAAATATTAAAAGAGGGGCATGAGATTGCCTTCCACGGATATACTCACCGGCCTATGAATACCTTATCAGCGGAGAAGATCGAAGAAGAATTTGCCCTGGGAACAGAAGAATTAACAAAAGCTGCCGGAAAGCCGCCAGTGGGGTTTAGGGCGCCGGAAGGAGAAGTGACAAAGAAGGCATTGGAAACCGCCGTAAAATACGGATACCAATATTCCAGCAGTTTCTATGATCATGATATGCCTTATCCTCACCAGGGATTAAACGGAAAGCTCATTGAGATTCCCATGAACTGGAACATACACGATTTTCCATATTTTGCTTTTAACTATGGACCAGCTTTTCCCATCGGCCAAAGCCGCGTATCCTCCTACCAGAGAGTAACCGAGAATTACATCGAAGAATTTGACGCATATTTATACTATGGTCTGACCTATGTGCCGCAGTTTACACCGCAGTCCATCGGCTCGCCGGGGAAAATACAGATTTTAGAAAAAATCATAGAACATACGGAAAAATATCGGGATCAGATTCGCATCTGTACCTGTGAAGAATTATGCGGCATTTCTTCATGTTGATTTTTAGTGGTGTTTTTCGTATAATAAAAAAGCAGGTGAATTTTCTTGCTATACGATAATAGAATGCCATTATCATAGGGAAACAGTCTGTGATGGAGAGATGGTGTGAGGAGGGACAGATATGTTAAGTAATAAGGTAGCAATTGTAACAGGCGGTACGAGAGGGATTGGCCGGGCAATCGTAGAAACTTACTTAAAGAATGGCGCTCAAGTAGTGCTGTTTGGCTCCAGAAAGGAAACGGTGGACAAGGCCCTTGGCGAATTAAAAGCAGAGAATGCAGACTGGAAAGTAGATGGTTTATATCCAAAGTTAACAGACGCCAAGGCTGTAGAAGAGGCGATTCTCTCAGTAAAAGAAAAATATGGTAAGATTGATATTTTAGTAAACAACGCTGGAATTTCCCAAAGCACCCCGTTGTATGATTACACGGCAGAAGAATTTGACAAAGCGATCGATCTGAACGTAAAGGCTTTGTTCTATGCTATTTTGCCGACGGCAAAGATCATGAAAGAGCAGGGCGGCGGATGTATCATCAATACAAGTTCCATGGTCAGCATCTACGGACAGTCCGCCGGCGTCGGATACCCGACAAGTAAGTTTGCGGTTAACGGCATGACAAAATCCTTAGCAAGGGAATTGGCCAAGGATAATATCCGTGTCAATGCGGTGGCTCCGGGCGTAACAAAAACAGATATGGTCGCAGCGCTGCCGGAACAGGTGGTGGCTAGAATTTCTTCACAGATTCCTCTGGGAAGAGTGGGAGAGCCTCAGGACGTGGCCAATGCATTTTTGTATCTTGCCAGCGATCTGGGAAGTTATGTGACCGGCGAGATATTATCCGTAGACGGATGCGCACGGTCATAGACCTAAGAAAGATGCGGTTTTTCAAAAAACTTCTTGATAAAAAGTGAAAAATAGCGGGAGAACTCACGAGAGATCGTGGGTTCTCCCGCTAAATTATTTTTGGGATATAAATTTTTATATAAAAGATATAAATATTTTTAGAATTGTATTTATACATTGTGTATACGAATGGATTAGAGATATAATATCATTAAAACGGAGGTGAGTTACTGTGCAGATTTATCTAAAATCAAAAGATATTGCAAAGGCGCTAAAGCTGTCAGAAGCTACGGTTTCCCTTGTTTTAAATGATAGACCCGGCGTAAGTGAAAAGACGAGACAAAAAGTCCTCCAATATATTCGCCAGGAGGAAGAGAAATATTATGAAAATAGATTAAAACAAGACTCCCACACAGAGGAGACGATTTTGATCATTCAGTATATTAAGCATGGAATCATTTTTGGGCGCACTGCTGATTCGGATCATAAATATTCTCATCTCTTAAAAGATGTTGTATGTAAGGCGGGATACCGATATGAATTTTTTGCCTTTGATGAGAGAATCCACGATATAACGAAGTATGTTGAACAATGGAAAAAGAAAAAGCTCAAGGGGATATATTTAATGGGAGCCGAGATGGAGAAACATGATATCTTGTATTTTTCCAATCTTGATATTCCTATTGTAGTTGGCGACAATAATTTTTATGATATGGGAATAGACAGCTATTTGATTGACAACATGGAAGGGATCAAACGATGTGTCGATCATCTTGTGGACTGTGGCCATAGCCAAATCGTATATCTGGCGGAATCCACGGATATATTTAATTTTTCCGAGAGAAGAATCGGTTTTATAGAGGAAATGAAAAAAAGAAATTGCGGAGACGCCAAAAAACGAATTGTTCGTCTGGGAAATACCTTCGAAGAAATTCATAATAATATGCTGGAATATTTAAAAAAAGCAAATCATCGGACGACCGCTTATGTTTTGGAAAGCTCTTTGATCTCCATGGGAGTGATGCAGGCGCTCTTAGAGTCCAATGTAAAGATTCCCCGGGACGTTTCTCTGATCGGATTTGACGCAGTACCTCCGGTGAATCTGTCCGATCTGAAACTTACAACCGTAAAAGGAACCCATACGAGACGTCACCAGGAGGCGCTTAAGCATTTAATGCGCCACGTGAAGGACGAAGAAACAGAGATCATCCGCGTTTATTACCGGACCAGGCTTTTGGAAGGAAACAGCGTATTTAACAAGAAAAAATACATCTACGTATAGCAATTATATAGCTTTAAAGAAAATTTAAATAAAATGTTGTTTTTATACAATTTTCTTACTTATTCTGCGAGTCAAAAATACTTTTTTTCACCGGATGTTAGAAAAAATGGAAGGGGATTGTTGGGCGAAATTCCGGATGATAAATTATAGACAGCAATATAATTTCATGCCACTACATAAAATGAGGAGGAGTAATATGGCACAGAAAAATTATGATGATTTATCCAAAAATATTGCTGTTTGTATCGGCGGAGCTGATAATGTAAATTCTGTTTTTCATTGCGCAACCCGTCTCCGTTTCAAGGTAAAAGACAAAAGCAAAGTGGATAAGAAAAAACTGGAACAGACAAATGGCGTAATTTCCGTAATTGACAGCGGCGGACAGATCCAGGTAGTGATCGGAACTCATGTTGCAGACGTATATGCAGCGGTACTTGCCAATACGGGAATTAAAGGACAAAGCGAGGAAGAAGCAAAAGCGGACGCAGCAGGCAGCGGAGAAAAGAAAAATATCGTAAACGTATTTATGGAAACGATCTCCGGTATTTTTGCTCCTGTACTGGCTGCAATGTGCGGAGCCGGTATGTTAAAGGGTATTATCATTCTCTTTACAACTTTGGGCTGGCTTACCGCCGATATGGGTACGTACCGTATCTTATATGCGGCAGCGGACGGTGTATTTACTTTCCTTCCGGTATTTCTTGCAGTGACAGCGGCAAGAAAGTTCCATGCCAATGAGTTTATTTCTGTTGGTATCGCAGCAGCGCTTCTTTATCCTGATATGACTGCGGCGTTTTCCAACGGTGACGCTTTAACATTCTTAAAGATACCGGTAGTTCTTGTAAACTACACTTCTTCTGTTATTCCGATTATTATTTCTATTTTTGTATTATCAAAATTGGAAAAATTATTAAAGAAGATTATCCCGGAAATGATCAAGAGTTTCATGATCCCTCTTTTAAGTTTTATTATCATGGTTCCGGCAACTTATCTTGTGATTGGACCGATCGCAGATACAGCAGGTAAACTTCTTGCTGCCGGCTACACTGGTCTGGTTGGTCTTAACCCGATCATCGCCGGATTTATTCTTGGTCTGTTCTGGCCAGCGATCGTAATGTTCGGTCTTCACTGGGGATTTGCACCGATCGTTATGAATAACATTGCACAGTATGGACGTGATACATTGTTTACCATCACCGGTCCGAATAACATGGCACAGGCAGGAGCAACTCTTGGTGTATTCTTAAAGACAAAAAATAAAGAATTAAAATCCCTCTCTGGTTCCGCGGCAATTTCAGCAGTTCTTGCCGGTATTACAGAACCTGCGATTTATGGTATCACCTTAAAATATAAGAGACCATTTTATATTGGTATGGTATTCTCCGGAATCGCCGGAGCGATCGTAGCAGCTTGCGGTGCAGGAGCTCCGACCTTACTTACCACCAGTTTATTAACCTTACCGGGATATATCGGAAAAGGTTTTGTTGGATTCCTGATTGCCTGTGCGATTGCATACTTTGGTTCCGCGATCGTAACATTCTTATTCGGATTCAGCGATAAGATGCTTTCAGATAATGGAGAGGAAGCACAGGATGCGAAAGAAACTGCACAAGCAGAGCCGGAAGCGGCCGAAGAAGGTGTAAAAGATGTTAATCTTGTAGCGCCGGTAAATGGTAAATTAATTCCATTATCCGAGGTAAAAGACGACGCTTTCTCCACAGGAGTTCTTGGACAGGGATTTGCGATTGTTCCCGATGACGGAAAGGTTTGTTCTCCATGTGACGGAGTTATCAGCGCATTATATCCGACAGGCCATGCCGTTGGTATTACCACTCCACAGGGAGCAGAGATTTTAATTCACATCGGAATGGATACCGTTTCCTTAGAAGGAAAAGGTTTTGAACCGCAGGTGAGCGCAGGGCAGAAAGTAAAAGCCGGAGAGTTTTTAGTAAAAGTAGACTTGAAACTGGTAAAAGAAGCCGGTTTAGACACTACGATTCCGGTTGTCGTTGCAAACACATTTGATTATGCAGAAATTAAACCAGCACCAGCAGGAGATATTAAAGTAGGCGAGACCGTTCTTTACTGTATCTCCAAATAAAAGGGAGGCTTTATGGAAGGATTAAGAATCGGATCAAATCATTCTAATTTTGAATTAGAAGGGAAACCTTTCTTTTATCTGGGAGATACCATTTGGAGCGCATTTACTAATGTGACATTGGAAGAATGGAAATACTATCTTCATGTGAGAAAGATGCAGGGATTTAATGTACTACAGATTAACACTATGCCGCAATGGGACAGATGCATGGGAGATGTGGGAGAATATCCATTTTATTCACCGGATGGGCAAAAACTGGATTTTTCAAAATGGAATGAAGCTTACTATGATCGTGCAAAAACCATGTGCCGGATGGCCAAGGAAGAAGGTTTCCAGCTTGCGCTGGTTGTTCTCTGGCTTAATTACGTGCCGGAAACCTGGGGCAGCCAGATGCTTGATATCAATGTAATGCCGGAAGATCTGGTAGAAAAATATACGGAAAAAGTAGTGAAGGAATTTGATGAGTTTTCTCCGATTTATATTGTGAGCGGCGATACTGATTTTGATACGGAAGAAGCCGTAAGCTACTATGAAAAAGCGCTTACAGTGCTTTGTGAGAAATCTCCTGAGACTTTAAAGACGATGCATATTAAACGTGCGTATGACTATATTCCTTCACAGTTTCTTGATCGTTTGGATTTTTATATGTTCCAGTCCGGACATAATTCAAAAGGGCAGCAGATGGCTTACCGCCTGCCGGAAAGCTTTATGAAAAAGTATCCGAAAAAACCGATGATCAATGCGGAACCGTGTTATGAACAGATGGGATACTCCAGAAACGAATATGGCAGGTTCGAGCCGGAACATATCAGAAAAGCAGCTTGGAGCAGCATATTAAGCGGCGCTTGTGCCGGAGTGACCTACGGCGCACATGGAATATGGAATTGGAAAAAAGTGGGATATTATGCCAATCCAATGTTGGGAGAAGGTTTTGACGAACCGCAGCCATGGCAAAATGCGATACAATTTCCGGGGGCATGGGATTATGGAATGATCCGTCATTTGCTGATCGAGCAGCAGATTACAGAGCTTACTCCTTGCCGTGAACTTATTCCGGAGGCAGACGAAGATATCCGCATAGCCTGTGGAAATGAAAAGTATTTTATTTATCTTCCTTTTAATACAAAGCTTTCTATCCATAAAGATCTGGAAGGTTATCGCTGCCAGGCAATAGATCTTCTGGATAAAAAGATCGCAGATCTTACGTTAACAAAGAAAAAGGATAACTATATAACGTCGATGCATCCATTCCAAAAGGATGTACTTCTGATCATTGCAAAAAAAGAAAGGGATTAATATGAGTGCATTTCCGAAAAACTTCTTATGGGGTGGTGCGGTTGCTGCCAATCAGTTGGAAGGCGCATATAATGAAGATGGAAAAGGACTTTCCATTCAGGATGTGATGCCGAAAGGGATTCGGGGCAGTCGGACAAAACTTCCTACAGAAGATAATATGAAGCTGATCGGTATTGATTTTTATCATCGTTATAAAGAAGATATCAAATTATTTGCAGAGATGGGCTTTAAAGTTTTCCGTACTTCGATCGCATGGAGCCGTATCTTCCCAAGGGGAGATGAACTTAAGCCAAATGAAAAAGGGCTCGCCTTTTATGACGCCCTATTTGATGAGTGTGCAAAATATGGGATCGAACCTCTGGTAACACTTTCTCATTATGAAACGCCGCTGTATCTTGCGGAAGAATACGACGGATGGGTGAACCGAAAGTTAATCGGATTTTATGAAAGATATGCCAGAACAGTCTTTGAACGGTATAAAGGCAAAGTAAAATATTGGCTTACTTTTAATGAGATCAACTCCATTCTCCACGCGCCGTTTTTGAGCGGCGGAATCAATACTCCGGCCGATCAGTTATCAAAGCAAGATCTCTATCAGGCAATCCATCATGAGCTGGTTGCCAGCGCACTGGCAACGAAAGTTGGCCATGAGATCATGCCGGACGCGAAAATCGGATGTATGGTTCTTAGTATGCCGACTTATCCGCTGAGCCCTTCTCCGGATGATGTGATCCAGGCAATGGAAGACGATCACAAAAATCTGGGATTTGCAGACGTTCATGTCCGCGGAAAGTATCCGGGATATATGAAACGCTACTTAAGAGAAAACGGAATCGAAATTCATTTTGAACCGGAAGACGAAGAGATCCTGAAAAATACCGTGGATTTCGTATCCTTTAGCTATTATATGAGCACCTGCGCTTCCGCAGATCCTGAAAAACAGGCAAAAGGAGGCGGAAATCTGTTAGACGGTATCCCAAATCCAACCTTAAAGGCATCGGAATGGGGATGGCAGATCGATCCGCAAGGGCTTAGATATGTATTAAATCAGTTCTATGACCGTTATCAGATTCCTCTGTTTATTGTGGAAAATGGTTTGGGAGCGGCCGATGAGCTGATCACAGATGCAGACGGAAACAAAACCGTAGAAGATGATTACCGTATTGATTATCTAAGAGATCATCTTCTCCAGGTAGAAGAAGCCATAAAAGATGGTGTGGAAGTGATGGGATATACCACATGGGGCTGTATCGACGTGGTAAGCGCATCTACGGCAGAATTAAAAAAACGGTATGGCTTTATCTACGTAGATCGTCACGATGACGGCAGCGGCACATTAGAAAGATATAAAAAGAAATCTTTCCACTGGTATAAAGAAGTGATCGCAACCAACGGAGAGAGTCTGCACGAATAAACTTTTTTGAACCGTATAATACTTTTATAATAGAGACATTAAAGGGTTTCATAAAAAAGACCTCCTTTGAGTCAGAGGGTTTGTATCCTCTGATCCTTAGGAGGTCTCTTTTTATTATTCATCCTCATCCTGATATGCTTTATCTACCTTATTGTAAGAGCGGAAATAAGGAGAAAAGTTTTTATGGGCAGGTTCTAAGTCGCGGATAAAGTTTGTGCGGACAGCCTTTTCCGTGGTTGGAAGGACGCCTTCCTTCTTTCCTGCTTCAATGGACTTAAGCAGCCACGCCATATTTCGCCCGAGGGTGCGCATGACCATCATACCCTCCAGATCCTGCTCAACCTCCGCCGGCGTATTGCCGTGAACCATGTTCCAGTAAGCGGAAGGGACCAGCGGCATATTGCTGATAAGAAAATACTTATTAAGCTGTTCCAAGGCGGCGGTGGAGCCGGCGCGGCGGCAGCTTACTACACAAGCGCCCGGTTTATAAGGAAATCCTTTGCTGGAATAAAACATCCTGTCAAGGAAAGAAGTGATGCCTCCGCACGCAGCGGCATAATGAACAGGAGAGCCGACGATCAGACCGTCGCAGCTTTCCATTTTGGCGATGGCAACATTCACCGGATCCTCTCCAAAGATACACTTGCCAAGTTTGTTTTTGCGACATACGCCGCATCCCATGCAGCCCCGGACAGGATTTATGCCGATATGCATAATCTCTGTTTCGATTCCTTCAGCATGAAGAGCAGCTTCCACCTCAATCAGAGCCCTATGGGTACAGCCATTTGGATGGGGGCTTCCGTTAATCAATAATACCTTCATAATATCCTCCTGTGCCGCAGTTGCTGCGGTCGTTATTTGATTTATTATATCATTTTTTCCGCAAAATGTATATGAGGAAGAAGAAATATTTGTGAACTTGAAATATAAAGGATTTTACGATATGATTGCATGGTATGTTAAATAATTAAGTAAGAAAGCGACGGAAAGAAAATGGATACGAAAGTAATTGGAATTACCGGGGGAGTCGGCTCCGGAAAAAGTGTTGTGATGGACATATTAAAAGAAGAATACGGAGCCTTCATTATTCTGGCAGACCTCGTGGGACATGAGCTGATGGAACCGGGCGGGGTGAATTACCAGGAAATTATAAAAGAATTTGGAACGGATATATTAAAGGAAGACCAAACCATTGACCGGGCGGTTTTAGGGAATATTGTTTTTTCTGATCCCTCAAAGCTTACTTTACTCAATGAGATCACCCATCCAAACATCCGGGCGGAGATCGCTTCCCGGATTGGGCAGATTAAACAAAAGAAAGCCACGCCCCTTATTTGCCTGGAAGTAGCCTTGTTGATCGAAGAAAACTATCAGGAATTTTTGGATGAGCTGTGGTATGTCCATGTGGACGAGAAGATCAGAATACAGCGTTTGAAGGAAGGAAGAGGGTATTCCGAAGAAAAGTGCAGACAGATCATGGAAAGGCAGATGAGCGAAGAAGAATTTCGATCCCATTGCTGCCGGATCATTGAAAACAGCGGTTCCCTTGAGAGAACCCGGCAAAGTGTGCAGGATGCCTGGAAGGAATTATGGAAGTAAAAACACAGTCACAAATAAAAAAAGAATTTCGGAAAAAATTGTCACAGAAACGTAACCGCATCGGAGAGGAGGTTCGCAGGCAGGCGCCGAAGTCCTGTCTTAAACTTCTTACCGCATTAAAGGAATATCAGGACGCAGAGTGGATCTATCTTTATTTATCCTATCGCTCCGAATTAGACACGATTTCCCTTCTTCCGGACTTTCGAAAAGACAATAAAAAAATTGCGGTTCCCAGAGTGTACGGTGAAAAAATGGAATTTCATGAAATCACCGGACTAAACCAATGCGAGATTGGCAGTTATGGGATCAGAGAACCGCTAGAGAGCTGTCCTAAGGTTACCGGGGCGGGATTGATGCTTCTGCCCGGTCTTGGATTTGACAAAACCGGCCGCCGTATGGGGTATGGAGGAGGATACTATGACCGGTATCTTGGCGAGCATCCGGATATCATTAAAATCGGCCTGGCGTTTGATGAGCAAATCATTTCCGAAATACCGACCGATCCCCATGATATTTTGATGGATTATATCCTCACTCCATCGGGGTTGTGGTTTGGCGATAAGGAAACATTGCTTTGAAATATTTTATACTTTGACCTTTTGGCTCTGATATCGTATAATAGGTACATTAAGCAATCTGCAATGTTTAGGAGGAGTATCATATCCATGAAAAAATGTAGAAAGTGTGGAAGTAAATCGCCGGATGATATGAATTATTGCTCTCAATGTGGAGAACCGCTTATTAAGGACAAAGAGACGGTAAAGCCGACGCCTTCCAAAAAAGGAATGCATTTGCCTCTTATGGCCGGTGCGGCTGTTGCGCTTCTTCTTGTGGCGATCGTGTTGGGAAGCCTGGTGATCCAGCGAAAGAACCTGGTTTCCGGAACCTGGAGATTTGAAAAGATGGAAGTGACAGAGTTTCCGGCGCCGGAGTGGGAACTGTCCGATATTGAGCTTCGTCTTTTACCCAATAACCGATTTATCATAAAGGCAGATTCCAGATCTTTAAACGGGACTTATGAGACGGAAAAGCTGTCCGGCGGTTCGAAAGCGATTTTGCTGACCTACGAAGATAAAAGCGATAAGATCCTTTACAAGGACGGCCACATTTATATATCCCAGGAAGGGTATTCGCTCGTTTTGACCAGATAGGTTAAGCAAATAAAAGAAATCGAAGAATGAAATATAAATTAATCAAAGGAGACCAATATTATGAGAAAGAAACTAATGGTATTTACTGTTGCTGCGGCTTTTGCCATCGCTCTTTCCGGCTGTGATCAGGGAGGAACAAAGTCTGCTTCCAACGAATATGTGAAAATCAATAACTATAATCAGTTACAGATTGAGGAAGTCGCTGTCACAGAAGTGACGGATGATGATGTGGACACCGAGATCAACAGTTATCTTGAGGCGGCGACAGAGCAAAATGAAGTGGACCGCGCGGCAAAAAACGGTGATGTGGCTAATATAGATTACGTCGGCAAAGTGGACGGAAAAGAATTTGACGGCGGAAGCTACGAGGGATATGATTTAGAGCTTGGCTCCGGCACTTTCATCGGCGCAAACGGAGATTATAAAGGTTTTGAAGACCAGATCGTGGGACATAAGGCAGGAGAAAAGTTTGATATTAAGGTGAAATTTCCGGAAACCTATTCTGAGGAGCTTGCAAATAAGGTCGCTACTTTTACGATCACATTAAATCAGGTAAAAGAAAAAATCACTCCGGAGCTGGATGAAGCATGGGTAAAGGAAAATAGCGAAGAATCCAAGACCGTGGAAGAATACAAGGCGGAAATTAAAAAGCAGATGGAAGAAAGCAATGAAGACGACAGAAAGAACACGCTGCAAAGCAGGGTGCTGGACGCCTTAAAGGATCAGATCGAGATCATTGAAGTTCCGGAAGAGGAAACGGAAGCGGTCGCCAATCAGATTCGTTCCACTTATGAAGGATATGCAGCAGGTTATGGCATGGAATTTTCAGATTTCTTAACCCAGATGGGAATGACAGAAGAACAGTTTGATGCGGAGGTAGAGGAAGCAGCCAAAAATTCTGCGGCGGTTTATCTTGCCTGCGAACTGATTGCGGAAAAGGAAAAACTCACTCCATCGGAGAGCGAATATCAGGCATCTTATGAAGAATTTGCCACAGATAATGGATACGAAAGTGTGGATGAGTTCCTGGAAGATTATGATGAGGAAAATCTTAAAAAAATTGTCTTAGAAGAGGCAGTGGCAGATTACCTCGTTGAAAATGCAAAGCAGCTTTCCGCAGAGGAGATGGCAACGGCGACGACGCAGGAAGATAGCTCCGCTACCGATAGTGCGGATGATTCCGAGACCGATGCCGGCGAGGACGACGCTGCGTCTGCCGATACGCAGGCAAAGGAACCTTCCACAGAACAATAGACGGAACGACAGTATGAAGTTTGTTATTATTTACTTTATCATTATGAATGCGCTGGGGCTTAATCTGATGAGAACGGACAAAAAAAGAGCGGTCCGCAATCAGTGGCGAATCCCGGAAAGAACATTATTTCTCGCCAGTCTCCTGGGAGGAAGTATCGGTACCTGGGCGGGAATGTATCTGTTTCATCATAAAACCAGGCATTGGTACTTTGTCTTTGGGATGCCGGCCATCCTTGTGATACAGATTATCCTATGCGTTTTCTTTCTTCGGTAAAAGAAAGAATTTTAAGACAGCGGCAAAATGCCGGGCAGCATAAAGAGTTGGGTGAGTACATTGGAGAAAAAAGATACGATGCGCTTTCGATGCATATGCTCCGACCTTGATCGGACGATTCTTCGAAAGGACGGGACATTGTCCCCGAAAACAAAAAAAGTCTTATCGGCCTTAATGGAAAAAGGAATGGCTTTTGTTCCTGCAACCGGCCGCTCCTTTTATTCCCTCCCCGAAGATATCTGCACTCTTCCCGGGGTGCAGTATGTTATTGTGTCAAATGGGGCGGCGATCTATGACATCAGGAAACAAGTTCCGGTTTATCAAAGAACTTTAAAGGGCGATGTGATTCCCGATCTTTTTCATTTGCTAAAGGGGGATTCTTTTGCCTACGAAGGATTTGTGGAGGGAGTTCCCTACACTTCTTTTGATTACTATCATTTTCCGGAGAAGTATGGAGGCGCTCCCGACGTAGATATCTACATACAAAAAACCCGAAAACCAGTGGAAGATATCCGCTCCTTTTTGATGGAACACAGAGAGAGGCTTGACGCCGTTGATGTGATCGTTCCCCCGGAACGAAGAAATAAGATCATAGATTTTTTAAGGGAGAAGCTTAAGGAAGTTTATATCACTTCCAGCGTACCTCATCTGATCGAAATATCCGATAAGCGCTCGGGAAAGCATCATGGTATCTGTGAGATCGCAAGGCTGCTTAAAATCACTCCGGAGCAAATCGTTGCCTTCGGAGATGGAGATAATGACAGTGAGATGCTAAAAACAGCGGGAATGGGCGCCGCCGTTTCCAATGGATCTGATTTATGCAAAAAATCAGCGGACCGGGTGATCGGGCATCACGAAGAAGACGGCGTGGCCGATTTTTTGGCAAAGATGTTTTTGGATGATGCCTCCCTTACATAAATCTTGCGTTTTTCCGCTGCCTTAAGGCTTCGAAAGAGATTTTAGAAAGGTATTCCACCGCCTCTTTCGGATACTTGCCCGAGGCGGTCGCATCGGTTAGTAAGAAGCCGGAAGTCCCCTGGAAGACTCCGTGATATATGTCGTTTACTTCTGCCAGAGAAGGCTTATTTTGGGTAAGCATGGACGAGAACAATTCTCCGGACAGCAAGAAAGGAGTATTTGTTCTGCGGCAGATTTGTATCGCTTCCTGTTCCAAAGCGGGAACAGAACATAAAGAATGATGATGAAAAAGAGCAGTGCGGTCAAGGATCACTGAATCGCAATAAGGCAATACCATCGGGAGGGCAGAGATGTCCTCCTGATTTTCTATGACTGCAAAAAGAGAGACTTTTCCTCTTCCAAAGGGAAGGAGAAGTTCCTTTATGCTGCGTATGGAATTTCCCCGGGAGATTTGCCGGGCAAAAACTCCGGTGAACCATCGATTTTTATAATAAGAATAATGATCGCTAAATTGAGGATCGTCGATGATCAGATCCGGGATGATCTTTAATGTCTCAAAGACCGATCTAAGAAGACAAAACCAGTCCGGGATCTCTTCTTTGGAAGTATCTTTTGTAAAGGGGAGGACCAACCCGGTCATTCCGTTGATGAGAAAGTGCTTTAAGATTTCCTTGTCATTACAGGCATTTCCCAGCGTCCCATATAAATGCAGTGTATAATCAGACTTCCTCTTCATGGATTTCTTCTCCTTCTTCCTGTTTTCTTGGAAATAATATGGCGGCGCCGGAGGATAAAACTACGGTGAGCAAAATGGTTCTTGTTCCGTCCGAAAGGCTTGAGGTCACCGGAAGGCGTAAGGATACGTAGCTTGCCAAAAAACAGATGGCTACTAATCCGGCAATTATTTTACTTTTTCGGGACGGAGGGATGATCACAGCCAAAAACATCCCGTAAAGCGCGACGCTAAAAGCGCTGACCAGCCTTATGGGGAGCGTATTGCCGGCGATACAGCCAAGGGCGGTTCCCAAAGCCCAGCTTGGGATGGCAAGCAATGCGGCCCCGTAGGAATATACCGGATTGACGCAGCCTGGTCTTGCGATGGCGATTCCAAACAGCTCGTCGGTGATGCCAAATCCCATGAAAAAACGGTGTAAAAAAGACGTCCCTTCCCGGAATCGCTGGCTCATGGCACAGCTCATCAAAAGATATCTTGCATTGATGATAAAAGTCATGACGGCCATTTCAATATAAGCCGCATCAGCTGCTACTAAAGTGAACCCAGCGTATTCTCCGGCAGAGGCGTAACACAGTAAACTTGCGAGAAATCCCTGAAAGGGGGAAATGCCGGCGTTCTTTGCTGCGATGCCCAGAGAAAAGGACACGGCAAAATATCCAAGGGCAATGGGAATACCGTCCCGAAGCCCTTCCCGAAAAGCGACAAGATTTTCTTTTTTTCTTAAGGAATACATTCCAGCGTTCATACTTATCCTCTCTGATTTGTCATCATTTATTATTAGTGATTATTTCACAGTGCCATTATACTATCTTACTCTAAAAAAGCAAAGGACAACTGTGAAAAGAAAAAGAAAATAATGGTGAAAAATATTACATAATTAAGAAAAAATATCGATTTATATTGCGAATAAAGTTTTTGGCTGATATTATATTCACTGAGAAAAAGAAGAGAGGAAAAGGATATGAGACAACAAAGTATTCCCATAAAAAGTTTATTACTTTTACTACTCACTGCTGCAATATGGGGAACGGCTTTTGTGGCCCAAAGCGTTGGGATGGACTATGTGGATCCCTGGACTTTTAACGGGGTAAGATCGATCGTAGGAGGTGCGGTTCTTTTGCCGGTGATTTTTTTCGCAGAGCGAAACAAAGGGACTTCTCCTTCGTCTTCAAAAGAAGCAGGCGTGATCTATGATAAAAAGGATCTGATTCTTGGCGGGATCCTGTATGGCGTCCTTTTATGTTTTGCAAGCGCCTTTCAGCAATTTGGGGTAAAATATACAAGCTCTGTGGGAAAGGCAGGCTTTATCACTTCCTGCTATATTGTTTTGGTTCCGCTGCTCCAGTCTGGGATCAAAATTATGAAAAAACATATGCCGGGAAGCTTTTTAAAGAATTACACCTTAAAAAAAGCGGGACGTTTTCTCTATCCGGCCATCGGAATGACGGTTGTTGGATTATATCTATTGTGTATCGACGATTCCTTTCGCATGGACAGAGCGGATATCCTGGTTTTGGCTTGCGCACTGTTTTTTGCGGTACATATTCTTGTGATTGATTATTTTTCCGCCAAAACAGAGGGAGTGAAAGTTTCCTGTATCCAGTTTTTTGTCTGTGGGATTCTATCGTTATTTTTTGCCGTGATTTTTGAAAATCCTTCCTGGGCAGATATCCTGTCTGCGTGGAAGCCGATCCTGTATGCGGGAGCGCTGTCCTCCGGCGTGGGATACACCTTGCAGATTATCGCTCAAAAGAATGTGAATCCAACTTTGGCTTCGCTGATTTTAAGCTTAGAATCCTGTATTTCCGCCATATCCGGATGGATCATCCTTGGACAAAAGCTTGGGGCAAAAGAGCTTTTCGGGTGCGTGATTATCTTTTTGGCGGTGATCCTTGCTCAACTGCCGGAGAAAGAAGACTTAAGAAAAGAAGGGGAGAAATATGCACAATCATAATATTTATCTTTATATTTTAATTATGGCAGGAGTAAGTTATGGAATCCGCGTTCTTCCCATGACCCTGATCAGAAAACCCATAGAAAATAAATTCATCCAGTCATTTTTATTTTACGTTCCCTACGTTACCCTGGCAGTTATGACATTTCCGGCCATACTGGAAGCCACCCAAAGCCCGATTTCCGGTTTGTTTGCACTGATCGTCGGCGTGACGGTTGCCTGGTTTGGAGGAAATTTATTCCACGTAGCTATATCCTGCTGCCTGATCGTCTTTATTGCAGAGTGGTTTTTGATTTAGACCGGACAATGGTTAAAACTTACAAATATTTTAAAAAATCATATACATTATCTACAAAAGTGACGAAATGGATTAAAATCATTAATTTTTGTTGACTTTTTTTTCGATTGGGTTTAAGATACAGCATATCAAAGGCAAGGGCGCCGGAAAAAATCATTCCGGCGCTTTTTCTATTTCCGGGAAAGACAAATGACGAAGATAAGGATATCCAAATTAGTCTTTGAAATATCATAGTAACAAGCACAAGGACGTGTTTACCGCAAGCTGGCAGTGGTGACGCGTCCTTTGTTACGTTATGAAACTGGGAAACAAGGAGGATATAAGTATGACACAGGAAATTATAACCTATGTAAATGATAACATTTTTGGCGTCTGGTTTTTGATCGGCGCAGCATTGGTATTTTGGATGCAGGCGGGATTTGCCATGGTGGAAGCCGGGTTTACCCGCGCTAAAAATACCGGTAACATTATTATGAAGAACTTGATGGACTTTTGTATCGGTACTGTCATGTTCATCTTAATTGGTTTTGGACTGTTCCTTGGGGAAGACCTCATGGGAATTATCGGAAAACCAGGATTTGATATTTTTACCAGTTATGCAGACTTTGACTGGTCCGGATTCGTATTTAACTTAGTATTCTGCGCCACAACCGCAACCATCGTTTCCGGTTCCATGGCAGAACGTACGAAATTTTCATCCTACTGTATTTATTCCGCAGTGATCTCCGCCATTATTTATCCGGTGGAAGCGCATTGGACCTGGGGCGGCGGTTTCTTAGCACAGATGGGATTCCATGATTTTGCCGGTTCAAACTGTATCCATATGGTCGGCGGTATTTCCGCTTTGATCGGCGCGGCAATGTTGGGACCTCGTATTGGAAAATTTAAGAAACAAAAAGACGGCACTATCAAAGTTGGCGCTTTTCCGGGACACAACCTTGCAATCGGCGCTCTCGGCGTATTTATTCTCTGGCTTGGCTGGTACGGATTTAACGGCGCTGCCGCTACCTCTGTTGAACAGCTTGGAAGTATCTTTGTAACTACCACGATCGCACCGGCAGTTGCCACAGTAGTATGTATGATCTTTACCTGGGTCAAATATGGAAAACCTGATGTTTCCATGTGTTTAAATGCTTCCCTTGCAGGTTTGGTTGCCATCACGGCTCCTTGTGACGTAACAGATGCTTTTGGTTCCATCATCATTGGCGCCGTAGCCGGTGTCCTTGTTGTTTTTGGCGTTTGGCTGCTGGATCATAAACTTCATGTGGACGATCCTGTCGGCGCCGTGGCAGTACATATGATGAATGGTATCTGGGGAACGATTGCTGTCGGTTTATTTGCAACAGACACTACTCCTGGATATTCCATCGCTGATAAAGCAGGAAATGTCTTAACCGGACTTTTCTACGGCGGCGGTTTTGAGTTACTTGGACTTCAGATTTTTGGTATGCTTTGTACTGCGGCATGGACTGTAGTGACAATTACTATTGCATTCTATGTGATCAAGAAAACCATAGGCCTTCGAGTTACTGAGGAAGAAGAAATCCTTGGTCTTGACCAGACAGAACACGGACTGGCAAGCGCTTACGCAGACTTTGCCCTGGCGTCCAGCATCAACAACTTTGCTTCCAGTGAGAACTTCGTATTACCGGAAGACGCTGTCCCTGTGGATGAGGCTGTTCCTGTCGTGCTCCGCACACCGGATCCATCCATTACAACAGGAAGCGATGTGAGCATTACAAAGATCACTATTTTTGCAAAACAGAGCAAATTCGACGTATTAAACGAAGCATTGTCTCAGATCGGTATCAAGGGAATGACAGTCACAAACGTATTAGGCTGTGGCGCTCAGAGCGGCAGAACCAACAAATACCGTGGTGTTACCATGGAAATGACGCTCCTTCCTAAGATTCAGGTCGATATCGTAGTATGCCATGTTCCGGTGAGAAAAGTTATCGAGACAGCAAAGAAAGCACTGTATACCGGACACGTGGGTGACGGAAAGATTTTCGTATATAATGTAGAAAATGTAATCCGCATCAGTTCCGGGGCAGAAGGATACGAAGCAATGAAAGACTGAGAGATCATTCCTTTCTAAGATAAACATAGATAAACACTAAAAAGCTGCGCTTTGCCAATGGCAGGGCGCAGCTTTTTATATAATATTTTAGTGGCATTTCAAGGAAAAATAAGATATAATTTTCCATGCTATTATAATAGGAAGGGAGAAAGCAAGTTACCATGGATAGAATCAAGAAGACAGGTATCCAGGATGAAGATAACCGGACTTTACTGGGGACAGCGCCGGTGGGAAAACTGTTGTTTCGTCTGGCAGTGCCGACCATTGCGGCGCAGATCATCAATATGCTTTATAATATTGTGGACCGCATTTATATTGGACATATTCCGGGGGAAGGTGATCTTGCGCTTACAGGCGTCGGGATCTGTATGCCTATTATCATGATCGTCTCCGCCTTTGCAGCACTGGTGGGTTCGGGAGGAGCTCCCAGAGCGTCCATTTTTATGGGAAAGGGGGATATGAAATCCGCAGAAAAAACTTTGGGAAATTGTTTTATATTACAGATCATCCTTTCCCTTTTGCTGACAGCGGCACTTCTTTGCTGGGGCAGGGATATTCTCATGGCTTTTGGAGGAAGTGAGAATACCATCGGATACGGATATTCTTATATGAGGATCTATGCGATGGGGACTATTTTTGTACAGCTTACTCTGGGAATGAATGTTTTCATCACCGCACAGGGATTTTCCAATATCGGAATGGTCACAGTATTGATCGGCGCTGTGTTAAATATCATTTTAGATCCGATTTTCATTTTTGCGATGGGCATGGGAGTACGGGGAGCGGCCGTGGCCACGGTGATATCCCAGGGGGTATCCTGTCTGTGGGTGCTTTCTTTTTTGCGGGGCAAGAAAACCATATTAAGACTTCGAAAAGAAAATTTTAAACCGGACCGGAAGATCCTTCTGCCTTGCCTGGCTCTTGGACTTTCCCCTTTTATCATGCAGTCCAGCGAAAGTATTATTTCCGTCTGTTTTAATTCTTCGCTGCTCCGTTATGGAGGAGATCTGGCTGTGGGAGCGATGACCATTTTATCCAGCGTGATGCAGTTTGCGCTCCTTCCGATCCAGGGGCTAACCCAAGGATCCCAGCCGATCATCAGTTTTAATTTCGGGGCGAAAAATGTGGACAGGGTGAGGAAGACCTTTTTCCTTTTGCTTAAAGTATGTCTTGCCTACTCTATGATTTTGTGGCTCATGATCATGTTGTTCCCCAAAATCTTTGCAGGGATTTTCACGCCGGATCAAAATTTGATTGATTTTACCGCTTCTGCTCTTAGGGTTTACTGTGGAGTGTTGGGAATCTTTGGTATTCAGATGGCCTGTCAGATGACTTTTGTGGCCATAGGCTATGCCAAATCTTCTATATTAGTAGCGGTATTTCGCAAGTTTATTTTGCTGATTCCTCTGATCTATATTATGCCTGGGTTTATTTCGGATCAGACAATGGCGGTCTATATGGCAGAGCCGGTTGCGGATTTTCTGGCGGTAAGCTTTACTTGTATTTTGTTTTCTATCCAGTTTAAAAAAGCATTGAAAAGTATGACATTATGAAAAAACAAAAAGATTCTTTATTTAACTACCAACATACAATGTACGCCTGTTTTATCGGCTATATAGTACAGGCGATCGTAAACAATTTTTTACCGTTATTGTTTTTAAACTTTCACAGAATATACGGGATTCCTTTGACAAAGATCGCTTTTTTTGTCACAGTGAATTTTGGGATTCAGCTATGCGTTGATCTATTGTCGGTGACCTTTGTCGATCGCATCGGTTACCGTGCGTCGATGCTGATCGCTCACACAGCGGCGGCAGGAGGGATGATTTTACTTTGCCTTCTTCCGGATTGGATTGGCGATCCCTACACGGGCTTGATGATCGCCGTAGTTTTCTATGCCGTCGGAGGAGGACTGCTTGAGGTTTTGGTAAGCCCTATTATGGAAGCCTGCCCTACGGATAATAAAGCAGCCGCCATGAGCCTGCTGCATTCCTTTTATTGTTGGGGATATGTCGGCGTGGTATTGCTCTCTACCATATTTTTTGCAGTCTTTGGTATTGAAAGATGGAAAATTCTCGCCCTGTGCTGGGCGGTGGTCCCTCTCATCAATCTATGCCTGTTTTCCAAAGTGCCCATTTCAGAGATGAAAGAAGAGGGAGAGTCAGAGACTCCGGTCAAACGGCTTTTTAAGGAAAAGCTTTTCTGGATTTTCGTCCTGCTGATGATCTGTTCCGGCGCCTGCGAACAGGCGGTCAGCCAGTGGGCGTCCACCTTTGCGGAACAAGGACTTGGCGTATCAAAGACCGTGGGGGATCTTGCGGGACCGATGTTTTTTGCGGTGATGATGGGAATATCCCGCACCGTATATGGAACCGTCGGAGAAAGGCTTCCCTTAAAAAAATGCATGATCGCAAGCAGCATTTTGTGCCTTTTTTCTTATCTGATCATTTCGTTGGCACAGATTCCTTTTCTCGGCTTGCTTGGCTGCGGAATCTGCGGTTTTTCCGTGGGAATCTTATGGCCGGGAACCTTTTCCTTAGCCTCAGTATCCTTGCCCGGCGCCGGAACGGCCCTGTTTTCTTTCCTCGCTTTGGGCGGTGATATCGGATGTTCTGTTGGCCCGACATACGTGGGGATTTTGTCGGACGTCTTTTCCCAGGACTTAAAAAAAGGGATCCTTTGCGCCGTTATTTTCCCGCTGATGCTCATCGGCGGATTATGGATTCAGGGGAAAAACATCCGTTCAAAAAAGTAGGAAAATACCTTCTGACAATTGAGAACTGGGTTGATAAAATACATACGTCGAGTGGCGAAAAGCGTAAATCCAGATAAGGATTTGCGCTTTTTTGTGTTTATTAAGAAACAAATAGCGTTCTTATTAATATCTTATCATTATAAGAGAACACTTTTATGAGCGTCTCTGCGGCAGGTTGTGGCAGCTTTCCTGAAAAGACTCCAACAATCATTCAGGAGGTTAGATATGGAACAAGTAGAAACAAAAAACCGGATGGGAACGATGCCGGTCGGCAAACTGATGTTGTCCATGGGTATTCCGATAGTTTTATCCATGATGCTTCAAGCAGTTTACAATATTGTGGATAGTGCTTTCGTATCCAATATGCATGAAAATGGAGAGATGGCGCTGAACGCTTTAACCCTGGCATTCCCGGTACAGATGTTGATGGTGACCATCGGAGTAGGAACCGGAGTGGGAACCAACGCTCTTTTGTCAAGATGCATCGGTCAGGGTAATCAGGAGAAGGCCAACCGTGTGGCAGGCAACGCAATCTTTTTGGGGATCGTGATTTATATCGTCTATTTGATCTTTGGATTTGTCGGCGTAGGTCCTTATATTGCGTCGCAGACACAAAACGAACAGATCAGAGTGATGGCGGGAGACTATCTTGGAATCTGCTGTAAGATATCCATGGGTATTGTTTTCTTTACCATTCTTGAAAAGCTGCTCCAGGCAACGGGGAGATCTATGTATTCTACCATTGCGCAGATTGCGGGAGCAGTGACTAATGTTATTTTGGATCCAATCTTAATTTACGGTCTTCTTGGCCTTCCGGAATTTGGCGTCAAGGGTGCCGCTTATGCAACCGTCATAGGGCAGATTGTATCCGCCGTATTGGGGCTGATTTTCCATATTAAGTTTAACAAAGAGATTAAAAATGGCGCCGGTTATCTAAAACCGTCTCTTTCTATCATCGGAGAGATCTATACCATCGGTCTGCCGGCGATCATTGCACAGGCGCTCATGTCCGTGATGACATATGGTCTGAACGTCATTTTTGTAAAGGTTGGAGAGTCGGTAGTAACTGCCTATGGACTTTATTACAAGATCCAGCAGTTCCTTTTGTTTGCGGCCTTTGGTCTGCGTGACGCCATTACGCCGATCGTCTCCTTTAACAATGGAATGAACAGTAAAAAAAGAGTGATGGATGGTATTAAGTATGGTCTGATGTACACTTTGATCATTATGCTTGTGGGACTTATCGTCCTTGAGATTTTTGCAGCGCCATTCGCCAAAATATTCGGATTGTCCGGAGAAACGCAGACTTTATGTGTGCAGGCTATGAGAATTGTGTCTTTGAGCTTTTTATTTGCCGGGGCCAACATCGCCTTTCAGGGAGTTTTCCAGGCGGTGGATGCGGGACTTCAGTCTTTGATCATCTCCGTTTGCAGACAGATTTTGTTTGTGCTTCCGGTAGCTTGGGCGTTTTCCTTACTGGCTTGCCAGTCCGCAAGCTACACATGGACTATATGGCTGACCTTTATTATTTCGGAAGGTATTTCCACAGTAATTGGAATTATATTTATGACGCAGATAAATAAGAAAGTCATAAAGAAACTGGGCTAAAACAAGAAAGGAGTCCTGGATATGGAAAAACGAATTATTACCATCAGCCGTGAGTTTGGAAGCGGCGGAAGAACCATCGGGAGACAGTTGGCTTCAAAGCTTGGAATTTCCTGCTATGATAAGGAGCTGATTGAGAAACTGTCAAAGGAGACGGGGCTTTCCGAAAGTTACATCAAAGAGCGGGGCGAGTATTCCTCTTCTGCCAGCAGATTTTCCTATGCCTTCGTGGGCAGGAGCATGAACGGAATGTCCATGAGCGATTTTCTCTGGAATGAGCAGAGAAAAACTATTTTAAAAATCGCCGGGGAGGAATCCTGCGTGTTCGTGGGACGATGTGCAGATTATATCTTAAGGGACAGAGACGATGTGCTCAATGTCTTTATTCACGCTCCAAAGGAAGTGCGGGCAAAACGTATTGTGGAAGTGTATGGCGAGACAGATCTTGAGCCGATGAAACGCCTTAAAGATAAGGATAAAAAGCGTTCGATCAACTACAAGTATTACACCGAACAGGAGTGGGGCAAGGCTAAGAATTACCATATAACCCTTGACAGCAATATGTTCGGAATTGAAGGATGCGTTGACGTGCTTTTTAATCTTGTCAAGTCTTTTTCTTAGGATAAAAACTTACTTATAATGCTAACTTAATATAAACCACATAATTTAAAAAAGAGAGCCCGGAACGTAAAGCAGTCTGCCTGTTTTACGTTCCGGCTTTTTTCGCTTCCTTCGTCCTTCGGCACTCATAAGGGGTATTTTTTAGCAGCAACCAAAGGACAGGGACAAATTGACAGGGCTTAAAGTGTGGTGTAAGATGAAAAAAAGGAGGGAAAGATCATGGCTCCAGATATTGAACATTCCACACCAGAAGAGCGGGAAGCTTTCATTCAAAAAACTTTCTGGTGCCGCAGCGACTGCGATAGCTGCGGAATCTGCCAGGTATTTGGCGGAAAAGAACCTTTGATCGTCTATGAGGATTACATCAAAGGCAAAAAGACATTTTTAGAAATTTCAGAGCAGTACCGTTAAAAACAAGAGAGCTGTTTTGCGCGGAAGATGAAAAACAACGGATTATTACGTTATTACGACGAGGAGGGATATCATGAAATCAATTTTAATCAAAGATACCACAAGAGAAGAGCGAATCCAGATCATCAATCAATCCCTGGCGGTCTGCGGCGGCGCCTGCGATTTTTGCAATGGATGCGATAATATCGGAGGAGGCCGGATTGACGACATCTATCAGCCTTATATCGACGGCGAAAAGGAAATTTCCGAGATCAATGCAGAATACACCAGAAAGTTTGTGAGATAGGGATGAAAACGGCCGCGATCACTCCTGAACCAAACCATTTTCCCCAAACTTGACAATTTGTAAAAAACATTGTAAGTTGGTGGCGTAGAAACCCCATTTTCCCCACGATATCGATCGTGGGAATCCACAGAAAGGAAGGTCCGAAGAATGCCCCGGGATAAGACAGTCAGCCATGAGAAAATTGTGAAAGCAGCGATGAAGGAGTTTTTGGAAAAAGGCTTTGCAAACGCCTCCATGAAATCCGTGGCTGATGCGGTGGGAATGACTTCTGCGGCTCTGTACCGCCATTTTGACAGCAAACAGGATATGTTTGCTTCTTTAGTGCAGCCGGCAGTCGACGAGCTCAATGCCTGGAAGGAAAGGCATATCGCCGTCAGTTATGAAGCTTTGAACGGAGGCAGGGAGATCATGATGTGGGACATAGAAGACGAGCTCAACGACGCCCGCATTGTGTTAGACGTCATGTATCAGCGGCCAGACGCATTCCGTCTGTTAATTTCCTGTGCAGCGGGAACGCCCTATGAGAATTATATTCACGATATCATCGAAGAAAGTACCGATGAAATGATGGTCTTTTTACAAAAATGTAAGGAGAGAGGGATTCCGGTCTGGGAGATTCAGCGTGATGAGATGCATATGCTAGTCAGCGCCTACAATGAAGCGCTGCTCCAGCCCATCGCCCACGGCTATGATAAAAAAGATGCGGAGCGATACCTGAAAACTATCGTAGATTTCTTTATGCCGGGATGGCGGAAAGTCACCGGGTTATAAAGAATGATAAAATGGAAGAAAACATAAAAAAGAGAAAAACTTATAAAAAGAAAAAACGATGAATAAACAAAAGATCAAAGACTGGTGCAAAAATAATGAGTCTTACGTCTAAGGCGGCTGGCTCAAAATTGGAAGCAGCAGTCTTTTTTTGACCACAAAGACTGCTGATCCTCTCTTTACTGAAATAAAAACTCAAATAGCAAAGACCGGGACTGGTTGACAAATTTCATGGGAAGTTGTAAGTTAATTCTGTTAGCTAATCATATTAACTTACAAATTTTTTATATTTTAAAAAAGGAGATGAACGGAATGGAAAAAAAGCGTTCGGCGGCTTCCTGGCTTATGGAATTGGCGGCCCCCAGGATCTTAGAGTATTTCTTAAGCGTATTAACGGCTCTTTTGGGCGTGGTATGCTCTTTAGTACCCTATTTTATTATGATTGATCTGATTCATGGTCTGATGGAAGGAACGGCGCAAAAAGAATGGTGTTTGGAACGCTGTTTTATGATGGGCGCCTGGTGGCTGCTTCGCTACCTTTTACACAGCATTTCCACCACCTTGTCTCATCATGCCACCTTTCATGTTCTGGCAGATACCAGAATGCGCCTGATGAACAAGCTTGCAGCGCTTCCCCTTGGAACCGTGCTGGATCAGTCTTCCGGTTCCTACAAAAATGTTATCGTAGAGAGGGTTGATTCCATCGAAACTACGCTGGCCCATATGATGCCGGAAATGACGTCGAATATTGCCGGGGCGATCGCTGTGTTACTATTACTGTTTCGGGTGGACTGGCGGATGGGGCTTGCCACTTTGGCTGTGGTTCCTTTGGGAATGATCTTTTTCTTGTCCATGTTTATCGGATATGAAGAAAAGTTCAAGCGCACGGTGACCTCCACGAAAGCCTTAAACGATACGGCGGTGGAATACATCAATGGAATTGAAGTGATCAAGGCATTCGGACAATCGAAAACAAGTTACGGAAAATTTGTATCTGCGGCGAAAGAAGGAGCCGATTGTTTTATCGACTGGATGGAAAGCTGCCTTTTGGGACAGGTGGGCAGTATGGCGATCATTCCCTCGACCTTGTTGGGAATCCTTCCCGTAGGATGTCTTCTTTCCATGGGCGGCTCCTTAAGCGGAGAGGATTTTGTCACGGTGATCATTTTGTCTTTTGGAGTCATGCAGCCGTTAATTACGGCGACCTCCTATGCGGACGATTTGAGTCAGGTGGGAACGATCATCGGCGAAGTGGCGGATATTTTATCGGAAAAAGAGCTGGTGCGCCCGGATACCGCCGAAATACTTCCCAAGGATTCTTCCATTGAAGTTGACAATGTGCGTTTTTCCTACAAAGATCAGGAGGTGCTTCACGGCGTCAGCTTATCCATCGCGCCGGGAACCGTCAATGCGCTGGTGGGACCTTCCGGAAGCGGAAAATCTACCATCGCCCGTCTGATCGCTTCCTTGTGGGATGTAGACAGCGGAAAAATTACTTTAGGAGGCGTGGACATCCGCAGCCTTCCGTTAAAAGAGTGTACCGACCGTATTGCTTACGTTTCTCAGGATAATTATTTATTTGATCTATCGGTGATGGATAATATCCGTATGGGACGAAAAAACGCAACGGATGAAGAGGTGATCGCCGCGGCGAAGGCCTGCGGATGTCATGACTTTATTCTGGGCTTAGAACAGGGATATCAGACGCTTTGCGGATCATCGGGAGGGCATCTTTCCGGCGGAGAGCGGCAGCGGATATCCATCGCCAGAGCGATGCTAAAGGATGCGCCGGTGATCATACTCGACGAGGCAACTTCCTACACGGATCCCGAGAGCGAAGCGGTCATTCAGGAAGCGCTGGCCAAACTAACCGCCGGAAAAACCCTTCTTGTGATCGCCCACCGTCTGTCAACGGTGTCGGACGCCGATCGTATTTTTGTGGTGGAAAACGGACAGATTACCGCAGCAGGCACGCAGGCTGAACTGCTTAAAAACTGTCCTCTGTATAAGGAAATGTGGGAGGCCCATATGAGTGTAAAAGATCACGGGGAGGTGGCGTAATGATTAAGACTCTAAAAAAATTCTTTGCCTTTTGTAAAGAAGAAAATCGAAAAATGTTTATCACGTCGATCTGGTTGGGCGTCCTTAGCGCCATTTGCTCTGCGATGCGTATTCCGGCGGCTTTTTTGGTGATCCGAGCCTTGCTGAATCAAAACGTGGACTGGGAAACGCTTTGGGCAAGCTTTGCTATTATCTTGATTTCCGTCATCCTAACGATCCTGATTAACCAGAAGGCGACCATGCTTCAAACGAAAGGCGGATATCGTTCCTGCGCCAACAAAAGAATCGAGATCGCAGAGCATCTGCGGTATTTGCCCATGGGATGGTTTAATGCCAACAGTTTGGGGGAAGTGGCTTCCGTCACCACCAATACCATGGAAAATATGGCCAATGTGGCAACTCGCGTGGTGATGATCACCACCCGGGGATTTCTGACCACGGGAGTGATTGCCGTGATGATGCTGATCTATGATTGGAGAATCGGCCTGATCACCCTTGCCGGACTGGTGATATTTTTGGGCGTTAACGCTTTGATGCAGCAAAAAGAACTGAGCGTTTCTAAGAGAAAAATGGACGCTGATGAGCGGCTGGTCTCCAAAGTATTGGAATACGTGCAGGGGATTGCGGAAGTAAAAAACTTTGATTTAACAAAAAACACGACAACGAAAGTACAGCAGGCCGTTACGGAATGTCAAAAGGCCGCTTTTGCCATGGAACTTCCCTCGGTTTTCTTTATCTTTCTTCAATTTATTGTGAATAAATTTACCGGTGTGGCGGTGTGTGCGGCGGCGCTGCTGTTTTGGTTTCAGGGGACCATGCCCCTTTCCAATTGCCTTATGATGCTGATCTGCTCCTTTATTTTATTTGAACAGTTAGACAGCGCAGGAAGCTTCTCTACGCTGTATCGTTCCATTGATATCGGGGTGGAGAAAGCAAATGCCATTTTAAATGTGGAACCAATGGATATCGAAGGCAAGGAGATCATTCCGGATAATTATGATATCGCCTTGGAAAATGTAGATTTTTCCTATGGGCAAAAAAAGACTCTGGATAATGTTTCCCTGAAAATCCCGGAGAAAACCACCGCTGCCATTGTGGGTCCTTCCGGGAGCGGAAAGACTACCCTTTGCCTTTTAATGGCCCGATTTTGGGACGTGCAAAAAGGAAAGGTTAAGCTGGGCGGACAGGATGTCAGGGAGTATAGCTATGACAGCCTGATTTCCAATTTCTCCTTTGTATTTCAACGGATTTATTTGTTCTCAGATACCATTGCCAATAATATCCGGTTTGGAAAGCCGGACGCTTCCATGGAAGAAGTTATCGCCGCCGCAAAAAAAGCGCGCTGCCATGAATTTATCATGGCCCTTCCCGAAGGGTACGATACGGTGATCGGAGAGGGAGGCGCTTCGGTTTCCGGCGGAGAGCGGCAGCGCATCGCCATCGCCCGGGCCATTATGAAAAATTCACCGGTCATAATCTTCGATGAGGCCACTGCAAACGTGGATCCTGAGAACGAAAAAGAGCTGATGGAGGCGATCCGTGAGTTGACGAAAAATAAAACCGTGATCATGATCGCACATCGATTAAATACGGTCCGCAATGCGGATCAGATATTGGTAGTCGACGAGGGCCGCATTGTGCAAAGAGGAACCCATCAGGAGTTGATGGAACAAAAGGGCATCTATGCTGATTTTGTGCTAAAACGAAAAGAAGCCGTCGGATGGAAACTTTCGTCCGCACCGATTTCACAGGCGTAAAAGGACTTCTTTTGATGGGCGCTCGATCAGCCCGGCAGGGGGGCGAAGGACAATAGAAAAAAGACGAAAATGAAAGAAATAAGAAAGCAAATTTCCCTGTAAAAAAACTTTTTTGGTGTTATAATCGTTATGTTACAGGCAATTGTTTTGACAGAGCAAAAAAACACAACTGACTTTCATAAAATGCCAGCGAACTGCCATGCAGTGCCGAAAAGTTTATAGAACTACAGGAGGGGCAATATGTTAGAAAAAGCGGAAGAGAAGGCGATGGTAGAATTTCTGAAGAAATTCGACGATCATCCGTTCCGGGTTCAGTTTAAAGAAAATGAATATCAGATTGGGGAAGGCGATCCGGAATTTACGGTATGTTTCCATGAGGCAATTCCGGTATCCCAGTTGTTAAACAGCACTTCCATCGCCTTGGGAGAGGCTTATATGGATGGGAACCTTGAGATCAAAGGGAATCTTTACGAAGCGCTGGACAAATTCATGGGACAGATGGGTAAGTTTTCAACGGATGAAAAATTACTAAAAAAGATTATCCGTCCATCCACTTCCAAAAAGAACCAGGCCAAGGAAGTGAGCAGTCATTATGATATTGGAAACGATTTTTACCGTCTTTGGCTGGATGAAACGATGAGTTATTCCTGCGCCTATTTTAAAACTCCGGAAGATACCTTGTACCAGGCCCAGATCAATAAGGTGGATTATATTTTGGAAAAGCTCCATCTTAAAGAGGGAATGAGCCTTTTGGATATCGGCTGCGGATGGGGATTTTTTTTAATCGAAGCCGCCAAAAAGTATAAGATCAAAGGAACCGGAATAACCTTAAGCCATGAGCAGCACGCAGAATTTAAGAGAAGGATTCAGGCGGAAGGTCTGGAAGATTATTTAACCGTACAGCTTTTGGATTACCGGGAGCTTCCAAAGACAGGGTGGCAATTTGACCGGGTGGTAAGCGTAGGTATGGTGGAACACGTAGGAAGAAAGAATTATCAGCTTTTTACCGACTGCGTAAATCAGGTGTTAAAAGACGGCGGTCTGTACCTGCTCCATTTTATCAGCGCATTAAAGGAACATCCGGGCGATGCATGGATGAAAAAATACATCTTCCCGGGCGGTACGGTGCCAAGTCTCAGGGAAATGATCTACGCCATGTCAGAAGATAATTTCCATATCCATGACATAGAAAGCCTGCGTCTCCACTATAATAAGACGCTGCTTTGCTGGGAGAAAAATTTCCGGGAACATATCGAAGAAGTCAGAAAGATGTTTGATGAGAGATTCATTCGGATGTGGGATATGTATTTATCCGCCTGCGCCGCCACTTTCCATAATGGGATCATAGATCTCCATCAGATTTTAGCGACCAAAGGGGTAAATAACGAAATGCCGATGACCAGGTGGTATTAAGACGCTTTCTTATTTCCATTCAATATTTTAAAAGAGCCGACGCGCTAAAGGGCGAGTCGGCCTTTTTTATGCTTTCATACATTTCAATGACCGAAATAAGTTTTTTGCAAATTGAGAAAGAAAATTGACATATCGATTTTTTTATGACATGATACAAAAGGAATGAGAACACTTTGAGATTGAGGAGGTATCCATGAAGACAGCCAGTGACCTAAGAAACGAATTAAAGAGAATCCATAGAAGACCCTATCCCGCATATAAGGATTTAAAAGGCAGTTATCGATTCAAAGGGTTTACTCTTGTCATTGATCATGTCCAGGGAGATCCTTTTGCCGCACCTTCCAGGCTGCATATTACTTTGTCCGGAAAAGAAGCCGGATTTCCCAAAGACTATTGGGAGAATCAAAATAAAAGAATCTCCCTTGCCGATTATTGCCTGCGGCAGTTTGGAAAAAAAGTGGGGAAGTACGCTTTTATGGCGAAAGGCTCGGGAAAGAGCGGTTTGATCTCCGTAAGCGCCTGCGGGCAGCAGGTTTTATCCCGCTCTTCTTGCATAATTGGAGAGGACGGAAGCATCCTTCTCAGGTTTGAAGTCGGATTCCCGGCAAATGGAAGAACCATCAACAGCACTGAACTGGAAAAAATTTTATTTGAATATCTTCCGGACTGCGTGGAAGAAACTTTGCTTTACCGGACGATCCATAAAAAAAGGGCCAGGGAGGTTCAGGATTTATATGAGGATCAGGAATACCTGCGCCTTCTTTGTATAAAGAAGGGATGGATCGCTTTTGTCGCCGACGGCTCGCTTCTTCCAAGACAGAGCGGTATTTCCCAAAGACCAATGAAAGAAGCGACTCTATTTTATTCCCCGGAGTCCATGCGGGAGGAAGTCATCCTGCCCCATAAGGGTAAAGTGACCGGAATGGCGGTAAGAGAGGGAATCACTTTGATCGTAGGCGGCGGTTATCACGGCAAGTCCACCTTATTAAAAGCCCTGGAAACAGGAATATATAATCATATTGCGGGGGATGGCAGAGAGCATGTGATCACAGACCGGACAGCCTTTAAGATCCGGGCGGAAGATGGCAGAAGCATAGCGGGAACGGATATCTCCATGTTTATTAATCATCTGCCAAATGGTCGGGATACCAAAAGCTTTTGGACGGAGGACGCCAGCGGTTCCACCTCCCAGGCGGCAAATGTGGCGGAATCCATAAAAAGCGGAGTGAAGGTTTTACTGATCGATGAGGACACGTCCGCAACCAACTTTATGGTAAGAGATGAGCTGATGGCAAAGGTCATCGCAAAAGAAAAAGAGCCCATCACTCCTTTCATTGAAAGGGCCGGGCAGCTCTTTATGGAACAGGGGATTTCCACTGTGTTAGTGGCCGGAAGTTCCGGAGCTTATTTTTCCATAGCAGATAAAATATTACAGATGGATTGTTATCAGGCATACGATATCACTGAGAAAGTGAAAAAGCTCTGTCCTTCGCAGAAAAGGCCGCGGGAAGAAGGGAAAGAGAACCCAAAATCCCAGGAAGTAAAACCGGAGTGTATTCTTGCCCTAAAACCTTTGGAACGCAGAAAGGGACAGCTAAAGACCAAGCAATACGGAACAGATTCCTTCTCCATCGGAAAAGAGACCGTGGAATTAAGAGGGCTGGAACAGCTGCTTGACTATGAGCAAACCACCACATTGGCCTGCCTTCTTAAGTATACCTTAGAGCAGATGGAAAAGGACCAATGGAAAAAACCAGCCGAAGAATATAAAAAGATGACTTACCGGCTGTACGAGACAAAAGGAATCGAGGGAATTTTATCGACCGAGCATCTGCCGGCCGCCTTTGCCAAGGTGCGCAGACAGGATTTTGAAGCCTGTTTCCATCGATATCGGGGATTTCGAAAATCATAATAACTTTTTATGATAGATATACAACCAAAGATTATGGAGGACATTCTATGAAGAACGTATTTATTATGGATCATCCGTTAATTCAGCACAAAATCTCTCTGATCCGAAAAAAGGAAACCGGGACCAACGAATTTCGGAAGCTCATCGACGAAATCGCCATTTTAATGGGATATGAAGCGCTCAGGGATCTTCCGTTGGAAGACGTGGAAGTGGAAACGCCGATCGAAAAGTGTACCACTCCGATGCTTTCCGGGAAAAAATTAGCGGTGGTACCGGTGCTTCGAGCCGGCCTTGGAATGGTAAACGGGATCACGACGCTGGCGCCATCGGCAAAGATCGGTCACATCGGACTCTACCGTGATCCTCAAACCCACGAACCATGCGAGTATTTTTGTAAACTGCCGGATTCTTTAGAAGAACGGCTGACCGTCATTTTGGATCCGATGCTGGCAACCGGAGGCTCGGCCGTGGCTGCGGTAGATTTTATTAAAAAACACGGCGGAAAAAATATAAAGTGTATGTTTATCATTGCCGCACCGGAAGGGGTTAAGCGGCTGCATGAAGCCCATCCGGACGTACAGATCTATATCGGTCATGTGGATCGGGAACTCAATGAGCGGGCTTATATCTGTCCTGGTCTTGGAGATGCGGGAGACCGTATTTTTGGAACGAATTAAAATCATATACATAAAAAACTGGCACAGGTTATTTTCCTGTGCCAGTTTTTTATCATCAGATATTTTATAATTTGATTTTTTCTTTTAATACCGCGCAGCAGGCTAGGTCGCCGATGACATTGACACAAGTAGCTCCCATATCGCAGAGGGTATTGATACTGATATATACGCCCATTACTCCGGCAGGAAGACCTGCCATGGTAGCCAGTGCGGTGAAGGATGCGATAGCTCCTCCCGGCACGCCCGGAGTTCCGATGGAGAGCAGGACATTTGCCAAAAGAAGGATCACCATCATGGAGAGACTGACATTGATGCCGCAGGCGTTGGCGAAAAATACGATCATGAAAGACATAAGGATGGAAACCGCGTCCATATTTACCGTGGCGCCCAGAGGGATGGCGATACTGGTGATCTTATCAGAGACGCCAAATTCTTCTTCCATACACTGTTTGCTGATCGGGATGGTCGCAGAGCTGGAACAAGTTCCAAAGGCGTTCAAAGCCGCAGGCATGATCGCTTTGAAAAACTTCATAGGGCTTGCTTTTCCCAAAATCTTTACAGACAGACCATAGATAATGATGGCAAAGCCAAAAAAGGCGATATAAAGGATGACTAACTGGGTTGCGAGGGAAATGATGGTATCCGTTCCGTTTGCCTCTACAACCGGTACGATGGTACAAAAAACACCAATTGGGGTAAAGTACATCACAACACTGATGATCTTTAAACAGACCTCATTTAATGATTGGATCACATTGAGAAGCGGAGTTCCCTTTTCTCCGATCGAAATTAAGGTAAAACCAATGATAACCGCAAACACCAATACCTGGAGCATATTTCCCTGTGCAAAAGCGGAGACCGGATTGGATGGGATCAGGTTTTGCACCGTATCCAGTATGCTGGTCATCTCAGTGGCCGGAATATCCGAAGTGGCCATCTCAAAGCTGACGCCTTTTCCAAGACTGATTAAACGTGGAATGATTAGTCCGACAAGACTTGCCAAAGCGGTGGTACAAAGAAAGAAGATCAGGGAATAGGCTGTGATTTTTCCTGTGGTTTTAATGTTTCCGATGCTGGTGATTCCAAGGATAATGGAACAAAAGACTAACGGGAAGATCATCATGTTCAGCGCATTCATGTAAATTCCGCCGAGGAGACTGGTGATCGTAAGGACCAGTGAGAAACGATTTGCCAAAAACAGGCCCGTTAAGATTCCTAAGATCAGCCCCGTAAAAATGGCGCCTGTAATGTGTTTTTTATACCATGTGTAAAATGATTGCATATTTGTAATTCCTCCTTTTCTCATTTGTTTTCCATGGTTTATTAATTATAATCGTAGCATAAAACCCCTAATACTGCAAAGGGAAAATAGGATTATTTTCTATGACAGACAGTAATTGTAATTTCTATTGAAAAATATTGCCTTCTAATTTAAACTGTAATTGATAAATTTTATCACGAGAGGAGTCATGATATGAATAAATCAAAAGTATATTTCACAGATTTTCGTACTAAGTTGGGAGAGGGGCTTCCGACCAAATTAAAACGATTGATCAAACGGGCGGGGATTCAGGAGATGGATCTGGATCAAAAATTTGTCGCCATTAAAATGCATTTCGGAGAGCTTGGCAATCTCGGATTTTTGCGGCCTAATTACGCCAAGGCAGTGGCAGATGTGGTGAAGGAGCTTGGAGGAATACCGTTTTTAACAGACTGCAACACCTTATATCCGGGAAGCCGGAAAAATGCGCTGGAACACTTACAATGCGCCTGGGAGAACGGTTTTACCCCGCTGACCGTGGGCTGCCCTATTTTGATCGGAGACGGTCTGAAAGGAACGGATGATATCGATGTTTATGTGGAAGGGGGAGAGTACATTAAGACGGCCAAGATTGGACGGGCGGTGATGGATGCGGATGTGCTGATCAGCTTAACTCATTTTAAGGGACATGAGATGACCGGATTTGGCGGAACCATTAAAAATATCGGTATGGGCTGCGGCTCGAGAGCCGGGAAAAAGGAACAGCATTCCAATGGGAAGCCGGTCATTGAGGAAGCGCTGTGCCGGGGCTGCCGCCGATGTCTGAATGAATGCGCCAACCAGGGTCTTGTTTTCCAGGAAGAAACCAGAAAAATGACCATCGATGAAGACCATTGCGTGGGTTGTGGAAGATGCCTCGGCGCCTGCAATTTTGACGCGATTTCCTTTAAAAATGACGCAGCTACAAAGGAATTAAATTGCCGTATGGCGGAGTACACAAAGGCGGTTCTTGACGGCCGTCCAAACTTCCATATTTCTTTGATCGTGGATGTGTCTCCAAACTGCGACTGCCACAGTGAAAATGATGCGCCGATCCTTCCAAATATCGGTATGTTTGCGTCCTTTGATCCTCTGGCATTGGATCAGGCCTGCGTGGACGCCTGTTTAAAATCAGATCCTTTGCCAAACAGCCAGTTGATGGAACAGATGCAGTCTCCGGATTTTCATGATCATCACGACCATTTTGAAAATACTACGCCGGACTCAGAATACAAAACCTGTTTAGACCATGGCCAGAAGATCGGCTTGGGAAACCGGGAATACGAATTGATCCGAATGGTTTAATCTTACTTTTTGGCAATTGCTTTTTACTGACGGTTGTTTGACAGTAATATTATTACATAATAATTATTCGACAATTCCTCTTTGGTATGATAAAATAAACGAAAATACGTAGTTGTTTTTCAATACTAACAAATGGAGGGGTATTATGATTAGTAATTGTAACGCAATTTTGCAGCCGTCCAGGAGCGAAGTCAAAGAGCGGTTAAAATCCGCCCACCGGGAACTTTTCGCCAGACAGTTACAGATGAAGGAAAAAAAGCTTCCGGTGCTGATTTTGTTTGAAGGATGGGGCGCAGCGGGAAAGGGAACGATTCTGGGCAAGGTAATTAAGAATCTGGACCCTAGATTTTTTACCGCGGTTTCCATGCATGAGCCAACTTCGGATGAGAGGCGCCGTCCTTTCCTCACCAGATATTTTGCTGAGATTCCGGAGGCGGGCAGATTTGAATTTATTGATTCCGGCTGGATGAGTGAGGTGACAAGGGATAAGCTCCATCACCGTATCGGCAAAAAGGATTATAAAAACCGGGTGGACAGTGTTCGTCGATTTGAAAGATCTCTCACGGACAACGGATATTTGGTATTAAAATTCTTTTTCCATATTAGCCAGAAGGAGCAAAAAAAGCGTCTTGATAACCTTCTGTCCAGCAAAAAAACCCAGTGGCAGGTTGACGATTATGATCTCTGGGAAAATGAACATTATGAAAAATGCTATGAAGTTTACGACGCCTTTTTGGAAGAGACCAATTCTCCTACCAGCCCATGGTATGTGATCGACGGAGCTTCCAGGAAGTGGGCGGAGCTTCAGGTGATGGAAACTCTTCTGGCCGGGATTGATACGGCCCTTAAAAATCATTCCCTCACCGTACCTTTGGTTCAGAACATTTTCCCTCTTTTGCCGATGGAAAAACTTTCGGAGGTAAATCTCGACAAAACCATAAATGAGAAAAAGTACCGGAAGGAATTAAAGGAATTGCAGGCGCAGATCAGGGATCTTCACAATCAGGCATATCTTAAGAAGATTCCGATCATTATCGCCTATGAAGGATGGGACGCCGCCGGAAAGGGAGGCAACATCAAGCGTCTTACTTCCGCGCTGGATCCAAGAGGGTACGAGGTAATTCCGATCGCCAGCCCGAAGCCATACGAAAAGAGCCGTCATCATCTTTGGAGATTCTGGACTAAGCTTCCGAAAACAGGGCATTTCGCCATCTTTGACCGTACCTGGTACGGAAGAGTTATGGTGGAACGATTGGAAGGTTTTTGCTCGGAAAATGACTGGCAGCGCGCTTATAACGAGATTAATGAGTTTGAAAAAGAGCTGGCCGACTGGGGCGCTATCGTAATTAAATTCTGGGTACATATTGATAAGGATACGCAGCTTGCCCGATTTAAAGAGCGGGAGAAAAATCCGGAAAAACAGTGGAAGATCACAGAAGAAGACTGGCGTAATCGTGAAAAATGGGATGTTTACGAACTGGCGGTTAACGAGATGCTTGCCAAGACAAGCACCACCTATGCGCCGTGGTATATTCTGGAATCCAACGATAAAAAATACGCCCGGATCAAGGCTCTTAGAATCTTAGTCAAAGCTTTAAAGGAAGCGTTAGATAAATAATAAACATAGATAAATAATAAACATAAATAAATAATAAACATATGATATGCTCTAAATGATTTTTTGATACGAAATATTTACGTGACTGGAAAATCGTTTAGAGCATTTTTCATGGTTAGTTTACACTAAAATCACATTGGTCATGGCGGAGACCGCCTCGTAAGTTTCTTTTGATATGCCGCTGTCAATGATCAGATAATCAATATCTTTCCAGCTTGCATACTGAATCAGGGAAGTGTAAGTGGATTTTAAGCTGTCGGCAATGACAACATTGAGTTTGGAATTGGCCGCAATCGCCTTTTTATTCTGGGTATCGTTTAATTCGGAGCTTGCTGGCCCCGCGTGCTGGTCAAAACCGCTTGTTCCAAGAAATGCGATATCCGTTTTTAAATCGTTGATGAAATCGACAGTCTGGAACCCTTCCATCGCCAGAGTGATTTCATTTAATTGCCCTCCGGTCAAAAGGACCACATTTTTACTTCCGATCAAAGCGTTGGCACAGCTTAAAGAGGTGGTTACGATCATATAACCGGAAGTATCTTTTAAAAGTTTGGCCATATACTGCACCGTTGTCCCCGCATCGAGGAAAATAACGCCCTGATCCGGAATCAGTTCCATTGCTTTTTGGCATAGCTTTATTTTCGTTGCGATGTATTTATCATTTCTTTCTGCGATCGTAGGAGTTTTTTCGATATTACTCCGGTCTTTAATAGACATGGCGCCGCCATGACTTTTTTTGAGTTTTCCGTTTTCCTCCAGATAAGAAAGATCCTTTCGGATGGTTTCTTTAGAAACCTGAAGTAATTCAGAAAGTTCGTTGATTTTAACGACGCCGGAAGTGTTTAACAATTCTAATATTTTCTGCTGACGTTCTGCAACCATCATTTTTCCCATATAAAGTTACCGTCCTTCTTTCGATTGGAATAGTATTATTCTAATAAAAAAAAGATGCAAAGTCAAATAAAAACAAGAAAAAACAAAGAAAACAAAGCATTATCATACAAAATTAACTATAAAAATGAAATATAATGATTGACAAATACTATCTCCAAGAATATAATCAAAATCACAAGAAAAACCAATAAAAACCAAGAAACGCCAACAAAAAGGAGAATGATTATGTTAGTAACATTAAATGACGTGCTGCCAAAAGCGCAAAAGGAAAACTACGCCGTGGGTTTATTTAATACTACCAATCTGGAGATGGCAAAAGGGGTGATCGAAGCTGCCGAGGAATTGGGCTCTCCGGTGATCGTCGGCACTGCGGAAATATTGCTGCCAGCCGCCACCTTGGAGGACGTGAGAAATATGATCGTGCCTATGGCACAGAAAGCTTCCGTACCTGTGGTCCTCCACTATGACCACGGACTCACCGAAGAAAAAGTGATCGAAGCGCTTCGGTTGGGTTATACTTCGGTAATGTATGACTGTTCTTCGGATACATACGAGGACAATATCAATAAAGTCCGCAGGATCACCGATATCGCCCATGCCTTTGGGGCAACCGTGGAGGCGGAGCTTGGCCATGTGGGAGCCAACGAGAGCGGAGAAAACGACGAGATCACGGACAACAGCATTTACACCGATCCCCTTCAGGCAAAAGAATACGCCGAATTAACGGGCGTAGACGCACTGGCAGTTGCCATAGGAACCGCCCATGGCGCATACAAAAGCAAACCAAGGCTGGATATTGAGAGATTAAAAGAAATCCGAAAAATGGTTTCTGCGCCGTTGGTTCTCCATGGCGGTTCCGGACTTTCCGACGACGATTTCCATAACTGTATTAAAAACGGAATTGCCAAAGTAAACATTTTCACGGATATTAATACAAAAGCAGTAAAGACCATAATAGAGCAGTACCGGGAAGGAATGGGCGCGTCGGACTTATCCGCCGCCGTAGTAAAAGCCGTAAAAGAAGAGACGATGAAAAAAATGCTCCTGTTTGGTTCCAACGGTAAAAAATAAAATATGTATGATTACTTGACAGTAACGCGCTTGCGGCATTTAAAATCCAGGCTTGAAACCCATTGAAAAGCTGGGTATAATGTGATGTGCAATATGTAAAAAATCAGAGGTGACAAAACATATGGACAATACACAAAAAGTCTGGGAGAATGCTGACCTGGAGATTTCTCTTTTCGAATTTCTTTCCCTGGATAAGAACCGCTGTCTTTTTGTTGATGTGAGGGATGAGCTTGCTTATTCTTACGGACATTTGCCTGGTGCGATCCATGTTCCTTTCGAGCAGATTGAGGAAGAGGCGTCCGGATTTCAGGGCAAAAAGGTGATCCTTTACTGCAAAAAAGGGGAGGCCAGCAGCGATGCGGCAAAAAAATTAAGAGAGCAGGGAGTGGAAGCCTACAGTTTAAAGGGCGGCTATATGGCATGGCTGATGCATTCCATGACTTCCCAGGAAGAAGAGGAAAGCATCGATTCCACCTGCGAGGAAGCGGAAAAAAGTATTCAGAAACGATTTCACAAAAAAATATGGAGCAAGTTTACCAAGGCAGTGAGAGATTATGAATTGGTAAAAGAGGGGGACCGCATTGCCGTCTGCATCTCCGGCGGAAAGGATTCCATGCTGATGGCTAAGTTGTTCCAGGAATTAAAAAGACATAACAAGTTTGAATTTCAGGTGCAATTTCTGGTGATGGATCCGGGATACAGTCCGGAAAACAGAAAAGTAATAGAAAATAACGCCAAAAAATTAAACATTCCTATTACAATATTTGAATCCGACATATTTGAATCGGTGTTCCATGTGGAGAAATCCCCGTGCTATCTTTGCGCCAGAATGCGAAGAGGGCATTTATACAGCAAGGCAAAGGAGCTGGGATGCAACAAGATCGCCCTGGGACATCATTACGATGACGTCATAGAGACTATTTTAATGGGAATGCTTTACGGAGCCCAGGTACAGACGATGATGCCGAAGCTTCACAGCACCAATTTTGAAGGAATGGAACTGATCCGCCCTCTCTATTTAATCCGGGAAAAGGATATCATGGCATGGAGAGATGCCAACAATCTTCATTTTATCCAGTGCGCCTGTAAGTTCACCGAAACCTGTTCTTCCTGCCAGGACAATGGGCAAAATAATTCCAAGCGGCTGGAGATCAAACAATTGATACAGCAGCTTAAAAAGACCAATCCTTTTGTGGAAGGCAATATTTTTAAAAGTGTGGAAAACGTAAATTTAAGCACGGTGATCGCTTACAAAAAGGATGGCGTAAAACATCATTTTCTGGAAGAATATGATAAAAAAGGAAAAGATACTGCAGCATCGCAAGGAGAGGAGGAAGATTGACATGGCAATTCAATCCGTTGCCGTTTTAGGAGCCGGAGCCGTCGGCAGTTATATGATATGGGGACTGTCCGATTTATTAAAGGATAATTTCTGCGTGGTCGCATCAGGCAGGCGAAAAGAAAAATTAGAGCAGGAAGGGATTCAGATCAATCACAAAAAGTATAAGTTAAACATCAAGACTCCCAAAGAAGCTCATGGAGCGGATCTGTTGATCGTCGCGACAAAATACGGCGCGCTTCCTGAGATTTTAGATGATATCGAAGAGATCACGGCAAAGCATACGATCGTAATGAGCTTATTAAACGGCGTGGACAGCGAAGAGATCATCGCCGGGCGAATCGGGGAGGAGCATCTCATTTATTCTTTGATCAAAATCGCATCCCATCGGAGCGGCCAAAGCATTGTCTTTGACGAAGCCATAACCCGCGGGGTGATTTTTGGGGAAAAGAACGAAAAAGAGCCAAGCAAGAGAATGCTTGCCCTTGCCGAGTTATTGGATCAGACGCCGATCCGCTATCAGATGTCGGAAAGCATTTTACAGGATATTTGGTATAAATTTGCCTTCAATGTCAGTTGGAATCTTCCCCAGGCTGTGGTAAATTGCGGCTGCGGCGCTTTTGCCGTCAGCGACAATATGAAGACGCTGCGGTCCTGTCTTAGACAGGAGGTTGTAGAGATCGCCGCTGCAAAAGGCGTGGATATCCGCCAACTGTCCGACATTGAAAATATCAATCACCCATCCCCGCCAAAATCCCGCTATTCAACTTTGCAGGATCTGGATGCGGGAAGGCATACGGAAATCGATATGTTTTCCGGGACGATCTGCCGCTACGGAAAGGAATATGGAATCCCAACGCCTTATAATACCTTTACTTATCACATCATCCGAGCCTTAGAAGAAAAAAATGACGGACTGTTTGAGTTTTCAGAGTGAGTATTCAGAGCGATTGAATTTTGGTACGCTCTTCCTTGGTTTATGCCGGGATTGCGTTTTGAAGGTGGATTTGATACCATCTAAAGGTCAGATGGCCGTGGATTCTGTATCGGCGCTGAAGAAAATGATCGACAATAAGGAGAGAAGTTATGAGTATTTTATTTATTAACGCCTGCGTACGTAAGGATTCCAGGACCTTAGAAATAGCCAGATATCTGTTAAACACGCTTGAGGGAGAAATCACAGAAGTTGATCTTGAAAAGGAAAATATGGAGCCGCTAAAAAGAAATTCCCTCGAAAAAAGGGACCGGCTTTCACGTTCCGGAAAGTTTGACGATGAGATTTTTCGTTATGCGCGTGATTTTGCCGCAGCAGATCGAATCGTTATTGCAGCGCCTTATTGGGATTTGGCGTTTCCGGCTTTGTTAAAGATCTATATGGAGGCTATCACTGTTGCCGGTGTGACTTTCCGATATGATCAAGGGATACCGGTGGGAATGTGTAAAGCGAAACAATTGATTTATGTCACAACAGCAGGCGGGCCGGTCTTTAAAGATTTTGGATATGCGTATATAAAGTTTCTTGCAGAAACCTTTTATGGAATCAGCGAAACAATTTGTTTTAAAACGGAAAATCTTGACGTAGAAGGAGCGGATGTCGCTGTTTTACTTGCGCATACCAAAAAAGAAATGGATGAGTGGAGCACGGAATATAAGACTTGTTAGATCATGCGGAGAAAATCGGTATGGGAAACAGAAAATATGAATTGATCGCTATGAAATAGACGGAAAACTTAAGAGACTCGTGCACAAAGCCATTACTTTATTTTTCGCGTCTCTTAAGCTCCCCGTAGGAAATTAAAAATATGTACATATTATGCAGAAAGATCATTCATTATTATGGAATATTTTCCCGAATAACCAATGCGAAAATGGGGCGGCGGCGAAGAAATTCCAGAGGAATGCCATCGGGAAGTTTTTCAGCACGGTTCCTACCCAGATCGCTGGAAGATTACTGATAGAAGCGCCTCCAAGAATAATATTAAACAGAATAGACGCCACCATACTCATGGTAGGACACATGACAGCGACCGTTCCCCCCTGACGTAAAAGCTGGCACAGATAAGGATTATCTTTCTGCGGATCACAATGTCGGGCGGCAAATCCGGCGCCGATCCGATTTCCCCAGAGATTGGAGAAAAGAAAGACAAAAACGCCCATGTAGAGCGCTTCCTTTAACGCTTCGAGAAAAACGATGTTTGTCATATTGCTAAAACCGCCGGCTTGAAGGTCAAATCCCATTTTAATGGCAACATTATAAACCTCCATGCCGTAAGCCATTGCATAGGACATGATGATTCCAAAAATGATTCCCTGTTTTTTTGATTTAATCATAAATACCTCCCGCGCTATTATGCGCTAATAAAATGATTGCCGATGCACAAGAGTTTTGGCTTTTTTTATATTTGCGGAATAACTTCCGAAAAAAGAAAGCGCATAACGCCCGAAGGCATTATACGCTTTGCGTTCAAAATCTATTGCTACACGACTTTTATTTTTTATCATAATTTTTCTGAAAAAGTCAAGAAAAAATTATAAAACAGTTCCTGACCGTTACGTTGGCTGCGTTCTACTTTACCATTATGCCGCACGCAGGATTCGGGAAAGGATCTTCTGCTGACAGATAAACAGTTTTTCATAGGTGAGACCGAGAACTCATATAATATAATCATACATTTACAAATATGTTGGACAAATCGTTCGAAATGATGTATGATATAAGCACCTATTTTTTATTTAAGAAAAGGAAGTTTGCATCGAAATTAATGTAACACAGAAAAAACTTTAAAAACAGTTTGAGAGGGGTAGAAGAAGATGAGTTTAAACGAAGTAGTTATTGTGAGTTTATGCAGAACACCAATCGGAAAGTTCCTGGGGCAGTTTAAAAATGTGCCGGCAAGGGATTTGGCGATCACAGCAGGAGAAGAGGCGATAAAAAGAGCCGGCATAGTTCCGGAGCTCATTGATAATGTGGTGCTGGGACAGGTATATGGAGGAATGCAGGGCAGTCTTCCTGCAAAGCAGATCAGCCATCGTCTCGGATGCCCGGACAGCAGTAACGGGTGTGTGGTAAATCAAAACTGTGCTTCCGGAATGAGGGCTTTGGAAATCGCTTGCGACAGTATTGCCCTTGGCAAATCAGAGATTGGTTTGGTCATTGGCGTGGAAAATATGACCAATGCACCTTATATGCTGCCAAAAGCTCGTGGGGGATACCGTATGGGTTCCGGAGAATTTGTGGATTCCCTGCTTCATGACGCACTTGTGGACGAGCTTTCCGGCGGACATATGGCTTTGACCGCAGAAAATGTGGCAAAATTATATGGAATTACCAGAGAAGAATGTGATGAGCTGGCTGTTCGCAGTCACAATCTTGCCTGCAAAGCCATCGAAGAAGGAAAGTTTGACGAGGAGATCGTTCCTGTCATCGTAAAGAATAAAAAAGGGGACATCACGGTTACAACTGATGAGCATCCAATTCGGAGTTGCACTATGGAATCCATATCCGGTCTTCGTCCCGCATTTATCCGTGATGGCGTGGTGACTGCTGCGAATGCATCCGGTATTAATGATGCAGCAGCGGCAGCGGTTGTTATGAGTCTTACAAAAGCGCAGGAACTGGGCATAAAACCGCTTCTTAAGATGCTTACGATCACTGCGGCGGGCGTGGCACCGGAGATCATGGGAGTAGGTCCGGCAGTGGCCATCCCAAAAGCGTTGGATATTGCCGGCTTAAAATACGAAGATGTGGATTACTGGGAGATCAACGAAGCATTTGCGGCTCAGTTCCTCGGCTGCCAGCATAAATTAAAAGAAGAATATGGGATTGAAGTAAATATGGATCGCACCAACGTAAATGGTTCCGGAATTGCCCTTGGTCATCCCATTGGATGTACCGCACTTCGTATTATTGTAAGTATGTATTATGAGATGAAACGAAATAACTATAAAATTGGCGGTGCGTCCCTTTGCGTCGGCACAGGCCCGGCGATGGCTTCTCTGTGGACAACAGAAATCTAATTTTTCTATTTTTTTCTATTTTTTTACGGATATTTTGTGCCACTTTAGAGTTGACAAACACAATATCTAATGCTATTATTTAAGTCGTATGCCGCACGATTTTGGTTAAAGCTCTGTCAAAAGACACCAACATCGGCGAGTAATTGTTTAGGAGGTGCCATATGTACGCTATTATTGCAACAGGTGGTAAACAGTATAAGGTGAGCGAAGGCGACGTAATCAAAGTTGAAAAACTGGCTGCGGAAGCAGGATCCACTTATACATTTGACCAGGTATTAGTTGTAGGTGGTGACGAAGTTAAGGTAGGAGAGCCTACCGTTGCAGGTGCAACAGTAGAAGCTTCTGTTATTGGAGACGGTAAAGCAAAAAAAGTTATCGTTTACAAGTATAAGAGAAAAACAGGCTACCATAAAAAACAGGGTCACAGACAGCCATTTACTAAGGTTAAGATTGAAAAAATCAACGCTTAATATGTAGGTGTTACTATGACTCAGATTACAATCTACAGAAAACCTGAGGATCAGTTTAAGGGATTCCAGGTGATTGGTCATGCAGACAGTGTGGAAGAGGGAGCAGATCTGGTTTGCTGTGCGGTTTCTGTACTCACACTTAACATTGTGAACAGCTTGGAAAAGTTCACGGAGGACGAATTCGATCTTCTTGAAGATCCAAGTATCGGATTAATACAGCTTACATTTAAGAAACCGATTTCTAAGGAAGCTGTACTACTGATGAAATCTTATGAACTGGGTGTACAATCGATTCTACTTGACTATGACCGCTGGTTAAACGTTATAATAAGGGAGGTGTAACGACTATGATGAAAATGAACCTTCAATTCTTCGCACATAAAAAGGGAGTTGGTTCTACAAAGAACGGACGTGATTCCGAGTCCAAGAGACTTGGTGCGAAAAGAGCAGACGGACAATTTGTAAAAGCTGGTAATATTCTTTACAGACAGCGTGGAACAAAGATTCATCCAGGTGTTAATGTTGGTCGCGGAAGTGATGACACATTATTCGCTACTGTGGATGGCGTTGTACGTTTTGAAAGAAAAGGCAGAGATAAAAAGCAGTGCTCTGTTTATCCAGTAGCATAGTTTATATCTTTAATATCAGCGGCTTCAATATAATATATTGAAGCCGTTTTTACTATAAAAGCCGGTCTCAATACTCAAACAAAATCCCCATACTTGTATGCAGAATTTTGTTTGAGTATTAGAGACGCTAATCCGTATGATCAAGCAGGGCGATAGCCCGAAATGCGAATACAGATCGGAGAGCGAGTGTGCATGGCACGGAGCTATCCGCAGCTTTTATAGTAAAGAAGTAAAGACTAAAATAGCGAATAGAGTAGAATACAGTCTAACATTTATATGCACTAAATAAACAGAAAGGATGTGGCAAAATGTTTGCAGATCGAGCGCGCATCTTTATCCGCTCCGGAAAAGGCGGTGACGGTCATGTTAGCTTCCGTCGTGAATTATATGTTCCAGACGGCGGACCGGACGGCGGTGACGGCGGAAAGGGCGGAGATTTAATTTTTGTAGTGGACCAGGGGCTAAATACCCTGGTTGATTTTAGACATAAAAGAAAATACTGTGCCGGGGACGGTAAGGAAGGATCCAAAAGAAGATGTACCGGAGCGAGCGGAGAGGATATGATCCTGAAAGTTCCGCCGGGAACCGTTGTAAAAGACGCGGATACCGGCAAGGTAATCTTAGATATGGCGAACCGTACAGAGCCGGTGGTTTTACTAAAGGGAGGCCGCGGCGGAAAGGGAAACCAGCATTATGCCACGGCAACCATGCAGGCTCCAAAGTATGCCCAGCCGGGGCAAGACGCAAAGGAGCTTTGGGTGGATCTGGAACTTAAAGTGATCGCCGATGTGGGCCTTGTGGGATTTCCCAACGTAGGCAAGTCCACTTTGCTTTCCCGTGTTACCAATGCAAAACCTAAAATTGCCAATTATCATTTTACGACATTGAATCCAAACCTTGGCGTGGTGGATTTATCAGAAGGCAATGGCTTCGTCATTGCAGATATTCCGGGAATCATTGAAGGCGCTTCTAAAGGCGTCGGCCTGGGATACGAGTTCTTACGACATATCGAGAGAACAAAGGTAATGATCCATCTTGTGGATGCGGCTTCTGTGGAAGGAAGGGATCCCATCGACGACATTCGCGCGATCAACAAAGAACTGGAAGAATACAATCCGGTATTAGCAAAAAGGCCCCAGGTCATCGCCGCCAATAAAATTGACGCCATGCCTGAAGAAGACCGGAGTGTGATCGTCGAAATGTTAGAAGAAGAATTTGCAGAAGAAGGCTACAAAATCTTCCCGATTTCAGCAGTCAGCGGCGAAGGTTTAAAAGAACTTCTTTGGTATGTGAACAATCTGCTAAAAGAACTTCCGGAGGAACCCGTAGAGTTTGAACAGGAATTTTTCTTTGAATTGCAGGAAGATGAGCCGACAGAATCCATACGGGTGGAAAAAGAAGAAGAGGGCGTATTTATCGTCGAAGGTCCGAAAATCGAGCGTATGCTTGGTTATACTAATCTGGAATCGGAAAAAGGTTTTGAATTTTTCCAGAAGTTTTTAAAAGAAAATAATGTACTAAAGCGTTTAGAGGAATTGGGAATTGAAGACGGCGATACCGTAAAGTTATATAATCTTCAATTCGATTATTATAAATAGTTCAAAGAAATAGAAAGAGGAAAAAGGATGACAAGCAAACAACGAGCATATTTAAAAAGTCAGGCTATGACCATGGAATCCATTTTTCATGTGGGAAAAGCATCCCTTACCCCTGAAATCATCGAGGCGGTCAGAGAAGCGATCGACAAGAGAGAATTAATTAAAGTTTCCGTATTAAAGAATTGTTTTGACGATCCCAAAGAGATCGCGGAAGTTTTAGCAGAGCGCACTCGCTCTCAGGTGGTGCAGGTTATCGGAAAAAAAATTGTGTTATTTAAACAAGCTCCTGAAAAAACAAAATACGAGCTTCCCCAATAAAATGGATGCAATCCGGGAAAGATGGGTTAAATAAATGATAAAAAAAATCAAAACGGGAATCATGGGCGGGACCTTTAATCCGATCCATAATGGACATTTGCTGCTGGCAGAAACTGCATATTATCAATTTCATTTGGACGAAATTCTCATTATGCCCACCAAAAATACGTATTATAAAAAAATGCCCGACCACGTCACAGAAGAGGATCGGGTAAATATGATCCGGCTTGCCATTGAGGACAATCCAAATTTTATATTATCCAAGGAAGAGTTAAATCGTGACGGCACCACATATACTGTGGAAACTTTAGAAAACCTTACGGCCAGACATCCGGATCATGAATTTTATTTTATTGTGGGAGCCGACTCTCTGTTCCACATTGATTCCTGGAAGGAACCGGAAAAAATATTCAAACTTGCAACAATTCTTGTCGCCGGGAGAAGCGGAGGATTTTCCATTTCTTTAGACAGTCAGATTGATTATCTGGAAGATAAATTCGACGCGGAGATAAAAAAATTAAAAGCGCCGATGCTTGAAATTTCTTCTAATAATATTCGCAAAAGAATCGGACAGGGGGAGAGTATCCGTTATCTGCTTCCGGATAATGTAAGAAAGTATATTATGGAAAATCATGTCTATCTTCCCCAATGATCCCCGATATTGGCATCTTACAAAATAAGGCAAGAAAGGAAAAGATAATGACAATCACAGAAATCAAAAAATCCCTGGAAAAGGTTCTGTCATCAAAGCGTTATGAACATACCCTCGGCGTGGAATATACGGCGTCTTGTCTTGCGATGCGCCATGGAGCAGATTTGGAAAAAGCCCGTATTGCGGGGCTGCTTCACGATTGCGCAAAATATTTATCTTCCGATCAGAAAATAGAAAGCGCCCGGAAATACGGTATGTTTGTCTCAGAATACGAAAAGAAAAACCCGGAGCTTCTTCACGCCAAATTGGGAGCGTGCTTTGCCCATGATGTTTATGGCATCGAGGATCCGGAAATATTATCGGCCATTACCTGGCATACCACAGGCAAGCCTGATATGGCCCTTTTAGATAAGATCATCTATATCGCAGACTATATAGAACCCAATCGAAATCAGGCGCCCAATTTGCGGACGGTGCGCAAATTGGCTTTTTCTGATCTTGACCAATGTCTATATCAAATTCTGGAGGATTCCGTCATATACCTTGCCCATAAAAAGTCGGTGACAGATCCGATGACAGAACAAACTTACCAATATTATAAAAAGAAAACGGGCCGCTAAACCGGCATCATAGAAAAAATCGAAAAGGCCGATAACATTGAAAAGACCAATAAGACTGATAAACGAAGGGAGAATAACAGGATGGAAAGCTCTAAAAAAATGGCACAAATTGCATATTGTGCATTGGAAGACAAAAAAGCCGAAGAAATTACTATAATTGACATTAGTAAAATATCTATTCTGGCAGACTATTTTATTATCGCCAGTGGAAATAACCGAAACCAGGTTCAGGCCATGGCTGATAACGTGGAAGATGAACTGGGAAAAGCCGGACATACCGCAAAACAGATCGAAGGATACCAAAGTGCAAACTGGATCTTGATGGACTACAAGGACGTCATCATCCACGTGTTCAGCAAAGAAGACAGAGCGTTTTACGATCTGGAAAGAATCTGGCGGGATGGTGTGGTGATCTCTCCGGAAGAGCTGCAATAAATGCAATACAATCATGGCACCTAGCGGATGCCGGTACGCTGTAAGCACAAGCCCATTCCCTATAGGGGATGGGTAGTTGACATTTCAGCAGTATAATTTACTGTAATGAAGAATGGAAAAATTGAATTTTTTTCTTGCGTTTTCGGGTTTTTTATGATATAATCGCTTAGAATTAAATATTGATTCGACACGATACAAGAAGTGCATTTATGCAAACTGATACGATACAGATTGCTGGGCCGTTTGTATCGTTTTTTTGCGCATACGGAAGGTATGCGCTTTTTTGTTATCAAAAATAGGAGGTAATTCTAATGGAGCAAAAATCTAATGCTTTTCTGGAGACAGAAAAAATCGGGAAACTGATGCGGAAAT
>CAZKQV010000008.1:0-86003 GCA_964555015.1 uncultured Eubacterium sp. | reverse complement strand
TTTCGTATGTAGGCCAACTCATCGCTGGAATATCCTTGCAGCTCCTGGTAGCTTAAATATCTGGAATTGCTGTCTGGAATAATGTACTCATTTTGACTTGAACTCCCTTTTTCCATCTTTTTAATCAATGAAATATTCGCCGATTCATAGTCATTCAGGACGTTATAACTGAAATCTTTTTCCGTGTAATATCCATAATACCAACTTTGTGAATTGAAATAATCACTGTATTTTTGAGTCTTAAAAATATAGCCGTGTCTGGCAAGAATTTCATTTCGGATATATCCCAAGTCTTCCACGGAGTAACAGGATAATTCGTGTTGGGTAAGATATCTGGAATTGCTGTCCGGGATGATATAGTAATTTGGACCGGTATCACAGGCGTTAACAGATAAAGCAGAACCCAGGATCATAGTAAGCGTAAATAATAAAATAGATAATCTTTTTTTCATAAAATTCCCTCCCCTTAAATATACATTTTATCTTTAAAAAGATTTTTTGTTCCGAACAAATATTATGACAATATACTATATGAAATAAAAAAATCTTACAATAACGCGCGTTTCTGAGAGTTTACAATGTAAAAATGAAGAAACGATTTAAGAGGTTTTGCAAAGAAACAAATTAGGGGAAAAAGTAATTATGTTTTTTTAAAATGAAAAAACTTTTTCAAAAAACTAAACATAAAAAATGAGAGTAGTACATTGACGGAAGGAGAAGAAGGAGATATAATAATATTATTTAAAAATATTATTTTAGATAGATAAATTGGAGAATAATATGGAAAAATTAACAAAAAGAGAACTGCAAATGATGGAAATATTTTGGGAAGGAGAAAGACCATTGACCACAGTGGATATTTTTCATGAACAGAAAGAAAATGGGTGGGCAAAAAACTATATTCAAAATACGGTTGCCAAGCTGCTGAAAAAAGGTTTCATTACAGAGTGTGGTTTGGTGAGGAGCAATACTCAGTATGCCAGACAATTTATTCCAAAGATCAGCCGGGAAGAATATAGCGCCGGTCTACTATCGGACTTGAAAGTGTCGCCATACAAATTTTCCAGGATGATGATTCATATGGTGAAAGAAAATAATGAGATTGATAAAGAAAGGCTGATTATGGAATTGGAAGAAACGCTGCATCAGTTAAGGGAGATGAAATAATTATGCATTATACGGAGATGTCTGGGATTATGGCCTTTTTATGGAGCAGCGCTTTTATTCTATTGATTCATCATATCCGTAAAAATGAAATGTGCTTTCAATTATCGGAGATCATGTGCGTTATCATTCTTTATGTATTTTCTGTCATAAGAATGGTTGTTTCTATAGATTTCATTCCTTCTGTTGGAATTAATATGCCCCAAAAACTTTCTCAGATATTGAAAAATGTATTTTGGATCAAAAGAGGTTTTGGAGAGGTGTCTTTAACTATCGCACAAATGTTTCTGATCCTTTGGGGGATAGGCGTTCCAATTATGATTATAAAGTATATCATGCAGTACCGCAGGCTATCGATGTACTTTTCTGTTTTCCCAAAAGACAAAGAAGCAGGAATGATTTTAAAAAGAGTCCGGAAATACTTTGATAGAAATATTGACGTGGATATTCGAAAAAGCGCTGCGGTTAGTACGCCGAAAGGATTTGGATTAATTCATAAAATGATTGTTCTTCCGGATAATAAATATTCAGAAGATGAAGTATTTTACATTCTTTTGCATGAATGCAGACATTTTTTAAATCATGACCTTATTGTAAAAATGCTTTTAGAAATCTATATATGTGTGTTCTGGTGGAATCCGTTAAACATTTTATTAAGGAAAGATTTGGAAAGAGATTTAGAAATCCAATGTGACCTAAGTGCCGTTAAAAAAATGTCAAAAAAAGAAGTAATGGAATATCTGCAAACGATTATAAAAATACTTCAAAAGTCCGAAGGAAGAGATGGCTATTTTGGAACAGTTTCTTTGACAGGAAATATAGAATACGAATTAAAAGAACGGTTCCAAATTATAATAGAAAATCAAAAAAGTAAGAAATCATATATTAGAACGGCGGCATATATGATAGTATTTCTTTTGTTATTTATTTTATCTTATTCTTTTATGCCACAGCCCTTTTTTGATGCTCCGGTAAAAGAAATCGAAACAGAGCAAGGCGTTGTTTATCTAAAACAGGAAACAGCTTATATATTACATAAAAGAAATAGTGAATACAGATTGATTCAAGATGGTATAAACTATGATTCGCTGAATAAGCAAGAAACTGCCCAATTTATAAAAATGGGATTTTGTGTTAAAGAGGAAGGAAAATGAGGCAAGTGGATAAAAGAAAGGGGACGATTTTTATGAAAGATTAAAATCCCCATAATACCAAAGGCGGCAACCTCGTCACCTTGTGACGATAGGAATTATGGGGGATATTGATAACATAACATAGATTTTAAATTTGAGAAAGGAAATTAAAATGGACAGGAAAAAAATAAAACTATTACTTACCGGTATCATAGCGGCAATGTTCACCCTAATAATATTTGCAGGGGCAGACGTGGAAGCGAAGACGGTGACAGACAAGGATGTCAAAATTGATTTCCAGTCGACAGAAAGCGTGCGAATGACAGTAAAGAAGTCCCAGAAGGCATCCGGGGTTCAGGTAGGGCTAAAAAACTCTGATAAAAAAGTAGTTTCCGTCCAGACCTCAAAGTCCGGAACTCTTTATTTTAATGATTTGAAACCAGCGAGTATTTATTATTATGAAGTGAGAGAATACACCTTAAAAAACGGAAAAAAGCAATGGGGAGAATGGTCTGCTTTAAGTGCGTTTAGTACCTCTTACGCTGATTTTAAGCCGACGAAAACGCCTTATTCTCTGTGGCTTCATACGCCAAAGGCAAAGGGTGTTGTAAAATATGAGATTTGGATGTCAACCGGATATGAAAAAGGATATTCGAAAATAGGAACTGTCAATGCAGGAAAAACCATTTATATGTCTAAATTTAAAGGAACTTCTTTCCGGTCTTATAAAATCGGACAGGAATTTTATGTATTTTTAAAACCTGTGATGAAGAGTGGCTCCACCAGAGGATATTATAGCAAAACAGCTTTTTCTTTTAATAATAAAGGAAAACTTGAGCTGATAATGGTTAATGTAGATTAACGAGAAAATAAAACGTCTTCTCCATCAAAATTAAGGACAGAGGAAATTGAGAGGCCGAAGCTATTTTGTGTTTTTATATTTCCTAAATTACGTCAAGATTATTCTATTCTCCTGTGGTTATTTGCCGGCAAAAATGGTATGATAGACTAACAAAGATGTATAGGGATAGGTATGCCCTTTAGAAAATAATCAACTGGTCATAGATAAAGAGTAATAGATGATTTGGAGGGGGAGACGATGAGTTATAAAGAATTGTATCAGCCGGTTCATACAATTATCGGAGAAGGCTGTATTAATGAGATCCCAAGGCATATTGATAATATTGGCGGGCGCAAGGCTTTGATCGTTACAGACCCGGGATTGTTAAAGATCGGTACGGTAAAAATGGTTACGGACGTTTTGAACAGAGCCGGTAAGTCCTACACGATCTATTCCGATGTAAAGCCGAATCCAACGGTGTCCATTGTTAACGATGCAAAGGCAAAATATGATAAAGAGTTTTGCGATTATATTATCGGAATTGGAGGAGGCTCTCCTATTGACGTGGCGAAGGCCGTGGGCATTTTGGCGACCAATGGCGGAACGGTGGAAGATTACAACGGGCTGGAACTTTCCACACACAAAAGCGCTCCGATTATTGCGGTAAATACTACGGCGGGGACCGGATCAGAAGTAACCCGTGCTTTTGTGGTCACTGATGAGATAAGAAAAAGTAAAATGCTTTGTGTGGACAGCAATTCTTTAGCATATCTGGCGATCAACGATCCTGCGATGATGGTAAATATGCCGCCGTCCTTGACGGCTGCAACAGGTATGGACGCGCTTACCCATGCGATTGAGGCGTATGCCGCCAAATCACGCTGTCCATTTACCGACGGAATTGCTTTAGAAGCGATTCGCCTGATCGGTGAAAATCTGGTTCGGGCAGTTCAAAACGGCAGAGATATGGAAGCCAGGACCAATATGTGCTGGGCACAGTACATGGGTGGTTTGGCATTCTCCAATGCCGGACTGGGAATGGTACACGCCATGGCCCATCAGCTCGGAGGTTTTTATGATACCCCTCATGGTGTTGCCAATGCGATCCTTTTATCCCATGTCATGAAGTTTAATATGCCTGCCTGCCCAGACCGATATGCGGATATAGCCAAGGCTTTTGGATTTGATACGGGTAAGCTCACCGATATGCAGGCGTCTTATGCGGCAATTTTATTTATTGAAGAGCTGGCAAATAAGATCAATATACCTAAGCTTTCCGAAACGGCGTTTAATCCGGCAGATGTACAAGCCCTTTCTGAAAACGCTATGACAGATACCGGTATGCCGGAAAATCCGCGAAAGGCAACGGTAGAAGATGTGAAAAAAGTATTTATGGAAGCCTATAAAGCATAAATAAAAAAATACCTGATTTTCTTCGACGATGCAATATGCTCTGGAGATAAAATAACCTGAGATAAAATGCTCTGGAGATAAAATGGCCTGAGATAAAATGACCTGAGAAGATCAGCTTGATAATTTAACGGGAGAAACCACGAGTTTTCGTGATTTCTCCCGTTAATTTTCCGATAATTTTATGAGAACAACTTTTGAAAAATATTTTGCGATAAAGAAAAAATATGTCACGGAAGCATATCGCCGCAGGCGGAGGATTCCTCTCTTTTTGCCATGAGGGAAGAAACTTTTTTTACACAGAAATAGCACATTGGCGCAATGTAAAAGCAGGCGGCAATCCATGCAGCCTGATCTGCGCAGCAGATCGCCGTATATCCATAATGGGGCACAAATACAAGACTGACAATAATTCTTGCAAACATTTCAGTGACGCCGGAGAAAATGGCTCTTCCGGAGTAACCAAGACCCTGAGTGGCCATACGGCATATGATTAAAATTCCCAGAGCCCAATAGAAGAACCCGATATATCTCAGATATTTTGCAGAGGCGTCTAATATCGCCGTCGCTTCGGTGCTGACAAAAAGTGTAGAAAGAATTTTACCGCAGAAAATCAGGATCAACCCGGCGGTGATTCCGTAACAGAGGGCAATGACGAGTCCTTCTAATATTCCTTTGTGGATTCGCTTAATCTTTCCTGCCCCAAGATTTTGGCTGCAGAAAACGGATATTGCAGAACCAAGGGCGTCAAAAGGACACATGATAAACAGATTAATTCGCGCGCCTGCTGTAAATGCGGATACGTAGGAGCTTCCAAGACCATTGTTGGCAGACTGCATTACCATGCTTCCGATCGCCGTGATGGAAAACTGGAGACCCATGGTCACGCCCATCACAAACAGATTTTTTACGATATTTGCTTGAAACAAAAAGTTTGCGGCGGTTGGTTTTAATACAGGCACTTTTTTCCAGATAAATATCAGGCATAAAAAACCGCTGATCGCCTGTGCGGTTATGGTTGCGATGGCGGCGCCTGCGCATCCCCATCCCAGTACCGTGATGCAAAACAGATCAAGTCCGATATTCAGCGCTGTGGAGAGCGCCAAAAATAAAAAAGGAGTTCGGCTGTCTCCGATGGCCCGTAAGATACTGGATAGGAGATTATATAATAAGGTAAATGGTATTCCGAGGAAAATGATCAGTTGATACTGATAAGCGTCCTCATAAATTTCTGCCGGTACGGAAAGAATACGCAAAATCCAGTTGCATAACAAAGAGCAGGATAATGTTAATATCACTGCAAAAAAGATGGTAAGCAGGATTGCGTTAAAAATATAATCCCGCATAGTTTTTAATTGATCTGCGCCAAACTGCTGTGCGATCGGCACGCCAAAACCGGTACAGGAACCAATGCAAAATCCAAGTACCAAAAATTGAACGCTGCTGGTGGAACCCACTGCCGCAAGGGCGTTAGCGCCGAGTGTTCTGCCCACGATCGCCGCATCAATAATGTTATAAGTTTGCTGTAACAGATTTCCGATTAATAAAGGGACTGCGAACTGTACGATCAAACGCAGCGGTGTGCCCTCAGTCATATTTTTTGCCATAACATTTCCCTTCTATATAATAATCATTATTTGATATCATTTTTATGTTTCGCCTGAGAAACCTTTTTTACGCACAGATAGCACATTGGCGCGATATAAATACAGGCAGTGATCCATGCCGTTTGATCTGCGCAGCAGATTGCCGTATATCCATAATATGGTACAAACATAAGGCTCACAATAATTCTTGCAAACATTTCGGTGACGCCGGAAAAAATCGCTCTTCCGGAAAAGCCCAGCCCTTGGGTACTCATACGGCAGATATTTAAAATTCCCAGACACCAGAAAAAGAATCCGAGGTATCGCAGATATTTTGCGGAGATATCCAATACGTTTGCAGCTTCTTTGCCGACAAAAAGCATGGACAAAGTTCTGCCAAAGAAAATCAAGATCAGTCCGGCGATGACGCCATAGCTTACAGCGATGGCAACTCCCGTAAGGATTCCGTGGCTGATTCTTTTATACTTGCCGGCCCCAAGGTTCTGTCCGCAGAATACGGAAACCGCAGAAGCGATGGCGTCAAAAGGACACATGACAAATTGTTTGATCCTTAATCCTGCAGTGAATCCAGACACATAGAGACTTCCAAGACTGTTATTTGCAGACTGCATTACCATACTTCCGATGGCAGTGATCGAGTATTGAAGTCCCATGGCGCTTCCCATTAAGAAAAGATTACTCATGACGCTGCCCTTTATTTTGCAGTTGGAAGCCGTCGGCCTTAATATCTCCACTTTTTTCCAGATAAATACCAGACATAAAAAACCGCTGATCGCCTGTGCGGTTATGGTTGCGATGGCGGCGCCTGCGCATCCCCATCCCAAGACTACGATGCAAAACAAATCAAGTCCGATGTTCAATACCGTGGAAATCGCCAAAAATATAAAAGGAGTTCGGCTGTCTCCCACGGATCGGAGAATGCTCGACAGAAGATTATATAATAAGGTAAATGGAATCCCAAGGAAGATGATCAGTTGATACTGATAGGCATCCCTATAAATTTCTGTCGGAACGGAAAGAATATGCAAAATCCGATGGCATAACAAAGAGCAGGACAAAGTTAATATCACTGCGAAAAGGATGGTCAGCAAGATGGCATTAAAAATGTAATCCCGCATAGTTTTTAATTGATCCGCACCAAAATGCTGTGCGATCGGCACGCCAAATCCGGTGCAGGCGCCGATGTAAAATCCGAGTACCAAAAACTGAACGCTGCTGGTGGCGCCCACTGCCGCAAGGGCGTCGGTGCCGAGGGCCCTGCCCACGATCGCCGCATCAATGATGTTATAGGTTTGCTGCAATAGATTTCCGATCAACAAAGGGACTGCAAATTGAACGATCAAACGGACCGGCCTGCCCTCGGTCATGTTTTTTGCCATAATATTCACCTTCTATATTATTACCTATGATTTATTATTACCCATGATTTTTCTTTATCCATGATTTTTCTACACAATCCGATTTAATATATTACCTTATTTTCCGGTGAATGTACAGGCTCTTGCCAGCTTTTTTCCTGAGATATTTCTTGTGTTTACGCCGGATTAGAGGTAAAATAAAATCAGCGATGTGTACGCTGCAAGGAGAAGCCTGCGTACATAGAAGGGATGAATATTAAATACAGGAGGTATCATATAATGAAGATTATCATGCTCGGAGCTCCGGGAGCCGGAAAAGGAACACAGGCAAAAATGCTCGCTGAAAGATATGCGATCCCGCATATTTCCACAGGTGACATTTTCAGAATGAACATTAAGAACAATACTGAGCTTGGACAGAAGGCAAAAGGCTATATGGATGCCGGACAGCTTGTTCCGGATGAGCTGGTTGTCGATCTTGTCGTAGACCGCATTAAGGCTCAGGATTGTATGAATGGATTTATTTTGGATGGTTTCCCAAGAACGATTCCTCAGGCAGAGGCTCTTGATTATGCGCTGAATAACCAGAACGAAAAGATTGACTATGCGATCAATATTGATGTGCCGGATGAGAACATTATTAACAGAATGTCCGGAAGAAGAGCTTGTGTTGGATGCGGCGCTACTTATCATATTATCAACAATCCTACAAAAGTGGAGAATAAATGTGATGCCTGCGGCGAATCTCTTATTTTAAGAGAGGATGATAAACCGGAAACAGTGAAAAAGAGACTGGAAGTATACCATGAGCAGACACAGCCATTGATTGACTACTATGAGAAACAGGGCGTTGTTCTTACCGTGGACGGCACACTGGATCTTGACGTAGTATTTAAAGAGATTACGAAGGTATTAGACAAATAAGTCAGAATCTTAATGCTTTGCCATATCCGTACTGTAGTAAAAGCAGTACGGATATTTTCGATTCAACGATATTATGCCGGCAGGGCAGCAAGGAGGTTTACTATGCTAAAAGAAATACAGGATTTTAGGGAGAATACAGCAAAACAGTTAATAAAAAAGATGGAAAAGAGGCAGTTTGAGGCCTGCTATTGCGCCACAAAGGAAGAGGCGCTGTCAAAAGCAAAAGATTACTTTTTTGACGGATGTTCCATAACCTGCGGCGGTTCCGCCACCTTAAAGGAAATGGGACTGAAACAGTATTTGGAAACAGAAGGCGGAGAAAAGTACAATTATATCAACCGGGATTTAGCCAAAAGCGCCCAGGAAAAAAGAGAAGTGTTTGCGAAAGCGGCGCTGGCAGATTTTTATTTAATGAGCAGTAACGCTGTCACATTGGACGGAGAGCTTATTAATGTTGACGGCGTTGGAAACCGGGTGGCGGCATTATGCTTCGGTCCGGCAAGTGTCATCGTCATTGTCAGCATGAATAAAGTGGTCAAAGATGTGGAAGCGGCAATATGGAGAACAAGAAATATCGCCGCACCGCCAAATGCGCTTAGGTTAAATTGTGATACGCCGTGCGCATCTATTGGATCCTGCGGCAATTGTTTGAAACCGGATTGTATCTGCGCCGATATCGTTGTGACCAGATTTTCCCGGATCCCGGGAAGGGTGAAAGTGATCTTAGTTGGCGAAGAGATGGGATATTAAGCTGCGTAAATTTTCCTGTTTGTAAGACTTTGTGAAAAATACAGAGTATAAGAATAGAAGAAAAAGAGGGCAAAATTATGGCAATTACGATAAAAACGCCGGAGCAGATCGCATTGATGAGAGAGTCCGGAAGGCTCCTTGCAGTGGTTCATCGGGAATTGGAAAAAGAGCTTCATGAAGGAATGACGACCAAAGACATTGACAGAAAAGGGGAAGAGATCATAAGAAGTTTTGGATGTATTCCGAACTTTCTAAATTATAATGGATTTCCGGCCTCAATCTGTGTGTCGGTCAATGACGAGGTGGTTCATGGGATTCCGTCCGACGACCGATATATACAAGACGGTGATATTGTAAGTCTGGATGCAGGACTGATTTACAAGGGATGGCATTCCGATGCGGCAAGAACCCATGGAGTGGGGAATATCAGTAAAGAGGCCAAAAGGCTCATTGAAGTGACAAGGCAGTCTTTTTTTGAAGGAATAAAGTTTGCCAAACCGGGCAATTATTTAAAAGACATTGCCAGAGGAGTGCAAAACTGCGCAGAAAAAGACGGTTATTCCGTGGTGCGCGATCTGTGCGGACATGGAATCGGCGCTTCTCTCCATGAGGAGCCGGAAGTCCTTAATTTTGTGACAAGGAAAAAGGGAGCAAAACTGCGTCCGGGTATGGCTTTGGCCATTGAACCTATGATAAACCAGGGAGAGTACGACGTGTGGTGGCTGGAAAATGACTGGACGGTGGTGACCTATGACGGAAGTCTGTCCGCCCACTACGAAAATACCATCGTAATCACAGAAAACGGTTGTGAGATTCTTACGATATTACCGGAAGAATTACCAAAAGATTGGAAGAAATGAAACGGTAATTTTTTGAAATTTTTACTTGTATCGGAGAAAATTTATGATAGAATATAGATTAGGTTATTTTGCAAGATCTCTTTGCGGACATGACAAAGACAGACTTTATATGATCGTCGGAGAAGAAGACGAGATGGTGAGTCTAAGCGACGGTAAGTACAGAACCCTTGACCGGCCTAAGAAAAAAAAGAAAAAGCATATCCAATTGGTGAGATCTGAAAGTATGGCGCAGAGCTATCCCCGCTTACTGGAGTCGGCGGAGCCGGACCGTCTGATCAGGGCGGAGATCCAAAAGAGGGATAAGTGAAAGCAAAACAAAACAGGAGGATTATAGTATGTCAAAATCAGATGTTATTGAAGTAGAAGGCAAGGTTGTTGAAAAACTCCCTAATGCGATGTTTAAGGTGGAGCTGGAGAATGGTCACCAGGTACTTGGCCATATCAGCGGTAAGCTTCGCATGAACTTTATCAAGATTTTACCGGGAGATAAAGTGACGATCGAACTTTCCCCTTACGATTTGACAAAAGGCAGAATCATTTGGAGAGATAAATAATTCCTTTCCTGTTTTGTGTGATTTGTTTGTAAAAGCATTGAATTTATGCCGTCTTTCGGCATTTTTTTCCTTGCTTTTATGATATATTGATGATATAATAATCGCTGAGCGTTTTGGAAAGGAGAGATTATCGTGAAGGTAAGAGCATCAGTTAAGCCTATTTGCGAGAAATGCAAAGTCATTAAACGTAAAGGCGCTATCAGAATCATTTGCGAAAATCCAAAACATAAACAGAGACAAGGTTAATCACTAATCTGTGATCGCTCATAAAGATTAAGGACGAACCTTGTGTTTTGTTATGTCATTGGTTATGATAACGGCCTTAAGAGGTACGCTATCATGAAAACATTGCCACCGTCATGGCAATTTATTTGAATAAGCGGCTGCAGTGACGAGGGTCACTGATTATTTAAAGATAAGAATTAAGAGGTGGAATGGATATTCGGCCTCGTGTTTTTGAGTCAAAAATTAAAAGGGCTCACATTTAGAATGAATTTTAGATTAATACGTACTTGGATTGAGACACGTTAGTCATTTCACCGTACTGCGGTAACGATGGATCTTTCCAGGCAATTATTTATGGAGGTGCACACATGGCTCGTATTTCAGGTGTTGATTTACCGAGGGAGAAACGTGTAGAAATCGGTCTTACTTATATTTTTGGTATCGGAAGAGCTAGCTCAAATAAGATCCTTGAAGCAGCAAATGTTAATCCGGACACACGAGTACGCGACCTGACAGATGATGAAGTTCGCCGTATCAGTGAAATTATTAATAATGATTACGATGTAGAAGGTGATCTTCGTCGTGAAATCGCAATGAACATCAAACGTCTTCAGGAAATCGGATGCTACAGAGGAATCCGTCATAGAAAAGGACTTCCTGTTCGCGGACAGAAGACAAAGACCAACGCAAGAACACGTAAAGGTCCTAAGAAAACAGTTGCTAATAAGAAGAAATAATCGTTGACAAATATATAATTTAGATCCTACAGGGAGGTTTCGTCATGGCTAAAAAAGTGACAAAGAAAGTGACGAAGAAGCGTGTGAAAAAGAATGTCCAGAACGGACAGGCACACATTCAGTCATCTTTTAACAATACAATTGTAACATTAACTGACTCTGAAGGTAACGCTCTTTCATGGGCAAGCGCTGGTGAAATGGGCTTCAGAGGATCCAAAAAATCCACTCCATACGCAGCACAGATGGCAGCAGAACACGCAGCAAAAGCAGCGCTCGTTCATGGTCTTAAGACGGTTGACGTTATGGTAAAAGGACCAGGTTCAGGAAGAGAAGCAGCAATCCGTGCGCTTCAGGCCTGTGGACTTGAAGTAACAAGCATCAAAGACGTTACACCAGTACCACACAATGGTTGCCGCCCACCAAAAAGAAGAAGAGTCTAGTAGGAGGTAAGTTAGAATGGCAATTGATAGAACTCCAGTCCTTAAACGATGCAGATCTTTAGACTTAGATCCTGTATATTTAGGCATAAATAAAAAATCCAACAGAAAGTTAGTTCGTTCCAGCAGAAAGATCAGCGAGTATGGTCTTCAGCTTCGTGAAAAACAGAAAGCAAAATTCATCTACGGCGTATTGGAAAAACCTTTCAGAAACTACTACGCAAAAGCAGAAAGAATGAAAGGTCTTACAGGTCCTAACCTGATGACTCTTCTTGAGTCCAGATTAGATAACGTAGTTTATCGTATGGGCTTTGCCAGAACAAGAAGAGAAGCAAGACAGATCGTTGACCATAAGCATATTTTGGTAAACGGAAGCTGCGTAAACATCCCATCTTACAGAATTAAAGCCGGAGATGTGATCGAAGTAAAAGAAAACAAAAAGACAATGCAGAGATTCAAAGATATCGCAGAAGCGAACGAAGGTGTTTTAGTACCTGCATGGATCGATGCAGATTTAGAAACATTCAAAGGGACAGTAAAAGAACTTCCTAGCAGAGACATGATCGATGTTCCTGTAAATGAAACTCTTATTGTCGAGTTGTATTCTAAATAAAATGATTCTTCTAATTAAATGCCTGCTTTTACAGGCATTTAATTATAGTAATAGTATGTGGTATGAATTGTGGAATAGATACCGGCAATTGCAAAAAAGGAGGATCCCCCGAATATGTTTGAATTTGAAAAACCGAAAATTGAAATTGCAGAGATTTCAGAAGACAATAAATATGGTCGTTTTGTGGTTGAGCCTCTGGAAAGAGGATATGGTACAACCTTAGGTAACTCCTTAAGAAGAATCATGCTATCCTCTCTGCCTGGTTCAGCGGTCAGCGCTGTTAAGATCAAAGGTGTGCTCCATGAGTTCAGCTCAATCCCAGGTGTAAAAGAAGATGTCACTGAGATCATTATGAATATCAAAGAGCTGGCGATTAAAAATAACAGCACCTCCAACGAGCCAAAGCGTGCTTTCATAGAGTGCAGCGGCGAGGGTGTGGTTCGCGCAGGCGATATTCAGGTAGACCAGGATATTGAGATCGTCAATCCTGATCTTGTGATCGCAACATTAAATGGTGGGGCAGATTGCAGCTTTGAAGCAGAACTGACCATAACAAACGGACGTGGTTATGTTGGCGCCGATAAGAACAAATCAGAAGACGCATCCATTGATGTGATTGCGGTTGACTCCATCTATACATCAGTAGAACGTGTCAATGTCACAGTGGAAAATACCCGTGTGGGACAGATCACTGATTTTGATAAATTGACCTTAGACGTATTCACCGATGGAACATTGGCTCCGGACGAGGCAGTAAGCCTTGCAGCGAAAGTATTAAGTGAGCATCTTAACCTTTTCATCGATTTATCGGAAAATGCGAAAGCAGCAGAAGTTATGGTGGAAACCGCTCAGGATCCGGTGGATAAAGTTCTTGAAATGAACATTGATGAACTGGAATTATCTGTTCGTTCTTATAATTGTCTTAAGAGAGCAGGTATTAATACAGTAGAAGAATTAACCAACAAGACTCAGGAAGACATGATGAAGGTTCGTAACCTTGGTCGCAAGTCTCTTGACGAAGTTGTGGCAAAATTAAAAGAATTAGGTCTTTCCCTTAATTCCAGTGAAGAATAATATAATTTCTGGATTAATGGTGAACAGGCCAGGCAGACCCGCTTAAGCTGAAGGTGAAGTAAGCATGGCGAAAAATGAATTAGGAGGTCCATATCATGGCAAAGTACAGAAAATTAGGCAGAACATCCAACCAGAGAAAAGCGTTACTTCGTAATCAGGTAACAATGCTTCTTTACAACGGAAAGATCCGTACAACAGAGGCAAAGGCAAAAGAAATCCGCAAGATTGCAGAAGGCTTGATCGCTCTTGGTGTAAAAGAAAAAGACAACTACGAAGTAGTTAAGGTTCAGGCTAAAGTTGCAAGAAAAGACAAAGACGGCAAGAGAGTAAAAGAAGTAGTAGACGGCAAGAAAGTTACTGTATATGATACCGTTGAAAAAGAAATCAAGAAAGATCTTCCATCCAAACTTCATGCAAGACGTCAGATGCTTAAAGTTTTATATCCTGTAACGGAAGTTCCGGCAGAAGGAAAAGGAAGAAAGGCTAACACAGTAAAAGTTGATCTTCCTAAGAAAATTTTTGAAGAGTACGGCACAAAATACGCAGGACGTAACGGTGGATACACAAGAATCGTTAAGATCGGACAGCGTAAAGGTGACGCTGCTATGGAAGTTCTCATCGAGCTCGTATAATCAATAAGGTTTTGTAAAAGGAGATTGTAAAACGGTCTCCTTTTCTTTATTATAATATGAAAGACTGATCTCAGTGGACAGACTGTGCGCAAAGCGCTCTGAACACTAGAGACGCTAAACCATTTTAAGCAAAAAGGGCGATAGCCGGATTGTAGCGGTAATTCACGAGGTAGCGTTATGGGATTTATTGACATTAAAAATCTTGTATTCAAATATAAGACATATCTTAATGAAAAAGAGAGTGTGGAACACACCGCCATTGATAATCTTTCCCTCTCTGTTCATAAGGGCGATTTTATCGGCATACTGGGACATAATGGTTCCGGAAAGTCCACACTGGCAAAACAATTAGTCTCCCTGCTATTTCCCACCTCGGGAACTATTTTGTTAAAAGGGATCGATACCAGCGATGAAAAAAATGTTCTGAAAATCAGGCAAACCGCCGGAATCGTTTTTCAAAATCCAGACAATCAGTTTGTTGCCAATGTGGTGGAAGAGGACGTTGCCTTTGGACCGGAGAATCTTGGCATCCCGGAAGATGAGATGATCGGAAGAGTGGAAAATGCATTGCGGGCTACCGGCATGGAAGCTTACAGATTCATGAGTCCGAATCATCTGTCCGGCGGGCAAAAGCAGCGTATAGCCATATCCGGGATTTTGGCTATGGAACCGGAGTGTATCATTCTGGACGAACCTACGGCCATGCTTGACCCGGCGGGACGCCGGGAGGTATTGGAAGCGATCCGGTATTTGAATAAAGAAAAAAAGATTACGATTTTGTTTATTACTCATCATGTGGAAGAAGTGGAGAAAGCAGACTATCTTTATGTGATGAATCATGGAAAAATTGCTATAGAGGGCAGACCGGAAGAGGTTTTGTCTGATGAACAGTTAGAAAAAGCGGGATTGGAATATCCCTTTTTTTGCAAATTAAAACGATGCCTTAAAGAGAAAGGCGTCGTTCTTGGTGAAGAGATTTGCGATGAAGAAGCCCTACTGAATTATCTTATCAAGGAAATGGAGCAGGCGGATGAAAACAGGGATCGCCCTTGATCATGTGTATTTTCAATATCAGGATTTAAGTGAAAACAATCAAAATTATATATTGCAGGATGTTTGTCTTAACATAGAAAAGGGAGAGTATGTGGCAGTGATCGGGCAGACCGGAAGCGGAAAGTCCACATTGCTGCAGCATTTGAACGGATTATTGAAGCCGACTTCCGGCGTATGCCGTTATCAAGGAGAGGATATTCACTCTTCCGATTATTCCCTAAAAAACCATCGTCTCAAAGTCGCTTTGTGTTTCCAATATCCGGAATATCAGTTATTTGAAGAGACGGTATTAAAGGATATCTGCTTTGGACCGGAAAATAAAGGTCTAAGTAAGGAAGAATGTGTCAAAAAAGCAAGAGAAGCGATGAAGTTGATGGGACTTGACGCCAAAATGGAAGAAACATCGCCATTTATGTTATCCGGAGGGCAGAAAAGAAAAGTGGCTCTTGCCGGGATTTTGGCCATGGAGCCGGAAGTGCTGATTCTTGACGAGCCGGCGGCAGGGCTTGATTATGAAAGTAAGTCAAAACTATTTGAGCTTTTAGAACATCTTCACCGGGAAAAAAAGATGACGGTCATACTGGTATCCCATGACATGGATGATGTTGCCAAATATGCAAAAAGAGTCATCGTCATGAAAAAAGGGAAAATATTGAAGGATGGAACGACACAAAGAATTTTGGGTGATCGGACGGTCATGGAAGAGGCAGGGCTTGCCATGCCCCATGCGGCGGTATTTTACCATAAAATCAGAGACAGAATATCCTCTGCCTCCGAGGAAGCAAACATACCTCTTACATCCGAACAGCTTGCCGAATACATTGCGGGAGAATTATCATGATTCGAGAAATGACATTGGGACAATACTATAGAGCTGATTCAATCCTTCATCGACTGGATCCCCGGATCAAACTGATGGGAACTTTGGTTTTTGCAGTCAGCCTGTTTCTTCCAAAAAGCGTGGTTGGAATAATCTGTGCTTCGCTCAGTCTTGGGATAGTATTGGCGTTGTCAAAGGTTCCTCTAAAGTATTACTTAAGGGGTGTGAAACCTTTAATTCCTATTATTATCTTCTCGGCGGTCATGAACATTTTCTTTTCCGGCGGAACCATATTGTGGACCTGGGGATTTCTCCGAATTACAAAAGAAGGTTTATGGCAGGCGGGATTCATGATGATCCGATTGATCTACCTGATCGTTGGAACTTCCGTAATGACCTTTACCACCACGCCAAAACAGCTTATGGATGGCATGGAAAAAGCGTTTCACTTTTTAACATACGTGAAGGTGCCGGTCCATGAGCTTTCCATGATGATGTCCATTGCCCTGCGGTTTATTCCAATCTTGACAGAAGAGCTTGACAAAATCATGAAAGCGCAGATGTCGCGAGGTATGGACTTTGAGGAAGGAAACTTTTTGGTACGGGCGAAAAAATTGCTTCCCCTTTTGATCCCGTTATTTATTTCGGCAATCCGAAGAGCGTCAGATCTTGCTCTTGCAATGGACGCCAGGTGTTACCATGGGGGAGATAACCGGACAAAGCTCCACCCCTTAAAATATCAGAAGAAAGATTATGCTGCATATATTATAGAAGGTATTTACTTCATTATTATGGTGCTGTGCAGTATATTTGCAGGAATATAATCAGAGACAAATCGGTAAATAAGGAAATCATTCGGGAGAAAAGAGTAGCTTTTCCGGACAGAAAGAAAGGCAGACAGGAAAAGGCGGATAGGGAGAACTATGAAAAGATATCAATTAACCGTGGCTTATGATGGGACCAATTATCACGGATGGCAAATACAGGACAACGGAATCACTGTAGAAGAAGTGCTAAACCAAACACTTTCCAAGGTGCTTTCCCAGCCGGTGGAAGTGATGGGAGCAAGCCGAACCGATGCGGGAGTTCATGCACTGGGAAATCTGGCTGTTTTCGACGGAGAAACCTCCATTCCGGGAGACAAACTGCATTTTGCGCTAAATCCTCATTTGCCGGAAGATATCCGCATTATAAGTTCCAGGGAAGTAAGGGCGGATTTCCATCCCAGGTTTGTCCCATCTTACAAAACATACGAATATCATATTATTAACGGAAGAATCATGCCTCCGACTCTCAGAAAATATGCCGCCCATATTCCAAGAAAGCTGGATGTGGACGCCATGAGACAGGCGGGACAATACTTAATCGGACGTCATGATTTCAAAAGTTTTTGTGCCTCAAAGGCCCAGGTAAAAACAACGGTCCGCCAGATTATCAGCCTTGAGGTGGAGGAAGGAAAAGAAATCTTTGTGAACGAGGACACCTTCTGCCGGGAGATCATCCTCCGTGTAACAGGAGCCGGATTTTTATATAATATGGTAAGAATCATTGCGGGAACTTTAATCAAGGCAGGACTTCACGTTTATCCTCCGGAATATGTCCGGGAAATACTTGAGGCAAAAGACCGTACTAAGGCGGGAGAAACGGCGCCTGCCCAGGGACTATTTCTAAAACAGATCGAATGTTTGGAACACACCGTATCGTTGAACTGTTTTGATATAGAACAGATCTGTGATTCAGGACAATGCTTCCGCATGGAAAAAACAGGAGATCACCAATATAGTGTGATCGCCGGAAAAAGATTTCTGGAGATCAAACAGGAAAAAGATCAGGTCACATTTTACTGCACAAAAAAGGAATATGAAACTTTTTGGAAAAACTATTTTGACCTGGAAACCAATTACGAAGAATATATCGAAAAAATCAATCCCAATGATCAATATTTAAAAGAGGCGGCGGCTCTGGGAAGCGGAGTCCGTATCGTAAAACAAGATTTATGGGAAATGATCGTATCCTTTCTCATATCCCAGCAAAATAATATCATCCGCATTCGAAAATGCATTGATAATATCTGTAAAAAATACGGAGAACCATTTACAGACATCCATGGAAATCTCCACTATGCCTTTCCTTCTCCGGAAGCATTGGCTGTGCTGGAAGACGATGATCTAAAAGAATGCAATCTCGGTTATCGCAGTAAATATGTGGTGAGAGCGGCAAAAGCAGTATGCGAAGGAACCATAAACCTGGAAGAAATCTCAGGGATGCCCCACAAAAAAGCACAGGAAAAACTTCTTGAACTTTTTGGCGTGGGAGAAAAAGTGGCGGAGTGTATCTGCCTGTTTGGACTGCATCACCTGAATGCATTCCCGGTGGATACCCATATAAAACAAGCCATGGAGGCCCATTATAAAAGAGGATTCCCCCATCGCAGATACCGCGGAATACAGGGCGTGCTTCAACAGTACATTTTTTATTATGAATTAAATCATAATAAGCCAGGCCAGTTAACAATGCAATAGTTGGAAGTGAAAATTAAAACATGGCCTAAAACCAAAAACCAGCCCAAAATCCGGTCCAAAGCTCGCCTAAAAATCCGGCTAAAATCAAAGTGACAGAAGGGGAGAAACCACTCAAAATCTGCCTAAAGTCGAGCAAAATCAGAGCAATAAGCGGGCAAAAAAATATTGACACACAAGGCTCGGTGTTATATAATGTGAAACTGTGGTATGCAAATAAAATGTATCCAAAGCCCCAGGGTGCATTTTTTTCATAAACCTGCTAAGGCAGGACAGATATGACGGAGGGTCCGGACAGCCAGGAAGTCATATCATGATCGAGATGAATCAGATTGACGAGAGGAGAACAACTCATGAAAAGTTTTATGGCTAGCCCATCAACCATTACCAGAGATTGGTATGTAGTTGATGCTGAAGGAAAAACATTAGGACGTTTAGCATCTGAAGTTGCTAAAGTTTTGAGAGGAAAAAATAAACCAATCTTCACACCTCATATGGACTGCGGAGATTATGTAATCGTAGTGAACGCTGAGAAGATCAAAGTGACCGGTAAGAAATTAAACCAGAAGATTTACTATCATCACAGCGACTATGTTGGTGGAATGAAAGAAACCACATTAAAAGAAAAACTTACAAAAAAACCAGAGCAGGTTATCGAACTTGCCGTAAAAGGTATGCTTCCTAAAGGACCTCTTGGAAGACAGATGTACAAAAAACTTTTTGTTTACGCTGGCCCAGATCATAAGCATGCTGCACAGCAGCCAAAGGCATTAGAAATCAATTGTTAATTAAGGAGGACGAGTAAGTGGCTACTACAAGATATTACGGAACTGGCAGAAGAAAAAGCAGTGTTGCAAGAGTATACCTTATGCCAGGAACAGGAAAAGTTACTATCAATAAAAAAGACATGGATGATTATTTTGGTTTTGACACATTAAAAGTAATCGCTCGTCAGCCATTGGAATTAACATCCACAGCAGATAAATTCGACGTATTAGTAAACGTACACGGTGGTGGATACACAGGACAGGCCGGAGCAATCAGACATGGTATTGCCAGAGCACTTTGTGAAGCAGATGCAGACCTTCGCCCGGCATTAAAGAAAGCCGGATTCTTAACACGTGACCCACGTATGAAAGAAAGAAAGAAATACGGTCTCAAAAAAGCACGTCGTGCACCACAGTTCTCAAAACGATAATTCAAGCGAATACTGCAAAGAAAAGATATTCCCCGGAAACATTGTGTTTCCGGGGTTTTTGTATGTTCTAAAATAATTTGAGACAGTGTAAAATCGCACAAATTTTTCACGGTAACTAACACGTAACTAACACGTAACTGACAAAGACAAAATATTTTTCTTGTGTCGTATGCACGACAATGCTATAATATAAAAAACTAAGAAAAGAGGCGGTCAAAATGGGAATTTTTTTGATGCTGATATTGATAATAGCGTCGGCGTTAGTATTGTATTGGATAAGAACATGGAGTAAGGTGAGAAGAATACGAGAGGAGATAATAAAGAGTTGGGATGACTGGCGATAAAATGAGCCGAACGGCATACAAAAACCAACACGCAAAAGAACATTATGACCGAATAAATCTTAAGATTCCTATAGGAGAAAAAGAACGAATAAGAACAGCAGCGTTCGGACTGGGAATGTCGGTCAATGAATACCTATATGCATTAGTATGTGATGATCTTGCATCCGGAGTGAGTAAATTCGGGAATAAAAGACGGGGATTCAATGAGGAACAGCGCTGTATGCTGGAAAAATGGCAAGTTCCCAAAAAATATTATGACATGATTGAGGATTTATCATACACAAAGACTGAGGGATATTTTATATATTTAAAAAAAGGATATGTGAATGATGTGACAGGTAGTAGGAGCATTCATTGTGAAAAGACATCGGAAGTCCGGAGAATAATCGGAAAGACACATAAAAAATAAGGCAGGGCGTGTCCCTGCCTTTTGTTATATCCTGTTGATTGCGTCTAGTAGTTCTTCAATCTCAAAATGAGTATAGACAATTTCTGTGACGCCTTGCCCTTTATGACCGACAATTTTCTTTATGACCTTGTCCGAGACACCTGCGACCGTCAACATAGAAATGCAGGTGTGGCGGGTATCATGCGGGCGATGCGTCATGCCGAGAGTACCAATCAGCGGTTTCCAATAAGAATCATAATAGTTCCGGTATATGAAATGCTTTCCGTCTGGTGAACTTAAGAGGTATTCACAATCATTAAGACTATACCAATATTCAAAAAATGGCAATACCTTGTCGGCAATCGGTGCGGTGCGGATGCCGGCGGCGGTTTTTGACTCAACAATTTTGAAATATTTTTCATCAAGGTTCACATTTTCTTTTTTTAAATTTAGTAATTCACCAATCCTGGATCCGGTATATATCAACATGAGGATGACCGTATAGTATATATTTGTGTCCTTAATCTCCCACAATTTTTTTATTTCTGCTTTACTGAATGGTTGTCGGTTGTAGGAGTTCGGGTTTCCCGCTTTTTTGATGTCGAGATATTCAACGAGGTTTCGTTCTTTTGGTATGATTTCGTGGATCACAGCATATTTATACATCATATTGAGCAGAATTTTCAGTTTCTTCAAGGTTGGATAATACTTACCGGATTCATCGACGATCATTTGTAAATGGTCGAGTTTTATATCGGCAAATCGCATCCGTGTAATTTTATCACACAAGGCATAAGCTGCTTTATATCCTTTAATATTGGAATCGCTGATTGTTGGGAAGTGTTCAGAACTCCATCGTTCATACACATCTTCAAAAGTGACTTTAGTAGCGTTTACATCATACGGATTTGCGTTAAAATTCGAAAGGGCAGTGAGTGCTTCTTTGCGGGTTGGGTAATATCCGATAACAGTATACACTTGTTTTGATTTCCCGGTGCTGGGATTGATTTCCCATCCTTTAGTCTTTTTAGCAACATAAGGATTCCGACGATTATTTCCGGACAGCTTATAAACCGATCCGAAGCCATTCGGTAATTTCATAAATTTTCACCATCCTAAAAAAGAGTATAAAAATAAAACCAGTGCAAAAAGCACGGTTTTATGATAGAATGGTACTTGCAGGATCCATTCATCTAGTGCTTTTTGCAGGGCATGAGATAAGTGTTTCTGAAAGAACGACTACCGTTGCAGCGGTGGTCGTTTTTTAATTGTCAGAATCACTATGTAAATGCTTTAAAGTAGAGCAAATTGTGTCAATATCGTCTTTTGTCAAATCGTCAAAATTATCTAACTGGTTTTGTATGGTGTGTATGATTTCTTTTTTTGAGGACTCTGTTTTTTTTCTTGATGTTTTATCAAAAAATAGAGCGGTAATTGTACTAGTGAGAGAACCGATCAGGCCAATTCCGACAATCATCAACACAGAGGCTATAATTCTTCCAGCTAAAGTAGACGGAGAAATATCACCATATCCGACTGTGGTTGCGGTAACGAACGCCCACCAAATACCATCAGCGAAACTCATTCCTTCTGCGAAATGAATTAGCGCTCCACCTATAATGATGCAAATAACGGAGACAACAACCATATATTTGAATCCGGTCACATTGAAAAAGAATCGTATATGTTTATAAAGCCTTGCAAAATAGGCGGAAAATCGAACCAGTTTGATGAATTTCAATATTTTCAAAAACTTAAATACACGGAAAATCTTGAAAAGTGAGTTAAAAGGTATTATTGCAATCAAGTCAAGAATATTTTCCGTAAAAAAGTGTCGCTTGTCATTCGACAATAACAATCTCCCGAAATAATCAATAACAAATACTATCGTGATGACCGTGTCTAAAATTGATTGCCACTGTAAAAGACCTCTCGAAAAATCAAAGACAGCTAAAACAACAGCAACGATGGCAAGCAGACAAAAGCAAAAATCATATATGACCGACAACCTCTTTTTGGAGGTAGGGCCTACCGTAACGCATCACCTCATCTCATTGCACGGAATTTAGCACTTTGTAGACTTCCTTTATAGAAAGGAGGTGAGCAAAGTGAAAATTCTAGTATGGGAAATGAGAACCACTAAAGGGTTCACATTAATTGAGTTATCGAAGAAATCCGGAATTGGAAAATCTACGATAAACAACATTGAAAACGGAAAGGTGTCACCGACATTGTTTCAACTTGAAATGATAGCGATTGCATTAGGTGTGAAAATCACCGATCTGTTTGAATCCGAATACAAATAATTGTATCACATCGTCCGCCGGAAGGTGGCAGTAGGAGAAAAGATTTCCATGATTATGGAAATTTAGCTCACGATTTCCACAATCATGGAAATCTATGATACAATGTGTATCGGAAAGGGAGGTGGTGTTCCCCTTGAAGTACAAAGAGGCTATCATTGAGTTAGTCGGGAAGATACATAACGAAAAAATTCTCAAAAGGATATATAAATTCGTTTTGTACTTATACACCCACGAGACTGGCAGTTGAAAGACTGTCAGTCTTTTCTTTTTCTCACCTCTATAAATTTATCAATAACATTTTCGAGGGCAGAGAGTTCATTTTCGTCCAATCGTGCAAATGTCTTGAATAGGTTTTTATGAAACTCATTCTCTCCACACATAATGCGGTCAATGCTCTCCATGATATCATCATCAGAATCGACAAACATCTCACCTTCACCTGTAGTCAACCATATGTAATCAACATTAAACTCCCGGCAAATATCTTTGATGAATCTGTCGGTGGCATTGCGTTGTTTGCGTTCTATGAGAGAAATTGCAGAACGCTCAAGAGAAAGTTTTTCCCCGAACTCCGCTTGTGAAAGACTGAGATTCTCACGAATCATTTTGATTCGGTCTCTGATTTCGATTTCATTTGACATATGTATTCACCTCCTCATTTCCTAAAATAGCATATAAACGAGACTTTGTAAACAAAAACATAAACAAACTGTTGACAAGTGAGACTAAGTAACATATAATCGAGACATAGCAAACAAAAGGAGGTGAGAAAATGGATGAATTAAGAAAAGATAAGATTCAACAAGCGACCAAAGAGGTCGCAGAGGTGTTCAGAAAATTAGACTTAAACATGACGGAAATAGAAAACATCACTCGATCGTGGAATGTGAGTGCGAGAGTTCAAATGGCAATGAAAGAGATGGAAGACGAGGCGAGAGAGTACATAGAAAAATCACAGACAAAAACTACGGACAAGGTTGTCATGATTCTTCCTGCGATTGCATCTGTAGCAGCGATGGCCATTTCAATAATTAGCATACTTGCAACAGTATGGAAATAATGGAAAGAATGAGAGCAAGTGTTGCGATGATGCTGTTGTAATAATTGAAACGGTTTTGATAGCGTTCTTTTTTACGACGTTCAATTTCGGCACTTTTAACATTCTGGTTACTGATATCTGTAAACAGTTTTTTATAATCATCCATGTTGTCCACCTCCTCCCATAATAATGATTGGTCGTATATTCATTATTATATGGCGGGAGAGGCAGCAGGACAAGCAAAAGGAGGCGGTGACGGTGGAAATAGGACGAATATTGCCGGCCGAGGCTGCGATGATCCTGAATGTATCACCACAATTTGTGCGAATAGCAATGCAGCAGGAAAAACTGCCGATCGGAGTAGCGGTAAAAATGTCCTCGATATGGACTTATCATATATCAGAAAAACTCCTACAAGAATATTCGGGGAAAGACGTTGAACAGGAAATTAAGAAAATACGGAATCGAGAGGAGGGGATTTGATGTCAAAGGAAGAAAGAAAAGAAATGATTGAAAGACTTGCGGAGAAATTTGCATCGCTGCCGGATTCAGAAAAATCATTCATTGCGGGATATATGGCGAGGGCCGAGGAGGAAAATGCAAAGAGAAAGCAGCGGAAACCGGAACTTGCAGCACAATGTTTCTAATATGCCGAAACAGGATAGCAGGAAACGGAGGCAACATGAAAGAAAAGAAGCAGGACAACCACGGCAATGGCTGTCCTGCTTGACTGATTGTGTCAGTTTCTAAACTTATAAATATTATAGCAAATCTGACACAAGAAAGCAACAGAAAAAATGGGCGAACCACCGCATTTTTCAAGGGTTTTAGACCTTATTGCCGACCTTGTAATTGATAGTAACAACTCAACGAAAAGGTCAAAGGGAAGAAATAAGAGACAGCAGGAGGATGGTGTCAGATGGAGCAGAAAAGAAAGGCAGGAAAGAGGAAAAAGAGGGGGAAGAATTTCATCCCGTATGATTATGAAGCAGCATATAACAAAGCACTTGAGGATATGCATGAATGGTTCATTGAACAAATGTTCCAACACAGCAAAAAGAAAGCGATGTATGCCCTCAAAGAGATAGTAGCAGGGGACCAGTTTGAAATTGAAATATATCCACTATTCCGGAGCATTGACGAGGTACCTGCGGAAGGAAGGTGTATAAAAAAAGATAATAGCAAAGCGCAAAGGAATCTGAATGATAAGAATGCTCGAAAGTATGTTGAAAGGTTAATCAATGAGAATTTTGGAGATTCGGACATTTGGATGACGTTGACCTATGATGACGCTCACCTCCCGCCGGATGGGGATATTGACGCAGCGATCAAGAATATGCAGAACTATATCCGTCGTGTGAATTATCAGAGGAAAAAGAGAAAACTGCCAAATGCAAAATATGTCTATGTAACGGAGTACAATCCAGATAAAGAAATTAGATGGCATCATCATATTGTCATGGACGGACTGCTTGACCTGGACACGGTTGAAAAATGTTGGAAGCAGGGAAGTAGGAATGAGGTTCGGAGGCTTAGAAAAGACGAAAATGGGTTGTCTGGCATGGCAAATTATATCGTCAAGGAAAATAAGAGAATCAAATCGGAAAAAAGGTGGAACTCCTCTCAAGGCTTGAAAGCTCCGCATATTCGTGTCGTTCATTCGAAACAGCCGGAAAAAGGCAAAGGTGGTTATAAAAAGATTGAGAAATATGTTGATGAAATGATAAAGAATCAAAATGTCATCAGCGAACAGATGAAAAAGTGGTATCCGGATTATGATTTTACAAATGCAAGTGTTTATTACAACGATTTCAATTATATGTTCTATATACATAAGCAACGCCCTCCTTCCTTTGTAGTTTGGAGGGTTTTGCCCTCCATATCAAATACAGAGGGTAGAGCCACCCCTGATTCACCATTTGTCGAAGTTTGGCATAATATGTAACATAACCAAATTTAAGGAAACTATAAAAATGAGCAAATATATTGATCTTTCTCATTACCATACCGTAAACAATTGGGATAAGGTGAAAGAAAATTGTCCGTTTGTAATCAGTAAAGCTACAGAGGGGCAGATTTTTATCGATTCTTCTTTGGATTCATTTATTAATAATTGTGAAAAGAAAAAGATATCTTATTGGCTCTACACCTTTTTGCGGGCCGGAAATGAAGTGGCGCAGGCAGAATTTCTGGTGAAAACCTGCAAAAATAAAATAGGAGATTATTTTATTGGCTATATCTTAGATCTGGAATTTAGCGCATCAACAGGAAAGACGATCAATGTTCCGGTGACGGCATTATATCCTAATGTGAAATCCAGTGGCGGCGGTCTCAGGGTATGGGGTATATGCTCCGGAAAAAAGCTTCTGGCAGGTTTTAATGATCTGGCAGCGGTCTCCCCAAGGCTTGCCAGGGAGTGGCATCCGACAAAAAACGGCAAGGTCACGCCCAAAGAGATCACCTCTTCCAGCAACAAAAGGGTCTGGTGGCAGTGCAGTCTTGGACACGAATGGAAGACCAGCGTATATTCCCGAACTGGTCTGCAAACCCAATGCCCCTATTGTACAAATCGGAAAGTATTAAAAGGCTTTAACGATCTGGCGACTCTGGAGCCGAAAATTGCTTCCCAGTGGCACCCTGATCTTAACGGTTCTCTCACGCCGGAACAGGTGACAGTGGGAAGCAAGAAAAAAATCTGGTGGATTTGTCCGGAAGGCCATGTATGGAAAACAGCCGTCTATCCCCGCACAGGTTCCGGAAAAACCGGGTGCCCCGTCTGCGCCGGAAATGTAAGTGAAAAACAGCGACGGCGATATAAAATGATGGAACTTAGCCAAAAAAACCCGTAAGCGCCGAGACGCTGTTTTAAAAAGACTCTTTTTCCGAAGATTCCTCTTTCATGGAATTGATCATGCTCATTTTATCTTGCTGAACCAAACTGATGACATAAGCGTTTACCGACATCCCCTTTTGGGAGGCGAGAGATTTGAAAATACTTTTCATTCCCTTTGGAACAGCAAGATGAATCCGGTCATAGTGTTCCCTGTTGAACTTGTTCTTGTATGCTGTTTTATTCACGGTATTTCTCCTTTTTCTCCCGTCAGTTCCCTTTCAGGGACTCATGGATTGACAAAGCGCGTAAAACCATCGCTTTGGATATGTCGTCGGATTTGCGAAATTCGAAGATGATCTGTTTTTCCAGGGAGGATAGCACCATGTCGCCCGAAGTTTCCGGCGCAAGCTCTCCTATGTCAGTCCGGAGATCATATTTATGATCTGTCCGTCCCTGGAGCCATGAGGGATTTACATTCAAACTTTTGGCAATGGATTCTATGACAGGAAGTTTAGGATTTTTAATGGTTCCGTTTTCATAGCGGAGTATGGTGGAACTTGCAACGCCCACAGAATCCGCCACGTCCTTTAAAGTAAGCCCTAGCTCTTCGCGGCGGCTGTGGATCCGCTGTCCCAATTTAAGTGAATCAGTCATAGCAGCACCTCCTTATGCAAATTTTATCACAGAATATTGCACAATGCAATAAATACATACGAAATAATTGCGTAATGAAATAACGAGAAATACTACTATTATTAGGAGAAAAATTTAAAGAAATCTAGAAAAATTTAGCGGGAGAAACCATGATTTATCATGATTTCTCCCGCTATTGTTCAGGCTTTAGCAGCCAGATATTCTTCTGCATAATGTACGGCGGTGGCTCCGTCAGAGACAGCCGTAACCACCTGGCGTAGCGCCTTGGTTCTCACGTCACCCACTGCAAATACGCCGGGGAGATTGGTCCTGGTGGATTCATCGGCGATGATGTAACCCTGCTCATCCAGGGAAAGCTGGTCTTTTACCAGTTCTGTCGCCGGTTTTCGGCCGATGCTGATAAAGACGCCGTCGCAAGGAAGCTCGGTTTCTTCTCCTGTGGCGACATTTTTTAAACGGATCCCGGTCACTTTGCCGTCATGGGATAAAGCGACTGCCGTGCTGTTCCAGCAAAAGTCCACATTGGCGCTGTTCATCAGAGGTTCATGATATATTTTTGTTGCCCGCAGAGTGTCCCTGCGGTGAACAATGGTTACGCGGTTGGCGATGCGGCTTAAAAGCAAAGCGTCTGCGGCAGCGGAATTTCCGCCTCCGATCACAACCACATTTTTCCCCCGGTAAAACATACCGTCGCAGGCGGCACAGTAATGGACGCCTTTGCCAAGAAGGGAGTCTTCTCCGGGGATCCCCAGCTCCTTAGGACCCGCTCCGGTGGAGATAACAACGGTTTTTCCATAGAATGTTCCTTCGCTGGTTTCAATTCTTTTTGGGTCGGCCAAAAGATCTGCGGAGTAAACCTCGGCAAGTTCGCTTTTGGCTCCAAAGCGCTCGGCTCCCTGCTGCATTTTTTCAGCCAGTTCAAAACCGTCAACTCCCTCTTCAAAACCAGGATAGTTGTCAATCTGTTCGGTCAGGGCCATCTGTCCGCCGGCAGAGAGTTTTTCTAATATAACGGTATCCAGACCGGCTCTTGCGGCGTATAACGCTGCGGTGTAACCGCCCGGACCGCCGCCGATGATGACCATATCATATGTGTGATTCATAAAAGTTCTCCTTATTTACCAAGTGTTTCCTGAATAAACTCATCGATTTTTGCTTTTGACGAAGGAGCCACCACTTCTCCTAACCGTTTGCCCTTCTGATAAATGGCAAGAGTCGGAATGACCTCAATCTGTTCTTTCTCTGCCAGGGCCTCCTCCTCATCGATATTGATCTTTACAACGACAAGACGGTCGTCATATTGCTCGGCAACTTTATCGTAAGCGCCGCTGATACGGCGGCAGTATCCGCACCACTGAGCCCAGTAATCTACTAAAACAGGCTTGTCTCCCTGAATCAAAGTGTTAAATTCTTCTGTATTAATATTTCTGGCAGCCATAATCAAAGCTCCTTTCCTGTGTGATTTGTACTTAAAGTATAACCAAATATGTTTTTTCTATCATAAAAACAGATCGTCCACCAACGTGATTTGCGTCTGTGAAAATTAGTATATTGACATTTTCGACAGATGTCAACATGAAATTGGGAATCCGCTCGTGACGAGTTATGGAAGAGTTTCTTGACAAAAAAAATACCTGGGCGCATAATAGTTAGTGTAAACTAATTTCAAAGGAGTTAGGGATATAATCTATGTTTTTGGAGATAAAAGATATCAAAAAATCATACGGACAGGGTGATAACCGCGTGGAGGTATTAAAAGGGATTAATGTTGGGATCCATAAAGGAGAATTTTGTGTTCTTCTTGGCGCTTCCGGCTCGGGAAAGTCCACCCTGCTAAATATTTTAGGAGGAATTGACCAGGCGGACAGCGGCTCCATTCTGATTCAGGGAGACAGGATGGAAGTATTAAAGGAAAAAAAGCTTACCCAGTACCGGAGAAAGCATCTTGGGTATGTTTTTCAGATGTATAATTTAATCCCCAATCTTACAGTGAGGGAAAATATCGAAGTGGGAGCTTATTTAAGTGATCATCCCCTTTCAGTGGAAGAGCTTCTTCACACTCTGGGACTTTATGAACACCGCAACAAGCTGCCCAATCAGTTGTCCGGAGGGCAGCAGCAGAGAACTTCCATCGGAAGGGCCATTGTAAAAAATCCGGATATTTTACTCTGCGATGAACCGACGGGAGCGCTGGATTATAATACTTCAAAGGAAATCCTGAAACTGATCGAGACAGTGAATCAGAGATATCATAATACGATCATCATGGTAACTCATAATGACGCCATAAAGTATATGGCAGACCGGGTCGTATATTTGAAGGATGGTATGATTCAGAAGATTGAAATAAATGAGGAAAAAGTTCCTGCGATGGATCTGGAATGGTAGGTAGGCGATATGAAAAATCCGCTGATAAAGCGTTTGCCCAGAGATTTAAAAAGTGAATTTGGAAAGTATTTGGTCATATTTATTTTGATGACTGCGACCATCGGTTTTGTTTCCGGGTTTTTGGTGGCAGATGGCAGCATGATCGTTGCCTATGACGAAAGTTTTGAAAAGTATAATATAGAAGACGGGCATTTTATTTCTTCCAATAAAGTACATAAGGCCCAGCTTAAGGAAATCGAAAAAGAAAAAGTGACCCTTTATGAAAATTTCTTCGTGGAAGAGAGTATGAGCAACGACAGCACATTAAGAATATTTGCAAACCGCGAGGAAGTAAATAAAGTGTGTCTCATGGAAGGACGTATGCCGGAGGGAGAGGATGAAATCGCTATTGACCGTATGTACGCAGATAACAACGGACTTGAAGTGGGAGATACCCTCCGCTCTTCCCAAAAAACCTGGAAGATCACCGGTCTGGTCGCACTGTCAGACTATAGCTGCCTGTTTTCCGATAACGATGATTCCATGTTCGACGCTATAAAGTTTGGAGTCGGTATTGTGACGAAGGAGGTCTTTTCCGATTTCGAGGAAGAGAAACTTCATTATGAATATGTGTGGAAGTATGACGCTTTCCCGGAGACAGAAAAAGAGGAAAAAGAGAGATCCGATGATCTGATGAAGGTGGTAAATGACGAGACCCAGTTGGAAGAATTTGTTCCAAGGTACATAAATCAGGCGATTATTTTCACCGGAGATGATATGGGAGGCGATAAGATGATGATGATCGTGCTGCTGTATCTGGTCATTGTGATCATGGCCTTTGTATTTGGAGTTACGGTGAGCAATACCATAGTAAAGGAAGCCAATGTAATCGGAACGCTCCGGGCCATGGGATACCGCAGGAAGGAGCTGCTTATCCACTACATGACCATGCCTTTGATTGTCACCCTCGCCGGAGCATTGATCGGAAATATCATAGGATATACGGTGATGAAAGACCTATGCGCCGGTATGTACTACGGAAGCTATAGCCTGCCGACTTATGTGACGATCTGGAGTATGGAAGCGTTTATCCTTACAACGGTGGTACCACTTCTTCTTATGACGGTCATCAATCTGCTGATCCTATGGAACAAGCTTTCCCTCTCACCGCTAAAGTTTCTGAGAAGAGATTTGAAAAAAAGGGTGCAGAAATATGTGTTCCCTCTCAGTTCCCGGATCGGATTCTTTACAAGATTCCGTCTTAGGATCATGCTGCAAAATATAGGAAGTTATGTGATTTTAGGCGTCGGGATTTTATTCGCCAATCTTTTGCTGATGTTTGGACTGATTTTTCCTTCCGTTTTGTCCCATTATCAGGAAAATATTTCCAACAATCTACTTTGCAATTATCAATGCATTTTTACGGTGCCGGCGGATGCGATGGATGAGGATCATAAACTTACCAGCATGATCTCCATGCTGAAATTTCAGCGGGCGATTGATACCGAGGAGGAATCGGCGGAAAAGTTCAGCGCCTATTCCTTATCTACATTGGAGGGAGACTATCCCACGGAGGAAGTCCTGCTCTACGGCGTGGAGCCAGACAGCAGATATATCCATGAAGAGCTGGGGAAGGAGGATGTTTATATTTCCCGGGCCTATGCGGATAAGTATGAAATCGGCGTGGGGGATACCGTCACTTTAGAAGAAAAATACGAGGAAGATCAATATTCGTTTTTGGTTACGGGCGTGTATGACTACGAAGGAGCGGTCTGCGTTTTCATGACCCGGGAGCATCTTAATGAAGTGTTTGATCTGGATAAAGATTATTTCAGCGGATATTTTGCCGAGAAACCCATTGAGGACATTGATGAAAAGTATATCGGCAGCGTCATAGATCTGGAAGCTCTTACCAAAATATCAAGACAGTTGACCGTATCCATGGGAGGAATGATGAATCTGGTCAACGGTTTTGCAATCCTGATTTTTGTGGTCATCGTATATTTGCTTTCCAAAATGATCATAGAAAAAAATGCGCAGTCCATATCCATGACGAAAATTCTTGGATATTCCAACGGGGAAATATCCCGTTTATACATTATGGCAACTACCATAGCCGTCCTGTTATTCATTGGAATCAGCCTTCCCATCGAAAGGGAGCTTATGTATCTGTTGTTCAAATTCGTTATGATGCAGAGCATATCCGGATGGATTCCTTTTTATATGGATTCAATGATTTATGTGAAAATGTCGGTGGCCGGAATTGTCACATACGGCGTGGTCGCTTATTTTGAATATCGAAGAATCCGCAAGATTCCGATGGATACGGCTTTGAAAAATGTGGAGTAAATGTTGTTTTGGAAAAACAAAACACCGGACAGGGGGAAAAGATGAGTAGATTTGAACCAAGAAATAAAAAAAGAAGGGCCAGGAAAAGAAAGCGGATTATAAGAAGTGCGCTTGTCTTGGTGATTCTCGTCCTTTTTGCAGTGTGGGGATTCCAGCCGGAGGCCCGAAAAAAGGCGGTAGTAAAAAATGCGGTATCCTATGGGGAAGCCCTTTTAAACAAAACGGAAAGGCTGATCAGCGAAGCGGACGGGAAAAAGGGTGAAGAAGAATCCGAAACTTCCGCGGAAAGCGAAGAGTCGGAGGAGGCCCAGGAAGAAAACAAGGAAAAAGAATCTTCCGAAGAACCGCCGGATAAGTCTGAGACAGTGTATGCTCTTGCAGATGCGGAAGGAAACGTGAAAGAAGTTACGGTGACGGAAGTATTGCAGGCCGGAGAAGGGGAAGAAATTCCTGACCGCTCAGACTTAGATGACATTAAAAATGTAAACGGTGATGAAGAGTACACGGTACAATCGGATGGATCCATTTCCTGGGAAAATCTGGGGCAAAACATCCAGTATGAAGGAAACAGCAGCCAGGAACTGCCCATCGGCGTGAAGATTTCTTATTATCTGGACGGAGAGAAAATAACGCCGGAAGAAATCGCAGGGAAAAGCGGTAAGGTCACAGTCCGGTATGATTACGAAAATAAAACTCAAAAAACAGTGACGGTGGGAGAAGAAAGCTATGACGTAAAAGTTCCCTTCGTGGTTACGACCCTGGTATTTTTAGATTCCGAAGGATGGTCTGATCTTAAAGTGACCAATGGAAAGATCGTAGATCTTAACGGAGAATCTGCGGTGGTCGGCTATGCGCTGCCGGGGCTTTCCCAATGTCTGAAATTGGAGGAATTTGAAGCCACGGAAGATATTGAGCTCCCGGAATATATGGAGTTTAGCGCGACTGTGGAAGACTTCTCCATGGAATTTAGCGCAACTGTTGCGACTCCGGGCCTGTTTTCTGAGATTGACGAGGAAGATTTAGAAAGCGGAGAAGATCTCGCCGAAGCGATGGAAGAATTAAACGATGCGTCCGATCAGCTGGTGGACGGCAGTGCGGCGCTTCTTGGGGGCATGGAACAGTTTGGCGGTTATCTGTCCCAGTATGTAAACGGCGTAAATACCATAACGGCCAACTTAAAAGTATTGGGAGATAGTCTTGAACAGTTAAATGAAAATAAAGACAGTCTGGAAAAAGGAGCAAAGGATCTGGAAAACGGACTGGCGCAGATCAATGAATTGTTAAATAAGATTGAGATTCCGGAGTTAGACCAGACCGAAGAGCTAAATGACGCAGATCAGGCAGTGAAGGCGCTGCTAAAAGAAGCGGAAACATTAAAAGAGGAATTAGCTGCGCTAAAGAATCAGATTGGGCAGCTGGAAAGCTTCCTTAAGGAGGCCGAAGCCTATAAAAGCGCAGTGGAATCGGCTTGTAATGACATCAGGGAAGCCCTTTCGGAAGCGGGAAGCGAGGCGGCGGCCGACCAGATCAATGAAGCGGCCAGGGAGCAGGTGCGAAACGCTTTGTCTGATATTTTAAACGAGACAGAACTATCGGAAGAGGAAAAATCACAGATTATTGAGAATGCGGCGGGAAGCATTGATGTGTCCTCAGAAGTGGAAAATGCACAGCAAAACGCCAATGAAAACATTTCGAAGGCGTTAGAAGCGTTAGATCAGATTCCGGAGCTTACGATTCCGGAAACCAGTCTTGATTCGGAAGAAGTGCAAAACAAAATAGAAGAGATGCAAAACCAGCTTGATCTTCTTCTTGGTTTGGAAGATCTTTTATCCGACGATATGATAGAAGAACTCGCAAACCTTAAAGAGGATTTCCAAAACTTTAAACAGGCCGTCAGTGCGCTCCATGAAGGAAGCGAGGGCTTAAGCGACGGAGTGGAAACCTACACGCAGGCCATCGGAAAGTTATACGAAGGCATAACGGAGTTTAGCGGCAATTCCGGAACGATCTCCCAGGCAGGGGATATGCTGGAAAGCGGTTATTCTACGATTGTCAGCGGCGCGGGAGCGCTGAGCGAAGGAATGAGCGCATTCGACGAAGAAGGCATTAAAAAAATGGGAGATTTGGCAGGAGACGACCTGGTGAGGATGCTGAATCGGATCCGGGCCCTGAAAAAAGCCGATGAAGAATACAATAATTATGGAGGAATCGGCGAGGGACAGACCGGAAGCGTGAAATTTATCATAGAGACAGAAGAAATAAAAAAATAATCTATCATCATATTTTTCTTGCAGGCGGGCAGAATATATCATCATGGTATTGCGGCGGCGATGGCGAAAGTGTAAAGCACAAAAAGCAATCGGCCGCCGCTTTTTTTACCATGGACGCCAGAAGAAAAAAGCCCGAAAGAAGTTTCTTTTGGCTTCTTTTGGTTACTTTTGGCAGTGAGATATCCTTAAAAGTCTGGAGGTGGAATGATGAGAAAAGAACCAAGCGCCAAAGATTATGCAAAAAAAGTGAAAAAAATAACTCCAAAATTTAGTTCCTGGAAAAATTGTTTTCGCGCCTTTCTTTCCGGCGGACTGATCTGCGTGCTGGGAGAAGTGATCCGGCAGACGGCGCTTCACCATTATCATATGGGAGTGGAGAACGCTTCCATCACAGTCAGCCTGATCCTCGTGTTCCTAAGCGTCCTGTTTACGGGAATGCAGTGGTATGCGCCAATGGCAAAATGGTGCGGCGCGGGAACTCTGGTGCCGATCACCGGATTTGCCAACTCTGTGGCGTCTCCCGCCATAGAGTACCAAAAAGAGGGCCAGGTTTTTGGAATCGGGGTAAAAATCTTTACGATTGCCGGGCCTGTGATTTTGTATGGCGTGTTTGCAAGCTGGATCGTGGGAATGGTATACTGGATTTTAATGCTCTGTAAGGTATTAAGTTAGTATAATTATTGGGTAATCCAATATGAAATGTAAAACAAATCATATAGTTTAAGATGGGCTGCGGACCGTTGCCAAGACACCTCTTTCAAACATTTAGAATTGTGCAAAATGCACATATTAGAAAAGGAAAAAGGGCATTTTTTGCCGAAATTAAATTAATATATTGTGATTGCCGGGAAGCGTGGTATAATAAAAACAACAAAATTGGGTAATCCAATAAGAAGGATGAAGGAGGGACTATTATGATTGTATTAAGATTTGTTTTGGCCATGCTTCCCATATTGTGGCTGATCATTGCGCTGAGTGTCCTTAAGATGGCGGGACATAAAGCCTGTGTGATTACTTTGGCACTCACAGCGCTGCTTGCCTGCTTTTACTGGAAACTGAGCGCGGTCTGTACCTTGACAGCGGCGTTGGAAGGAATTTTAAATGCCCTTTGGCCGATCTGTCTTGTCATCGTGGCGGCGTTATTTACCTATAATCTCACGCTGAAGACAGGAGCCATGGAAGAGATTAAGAAAATGCTTGCCAGCGTATCCAAAGACACAAGAGTGCTCACCCTGATCATTGGGTGGGGATTTGGAAACTTCATGGAAGGTATGGCGGGATTTGGAACGGCAGTGGCAATCCCGGCGTCCATGCTTGCGGGAATTGGCCTGAATCCGTTAAACGCAGTGCTTGCCTGTTTAGTGGCCAACACAACGCCGACGGCCTTTGGTTCGGTGGGAGTGCCGACGGTTACACTGGCTTCTGTGACGGGAACGAAAGTCCTTCCTCTGGCGGGAAATGTTGCAGTGATCCAGTTTATTTTGGCCTTCCTTTCCCCGTTTTTGATGGTGTGTATTTGCGGAAAAGGAATCAAAGCGCTAAAAGGAATGATCCCGACCACCCTGGTCGCTGCGCTGTCCTTTACCGTTCCGTGGTTCCTCGCTGCGAAGCTGATCGGACCGGAACTTCCGGATATCATCGGTTCCATTTGCTCCATGGTATGTATTATTGTGGCTGCAAAAATCTTTAACCGTAACCCGGACGCCGAGTATTCGATTGAGACGAAATCGCAGGAAGAATCAAAGGCAATCACCGTGGGAGAAGGCGTAAAAGCATGGAGCCCGTTTATCTTAATCTTTATCCTCCTCATGGCAACTTCCGTCCTTTGTCCTCCGATACATAATTTTATCGCCGGGTTTAAGAGCGATCTCGTAGTATATGCAGGAGAAAACGGAAATACGCTAAGCTTTAGTTGGATCAACACGCCGGGCGTCATTATATTCATTGCGGCGATCATCGGCGGAGTGATTCAGGGAGCCGGCGCAGGGGAAATGCTTTCCGTATTGGGAGATACCCTTAAGAAATATTGGAAGACGATTCTGACCATTTGTTCTGTAATGGCGGCGGCGAAAATTATGAGCTACAGCGGAATGATCTCAGATATCGCAAAATTATTGGTTGTTGTCGCAGGATCCTTCTACCCGTTGATCGCTCCGCTGATCGGAGCGTTGGGCGCTTTCGTCACAGGATCCGGAACGTCCACCTGCGTCTTGTTTGGCGGACTGCAAAGTGAGACCGCAGCGACCCTGGGTCTTAATCCGTCCTGGATGGCGGCGGCAAATGTAATGGGAGCGGGCATTGGAAAAATGATCTGTCCGCAAAGCATCGCCATCGGCGCAGGCGCCATTGGAGCCGTAGGTTCCGAAAGTAAGATCCTTGGAGCGGTCTTAAAATACTTCCTGCTCTATGTGGTTTTGGCCGGAGTGATCTGTTTTGTGGGATCATCCCTGGGATTGTGATAATTGCCGAAATCATATTTACAAATACTTCGATGAGTGGTAAAGTATTAAAAAAGAATGAGTCGGTCTGACGTTAAAAAGACTATAGTATTTTCTGTTCCTGATTGATTAACAGTAGATACTGTAGTCTTTTTTTTGTAAAATATATCATGTAAATAGATCATAAGAAGAAGGCAGATTATTTTGACGGTCCGGCTGTAAAGGAAAAGGAGAAAGTAAAATGGAACAGACTTTTATGAAAGAAAAACCCATTTTGCCATTGGTAATTACGATGTCACTGCCGATGGTAGTGTCAATGCTTGTAAATTCCCTTTACAACATCATCGATAGTTTTTTCGTGGCGAAGATCAGCGAAGACGCTATGACGGCGCTTTCCCTGGTTTTCCCATTGCAGAATTTTATTAATGCGGTGGGAGTGGGATTTGGAATCGGGATCAATGCGGCGGTATCTTATTTTCTGGGGGCGCAGGAACAGGAGAACGCCAATAATGCGGCGGCCCAGGGCTTTTTGCTCACGGCAGTACACGGAATTGTGCTGATGATAGGATGTATCATGATCGTTCCCGGATTTCTCAGAGCGTTTACGGATAATCCCCAGGTGATTAAGTATGGACTTCAATATTCTTATATTGTTTTTTCCCTTGCTCTGATCATCCAACTGGAGATCACTTTCGAAAAATTGTTTCAATCGGTGGGGAGAATGACGGTTTCCATGGCGGCCATGCTCGGCGGCTGTATCACCAATATTGTTCTGGATCCTGTTTTGATTTTTGGACTGGGACCTGCGCCGGAATTAGGCATTACGGGAGCTGCGCTGGCGACGGGAATCGGACAGGTGGTGACGCTGGTTATCTATATTACTATGTGGCTGGTAAAACCGCTTCCGCTTAAGATCCGTTTTCGCAGCCAGATAAAAAATGAAAAAATGTTAAAACGCCTGTACGGCGTAGGCATTCCGGCTGCCTTAAATATGGCCCTGCCGTCGGTGCTGATTTCTGCGCTGAATGGGATTTTGTCTGCTTATTCGCAGATGTATGTGCTGATTCTTGGGATTTATTATAAACTCCAAACATTTATTTACCTTACGGCCAACGGAATCGTCCAGGGAATCCGGCCTCTTATGGGTTACAATTATGGTGCAAAAGAGTATAAAAGAATGAAAAGCATATTCCGGACAGCCTTGTGCCTTGCCGCCCTTGTCATGGCGGTCGGGATGCTCCTTTGCCTGCTGATCCCGGGGAGACTGGTGGGATTATTCACGATGAATGAAGAGACCATTCGGGAGGGAGCGAAGGCGCTGTCAGTCATTTGTTTTGGTTTTGTCGTCTCGGCAGTTTCTGTCACCGCCAGCGGAGCGTTGGAAGGAATGGGAAGAGGAACGGCTTCCCTGCTCATATCCCTGCTTCGCTATATCATCATTATGATTCCGATGTCCTTTTTCCTTAGCAGGTTTTTGGGGGCCGTCGGAGTGTGGCATGGATTTTGGGTGACAGAACTGCTCACGGCAGCCTGTGCTTATGGGATATATCGGCGCAGCACATTAAATAAACGATAAAAAGCCTGCGACAGTCTCCGACAGCTTTTTTGTTGTAAGCAGAGGACATATTTAGTATAATTAGCTTGGCATCCTGATAAGATATAAGATGTTATTTGGACAAAGCAAAGTGGGATTAAGGAGGATATATGATGTACTCAAAAGAAGAGAAAAAGCAATTTGCTGTCTTTTTATTGATTTCGTATGGAATTACCTTTGCCTTGGGTATTTTAATGTGGTATGGAAATGAGAACGGAATTGACGTGAGCTCCTTTCCCAATGCCCAGATGCTTTATCCGGCCGCAGGAGTGATGGCTGCTTATCTGTTGACCGGAAAGGGAGAGAAAGATCTCATCAGAGGATTTTACGGTGCATTTCTTGTGATCACTCTAGTTATGATTGTTGTTGCGGTATTGTCGGTGATCTTTCCCAATAATCTGGAGATTGTAGGACAGTCATTCTCTCTGTGGATGATGGTTAGCCAGTATATTATAATCTTGGGAAGTATTATTTGCTGGATTTTTCTGGGAGTTGGAGGAAAGAAAAAGAGAGCGGCTTGCGGTCTTCGGTGGAAAAATACAAAGGTTTCATTCTTTTGTGTTTTTTTGTTTCTTGTTTTATATACTTTGAGAATGACAGTTGCCTATGTCCTTGGAGGAGAGTTCTCTGTGCTGTCTGCTCTTGTCAAAAATCCAACGACCTGGATTAATTTCGTGATGTTGATACCGAATTTTTTTCTGGTTTTTATTGCCTTCTTTGGTGAGGAATACGGATGGAGATATTATATGCAGCCGTTTCTTCAGAAAAAATTTGGCCTTCGGGGAGGGGTGCTCCTTCTGGGTGTTTTCTGGGGACTTTGGCATTTGCCGATCGACTTCTTTTATTATACCAGCCCGGAGATGGGGCTCATTGCGGCGGTTTCCCAGCAAATTACCTGCATTACCCTGGGAATCTTTTTTGCCTATGCATATATGAAGACAGACAATATTTGGGTGCCGACGATCCTGCATTATTTTAATAATAATCTGGTGCCGGTCTTTTCTGGTGATTATTCTGTGGACGTTTTGCAAAATCAACAGATGAGTTGGAGTCAGCTCCCTTTATCCTTGTTGATGGGAATTATATTTTTCGGACTTTTTATCTTCGGAAAGCCGTTTCATAAGAAAAAAGAAGAGTTGGATAGAATGGAATCTTATAATGAATAAAAGAACAGATCGGAGAGAAAAATGTCCAGAGGGATGAAAACAGCAGCGATCGGTTCCCTGGCAGCCTCCGTAATCTGCGGCGTATTGCTGATAAAAACAAAGGAAGATATCTGGCTTACTTTGACAATCACATTTGGAACCATAGCTTATCATTTATGTATAAGGCTTCTTTTGGGGCTTATATTTAATACCGTTATGAACAATCATGCAGATTATGAGAGCCCGTGGTTTCAGTCTCGTAAATTGGAACCAAAGTTATATAAAATTCTGCGTGTGAAACAGTGGAAGGATAAGATGCCGACATTCTATGCAGATACCTTTCATCCCGGCAAACATTCCTGGGATGAAATTGCCCAGGCAATGTGCCAATCAGAATTGGTCCATGAAGTAAATATGATAATAAGTTTTTTGTCGATGATAATGGTGATATGGTTTGCCTCATTTTGGGTATTCTTTTTAACTTCTCTGGCGGCGGCTCTCTTTGATTTGATTTTTGTAATAATGCAAAGATACAATAGACCTCGTATTGTGAAATTATTAAAAAAACAAAATAAAAAATAATCGGTTAGTTATAGAAAAACCACCCTTGAAACTTTGGCGAGTGAACAGGGTGGAATTTCTATTCTCTGTATAGGTCAATCGCTTATAAATAGCAAAATGCTTTTGATAAATGAAAAAAATAAAATATACTTGACATTTTGAAATATATACTTTATAATGCAATCAGATGATATCATTGAATGTTGCTAGAACGATGAAACGACGAAATGCTAACAAGCGATCAGAGGAGGCGAGTGATATGAGTGTAAAAGCAGCGGCGTTAATCATTTACATTGGTATTTTTGTTTTAATATTTGTGGTCGGAATTATGATACGGGTTTATTGGACAAAGGGCGGATGGAAGTGCGAGTATGATGAGCGGCAGCAGATTTCCCAGGGAAGAGGCTATAAGTATGGATACTACACTATGTTGATTTACTTTGCGGTTAACTATATGGCGATTACGATTCTGGGACATCCCTGGGCGGAAGAATATGTGGATATCCTGTTGGGGATGCTCCTTGGCATTGGTGTTTTTTGCATATACTGTATTATGAACGAAGCGTTTCTTTCTTTGAATCAGAAGCCGAAAAGATATGCGGCTATTATATTAGTTATTGCTATTATGAACGGATTGGGTGCGGCCAGCAGTATCATGAGGGGGAATGTGCTGATTCAGGATGGAAAGTTGACAGGCAATTGTCTTAATCTCTATTGTGCCATTTTGATGTTTGCCGTATGGTTCGCAATGGTTGCGAAATATTTTATTTCCAAGAGAGAGGTGGACTGAGATGAAGAATCTGCGGTTGAAATCTGCCAGAGCGGCAAAGGATTTATCTCAGAAGGAATTGGCCGAGGCGGTAGGAGTTTCCAGACAGACTATCAGCGCCATTGAGAAAGGAGATTACAATCCCACCATCAAGCTTTGTATTGCCATCTGCAAGGTCCTTGATAAAACCCTGGACGAGTTGTTTTGGGAGGACGAATAGAATAAGAATATATAAATAGAAATTAAATTTTTGCAGGGAATGTTCATTTTGGATATTCCCTGTTTTTTGTGCGGCGAAATACTAGAGTCTGAAGAGGCGTTATGTTATTATGAATATGATATTTTGGGATATACTATCACGGGAGGGATGATTCATGAAAAAGAGAAGGTTGAGCGTATTATTTTCGGCATTGTTAGTGATCAGTGTACTTTTCACGGGCTGTATGCCGGACGCCGGAGAGGGAAGCAGCCAGGAACAAGAGGTTAAGGTGGATGTTTCGGAGAATACCGGAGATAATCTGGTTCATGAGGATTTTAAGGAAAATGTGAACGTGAACCGGGCGAGCGATTACGCAAAAAATGAAGTGGTTTTACCGGTGGAAGGCATAGGAAGAAGTATTTCCACTTCCGTAAAGGCCAAGGAAAAATATAAAATCGTGGTCATGACAAGAAATTCGGTCAATCCATATATGATCGGAATGTGGGCAGGCGGTGAGCAGGCCGGGAAAGACATGGGCGTGGAAGTACAAACCTTAGCGCCTTCTACCCAGGATTCCATTGAAGAACAGATCTCGATCATGGAATCTTTGATGGAGCAGGATGTGGATGCTTTTGTGATGCATCCTTCCGATTCCAAGGGGATTCAGCCGGTGGTGGATGAAGCCAACGAAAAAGGGATTCCGGTAGTAGCCATCGGGACGGCGCCCGAAACCGGAGCGTTTATGAGAACCGGGGTAGATTATTATGAGACGGGATATCTTGTGACAAAGGAGCTTTGCGAGGCTGCCGGCGGAAAGGGAAAGGCCGTGATTTTGGAAGGGCCTGCCGGAGTGCAGAACATGGAAGAACGGAAGCAGGGAATTTTAGACGCCCTTGCAGAATATCCGGATATGGAAGTGGCGGCTTCCCAGACAGCCAACTGCAAGCGGACGGAAGGAATGCAGGTCATGGAAAACCTTTTACAGAATAAGGACATAAAGGAAGGGCTTTCTGTGGTGGCAAGCTGCAATGATGAGATGGCCATCGGGGCGATCCAGGCATTGAAGGCGGCCAAAATCGAAGGAGTCTATGTCGGCGGAGCGGATGCGTCCAAGGATGCGGCCCAGGCGGTGAAAGACGGAGATCTTTATGCTACGTATAACACGGATCCTTACGGTTCCACTTATCTTGCCATCGCCTATTTGGTGCAGTATCTAAACGATGGATCCCTGCCGGAGGAATATTTTATTCCTTTCCCATCTGAGCGGCATGATCCCCTGATCACCGCTGAGAACGTACAGGATTATATCGATCAGGATAAATGGTATGATTAAGTAAACAAAGCAGGAGCAGAAAGGATGCCAAATGGAGCCGTTATTAAAGGTAGAAGGGCTGACAAAAATTTTCCCCGGAATCAAGGCGCTTGACGGAGTGGATTTTGATCTGTACCCGGGAGAAGTACACATTTTGGCAGGAGAAAATGGAGCGGGAAAAAGCACCCTGTCAAAATGTATTCTCGGGGTGTATCAGGCGGAGGGAGGGAAAATGTACTACAAAGGAAGCGAAGTACATTTTCATTCCCCAAAAGAGGCGATTGACGCAGGAATCTCGGCGGTATATCAGGAGCTTACGATGATCCCCTATTTAAATGCCGCCGAAAATATTTATTTTAATAAAGAACCGGTGTATCCGAAAACGGGATTGATACATCATAAAAAGATGAGAGAAGACGCCAGGGAGATTTTGCGTCTTCTTCACTGTGAGGACATTGACGTTCGCCAGCCAGTGAAAAACTTAGGGGTTGCCAGACAGCAAATGATCGAGATCGCCAAAGCGCTGTCTTCCAATCCGGACGTCATAATCTTTGACGAACCGACCGCCGCGCTTTCGGATCAGGAGGTGGATTCCCTCTTTGAACAGATCGATATTTTAAAGAAGAGGGGAATCGGAATTATTTATGTATCCCACCGGATGGGTGAATTTTGCCGGATCGGAGACCGGATTAGCGTACTGCGCGACGGAAAGAAAATAAAGACCGTAAGAGTGGGAGAAATATCAGAGGACGAACTGGTAAAGCTCATGGTAGGGCGAGATATCAAACAGGTTTATCTTCGGAAAGAAAATCATTATAAAGAAGAAGCGCTGCGCGTGGAAGGTGTGAGCGACAGGGCAGGGAGAGTAAAAGAATGTTCCCTTGTGATAAAACGGGGAGAAATCGTTGGCCTTGCCGGGCTTGTCGGCGCGGGGAGAACAGAGCTTGCCCGATTGCTGTATGGGATCGATCCCATAAAAAGCGGAAAAGTTTTGCTAAAGGGGCAGGATATCACGGGAAAATCACCGAAATACATTATGGAGCATGGCCTGGGATTGCTCCCCGAGGACCGCAAAGGCTTAGGACTTGCGGTGAGAGCGCCGATCTCCTGGAACGTGGTATCGGTCAGTTTAAAACAGTTGTTCCCTTCCTTTTTCTTGTCAAAAAGAAAAAATGACGCAATCGCCGAAGAAGCGGCGGCCTCCTTAAAAATCGCGGCGGCAAACGTCCAAAAAGAGGCGGGGACCCTCTCCGGAGGCAATCAGCAAAAGGTGGTGCTGGCAAAATGGCTGCTTGCCAACACCGACGTCATAATCTTTGACGAGCCGACCCGGGGGATTGACGTGGGGGCAAAAATGGAGATCTATGGGATGATGGACGACCTTGCGGCAAAGGGAAAAGCCATCTTGATGATCTCCTCAGAGATGCAGGAAATTATCGGAATGAGCGACCGGATCTACGTGATGAAAGACGGCCGGATCGCCGGAGAATTGAAAAAAGGAAATATAACAGCGGACCATATCGGAAAGCTGCTGCTGAAAGAAGAAACAAGAGAAGAAATAATAGAAGAAAAAAGGGAGGGACGGATCCATGAAAATTAGAAGAAAAAGTGTTCCGCCGGCCCTTTATATGATCGTGATCCTTATGGTGGTCTATGGCCTGCTGATTGACAATTACTTTTCTTTTGCCAATCTGTCCGGGATCCTTTCCCAGGCGGCCCCTTTGATGGCCCTTGCCTGCGGACAGACTTTGATCATTCTCATGCAGGGAACGGATCTTTCCCTGGGAGCCATGGTAAGCGTTGTGGGAGTTTCCTGGATCGTGTTCTTAAATTACCGGATTCCCCTTGTTGTGACCATTCTCATGACGCTGGGAGTTTCTTCTCTGATGGGATGGCTCAACGGCGTCATTGCGGCAAAAGGGCTGCTGCCGATCTTTATCGTGACACTGGGAACCCAGAACATCTTTAAGTCTGCGGCGCTGCTCATGTCCGACAGCCAGACCGTTTATTATGACCATCCCATATTCCGGATGATAGCCAAGGGTAAACTGTTTGGTTTTACCTATTCGGTTTATATCGCTTTCTTTTGCGTGCTCCTTACCTGGGTGGTGCTCTATTACACCAAACTTGGGAAGAGGATAAAAGGAATCGGGGGAAATCCGGAAGCCTTAACCCTTGCCGGGGCTAAAATAGACCGCAATATGATAAAAGCCTTTGTTTACGCCGGATTTATGGCGGGGATCGGAGGACTTTTGCTGACCTGCCGGATTGAATCCGGTAATCCCAATGCCGGAAACGGTATGGAATTTAACGCCATTGCGGCAGTCCTTCTTGGAGGAAATTCCATGAGGGAAGGCCGGGGCGGAATTGGGGGAACCATATTTGGCGTACTGCTGATCCAGGTATTAAAAAGCGGATTGATGCAGGTGGGGGTATCGTCCATCTACCAAAATGCCGTCATCGGGATCGTGGTGGTAGCCGCCATTATTTTTGACGCTTTCCTAAAAGCCAGACAATGAATCTACGGAGGTTGCTATGAAAAAATTTTATTCTTTATGCGTGCTGGTTTTCCTGGTCCTCCTTGCCTCTCTCGTCAATCCCTCTTTCCTTTCTCCCGGCAATCTGATGACGATACTTCGCCAGGCCAGCATTCTTCTTCTTTTAAGCCTGGGGCTTACCGCGGTGGTGATCACAGGAAATATCGATCTTTCTGTGGGCGCTTGCGCGGCATTGTCGGGGTGCGTTTGTGCAAAACTCCTCACCCAGGGAGCGCCTATGGCAGCGGCGATGCTTGCAGGAATGTGCGTTGGACTTGCCGCAGGAATATGCAACGGCCTTCTTGTGGGGGTACTTCATTTGCCTTCCTTTGTGGCAACTTACGGGATGAATATGGTGATCGGCGGATTAGCGGTGATCGTGATGAACGGCGGGATCATATATGGATTGCCGGGAAGCCTTACCAATTTAGGCATTGGATATTTGGGACCCTTCCCCATTCCGGTAGTTTTGGCATTTGCACTAACAGCAATCATGTACTTAGTCCTGGATAAGACCACCTTTGGCAGAAATGTTTATATGATCGGATTTAATAAAGAAGCCGCGCGATACTCTGCCATTGATTACTTGAAAATCCTAACCATTTCCTATGTACTATGCGGCCTGAGCGGTTCCTTTGGAGGGATTATGATGACTGCCAGACTCAATGCCGCCGATGCGGGAATGAGTGACACTTACGGACTTCAAATCGTTGCGGCGGTGGTGATCGGCGGGACCTCTCTCCTTGGCGGAGAAGGAGGAGTCGCAGGAACTGTGATCGGAGCGGTCGTTCTTACGATGATTGTAAACATTATGAACCTAAACGGCATAAATACCAATTGGCAAAACTTTGCCATCGGCCTGATCATCATTTTAATGGTGTGGATCGATCTTGCCATGAGCAGAAGAAAGCGCCGCAAGATGAAATAATCTTGGGCGCTTATCAAAGGGCGTTTTGGCCTTAAAGATTCTAATGATCGCGGAATGATTTTAGATGACATCAAAGGATCTTGGTTTCAATATCAATATCAAATGATTATAAAAAAGGAAGGATCGCCTGGTGGATTTTTTTTGCTACACATGGATTATTCATCGTGTAAAGATGAATGCCGTCCACTCCGTGTTTTGCCAGATCAATGATCTGCTCTATGGCGTATTCGACGCAGGCGTCCTGCAAAGCGGCCGGATCATGTTCATACTGATCCATGATTCTGGCAAGTTTCTTTGGGATGGTGGCGCCGCAAAGAGAAGTCATTTTTTCAATTTGTTTCTTATTGGTCACCGGCATGATACCGGCTTCAATAGGAACCTGAATGCCGGCTGCCTGACAGTCTTCAATAAAAGAGTAAAAATAGTTATTATCAAAGAAAAGCTGGGTGATCAGATGTTCCACTCCTGCGTCAACCTTCGTTTTAAGATTGCGGATGTCATCTGCCTTACTCTTAGCTTCAATATGCCCTTCCGGATAGCAGGCGCCCATAATCCTGAAATCTCCCTGCTCCTTCACAAAAGAGACAAGATCGCTGGCGTATTTAAAATCACCCGGTTTGTAGTCTTCCTGGGGAACATCACCCCGCAGAGCCAAAATATTATGAATGCCGATGCGGGTAAGTTTATCAAGTCTTGCTAACACATCTTCCTTTGTCAAGCTGATACATGGCAGATGCACGACGCTTTCAATGCCGTAGCTTTTAATGGTGGAAGCAATTTTAAAAGTTTCATTATTATGGCTGCCGCCGCCGGCGCCGTACGTCACGCTGATGAAATCAGGAGACAGATCCTTTAATTGCTCAAGGGTGTCATAAATGGTGTGAACGGGGGTGGTAGGTTTTGGTGGAAACACCTCATAAGATAGTAAAGTCTTTTTGTTCATTAAATCTGTAGTTTTCATAATATACTTCATTCGCCTTTTCTATTAAATATGATGATATGTGATTAAATAGGATGAGAATGCGGCCTCTTGCTGCTTTTCTCCTTTAAAGTATGTCTGTACTAATTGTAGTTTACTGTAATTGAAGAAAAAATACAAGATGAAAGAAGATATTTCAGGTTGTCCCTTTTCATAAATCATAGTATAATACCATAAAATGGTAATTCATTGATTGGAAAAGGGAGGGATTATTATGATAGCAGAACCCCGTATGACCAGAAGCTTGCGAAAAGGATTCTTGCTTTTGGTCATGATATTAGCAGGTATATTGATTTTAGCTCCGGCAAATGCGCAGGCAGCGACAAAGGTAAAAGTATATTTGACCGGCCAGACGAAAGCGTCTTATTACAATGCGGTGAATCTAAATTATGAGGGAAAGAGCGTCTATCTGGGAAGCAGTCCGGTGCTGTCCATCAACGGCTGCGGCATGGTAGCTTATACAGAGGCATTTGTTAAGAGGGGACCAAAGATGCGTCATAGCTTTAACACGGCAGCAGGCGTTTTGATCCTTAAGTATAACGGCAATACCTTAAAGCTGACAAACAAAAGCAAAATAGCGTACTTTAACGGCAAGAAGGTTTTACTTTCCAGAGCGCCATACTATGTGAAGTATGCGACGACCAAAAAGAGATATTTTATGGTCCCAATCCATAAAGTATGTGATTTGTTTGGAATAAATTATGAATATTCTTCCGCAAAGAATACGGTATTTTTAACTTTGAAGTGTACGCAGGCTTCCGAATTTGAAAATATGAGTTGTGACCAGATCTTGAAAGTCCTTGGACCTCTTGCCCAAGAAAATTCGAGAAAGACTGGAATAAAAGCATCGGTAATTTTAGCCCAGGCGATTTTAGAGAGCGCATGGGGAAAATCTGAGCTGGCGGTAAATGCCAACAATCTTTTCGGAATGAAAAAGAGTCTTTCCGGAAACACCTGGTCGGGATCTGTCTGGGACGGCAAGAGCATATACACAAAATGCACCGCAGAATATGACAGCAACAATAAACCGTATTACATTACAGCGCAGTTTAGGAAGTATAAGAGCATTGAAGATTCCATCGAAGACCATTCCGCTTATCTGCTCGGAGCGAAAAACGGATCCTCTCTCAGATATGAGGGCCTGGCATCAGCGCCTACATATCGTAAGCAGCTTGAGATCATTCAAAAAGGAGGATATGCGACATCGAAGGAATATGCGTCCATGCTCTGCGATCTGATCTCGTCAAAACGCCTGTATCAGTGGGATTAGCAAACGCCTGTATCAATGGGATTAGCATTTGCTTGACATTGGTGATATTTTTATGGTATAAAGTAAAAAACCGTGGAGAAAGTGTAAGTATTTTTTGAAACTTTTTTTACAGAGAGCTGCGGAGGGTGGAAGCGCAGTAAAAAAGACAAAAAAGAATGGGCTTTTGAGGGCGAGCCGAAAATCAGAGTAGGTGAGACGGAGAGGCTACTTCGTTAACAACGAGAGGCATATGTCAGTATGCGCTGAGTGGGTGAATATTTTCACCAAGCCGGGTGGCACCGCAGGAGTATCATAGCTCTTGTCCCTGCAGCAATTTGCAATGGGGACAAGAGCTTTTTTGTATTAATTTTTATTAATTTAAGAAATCTTTCGTTTTGCTGCAGCATATATATTTTCCAGCGAATGGAAGGCGCTTTAATATTGTCCCCAACATTAATTTAAAGGAGGAAGCATTCATGAGTAAAGAAAGAACCATTCCCTACAAAATGTACCTTGATGAACAGGAGATACCAAAGCAATGGTATAATGTTCGCGCGGACATGAAAGTAAAACCGGCGCCCCTTGTGAATCCGGGAACCGGACAGCCAATGACGGCCGAGGAATTAGAAGGTGTATTTTGTAAAGAATTAGTAGCCCAGGAATTGGATGACGATACCCGCTACATTGATATTCCGGAGGAAATCCAGAAGTATTACAAAATGTATCGCCCGTCACCGTTGATGAGAGCCTATCGTCTGGAAGAAGCGCTGGATACCCCGGCAAAGATTTATTATAAATTTGAAGGAAACAACACATCGGGAAGTCATAAGTTAAATTCCGCACTGGCACAGGCATATTATGCAAAAAAACAGGGACTTTTCGGTGTGACGACAGAAACCGGAGCCGGACAGTGGGGAACTGCTCTGTCCATGGCCTGCGCCTACATGGGACTGGACTGTAAAGTATTTATGGTAAAATGCTCCTATGAACAAAAACCGTTCCGCCGTGAAGTGATGAGAACTTATGGGGCCAGCGTTACTCCGTCTCCATCCATGGAAACCAATGTGGGACGTCAGATGAACGAACGCTTCCCAGGAAGCTCAGGAAGCCTTGGAACTGCAATCTCAGAGGCAGTGGAAGTGGCAGTATCCACCGAAGGATATCGTTACGTACTCGGTTCCGTGTTAAATCAGGTACTGCTCCATCAGTCCGTGATCGGCATGGAAACCAAAGCAGCCTGCGACAAATATGGCATTGAGCCGGATATTATCATCGGCTGCGCCGGCGGCGGCTCCAACCTTGGCGGATTGATCTCACCGTTTATGGGAGAAAAACTCCGCGGTGAGAAAGACTATCGTATTATTGCAGTAGAACCGGCGTCTTGTCCGAGTATGACAAGAGGAAAATTTGCTTATGACTTCTGCGACACCGGAATGATCTGTCCGTTGGCAAAAATGTATACCTTAGGCAGCGGCTTTATCCCTTCACCAAACCATGCCGGCGGCCTTCGCTTCCACGGAATGAGCTCCATTTTATCCCAGTTATACCATGACGGTTACATGGAGGCCCGCGCCGTAGAGCAGACCGCAGTGTTTGAAGCAGCCGAAAAATTTGCAAGAACAGAAGGAATCCTTCCGGCGCCGGAAAGCAGTCATGCGATCAAAGCAGCCATCGATGTTGCTTTAGAGTGCAAAGAGAAAAATGAAGAAAAAACCATTATCTTAGGTCTTACGGGAACCGGATACTTTGATATGTACGCATACGAAGCCTATCATAACGGAACCATGACCGATTATATTCCGACCGATGAAGACTTGGAGGAAGGATTTAAGAGTTTGCCTGCGTTATAATTTGTAATCGTATTAAATAAAACGTCTATGGTTGCCCCGAAAAATGACTGAAACATTTTTCTAAGGCAACCATAGACGTTTTCATAGACGTTTTATTTCTTTGATTAATTGCCAGGCGATGTCTTCTGCCTGAGGAATAATACCAAACATATCGAAAAAGCCGTGATCACATCCCTGATAGCGTATGGTTTTTTTTAATTTTCCCGCTTTCTTTAGTTTTTTTGCGAATAAATCTGCACTGATTCTCAGGAAATCATATTCCCCGATTGCTACTACCGTCTCCGGAAATGCTGAAAAATCTTTCTGGTAAACGATGGATACCTGGGGATTTGTTCCTTGTTTATTTCCGGTGTAAAAAAGATTCATTCCCGTACTTGCATTTTTCAGACGTTCCATACGGCTGGAAATATAATATTCTTCTTCTTTAGGAATCTTATAATAATCTTTATCCCAGCGATATATGCCGTTTCCGATGATGTCAATATCACAGCAGGGATATATTTCAAAAAGAAGCCGGATGTGATCTTTGGCTCTGCCCAATGCGCAGCCGTTTAGGATGCTCGCTCCGGCGCTGTCTCCCGCCATGATGATTTTTGTTTTATCCACTCCTACAAAATTAATTTTGTCTGCGATCCAGGATAGAATATTTTCAACGTCTTTTAATCCTGCCGGGAATGGATTTTCCGGTGCGAGACGATATTCCGGAAATACAACCAGCGCCTGGGCGTGCTGTGCAATAAACCTGCACTGATTTTCAAACTGGGTATGATCGCCGGTCATAAAGGCTCCCCCGTGAACATAGATCACTACCGGAAGATTTTCTTCTTTCTGTTCTGGCCAGTAGAAAAAGGTATTGATATAATGATCGTCCGAAGAAATCAGAAGTTGTTTTTTTAAAATAGGCTCTGTAGTTAAATCATAATTGATTTTGTCGGGACGAAAGCGTTCCTCATATAGCTGAAAGGTTTCCGGAGAAGTGGAGGTATATTATTCCAATGATACGGTGACTGCCCACCTGGGAACAAAATATGCCACAAATACGCCATACACCATCTCTATGGTAGATGCGAAGTCAATTTATTCTCTGGCAGAAGAACACGCAATGGATTTAAGCGACCAGGACTGGGTAAATGACACAGATTATGCAATTTCTGTGAACGATCAGGTGGTTGGATTTCCGGTATGTATTGAAGCGCGCGGCATGATGTATAATGCCGACGCCATTGAGGCGATTACCGGAGAAACTTTTCAGCCGGAAAAATATACTACTCTGGACGCCTTTAAGAAGCTTTTGGATGAATTAAAGGCCGGCGGAATGGAAAGTCCGGTGGGAATCATGAAAAAAGACTGGTCCCTGGCGGCTCATTATCTCCTTCAGACCTATGAAGAAAAAGAAGACCCGGATGCTTTTGTAGCCGGCATAAAAGACGGTTCCGTTGATCTTTCCGCCGATGAGAAATTCAACACATTAATGGATACCTTTGACGTCCTTATGGAAAACAATTATGCCAAAGATTCTGCAATAGCAGCGGAGCGTGAAGTGTCCGAGCAGAAGCTGGCAAATGGTGAAATTGCCTTCATGTTCGGAGGAAATTGGGATTGGTCATTGTTGGCAGATTATGATGCTCCTGCCAATATGGGAATTATGGCAGTTCCGCAAAATACCGACGACGGCACGAACACACAGTTGGTTGGAGGCGTCCCGAAATATTTCTTTATTGATTCCTCTTCCTACACATCCGAAGAACAAAAGCAGGCGGCAAAGGATTTCTTAAATTGGCTGGTATACGACGAAGCCGGCAATACATTCCTCACGGAATCCTGTAACATTGTTCCGGCTTTCAAGAACATAAATGCAGAGAATCTTGACCCGTTATCCATCTCTGTAAAAAACTATGCGGATCGTGACGCCATGATCCCGAACTGGGATTATTATCCGGACGATCATTACCCGATCGTAGGCGCTTCCATGCAGGAATATCTTGCAGGACAAATTGACCGTGCGCAGCTTGCGGATAAGATTACTTCTTATTGGAAGAGCGCCGAGCTTGTAAAACATTAAATAGTTATCTTCTCATAATACATAAATTTCCTCTTACATAAATCCTGCGGCATCCTTACCAGTGATAACGATGCCGCAGGATTTATTTTTTGCTTTTTTTAGATAAGTTTTCACCTGTCACGACGTGTGTATTTTGAATTATTATGAAGGATAGTTGACGAAATTATGCAAATGGTATAAACTAAAAACCGATTGGATTTTTGTAAAATTTTTGGAAGACCAAGGGGCTTTTATAGAGACATTTTACGGAAAGAGAGGATTTATCAGTGGAAAAAAAGCCATTTGTAACAAAGGAACAGTTAGAAGCAATTGTAGAAAAGTATCCGACTCCTTTTCATTTATATGATGAAAAAGGGATCCGCAAAACGGCCCGTGATTTATACCAGGCGTTTTCGTGGAACAAAGGATTTAAGGAATTTTTTGCGGTGAAGGCCACTCCTAATCCGACTATTTTGAATATTTTAAAGGAAGAGGGATGCGGCACGGACTGTTCTTCTTATACAGAGCTTCTTATGAGTGAAAGATGCGGGTTTGCCGATGGAAGTTCCATTATGTTTTCTTCCAACGAGACGCCGGCAAAGGAGTTTCAGCTTGCAAAGAAGTTAAATGCGATCATTAACCTGGATGACATTACCCACATTGATTTTTTGAAGGACGCCTGTGGGATTCCGGAAAGAATCTGCTGCCGTTATAATCCGGGCGGATATTTTTCGCTGGGTACGGATATTATGGATCATCCGGGAGACGCTAAGTACGGTATGACCAAAGCACAGATTTTCGAGGCTTTTAAGCGGTTAAAGGCAGAGGGTGTGAAGGAATTTGGAATCCATTCCTTCCTTGCCAGCAATACAGTATCTAATGAATATTATCCGGCGCTGGCTGCGATCTTATTTAGCCTGGCTGTGGAATTAAAAGAAGCGTTGGACGTCCATATCAGTTTTGTGAATCTTTCCGGAGGAATCGGGATTCCGTATACGCCGGATAAGGAGCCAAATGATATTTTTGCCATAGGCGAGGGCGTTCGTAAAGCCTACGAAGAAATTCTGGTTCCTGCGGGAATGGGAGACGTGGCCATTTACACAGAGCTTGGCAGATATATGTTAGGGCCGAATGGCCATCTTGTGGTTAAGGCGATTCATGAAAAGCATATTTATAAAGAATATATCGGTGTGGATGCCTGTGCTGTCAACCTGATGAGACCTGCAATGTACGGCGCATATCATCACATTACCGTGATGGGCAAGGAGAAGGAACCTTGCGACCATACTTATGATGTAGTAGGCTCCCTCTGTGAAAATAATGACAAGTTTGCCGTAGACCGTAAGCTGCCAAAGATTGATATGGGAGATCTTTTGGTGATCCATGACGCCGGAGCGCACGGTTTTGCCATGGGATATAATTATAATGGCAAGCTTAAGAGCGCAGAAATTCTTCTAAAGGAAAACGGAGAGGTGAAAATGATTCGCCGCGCGGAGACGCCGGAGGATTATTTTGCAACATTGGAAGGATATTGGGATTAAACGCATGGATGAACAACTTCTGACAGCCAGGGAAGCGGCTGAAATACTAAAAGTAAAAAAGAATACCGTTTATGATATGATAAAAAGAGGGGATCTGCGCGCTGCGAAACTGGGAAAACAGCTTAGAATCCGCAGGGAAGATCTTCTTTCGTATATAGAACATGGAAGTCAGAAATCAGAAGGAGAGGCTGTACATAGTACAGGCTCTCTTTTTGCCAAAATGAAAGATTCCGAAGAAGAACCTTTTGTGATCTGCGGGCAGGATATCGTTCTTGATGTGCTTGCCAATGCACTAAATGGAGAGCCTTATCATCATAATGCGGTGCGTTCCTATAAAGGAAGTTACAATGCCCTGTATGCCATGTATCAGGGAGAGGCGGACGTTGCCACTTGTCATCTTTGGCATGGAAAAACAGACACTTATAATCTGCCCTATGTGGAAAGTATGCTTCCGGGAACAGATTTGGCAGTGTATCACTTGTTAAAACGCAATCAGGGATTTTATGTAAAAAAGGGAAATCCAAAAGGAATTTTTACTTTTGCGGATTTAAAAAAACCGGAGATCACCATTGTAAACCGGGAGCCGGGAAGCGGCTCCCGGGTACTCATGGATGAGAAACTCAGAAAAGAAAAAATTCGTCCGTCGGAGATATCGGGATATCATAATATAGTAACTTCTCATTTGCAAGCTGCCTGTGCGGTGGCCGGAGAGGCGGACGCCGCTTTGGGAACGGAAAAGTACGTAAACCAGGTTCCGGGGATCGAGTTTGTGTTTGTGCAGGAAGAAAGCTATGATCTGGTGATACGAAAGGAAGATCTCATGAAAAAAGTATATCAGGATCTTTTGAAAGTGATTCGGGATCCGGTATTTCAGGGGATGATCCATGCTATGGATGGATATAATATTTCCGGTATGGGAGAAAGAATCCTGTAAATGCTGTTTTGTTTCGTTTTGTTGTGTTTTGTTATTGACACACAATAAAATAATAAATATAATTTTCTTAGAATCCGCAAGAAAAGCGAAAAATTACAAGGATTTTAAAGGAGGAAATTATGATGAAAAAAGGCAAAAAGAGATTAGGATGTATTTGTATTGCTGCGGCAATGGCAGTTTTTGCAGTGGGATGTAATGGAGGCACTGATAATGGAAGCGGTGAGGCAAACACCTCTGCGGATGCGGCGGCTCAGGAGACAACCATCACCATCGCGGCAGCGGCAAGTTTACAAAAAACATTTGACGATACTTTGATCCCAATGTTTGAAGAGCAGAATCCTGGTATTAAAGTAGAAGGAACTTATGCAAGCTCCGGAGATCTTCAGACACAGATTGAAGGCGGTTTGGAGGCAGATTTATTTATGTCAGCAGCCCTTTCCAACATGGATACTTTAGTGGAAGAGGGGCTGGTGGATGAAGCTACCGTAGTTGATCTTTTGAAAAACGACGTTGTTTTAATCAAAGGCGCCGGAACGGAAACAGAAGTCACCTCCTTTGAAGATATCACCAAGGCCGACACCATCGTGATCGGCGATCCGGAAAGTGTTCCGGCCGGAAAGTATGCCAAGGAGATTTTGACCAATGTCGGTAATTATGATGAAGTAGAAGCAAAAGCAAGTCTTGGCAAGGATGTAACAGAAGTATGTTCCCAGGTGGCAGAAGGAAGCGCAGAGGTTGGTATCGTGTATGCGACAGACGCACAGGGAGTCAATGCCGAGGAAGAAAAAGTAGAAGTGATCGCACAGGCAGAGGATTCCATGATGGAAACACCGGTTATTTATCCTCTGGGTATTCTTACCGATACGGCAAATGAGTCGGCAGCCGGCACTTTTGCAGAGTTTTTGCAGACAGAAGAAGCTCTCGCTGTCTTTGAAGAGAACGGCTTTACGATCAATTAGAATCATTAGAAAGAATCTTTAGTAATTCATATGGCATGACACCATGAATGAAAAGTTAGGAGTAGTATTCATGGATTATACACCAATCTTAATCTCATTGAAAACGGCGTCGTTAAGTATCGTGTTTACTTTTTTTCTGGGAATGGCCGCTGCACAATGGGTATTTTCGATGAAAAGTAAAACAGGGAAAGTCATTATGGATGGAATTTTCACGCTACCGTTGGTTTTGCCGCCGACGGTAGCGGGTTTTTTTCTGCTCTATATTTTTGGAGTGCGCCGCCCCTTTGGAAAGTTTCTGGTAGACTTTTTTGGGGTGAGAGTGGCATTTTCCTGGAGCGCCACGGTGTTGGCGGCGGTGCTCATATCCTTCCCGCTTATGTACCGGGCTGCGAGAGGGGCTTTTGAACAGATGAATCAGGAGCTGTTGTTTGCGGCCAGAACCCTTGGCATGAGCGAGTGGAATATTTTTTGGAAGATACAGCTTCCGGCCTGCATCCCGGGAATCATATCCGGCGCAGTGCTCGCCTTTGCCAGAGGACTGGGTGAATTTGGAGCCACCTCAATGATCGCCGGGAATATCCGGGGAAAAACAAGGACGCTGCCTATGGCGGTATATTCGGCGGTGGCCTCCAGTGATATGGAAACGGCATGGAAATACGTAATTATATTAGTGATCATTTCCTTTATTGTGGTCGTACTAATGAATTATTTCTCACTAAAAGATAAGAAGTAAGAGGGTTTTACATGGCTTTATCGGTTCATTTTAAAAAGAAATTAAAAAATTACAGGCTGGAAGTCGATTTAGAGGCGGATGAGAGCTGTCTTGGACTCTTGGGAGCGTCGGGCTGCGGAAAGAGCATGACATTAAAATGTATCGCCGGAATTGAAAAGCCGGATGAAGGGCGGATCGTATTAAATGACACCGTACTTTTTGATTCGGAAAAAAGAACGAATCTGCGTCCGCAAAAAAGAAAAGTGGGTTATTTATTTCAAAATTATGCGTTGTTTCCCACCATGTCCATTCGAAAGAACATCGAAATGGGGTTAAAGCAGACCGGAATGCAAAAAAAAGAAGAAGTAAACCGGCTGATCCGTCAATTTCATTTGGAAGAATTTGCAGATGCGTATCCGGGGATGATCTCCGGAGGACAGCAGCAGCGGGCGGCGCTTGCGAGAATGATCGCCGCCTCGCCGGAAGTGCTGCTTTTGGATGAACCATTTTCCGCCCTCGACAGCTATTTAAAGGAATATATGATCCAGGAGATGCAGGATTTTCTGGCCCAGTGCCAAAAGACGGTGATCATGGTTTCCCACAGCAGGGAGGAAATCTATCAGATGTGCCAGAAAATGGCGGTGATGAATCAGGGAAAAATCGAGGCGATGGGGGAGACGGAAAAACTCTTTCTCCATCCGCAGACTCTTCAGGCGGCCCGGATCACCGGGTGTAAAAATTTGTCGGCCATTGAAAAAATTGACCGCCGCAGAATTTATGCCACAGAGTGGGGAGTGACCTTAGAAACCCGGGAGGAAGTTTTGGATGACGTCACCCATGTGGGGATCCGCGCCCATGATCTGGTTCCGATATACGAGAATCCAAAAGGGATCGGAGGGCAGGAGAATGTTATGATCTGCCGAAAAAAAAGAATAGTGGAGGCGCCTTTTGAACATTATATTATATTAGAAAATACTATGACCAAAGAGACGTCGCCCCTTTGGTGGAAAGTACCAAATCAAATCTGGAAAGAGACCGGAGAACAAGTGCCGGGAGGCGTCTTGCTTCCGCCGGATAAATTAATATTGTTAACCTCTTGATTTCCAATCTTTTCCTGGCAGTAACGATTTTTTTAGAAAAGGTTTACTTTTTATATGGGAAGAGATAAAATAGGACTATCATATGCAAAAGGGAGGGAGATTTATGGCAGTAATGATATGGCTTTTGGCTGCGGCTGCTTTTTTGATCATTGAGATGATCACCATGGGGCTTACCACGGTGTGGTTTGCGGGAGGCGCTTTGATTGCTGCTGCGTCTGGATTTCTTGGCGCCCCTCTTTGGATGCAGATTGTAATATTTATTATAGTTTCGGCAGTGCTTGTTATTGTGACCAGACCGTTGGCAATGAAGTATTTCAACAGTAAAACAGTGAAGACCAATGCGGACAGCCTGATCGGTCAGCGGTGTATTGTGACAAAAAGTATTGATAATCTCCGGGCACAGGGACAGGTGAAAGTACGGGGCCAGGAATGGAGTGCGAGAAGCTATGATGATGACGTCACCATTGAGGCGGAACAGCAGGTCCGTATTGAGGCAATTTCCGGGGTAAAACTGATCGTTAGACCGGAGGCCTTGACCAAACAGGATTAAAGGAGGTTTTTACGGAAATGAATTTTTTTATTATCCCCATAGTTCTTATTGTACTTTTGGTACTATATCTGGTGCTTTCCAGTGTGAGGATCGTGCCTCAGGCGCACGCCTATGTTATTGAGAGATTAGGAGCCTATAATGGCACCTGGTCTGTGGGATTCCATTTTAAAGTGCCATTTCTTGACCGTGTTGCAAAAAGAGTTTCCTTGAAGGAACAGGTTGTGGATTTCGCACCTCAGCCGGTTATCACAAAGGATAATGTTACCATGCGGATTGATACGGTAGTGTATTATCAGATCACCGATCCGAAGCTGTATTCTTACGGCGTGGATAATCCGATCATGGCCATAGAAAATCTTACTGCCACCACACTCCGTAACATCATCGGTGATCTTGAGCTGGATGCGACCCTTACATCCCGTGAGACCATTAACACAAAGATGAGATCCACATTGGATGAAGCCACAGATCCGTGGGGAATTAAGGTGAATCGTGTGGAACTTAAGAATATCATTCCGCCGAGCGAGATTCAAAACGCCATGGAAAAGCAGATGAAGGCAGAGCGGGAGCGACGGGAAGCGATTCTTCGTGCGGAAGGAGAGAAAAAGTCCTCTGTCCTTCGTGCGGAAGGTCATAAAGAATCTATGATCCTGGAAGCGGAAGCGGAGAAGGAAGCGGCGATCCTCCGTGCGGAAGCGCAGAAGGAAGCCATGATCCGGGAGGCCGAAGGTCAGGCTGAAGCGATCTTAAAAGTCCAGCAGGCAACGGCGGATGGTCTTAGAGCCATCAAGGAAGCCGGAGCGGACGATGCGGTGATTAAGTTAAAGTCTCTGGAAGCGTTTAGCCATGCGGCAGACGGACAGGCGACAAAGATCATTATCCCTTCTGAGATCCAGGGGCTTGCCGGACTGGCAGGTTCTTTGAAGGAAATCGTAGATGAGAAGCTTTGAGAGAATGCGGTACTTAAAGTTAAGGAGTTACCGATAACGAAATAATCAGATGATGGAAAGGAGCGATAGCAGGGCAACATCCTGAGATGGCTCCTTTTACCAAATCCAGGAGGAAATGCATTGTGACATCAAACAAAAAGGCAAAAAGGAATCCAATCATATATATGCTGCTGGCATATCTTCTCCTTGCCGGAAAGGAATTGATTTTTTATTGGCAGACAGACCGTCTGGACATGATGAACGTAATTCCCGTTCCTCTGCTATCCTATCTGTTTCTTGTGGGGATTTTTGAGCTGTTTTCCTATAAAGAAAGCCGAAGACGCAGATGGGGATTTTACATAGTTTATTTTTTAGTCACGCTGCTCATGTTTGCCGACGCTGCCTACAGCAGTTATTTTGGTCAATATCTTTCCGTAAACCAGCTTTATCAGTTGGGCAGTCTTGGGCAGATTGCAGCGGACGGCAATGTTTTAGGGGCGTCGGTGAATCCGGCCTGTCTGCTTTGCCTTGTGGATTATCCTCTGATGGTGATACTTTACCAAAAAAGAAATCAGCATAAAAAAGGAATGTTTTTAGAATTTTTTGCTGCGGCTTCTGAGAGAGAAGACAAAACTCCGAAAAAAGAAGTGATAAAAAAGGGAGCGGTGATCGCAGCGCATATTTTGCTCTATGGGCTTATTCTTGCGGCCTTTTGGTATTATGGAACAAATCCTTATGATTATAGAGAAGTGCAAAAAATCAACCACATTGAATACTTTACTTACCATACGAATGATTTGATCGTCAATGTGGGAGGGAAGTTCAAGCGAAAGGAAATCGACGAAGAGGAGCTTCTTGCCTCCATAGAGGAAAACGTGCCGAAATCGTCCGGCGATGATTACCGGGGAGCGGCAAAGGGAATGAACCTTATTTTGATTCAGGTGGAATCCCTTAATAATTTCGTTTTAAAAAAAGATTACAACGGAGAGGAAATCACTCCTTTTTTAAACACTCTGCTGGAAAATGATACCCTTTATTTTAACCATTTTTATTCGACTACCGGCGTGGGAAATACGGCGGATGCAGAGTTTTCTACTTTAAACAGTTTATATGGCAACACGGAAAGGGAATGTTATCGAAAGTATGTGGATAACACGTTTCACGGTCTTCCGTGGCTCCTTCGGCAGGAAGGATATCAGGCGCTTGCCTTTCATGGCTATGTCAAAACCTTCTGGAACCGGGAGGAAGCCTATAAGAATCAGGGATTTGAAAGATTCTATTCCGAGGAAGATTTTAATATTACACAAACTGCGGGATTCGGACTCACAGATAAAGAAATGTTTTCCCAATCCATAGATATTTTAAAGGATGTCAAAGAACCCTTTTTTAGTTTTATGATTACTCTGACCAATCACATTCCATATGAATTGGATGATTCTCTGGCGTCTTTATCTCTAAAAGAAGAAGATAAGGATACGCTTTTTGGAAATTATCTTAGGACGGTAAGATATACCGACGAGGCTTTAGAAGAGCTGGTAACTCTCCTGAAAGAAAATGATATGTATGATAATACTATGATCGTCATTTATGGGGATCACCAGGGAATGAATTTGGAGACACCGTCGGTGCAGTATTCTGTGAGTAAGTTTCTTGGAAAGGAATATGACTATGACGAGATGCTCAATGTGCCGCTGATCATCCACATTCCGGGGCTTTCGGAAAGTAAGACCATCACCACCGTGGGGGGCGAGGTGGACACTATGCCGACGATCGCGGGTCTTATGGATCTTGAATTGACACAGCCTTACGTGTTCGGTCATGACCTGTTAAATGCAGAAGAAGGATTTGTCGCACAGATTTCCTACGTGGGCAAGGGATCTTTCCTCACAGATCAGGACGATCTGCTCTTCATTATAGGAAAGGATGGAATGGTGGAAAGCGGACGGCTCCTTGACCTTACCGACGGTACAGAGCTTAATGTAAATACGGCGCTTTGCGAGAAACTTTCTTCCCGGGCGGTGAAACTCATTGATACCTGTCAGGAAGCTCTGGATTATAATTTGATCGCAAATTATGTGACCCATTGAACACAAATTATACGGTTCATGAAGCATTATTCTTGATTTCCAAATCGTGTTATGTTAAAGTAATGCAAGCCGCACTTTGTTTTACAGGAGGTTAGATATGGATTTAAAAGGAAGAAGTTTTTTAACATTACTTGATTTTAATAAAGAAGAAATTCGCTATATGCTGGATCTTGGGCATAAGCTGAAAGCAAAAAAGAAAGCCGGGGTCTGCGGAGAAGAATTAAAAGGGAAAAATATCGTTCTGATTTTTGATAAATCTTCCACGAGAACACGCTGTTCTTTTGAAGTGGCGGCTTTGGACGAAGGAGCCCATGTGACTTATCTGTCCAATTCCCATATGAACAAAAAGGAGTCTTTGGAGGATACGGCTAAGGTGTTCGGCAGAATGTACGATGCGATCGAGTATCGGGGATTCGGACAAAATGTTGTAGAAGATCTGGCAAAGTATTCCGGAGTTCCGGTGTGGAACGGTCTTACGGACGTAGATCATCCGACCCAGGTTCTCGCAGACTTTATGACGATGGAAGAGCATATTGAGAAACCATTAGAGGAGATGAACCTTACTTTTGTGGGAGATCTGTCCGATAATGTCATGTATGCGCTGATGTATGGCAGCGCCATCATGGGAGTGAACTTTAAGGCCGTGGGACCAAAAGAGACCGTATGCGACGAGAAGGTTCTGGAGATTTCCAGAAAGCTTGCAAAGGACAGCGGCGCTTCCATCACGATTTCCCACGATCCGGAAGATGTGCGGGGATCGGACGTGATCTATACAGATATTTGGGTTAGCATGGGTGAGTCTGAGGACCTTTATCCAACCAGAGTTGCGGCCCTTAGTCCATATAAGGTCACAGAGAAGATGATGAAGGCGACGGGAAATGACCGCTGCCTGTTTATGCATTGCCTTCCGGCATACCATGATTTTGAGACAAGCGTTGCCAGAGATATGCGTGACCGTCTGGGGCTGGATATCAGAGAAGTGGAAGATGAAGTATTTTGCAGCAATAATTCCGTAGTCTTTGACGAGGCGGAAAACAGAATGCACAGTATCAAGGCTGTGATGGTTGCCACCCTTGGAAAGTAATGAGTAAGTGATGATAAAACCATGAAAGAACAAATAATTCGATTTCTCCAGACTAGCGACGGCTTTGTATCCGGGCAGGAAATTTGCAACGCCCTTGGCATTTCAAGGACCGCAGTCTGGAAATATATGAATGCTCTGAGAGAAGAAGGATATGAGATTGAGTCGGTGACCAGAAAAGGTTACCGACTTTTGCAAAGCCCGGACCTGCTGCGCTTTCAGGAAATTAAAGCGGCGATCCCAGGGGGACTTCTTGGCGGCGAGATCCGGGTTTTCGACACCATCGACTCGACCAACGAGGAAGCAAAAAGGGAGGCCCTTTCGGGAGCGCCAGACGGCAGCCTTTATGTGGCGGATAACCAGAGTAAAGGAAAAGGACGCCGGGGACGAAATTGGGTTTCACCCAAAGGAAAAGATATCTTTTTTACCCTTTTGCTGCGGCCGGATCTTGCGCCGGAGGACGCTTCTATGCTGACGCTCGTTGCGGCGCTGGCGGGGGTGAATGCGGCGGGCAGGTATACCGGAGCCGATTTTCAGATCAAATGGCCAAACGATATCATTATCAATGGAAAAAAGATTTGCGGCATACTTACGGAAATGAGCCTGGAAATGAGCGAGATCGACTATGTGATCGTTGGGATCGGATGGAATCTGAATCGGACGGAGTTTGATGAGGATATAAAAAGTATGGCGTCTTCTGTTTTATTGGAAACCGGGCATCCGGTAAATCGGGCCGGATTTCTCGCAGTTTTCGTGGAAGAGTTTATGGCGCTGTATTCCCGCTTTTTAGAGCAGAGAGACCTTGGCTTTTGCATGGACGACTATAACCGCCGGCTGATCAACATAGGCAAAGAGGTGAAAGTGATTCAAAAACAGGAAGAATTTATTTACCTCTCAAAGGGGATCAATGAAAGAGGAGAATTGCTTGTGGAAGATAAGCAGGGCAATCAAAAAACAATTTTAAGCGGCGAAGTTTCCGTCCGGGGACTTTACGGATATGTTTAAAAAGGAGTACCCTCATGTTGGAAAGTAAAAAAATATTATGCGGCGCCAGCAGTTATGAACAAGTTTATTATTTTAATCCAGAGTTTGAGTCTTTGCCAAAGGCGATCAAGGAAGAACTCCAGATCATGTGCGTATTATATACGGAAGATGTGGGGGGAATCCTGCGTCTGGAATTTGACGAGCAGGGAAATCTGAATCTGACTGTGGAGGCGAAGGATGAGGATTATCTTTTTGATGATATCGGCAGTGTTCTAAAGATAAAGCAGATTCAGCAGGAGAAAAGAGAGCTCCTTAGTAATCTTGAGATGTATTACCGGGTATTCTTTCTGGGAGAAGATTATGCCGGTGAGGAGGAATAAATCGTATGTTAATTGCAGTGGATATAGGAAATACGGACTTTACTTTTGGAATCTTTCAGGGATCCAAACTTTGCGACACCTTTCGTATGAGCACAAAAATGACTCGCAGCTCTGACGAGTACGGGATTTTTGTACTGGATGTATTAGTATATAAAGGATATAAAAAGGAGGATGTGGACGCAGTGATCATCTCTTCGGTGGTTCCTGCGGTGATGCATTCCTTTAACTCCGCTATCATAAAGTATTTCGGCATTCGTCCGATTGAGGTCGGACCGGGAATCCGAACTGGTATTCAGATCAAAACCACCAATCCAAAGGAAACCGGGGCGGACCGGATCGTAGACTGTGTGGCCGGATATGAATTGTACGGCGGACCGGTGATCGTAGTGGATTTTGGTACGGCGACGACCTATGATCTTGTGACCGCCAAAGGGGAATTTATCGGGGGCGTGACCTCTCCGGGAATCCGGACTGCCGCCAACGCTTTATGGCAACAGGCGGCCAAGCTTCCGGAAATTCGGATCACAAAACCGAAAAGCATTCTGGCGAAGGACACCGTCACCAGTATGCAGGCAGGATTGGTGTACGGATATGTGGGCCAGACAGAATATATTATCCGGGAAATGATCCGGGAAAGCGGACTTTCCGGTGTGAAGGTGGTGGCGACAGGAGGGCTTGGTAAGATGATCGCCAATGCGACGAGCAGTATCGATTATTATGACGCCAACCTGACCTTAAAAGGCTTGCAGATTGTATACGGTAAACAAAAATTATGACAACAGAACAGATCTATAAGACAAAGATGCCGGTAATTCTCGCTCCGATGGCAGGGATTACCGACTTGCCTTTTCGGCTTTTATGTAAGGAGCAGGGCGCGGACGTTCTGGTGACGGAAATGATCAGCGCCAAAACGCTGTACTATGGCAATAAAAACACCCTTCCGCTGATGGAAAAGGAGGAGTGTGAGCATCCCATTGGAATCCAGATGTTTGGCTCGGACCCCGCTTTGATGGCGCAGATGGCGCAGAAAATAGAACCCCTTGGCTTTGATTATATTGATATCAATATGGGCTGTCCGGTGCCAAAGATCGTCAACAATCACGAGGGCTCTTCCTTAATGCTGCACCCGGAACTGGCCGGGGAGATCGTGCGGCAGATGACAGAGGCGGTGAAGCTGCCCATTACGGTGAAGATCCGGGCGGGGTTTGATAAAGAGCACGGGAATGCGCCGGAATTTGCCGCCCATCTGGAAAAAAACGGGGCGGCGGCGATCGCAGTTCACGGCCGGACCAGGGAACAATATTATACCGGAAAAGCGGACTGGGACGTGATCCGTAAGGTGAAACAGGCCGTGGATATTCCCGTCATAGGAAACGGCGATATCACAAACGGAGAGGATGCTCTCAGGATGATTTCCTATACGAATTGCGACGGGATTATGATCGGAAGAGGAGCCAAGGGAAATCCCTGGATCTTCCGGGAAGTCAAGGCGGCGCTTTTGAAACAGCCGGTTCCAGAAAGACCGGATGATAAGGAAGTGCTTAAGATGCTTCTTCGCCATGCCCGGTTGAACGTCAAATATAAACAAGAAGATATGGGAATCCGGGAAATGCGAAAGCACGCGGCATGGTATACCGCCGGTTTGCATGGCTCGGCAAAGTTTCGCAAGGAAGTGAATCAGATCACAACCTACCGGGATTTTGAGAAATTGGTTATGTCATTGACAAAGGAAGGGAACTAGTCTATAATAAATTGCCGATAAACAGGTTTGGTTAATAAGAATTGAAGAAAGAGTAGGACGGTAGCAAGATATGGTAGAAACAAAAAAACATCTTCTGACAAGTAAAGGTATGCAGGCTCTTGAAGATGAGCTTTCAGAACTGAAAGTGGTAAGAAGAAAGGAAATCGCACAAAAAATCAAAGAGGCAAGGGAACAGGGAGACTTGTCGGAGAATGCAGAGTATGATGCGGCTAAGGACGAACAGCGTTCCATAGAGAGCCGGATCGAAGAACTGGAAAAAATCATCAAAAATGCGGAAGTGATCGATGAGACCGTTGTGGATAAGGATCTTGTGAATATCGGATGCACCGTAAGATTTTTAGATGAAGAATTTAACGAAGAGATGGAATACCGTATTGTAGGTTCCACGGAGTCCGACATCATGCACGGACTGATCTCCAATGAATCCCCGATCGGTAAAGCGCTGATCGGTACGCGGGTGGGAGAGACCGTTGTAGTAGAGACGCCGGAAAGCGAGAGCAGATTTACGATTCTTGAGATATCCAGAGCAGATTAAAAAACAAAATAAATAAAATAATAGAGGAATCGTTTGACAGGCAAGGCTTTTTGTATAAGAGGCGGACTGTCAAACGATTTTTTTTCATACTCTTTATTTGGTGTTGTCACTTTTCCTTTATTCATGTTATACTAATAATAGATTTGACTATTCCTAAATGATAGTTTAGCGAGTGATTTGTTAATCTTGATGGAGCGTTGCGGCGGCAGTGCATGGAGATTTATTATGATTGATACAAAAAAGGTAAAACTAATGGCCAGAATGGCGAACTATGAGCAGTCAGAAGGACAAAAGGATATTAAGATCAATCAATACAGCAAAAAAAGTTATGTTACGATGAAAGAGTTAGAGAGCATCGTGGCAATCACGGTGGTATTTGCATTGATCGTCGTTCTTGCTGCGGCCTATTTTCTCCTTGCCGTGGTCAGCAAAGGAGAAGAGATTGTTCTAAAAGAGTTGGTTACGGACTTTATTGTTTTATATGTTATTGTACAGGTGATCAGCATCATAGTCACAAGAATACGTTCAGTCAAACGATACGAAAAAATGCGCCGTAATATTGAAAAGTATGAAGCAGACCTTGAAAAATTCCAACGTGATTTTACAGACAACGCAGAAGAATAAAGGAGGGCCTAATGTCATATATAGCGAAAATCGTTCATTTAAAAGAATTAGCCATTGGATTTTATCAAAAGCATTCCAATACACTGATTCCCGTATTAAAAGGAGTGTTTTCTTTCATCACTTTGATGGTATTAAAGGGAATGTTCCCTTATGACTCCAGGCTCAATGTCTGGGCGTTGTTCATCGGGGTATCTGTTCTTCAGGCGTTTTTGCCGATCGTGGTTCTTTTTTTTACCGGGTTTACTTTGATTTTAACGAACACCTGGAATGTTTCCGTTGATATCTTTGCAGTCTTTCTGATTTTAATGTTGATTGTGATGCTTGCCTGCATTCGTATTGACGGCAAGTACACAGTGATTTTAATGCTCACTCCAATACTGTTTGTATGTAAAATGGAATATTTTTTGCCGGTCCTGCTGGGGATCACCGTGGGATATGGAGCGGTGCTTCCTTGCGTCGGCGGCATTTTATTATATTTTTTCAGTCAGTATACGATGGAGGCAAGTACCTTGATCACCACCTCGTCCAATTCCGAGATCGGTGTGGGCCTGCAAAGGATGATCGACATGATTTCCATCGATAAACATTTGGTCGTGGTCCTGGTGACCTTTACGTTGATCATCATTTTGTCTTCCTGCCTGTACCATCTTCTCCATGAAAAGGCGTGGATGGTCGCCATAGTGGTGGGACACATCACGCTGGCGTTTGTGATGCTTGTAGGAAAGTTCGTATTTGAACTGGACCTGCCTGTCATTCCAATCTTCTTAGAGGTGGTCCTTAGTATGGGAATCAGTATGGTGATTCAGCTTTTTCGGGGAATTGGCGACGTGTCCCGTATCGAGAAGGTCAGCTTTGAAGACGAAGAATATATTTACTATGTGAAAGCGGTTCCAAAGATTCGTATGACGCATGAGGAAGTGAATAAAAAAATTATCAATTGATATAAAGATTTCAAGGTTATGTTTTGGTTTAGAAAAAGCATGGCTTTGGAATCCGCAAACATGAGAGGAAGAGTGATCATTCATGAGCTTAGGTGCTTTTCAGAGTTTTATAAGTAAACATTTATATTGGTTGTCGCTGCCTACGATCAGTTTAAGCGATATTCTGGAAATTATCATTATCAGTGCGATCATTTATCAGGCTCTCAAATGGGTTCAGCTCACCAGAGCATGGATGTTGGTTAAGGGAATTATGATACTGCTGCTTTTTGCACTGGCGGCGGCCGTACTCCAATTAAATACGATATCCTGGCTTCTTGCCAACTCCCTTGGCGTGGGAATTACGGCGGTACTCATTATTTTTCAGCCGGAGCTTCGAAGAGCCCTTGAGCAGTTGGGAAGAAATAATTTTTTAAAGTCGATCGTGAACGGAAGGGATTCCGGGAAGGATTATGAAAAGGCCAGGCAGCGCACCATTAACGAGATATGTAAGGCTGCGGCAGAGATGAGCAAAGCAAAAACCGGAGCCTTGATCGTAATGGAACAAAAGGTTGCTCTCGGCGAATACGAGAGGACGGGGATCGCCATTGATGCGGTGGTGAGCAGTCAGCTCCTGGTCAATATATTCGAACACAACACCCCTCTTCACGACGGCGCGGTCATTATCAGAGAAAACCGTATTGTGTCGGCGACTTGTTACCTGCCTTTATCGGATAACATGGATATCGGGAAGGAACTGGGAACCAGACACAGGGCGGCGCTGGGAGTCAGCGAGGTGTCCGACGGCATCATTATTATTGTCTCCGAAGAGACCGGGGCAATTTCCGTGGCCTGTGAGGGCAAGCTTTCCAGAGACCTGGATAAAGAGGGATTAAAAAGATATTTGAGTAAGGATGAAGCCGCCGGCAGTGGACAGTCAGCGGTGATCAACAAGTGGAAGGGATTGCTGCGTAATGAAAAAGCTAATAACCAATAATTGGGGAATGAAGTGCCTGTCTGTTTTTATTGCAGTATTAATATGGCTTCTTGTAGTAAATACCAATGATCCTGTGGTGACGAAGCGATTTAGTAACATCCCGGTTGAGATTATCAATGAAGACGTTTTGACCAAGGAAGGTTATGCCTACGAGATCCTGGAAGGAGAAAGCGTATATATTTCGGTAAAAGGAAAAAACAGCATACTGGGGTCAATGAGCGATACGGACTTTGTGGCCTATGCCGATTTTTCCAAACTGTCTGTTGTGGACGCAGTTCCCATTGACGTGGAGGCGAAACGATACCAGGCTCAGTTGGAGATCAATCTTGGCTCGGTAAACACCATGAAGATAAAAAGGGACGAGCTTATTGACGTGAATGTTCCGGTGAACATCGTCTCCAAAGGAGAAGTTGCCGACGGATATGCAGTGGGAAAGATGACGGGGACGCCGAACCTGGTGAAGGTGAGCGGACCGAAGAATCTGCTCAGCAATGCCAAAGAAATCCGGGCGGAGATTGAGCTTGACGGAATATCATCCGACACAACGACCACGGCAAAACCGCTGCTTTATGATGGGAACGGCGAGCTGATCGACAGCAGCCAGCTTGATATGGATACCACAGGCGTATATATAGACATTGAAGTCTGGAAAACAAAAACTGTTGACGTCAACGTGGACTATGAAGGGGAGCCGGAGGACGGATATGTGATCACTTCCTTTGACTATGAACCAAAACAGGTCACGATCGCGGCGCCGGATGATGTATTAAAGGATATAGACAGTATTGATCTGCCGACCATTTCCCTGGAAGGGGAGGAAAAAAATTATGAAAAGGATTTTGATCTTACGCAAGAGACGCTTCCTTCCCATGTGATTCTGGCAGACAGTAATACCTCCGTAAAGGCCCAGGCGACAGTAGAACCCCTCAAAACGAAAAAGTTTGCTGTCACATTAAACGATCTCACGGTGAAAAATAACAACGGATATAAGGTGACCATGGCTTCCGGCGTGATTTGTTCCTTCACGGTGGAGGGAGCGGAATCATTGCTTGAAGATTTGTCAGTAAAAGACTTTGCCCCTTGGATTGATATAAAAGGGATCGAAGAAGAAGGGACTCATAATATGAACCTTCATTTGAAGGACATTGATGGGATCACGATTAAGGATAAGACCGAGGTTGGCATAGTATTGGAGAACTAAGGAAAAGTTTTATATGAGGGAGTGCAGTATGAAACAAAAAACAGAACATCTTCTTTGTATCTCTTTTATGGAATTATTGAGAAAATATCCTTTTCCCAAAATAACGATCCAAAAAATTGCCAATCAATGCGGCGTGAACCGACAGACCTTTTATTACCATTATGATAATATTTATGATCTGATGTCCAATGCCTTTGAGTATGAATTGGTCTACGAATGTAAAATATATGAAGCAGATACCTGGGAAACGGTTTTGATCCGTTTGATGATCTGGATGAAAAATAACCGTATTATCATAAAAAATATATTAACCAACGCAGACGTTCATTATTTCAGAAGGAGCATTTACCAGGTGATTGAAAAGTGCTTTACGTCCGGAAGCTGGTTTGATTCCATGAGCAATGTTCCGCAGAATATCGATACAAAGTGCCTTGTAAAGTTTTTAACCCTTGCTATGACCCAGTATCTTGTGGAGTGGGCGGAAGCAGATTTCAAAGAGCCGATGGAGGATATCATCAGTCATTTTTTGTTTATTTTAAAAAGGGTATTTTATTGCGAAACCGAAGGAAAGGGACGGTCGGAAAACGATGATTAGCAGTACGTCAAATCCCAGGATAAAACATATCCTGAGCCTTAAAAAAAGCGCAAAGAGCCGAAAAGAAGAAGGGTGCTTTCTCGCAGAGGGGCCAAGGTTTGTGTTCGAAGTCCCAAAAGAAAATATTCTGGAAATGTACATAACAGAAGAATTTTATGACAGACATAAGAACGAATTAGAAGGATATTCCTACGAGTTGATCGGCGAAAATGTATGCCGCCATCTGTCTGATACCAAAACGCCCCAGGGCATTTTGGCGGTCGTAAAAAGGCAGGAGATTACTTTGGAGGAAATCCTTAAAAAAGAAGAAAGTCCTCTGTTTCTGGTATTGGAAAATCTCCAGGATCCGGGAAATCTGGGTACGATCATAAGAACAGGAGAAGGCGCGGGCGTGACGGCAATTCTCATGAACGAACAATGCGTGGATCCTTATAATCCCAAGGTCGTTCGCTCAACGATGGGAGCGATTCTTCGGGTGCCGGTTCTCATTGTCAAAGATCTGATCCGGACGGTGGAACGCCTGAAGAAAGAAGAAATCGATGTGTATGCGGCCCATTTGAAGGGAAAGCTGTTCTATGATTATGATTATAACAAGGGCTGCGCTTTTCTCATAGGGAACGAAGGCAACGGATTAAGCGACCAGATTGCCGGGACGGCGACCGATTGGATTAAGATTCCCATGAAAGGAAAGGTGGAGTCCCTTAATGCGGCGGTAGCCTCTGCCGTGATTATGTATGAAGTCCAAAGACAAAGGGGATGGAGATAATTTCTTTTGTTAAAAATGAGCAATATTTATAAAGTGAGATTTTCATTTTTTATAAATATTGTTCTTTTTTGTAAAAAAAACAATTTAAAAATATGCAAAAAGACGAACAATCTTACAAAAGTGGCAAATTGTATAAACACATCAATGGTAAATTATGATAAGATTAATCCACAGGTCAAATTGTATTGGGTTTGACTATATAATGCACGAATTATATTAAGGAGGTTTTACTTATGGCTAAGTACATGATGGCGCTTGACGCTGGAACAACTAGTAATCGTTGTATCTTATTTAATGAACAGGGTGAAATTTGCAGTGTAGCACAGCAGGAGTTCACTCAGTATTATCCACAGCCAGGTTGGGTAGAGCATGACGCTAACGAAATCTGGTCAACACAGTTATCCGTTGCTAAGAAAGCTATGGAAAATATCGGAGTTTCCGCAGAAGATATCGCTGGTATCGGTATCACAAATCAGCGTGAAACAACTATTATTTGGGATAGAGAGACAGGAGAACCTGTATATCATGCAATCGTTTGGCAGTGCCGTCGTACATCTGAATATTGTGACAGCCTGAAAGAAAAAGGATTAGTTGACACAGTAAGAGAAAAAACTGGTCTTGTAATCGATGCATACTTCTCCGGATCAAAGATTCACTGGATCCTTGAAAATGTTCCTGGCGTTAGAGAAAGAGCTGAAAGAGGCGAGTTAATGTTCGGTACAGTAGATACATGGTTAATCTACAACTTATCCGGAAAGAGACTCCACGTAACAGATTACTCCAACGCAGCTAGAACAATGTTGTTCAACATTAACACTCTTGAATGGGATGATGAAATCCTTGCAGAGATGAACATTCCAAAATCCTTATTACCAGAAGCAAAACCATCAAGCGCTATCTATGGTATGACAGATACAGATCTCTTCGGCGGCAGAATCCCGATCGCTGGAGCAGGCGGAGACCAGCAGTGCGCATTATTCGGACAGACTTGCTTCAATCCTGGTGAAGCTAAGAATACATACGGAACCGGTACTTTCATGCTTATGAACATCGGTGACAAAGTTAAATTATCCGAGAACGGTCTTGTTACAACAATCGCTTGGGGACTTGACGGCGAAGTTAACTACGCTTTTGAAGGTTCTGTATTCGTAGCTGGTGCAGCTATTCAGTGGTTACGTGACGAAGTTAAGATCGTGGACGCAGCTCCGGATTCCGAGTTCTTCTGTAACAAAGTTGCTGATACAGCAGGTTGTTATGTAGTACCTGCATTTACAGGTCTTGGAGCTCCTCACTGGGATCAGTACGCTCGTGGATGTATCGTAGGTCTTACACGTGGATGTAACAAAGCTCACATCATCCGTGCTACAGTAGAATCCCTTGCTTACCAGACACAGGATATCCTGGAAGCTATGCAGGCTGACGCAGGCGTTAAACTTGGCGCTCTTAAGGTTGACGGCGGAGCTTGTAAGAATGACTTCTTAATGCAGTTCCAGGCAGACATCTCCGAAGCTCCTGTTCAGCGTCCACAGTGCGTTGAAACAACAGCTATGGGAGCTGCTTACTTAGCAGGTCTTGCAGTTGGATATTGGAACAGCAAAGAAGACGTTATCAAGAACTGGGCAATCGACAAAGTATTCGAACCTAAGATGGCTAAAGAAAAACGTGACGAACTCTATGCTGGATGGCAGAAAGCTGTTAAGTTATCCTACGGATGGGCTAAATAATTACAGTACATTTGCATAATTGTATCACATAATAAAAGTACCGCGGCGCAAGCTGCGGTATTTTTATATTTTACGAAAAAAAGACGCGTCTCTTTTTGGTAAGGAGTAAAAAACTACAGTGGGAGAAGAAAAACTACAGTAGGGTTGAGAAAACTCAGGCTTGTTTTAGAGAACACAATTCTGTATTGACTAATCCGCCACCTATTCGATAAATTATATCATAAACACATATAACGCATACTATGATAATAAATGCACGGAAATAAATGTGCAGATTGTTTTGGAGGTATCATGGGGAGCTTACTGAGTGTAAGGTGAGAATAGGAGGAGAAGTTATGGATGTGAAAGAAAGCAAGCAGATTGCAATGAGAATTTCCAATGTGAGTATCGGGGTGAACGTAATACTGTCGGCATTAAAGATGTTTGCAGGGATTATAGCCCATTCCAGCGCAATGATCTCTGATGCGGTACATTCTTTGTCTGATGTGTTAAGCACCATCGTGGTGATGATCGGAATACACATTTCCAGTAAGGAAGAGGATGCGGATCATCAGTATGGGCACGAAAGATTTGAATGTGTGGCGTCGATCATACTTGCAACGATGCTGCTGCTTACCGGGGCCGGAATCGGTATCAGCGGAATAAAAACCATTATGAATGGCGTGGAAGACATTAAAGTCCCGGGTATGCTGGCATTGGCTGCCGCAGTGATTTCCATTGTTGTCAAGGAACTCATGTTTTGGTATACTAAAAAAGGAGCAGATAAAATTAATTCCGGCGCACTCCGGGCAGATGCATGGCATCACAGAACCGATGCGATGTCCTCTGTCGGCAGTTTACTGGGAATTGGGGCAGCGAGACTGGGATTCCCAATCTTTGACCCTCTTGCCAGTATCGTAATTTGTCTGTTTATTTTTAAAGCCGCTTACGATATCTACAAAGACGCCGTGGATAAAATGGTAGATGCGGCAGTGGATGAAGATACATTAACTGAGATGAAAAGCTTGATTTTGAGTCAGGAAGGCGTGCTGGGAATTGACGATATTCGAACAAGGCTTTTTGGCTCCCGTTATTATGTGGACGTGGAGATAAAAGCGGATTCCAAGCTCAGCTTGTTGGAAGGGCACGACATTGCAGAAAGAGTGCACGACAGATTAGAAGAAACTTTTCCGGAAGCCAAACACGTCATGGTTCATGTGAACCCGGAAGGGGCCCATGCATAATAAAAGAATGTATCGGACAATACAGGAAAAGCAGGGAAAGAAATGTTAAAGATAGGAAGTCACGTAGGGATGAGCGGGAAAGAAATGTTTCTGGGTTCCGTAAAAGAAGCATTATCTTATGGCGCCAATACATTTATGATATATACCGGGGCGCCGCAAAATACAAAACGCAAACCCATAGACCAATTAAAAATAGAAGAAGGACTGGCGCTGATGAACGAGCATGGAATCGGAGAATATGTGATCCATGCTCCTTACATTATTAATCTTGCCAATACCGTTAAAGCAGAGACGTACCAATTGGCAGTGGAATTTTTAACTCTGGAGTTGGAGAGAACGGCGGCAATGAAGAGCAAAACACTGATCCTCCATCCGGGAGCCCATGTGGGAGCAGGGGAGGACGCCGGTATCGCCCAGATCGTGAAAGGGCTCAACGAAGTTCTAAATCACGATAAGAACAAAGAAGTAAATATCGCTCTGGAAACCATGGCGGGAAAGGGAACAGAGCTTGGGAGAACCTTTGAACAACTCGCCCGGATTTATGATGGGGTGGAACATAACGAACGCCTCCGCGTTTGCTTTGACACTTGCCACACCAGCGACAGTGGTTACGATGTAAAAGACCGGTTTGAAGAAGTGATCGGGGAGTTCGATAAGATTTTAGGCATTGATCAGATCGCGGTTTTCCATATCAATGACAGTAAGAATCCAAGGGGAGCCAGAAAAGACCGGCACGAAAATCTTGGATTCGGAAGTATCGGTTTTGAGAGCTTGAAAAACATTATCTATCACAAGGATTTTACACAGATCCCTAAAATATTGGAAACACCGTATATCGCAGATGAAAAGACAAAAAAGAGATCATACGCTCCTTACAAGTATGAAATAGAAATGATAAAAGAAGGATCATTCAAAGAAAATTTAAAGGAGGTCATCCTATGGGACAATCAGTCAAAGTAACCTACATAATGCACAGCGGATTTATGGTCGAGACAGAAAAAAGCTGTCTTTTATTCGATTATTGGAAGGGGGAGATCCCAAAGATTCCTTCTTCGAAGACCCTATACGTTTTTTCATCCCATGCCCATAGAGACCATTATACGAAGGATATTTTTAAATTAGAAAATCAATGCGCCGAAGTCTACTATATCCTGTCTTCCGATATTAAGATCGGGAACAGAGACTGGAGAAGAGCGGAAAATGTGATCTTTACGGATCCGCACCACAATTATTCTGTGGGCGGCTGCAAGATTCGCACCTTAAAATCCACGGACCAGGGCGTAGCCTTTGCGGTAAAGGCAGACGGCATAAATATATTCCATGCGGGAGATCTCCACTGGTGGGAATGGCCGGGAGAATCCGAGAGAAGCAATCAGTGGATCATTTCAAGGTATAAAAAAGAATTAGAGCGCATACGCTTAGAAAAATTTGATCTGGCATTTGTGGTATTAGATCCCCGCCAGGAAGAAGTAAAAACCAAGGGATTAGATTATTTTACAAGAAATGTTTCAAGCAGATTTATTTTCCCGATGCACTGCTGGGAACAATATAATTTGATCAAAGAGTACATCAAGGAAAATGAAAAGAAGGTCGTGACAGGGCAAATCATGGATATTTCTGCCCAAGGACAGAGCTTTACCCTCACTTTATAAAATTTAGCTTGCGTTACTGTCCGAAAGTTTATATAATATAACTCAAATCAGACATTAAAAACATCTTATCGGGCAGCATCCTCTGTCCCGAAGGGACACGAATATGGTATGTCTGAATGACAGTATGAGAGGAGTGTTATCATGGAGAAAACAGTAATCGCAACACAAAATGCCCCGGCGGCCATTGGTCCGTACTCACAGGCAATCGAAGTCAACGGTCTGATTTACACTTCCGGCGTGATCGGAGTGGATCCAAAAACAGGAGAAGCCGGAGCAACCATCGAAGAACAGACCAGACAGGTATTTGATAATTTGACCGGGCTTTTAGAAGCAGCCGGAAGCAGTTTAGATCAGGCAATAAAGACAACCGTATTTATCAAGAATATGGACGATTTCGGAAAGGTAAATGAAATCTATGCCTCTTATTTCCGGGAACCATATCCTGCAAGATCCTGCGTGGAGGTTGCCAGATTGCCGAAAGATCTGTTGATCGAAGTTGAAGTCATCGCAATAAAAGCGCAGTGAAAGATAATAAAACATCATCAAGGGGAGGGTGATAGCCGTTATGGTACGAGCGGAACTGACAATTGCAAATGAAGAGGGGATACACTTAGGCCCCGCCAATAAAATTGCAAACGCAGCAGATAAATTTGATTCACAGATTCATTTTAAGACAGATTACATGGATGTTAATGCAAAAAGCATTATTAATCTCGTAAGCGGTACATTCCATTGCGGAGATAAGGTGCTGTGCGTATGCACCGGCCCGGATGAAAAAGAAGCGCTGGAAGCCATGAGAGCGTTACTGTCTGGTGATTTGGAAGGTGAAGAAGAGTAATCAATTACTTACATAATACTATGCAAGAATGCTGTATGCAAACCGCAATTGCACATTCCGTCCGGCACAATGAAACATTCTGCCCGGCAGATTCATTGATATAGCACTCTTTCAGAAATTGAAATTTCGGGGATCGAAATTATAGAGATCGAAATATAAAAAACACAGGATGTCAATTGATCATCCAAAACAAAAAACGCTGTCAAGGATAAGCTTTGCGCTTTGCGTCCTTGACAGTGTTTTTCTTTTTGCTATTTGCTTGATAAATATAGATTTAGGCAAGGTCCTTACAATAAGCAGGGATTTATCGGCGTCTCTTAAATAATAGTGCAAATCCAACTCCAAAAAGAAGTGCGACTGCTGAAATTCCGATCCAAAGCCAGGAATCGGCGGACTGTGCCGCAGTTTGTCCGTGGCTGCCAATAGATTCCTTTTTGCTGTTTGGGCCGTTCGTACCGCCTTCGCCGTTAATATCTTCGCTGCCTGTGATATTTTCGTCTGATTTTGGCATTTGTTCATCTGTATTTTGGATATTGGGTTCAGACGAAAGTTTCCCGTCGCCCATAGTGTTGTTCATAGAACCCATATCGGCAATCTGGAGATCGCCCGCATCAACCAAAGTATCGCTCGTTTGTGTATCGGATGTAGAGCCAATCGTACCGTTAAGCTGGCCGGTGACGCTTTCTGCGCGAAGCAGACAAAACTCTTTTAGCGTAGATACGCCCGTTTCAAATTCTTCATAGGTGCAGAATTTTGTGGGATCTTTTTCAACATAAGGGGCAATCATTGCCGATAGGTCGTCGAGCATTTCCTCAAAATATCCGCTGTCAAAATACTCAGAAATAAACTCTGAAAAATACTGATGGTACAGCTTAGTATATTCCTCATTGGCAAAGATCCAGGCAATCATTGGCCGGTCCTCAACATTATCTCCGGACACAGGAGAGTCTATCGGGTAATTAATAAGTTTTGCAGCGCCGCCAGAAGATTCGAAGCCGCCGAAAGCAAGGTTATAGTCCCATGGAATCATTTCCATTTGACCATCATTTTCGTAAAGATAGTAGTTATGGATCATCGAACCAGTGTAGCTGTCAAAATTCAATACAAAATTATGTACGACAAAATAGCGGATCACTTTTTCAATGTCAACGACATCTTCGAGATCTTCGCCGCTGTTTAGTTTTTTCAGAGAAGCGATCAAGCGTTCTTTATCGCTGTCGGAAACATCGGTTTTAGCATTGTCGAAGATGTTGGCATAGCTTTCTATCTCGTCATCAATGTATTTCAGCAGCACATCATCACTGCCATTGGCCATGCCGCCTTTCCCATCCCCCGACATATTGCCGCCAGACGATTGCCGATCTTTATCCTGCGTATTGTCATCGGGCGGCTGCTGATCTTTATCTTGCGTACTGTCATTGGGCGGCTGTTGATCCTTACCTTGCATATTGCCACCAGGAATCTGTTCGCTCTGCTTATTGTCCGGCATCTGAAATGCTTTCTGATTGGTATCGGTATTTCCGAGGAAGTCGTCCATATCGAACTTTTCACCATTGCCTCGTCCGCCGCCCATACTTTGGCTGTCGGGTTTGTAGATCTCACCGTAACTGCTTCCATAGTTGCGCTGCAGGAAAGATTCTTCGATGCCTTCTACCGCAAGATAAAGGCCCCAGTCCTCACCGTTTACCGTAATATGTACATAACTGCAAAGAGGGGAAGCAACCCCCATTTCTGTCATCATTTGATAGGTCAGATAATCCTTCATATAAGTGTTATCCTGAATGATGTTATTCAGGCATAGTTTATCCAGACCGTAGTAGGTATTGCTGCTGTCGTAATGGTCAAATTCGATTTTGAAACTGTAACGGTCGTTCCCATAGGAAGCTACCTGTGTCAACGAAGTGTTCCCTTTACCTCGGATCGCCACATTTTTGAAAGATTCGTTGTCGATGACAACGGAGCAGGTATAATATTCTTCGCTTTGACAGTTTGCGGTAAACTCGTCCCAATCATCCATAATAATATCAATAGTATGAACAACAGAAGTATTAAACAGTCTGTTTTCATACCCCATTACGGCAGATGTCTTTTGGATACCGAAGCTTCCGGCATTCATGAACAACGCAGTAAGAAGCAGCGTAACGGCAAGAACAACACAGCAAATTTTGTCAAAAGCTTTGTGTGTTGACATAACGCTCCTCCTTAACCCATATATTCACCATTATAGAGCAAGGGGGATCATACCGGATGCCAGTACAATACCGACTGCGATAGACCAGAAAAGGAAGGCAATATCAAGAGGTTCTTTAATTGCAGTACGGAAACGAACAATGGAAAGAGCGCCGACCATACCGAGAGAGAGAACCACATTGGATGTTACCGCAAGGATAACAACGGTGGTGATCATCGTGAGGGCTACCAGTGTCGTGCCAAAGCTGGAAGAATACATCACGCCCTGATAGGTCTTTTCGTAAACAAGGAAAATGAACATACCAATGCCGAAAGCCAGCGCTAAACTGATTGCCATATCGAGAATACTGATGCTTGCAATATTCTCTAAAAAGCTTGATTTGAAAATGTCATTAAAAGTCATGATAAAATACTCCTTTCATGTTGTTATGATTATGTTTAGCCATAGATTCTGCAAACAGCATATTTGGAAAAAGCGCCAGCGCGGCGATTTTTAAGCTGGACAACATCCCGAATAATATCCGGCAAAAACTCATCCCATTTCACTTCGAGGATGATCTTTGTATCTCCCGCGGGAACCGTAACACTTGATGGATTTAAGAAGTCTGTGCAGGAAAGACCGGTTCGGATGTTATAATCCAGAGTCACGCGTACATTGCCGGGGGCAAAAACAAAAGGTTCTCGTGTGTAGCCAACGATGGTTTTTGGGCGTAAGCCCTGCTTCATAATCTTGGTATAGAGTTCCAAAATAAGAGGAACACCGCTTTCCATCATCCGATGGTAGTCGCCGTCTGCGATTGCCTGAGCCTGTTCTTCTGTCAGTCTTGCGCTCTCTTTAAGACACAGTCCGTTTATCTTGCTTTTCTTTTCCAGCTTAATAAAAGAGGTATCCCCATTATAGTAACGGATACGGTTTCGCGGATATTTACACCGTCAATTTTTTCCCGTAAGGCTTTATCATTGATGTTATCAAAATACAGGCTGCGGATCTCATATTTTCCGTCTGTTGCATGAGTGTCTCTTTTTGTTACTGCTTTAAGCCGCTGCCTTAATATCAGCAGGTCAGCGTAATCGATTTCGTGCTTCCATTCGTGTCGATATTTCATTTTCTCACCCCTTTCTATGAAATACTAAAAAATCCTCCTGTACTCTGATGAATCATTGTACAGGAGGAAGATTGAAGTTTGATTGAAAATATTTATGATTTTAATAATTGAATATGCACAGCAAATTCGACTTTTCCGTCATAGCACAATACTTCAATTTTACCATTGTGCGCAGTAACGATCGCCTTTGCTATTGCAAGGCCAAGTCCATAATGCTGATCTTCGCTGTTTCGTGCAGTATCAGCTCGATAAAATCGCTCAATTCAAATGGTAATGTTTCTCCGCCAACCAAACGGCTGAAATCTAATCTTTCCCTTTGCGGAATAACATTTTCAGTTCGGGCAAGTTCTAAAAGCTGCCCCACCAACCGTCCCATTCGTTCATTCTCATATTGAATGTTGGAAAGCCATTGGTTTTCACCAATTTCCCTCGATAGAAGTTCGGCATTGGCGCTGACAACCGATACCGGAGTCTTTAGTTCGTGTCCTGCATCGGAAATAAACTGCTTTTGTTTCTGATAGCTTTCTTCCAGCGGTTTTACGATCCGTTGTGCAAGATATACCGCAAGGAAAAACAGAGCAATAATGGCAGCAACGCCGAAAATAAGCGTATACCGGAACAGCGTCGTCATACTTTCCTGCATAATGGTATTATCCATAAATGCAATCAAAGTGTATCCGCCCTTGTCTTCCATACGATAAATAAGATTATTCTTTACACCTGCATTTTTCTTGCTTTCGATAATTTCAAAAGCAATTTTTTCAAGTTCCTCATTGTCATATACAGCAGTTTCGGTGTTATTAACCATAAGAACTTTACCGTCATAAGAGACTGCAACGGAATAAAAGGTGGATAGTTGAAATGCCGGTGTATTTTCCAGGTGCGGATCTCTCATGTCCGGCCCGGGTTTATTGTAGTCTATATTATCGTTTCTTGGAGCTTGTTCCAGTGAATATAACGCAGCATACTGAGCAAGCATTTCCCGATTGCGATTCGATACTTCAAAATAACTTGAAGCATAAATTACACAAAGAGTGCCAAACCAAAGGAGAAGCAAGATGGACATAATTGCCGCAACAATTTTTCTTCTTAATTTCTTAAACATCGTCGAACCTCAATTCGTAGCCGATCCCACGAACCGCCTTGATTTCGGTTTTCGCACCAACAAAGATCAGCTTTTTTCGGGAAAATGACATATATACTTCCACATTATTGTATTCAGCATCGCTCTCAAGACCCCAAACTTTTACGGCAAGCTGTTCACAGGTAAGGATTCGTCCTTGATTGGCAATGAGATATTCAAGGATCCGATATTCCTTTTCGCTCAATCTCACGCTTTGCCCGTTTGTGGTACAGGAAAGGGTTGAGGTGCTGGTATCAAGGGAAATGTCTTCATAGGTTAATGTGCCGTCCGGAGTGTTTATATTTCGTCGGTTGAGGGCGCGGAGGCGGGCCAGCAGTTCCTTTGTCATAAAAGGTTTTGTCAGATAATCGTCTGCACCACTGTCAAGACCGGTAACCTTATCATCCAGCTCCGCTTTTGCCGTCAGCATCAGGATTGGGGTGCGGATTCCGCTTTGTCTGGCTTTTTTAGTAATCTCGTATCCGTTTATTCCGGGTAACATTACATCAAGGATGATGATGTCATACATATCGCTCTCTATGGCAGCCAATCCATCAAACCCGTTTGTATAATAATCTACTTCATATTTTTCAAGGCGCAGGATCTCACAAAGAGCCTGCGCCATTCTTTTTTCATCTTCTATAAGTAAAAGTCGCATAAATAAGCCTCTAACCCTTTTCTCCGAAGCTTACAGGCCGGACAGTTTCCGCAGCCGTCTCCTTTGATGCCGTTATAGCAGGTCAGGGTTTCGTTTCGGATCACATCCAAAACACCCAGTTCGTCTGCCAAAGCCCAGGTTTCTTTTTTGTCTCTCCACATCAGCGGTGTAATCAGATCAAATTGATAATCCATGGCTAGATTTAAGGTGGTATTTAGAGATTTTACGAAAATATCCCGGCAGTCCGGGTAGCCGGAAAAATCGCTTTGAGAGACTCCGGTAATAATGTCCGTCACTCCCCGCTGTTTTCCGAAAATTGCCGCATAAGTGAGAAATAATAAATTGCGCCCATCGACAAAAGTATTCGGGGTGCCGGAAGCCGGGGCGGATTCATCCACCGGGATATCCACGCGGGTCAGAGAATTTGGGGCAAGCTGATTTAACAAGCTCATATCTAAAATATGGTGTTCCACTCTGTATTTTTTACATATGGATTTTGCACATTCCAGCTCTAAAGCGTGCTTTTGCTGATAATCAAAAGAAATTGCATAAACTTTTTGATATCTTTTTAATGCCCAAAAAAGACAAGTGGTGCTGTCTTGACCGCCGCTGAAAACAACGACGGCGGCGTCTTTATTTTTTAATTCCTGCATAATGAACCTCGTTTCCGCTATTTATTGGTTTAACATCATATAGAGTTGATTTTGCATTGCCGGATCTGTTAAAAAAGCGCCCCGAAATGTTGTGGTCACCGTGGAGGCGGCGTCTTTTTTGATGCCCCGGGCGCTCATACAGCTATGGGTTCCCCGAATGATCACTGCGACATCGCGGGTATCCCCCGCTTCCATCATGATCTCGGCAATATCACTCCCAATACGTTCCTGAAGCTGAAGGCGTTTTGCCGCCATATCACAAATACGGGCAATCTTGCTAAGGCCAAGAACCTTTTGATTAGGAAGGTAAGCCACACTTACCTTCATATCATACATTAAAGCAATGTGATGCTCGCAATAACTAAAAATTGGAATGTCTTTTACAAGAACGATATCTTTATGGCCATCGTTTTGGGAGAGGGCCAGATCATCCTGAAAAGATTTATTAAACATTTCTGCAATCTCATGATTGGAGTAATTCATCCCCTCAAAAACTTCTTCATACATTTTTGCAACACGTTCCGGTGTCTCACGGAGCCCCTCCCGGTCCGGATCATCACCGAGGGCAACAAGAATCCCACGGATATGTTCCTTTATGGCATCTTTATCTATTGCCATAGCTACTTCCTCCTTTAAACGCCGCGCTGCTCAGGCGGCCAAATAAACTTATGCATTTGGAGCTGCATACGTACATCGTTCCAATGATGCTCCTGCATAAATAAAACGATGTCTTTTGGTTCGATCCGGCCAAAGACCGGGCTTAAATAAACGTGACATCGTTTGGTAAGCTGAAATTTACTTGTGATTTCTTTTGCCTTAAATAAATCTCGTATGCTGCTTACCACGAACTTTACAGTATCATTTCTTTTTAGTAACAAAAAATTATCAGGCAGCATAAAAGATTCCATCATGCTGTCCGGACATTTATAATCCATTGTGAAAGAAGGACGAAACGTAAGCTTGTGAAATGGAGTCAGATCGACACTTCCGTTCGTCTCAATCTCTACAGAGGCTCCGGCCCGTCCAAGTTCTTCAATCAGAACATCCACATGAGGCGCAAGTAACGGCTCTCCGCCAGTAAGTGTAACCCGGGAAATCTGTTCTTTTTTTAGCCAGGCGATCAAATCCCCCGCCGACAAAAAACAGACCGGACAATCCGCTTCATTTGCCCACATCGTATCACAATAGTTACATTTTAAATTACATCCCTTAAGCCGGATAAATGCGGCAAGCATCCCGGCAAGAGGACCTTCTCCGTTAATACTGACAAATTTTTCTGCAACCGGATAGGTGATCATAAAGATTCCTCCCGGTATGTCGCGCAGTTGGTAGGGGTTTCATACACGGAAACATCAACGACCGGAAATCCCATTCCCTTAAGTTTCTCATAAAAATATTTTGAAAAACGCTCCGCAGTCGGGCGGAAAGGAACTTCCACATAAGAAAAACCTTCCTCAGATAAAACGGCGAGGGTAGTTTCCCGCAAAGAACCTTTCTCAACGATCAGCGTGTGATCAAACTGATCCACAAGGGACTTAAGCGCTTCCTTAAAATCTCCGAAATCAAGGACCATATCACGCATCTGCCCTTCCTCATGCAAAGCTTCCTCCGCAATATGGGCGATCACACGCCAGCGGTGTCCATGCAAATTACTGCATTTGCCAGTATATCCACTTAAAAAATGTGCAGAATCAAACGCCTGCTCGGTTTCTAATATAAACATACTTACTCCTATTATTATAAAATGAAATTCTAAAACGATAAAATAGAATCCTGCCTTAAGAACCCTGCCTTTTGAGCTTTGCCTTAAGAACCCTGCCTTGCAAATTTCTCCGTCTGGAAGGCAGATTACTTTGGCAAATAAAAATGCACCATGGACCATGATGCATTACAAAAAACGTATGGATACACAGCCCTGGTTTTGTTTATAGACAGGATGGTACAAACGAACTGTCTTATCCAGAGAAGTGTAACACGGCGGCGGAAAAATGTAAAGGGGAGAAAAGCGCTTTATCTTACAAGAAAAAAGTTAGAAAAAAGCTTTACCCTCCTTTAAGAAAGGTAAAGCCCTGATCCATATAATTAATTTTCAGTAAACCAAATTCTGATCTGTTCAAGAGAAACGTCAGTCATCTCTGCAATTAAATCATCTGCAATTCCTTTAGAATGCATTCTCAATGCCACTTCTTTTTTCCCTTCTTTCCTGCCTTCATTCAGGCCTTCCATCAAGCCTTCTCTTTTGCCTTCTTCTCTAATCGATTCCATAATTTCACACATGATTTGCTGGCCTCCTTCCGTCATTTTATAACGATGTTTATTTTCAGAAGTATGCGGGAATTTGTTATTATATGCTTCATCCTCTACAAAGATTTTCATCAATTCCGAAACATCGGAACCATCGCGGGCTTTTGCATTGACATAAATTTCTTCAAAGCCATTGTTAACAATTTCTCCGGTTTCACGGACGATCCTGTCCACGTGATATAATGCTTTCTTGCCTTTAAAAATATCAAATCTTGAGATGAACACAATGCACACATCCGGGATATGCTCAAACTTTAAACCGGGGTCTGTGATGTTAGTTGTCAGGATCGCAGCATGATATCGCACCCGCTTTTGATGATTATCATCGTTAGCCTGCTGTACTTCAATGTTCACTTCTTTTCCGGATCCGGTGCGGCATTTTGCATCCATGATAACAGAGCGGCCTTGCAGATTGGTCCCGGAAAATTGGGGTGTGGACTCTAAAACGGTGAGTTCGGGATCCTGCATGATTACACGGAGGATTTCTTCGCAAAAGTTGATATCCTCCGCCATCTTGCGGAACATAAGATCATCAATGGGATTTAGTTTTTTTGCTTGTTCTCTGATCCTTGCCTTATTACTCATATTAATCACTTCCTATTATTGGTACATACAACTGCTATATATAATATATTATTAGTATATGAAGTATACCTTATGGAAGAGATGATTCAATCCCTAAATGTCATCAAATATTTTTGATGAAGGGTTGAGGATTAATTGATTGATTTTCAGAAAACCAAATCCTAACCTGTTCAACAGAAACGTCAGCTATTTCTGCAATTAAATTATCGTCAATTCCTTTAGAATGCATTCGCAACGCCATTTCTTTTTTGCTTTCTTCTCTTTCAGCAAGAACAATGGATTCCATAATTTCACACATGATTTGCTGGCCTCCTTCCGTCATTTTATAACGATGTTTATTTTCAGAAGTATGCGGGAATTTGTTATTATATGCTTCATCCTCTACAAAGATTTTCATCAATTCCGAAACATCGGAACCATCGCGGGCTTTTGCATTGACATAAATTTCTTCAAAGCCATTGTTAACAATTTCTCCGGTTTCACGGACGATCCTGTCCACGTGATATAATGCTTTCTTGCCTTTAAAAATATCAAATCTTGAGATGAACACAATGCACACATCCGGGATATGCTCAAACTTTAAACCGGGGTCTGTGATGTTAGTTGTCAGGATCGCAGCATGATATCGCACCCGCTTTTGATGATTATCATCGTTAGCCTGCTGTACTTCAATGTTCACTTCTTTTCCGGATCCGGTGCGGCATTTTGCATCCATGATAACAGAGCGGCCTTGCAGATTGGTCCCGGAAAATTGGGGTGTGGACTCTAAAACGGTGAGTTCGGGATCCTGCATGATTACACGGAGGATTTCTTCGCAAAAGTTGATATCCTCCGCCATCTTGCGGAACATAAGATCATCAATGGGATTTAGTTTTTTTGCTTGTTCTCTGATCCTTGCCTTATTACTCATATTAATCACTTCCTATTATTGAAATACAAAAATATATTATCAGTATATAAAGTATACCATATGGAAGAGATTATTCAATTCCTAAATATAGAAATCATTTTGATGAATAGTAAAGGATTAATTTATTATAATTTCGGGGAAAGGAATTTGTCAATATGGGATTTCAGGCGCTTCGCTCCCTTCGGCCTTCGATGTTTAAAAAGGTTTGACCGCAGATTAAGTCAACTGATTATGTTTGGAAAATGGAAAATTAGGCGGCGTTGATTAAAAAGCCAGAGAAGTTTTGTTTAACATAGAGATGTACAAAAATAAATAATAAAAG
>CAZKQV010000007.1:24862-87264 GCA_964555015.1 uncultured Eubacterium sp. | reverse complement strand
AAATGCGGGGAAATGCTTGATTTTGCGGGGATATGGGACAACTTGCAGACTTTTTGGATGAAAAGATCACATTTTCTTCTCTGCCGGCGGAAATTCCTTCTAATTCCGGGCAAGGAGCCAATTCCTATGGAAAACGGGAGCGGTATCAATATCGTGGAGAAGAACCGATCAAGAAAAAATCTTCTCCTTTCTCCACAATTATGATTGCATTTCTGGCGATCCTTGCGGCTCCGATTGGCGCCCCGCTGGCCATTTCCGTTGTCGTTCTTTTATTATGCGGCATCCTTTTTATCGGCTGCTGTCTACTGGCTTTCTTTATTTTTAGTGTGGCCATCGTTTTCTCCGGCGCCGTGTTAATGGGAACTTCCTTTGGACTAATTGCCTCTTCTGTTCCAAGCTTTTGCATTATGATCGGCCTTGGACTGTTTGGCATAGGATGCGGTATTTTATTATTTATCGCCTCCTGCTATATCTGTAAATGGATTGGGATCGTCCGTTTCGCCCAGTGGATCACCCGGGAAAGGAAGGTAAAACATCATGAATAAAATAATAAAAGTTGCTTTATCTCTTGCTATTATAGCCTGCGTGTGCGGCGGGATCCTTTTTGGAATCGGCGTCGTAACCGGCGGAAAGGAAGAGTTTGCAAAAACAGGAAACCAATCGATCAAAAAGTACGAATTGGATAAAACAAAGCTGGATGATTTCTCCAGTTTAAATATTGACCTTGGTTACATGGATCTTCGTATCAAACCTTCGGACGATGACAATTGCTATTTCTCATACGTACTGTATGATTCCGCCAAAAAAGATCCGATTTCTTATGGAGTGAAGGATCACACTCTTACCATTGAAGAGAAAAGCGAAAATCACTTTATTTCGATGGATATTAGTGGATTAGGGAATTTTTTGATCAACGGTATAGACGCCACAAAAAGCTCGGCCACTCTTTATCTTCCATCCGATAAGAAACTGGATGAAGTATCCATAAATTTAGACAGCGGCGATCTCCACATCAACGACCAGACTATGAATGACGCCGATATCCATCTATCTTATGGAGATTCAATATTAAAAGATATTTCTCTGAATAAAGCGGTCATCACTCAAGACAGCGGCGACCTTTCTCTATCGGGTATTCAGGCGGCCTCGTTAAGTCTAAAAGGCGCTTATTCGGATTTTTCGCTCACTGATATCAATACCGACACGATCTCCTGCAATATTGATGACGGCGATTTAGTGATCGAACAAATGAATACCAAAAAGGACGCTTCTATTACCGTTGACTACGGCGATGTTATTGTCCATATGAACGAAGCGGAGCTTACGAAAACCTCTCTCGCTCTGGAAACGGAATACGGCGACATCACCATTCCAAAATATCTGCAAATTTCTTCTTTCCGGGGAAGTGACATTACTTCTTATGAGTATCAAGGCTCTGACCCGGATAAGAAACTTACCATCCATTGTGATGACGGCGATATTGTAATTAAATAAGCCCGCATCGGGCCAAAAGAATACACCTCCTCTTTTGCATACTTTGCAGAATACTGCGATGCATAAGGGGAGGTGCAGTTTTGTAAGTCAAAATGTTTTAAGAAGAAATGCCATATATAATGGAAGCGTAAGGATCCGGCCCGGCAGCAAAACCTAAATAGAAAATCTTATTCAAACACTATTTCCTTATGATAATCACATTCATCCATGAGCAATTCTTTATAGGTTCGCCCATCTTCCACAGAGGCATTTTCTTCTTTCCATTGATCTCCCTTTAATTCATCCATCCATTTGACATAATCAACTAAGAAAACGTCTATCTTAGAAACATCCCTGTCCTGGATCGCCACCGTATTAACCGAACCTCCGATGTCGCTGTTATCCATCAATCGGCCGTCGGCGTCTAAGATTACCGGAAAATAATCTTTTGATACCCCTTCTTTATAGGTATCATATATTGTAATTTCAACCCGGTCTTTTACAACCTTTTCAATTCCGATTCCTTTCTTATTAAGATCGTTTAATACAATACTTTGCGTATCCTGCGTATTTTTTGATACGTTAAGCGTAAACTTCCACGGGCCATGATAAATCAAAGCGCCTTCCCCTCCGGTTTCTTCCAGTTCTTCCTTTGTCATGTTTTTTTCTGCTTTTTCTTTGTCCTCTGAATATTTTAAAGGAGCTTCTATGTCGCTGATCTCCAGATCCAAAGTATACTGATCCGGAATTTCAGCCTCTTTTAAATAAGAATCTGCATTTTGCTTATTCAAAGTTACCATGCCGTTTTCGTCTGCCGGCGGTTCCTCATCGGTATATTTATTTTTATCGTTTAGGTCAAAACGCATAATACCAATATAAGTTTTTTTGTCCACACATTTTCCGTCGATCAGTGGAACATCCCGCTGCTCTTTTGGATTAAAACTGTATTTTTCTATGGTTTCACATTGAAAACGATCAAGAAGTTCCGGGATTTCTTCTTCTGATTCTATCCTTAAGGTAAGATATAATCCCTGTCCGTTGCAATAAATTTCCGACAAAGTAACTGTCACTCCATCGACGGTTTTAGCATCCGTTAAGTCTTCTTTCACCTTCGTATAGTCGCCGCTGTATCCGTACTCTTTTTGAAGCTGCTCAAAAATATGACCAATCAGAGGAATCTTTGCCGCCAGCGTCGGATTGCTGATACAAAGGGACACACCGAACAATAAAATAGCCGCTGCCGCTCCTAATCCTGCTGCCGCCTTCTTCCTGTTTTTCATTTTGTTTTTCTTATATATTTGATTCAGACTCTCTTCTACCACCCGATCCAATTCTTTGGGAACAGGGATTTCATTAAATTTCATTTCCATATCTTCAGTCCTCCTCCATTATTTTTCTGAGCTCTTCTTTTGCCCGGTACAGATACGCTTTTACCGAACCTTCCGGAATACCCATGATGTATGCTATTTCGCTGATTTTCATTTCGTCAAAATATTTTAAAATAATCACCGTCCGAAATCTGTCCGGAAGAAGATTTACCGCATGGTTCAAGTCAATCTTTTCTTCAATGGAAATCGGCGATTCCTCTTCCGGAATCTGTATCTGACCTATATCTTCTTCATCCGGATATTTGCGATAGTAATCTTTCGCGACATTTATTAGTATTTTCGTCAGCCAAGTTTTAAAATAATGCGGTTTTTTTATCTTACCAGCAAATCGTGCGCCTTTTAAAATCGTTTCCCCCACAATATCCAATGTATTTTATCATTTTTGTCTTGCTGCAATGATATCACCCCTTTTTCAAATTTTTGTGCAGACAAATTTCCTTTCTTCGAATCATCCTCTGCTTCAATCATATCTTGTACTTATTAGACTGTGTTTTTCGATAAAAGGTTGCAAAAAATACAAAATTTTTATAAAAATTTCTCTTCTGCGAATTAAGATAGACAAAAGGAGCCTAATAATGCTATGATATACACGTTGCTTCCCAAATTCTAACATTGAAAGCAGCAGCAACATCCTATTTTGGGTTGAAAGGAGACTTACTTATGAATATATTAGTTGTAAATGACGATGGAATCCGGGCAGAAGGGATCCGCCGTCTTGCCAAAGCCGCCAAGGCTTTTGGACGGGTCACGGTCGTTTCTCCGCTCCATCAGTGCAGCGGTATGTCCCACAGCATTTCTTTTGAAAAAGGAGTCATCGTGCGAAAGGCCGCATTTCCAATTCCCGACGTCGAAGCTTTCAGCGTGGATGGAACGCCCGCCGATTGTACCAAGATCGGCATCAACCTGATCATGAAAGAAAAACCGGATATCGTTTTTTCCGGAATTAATAAAGGTTACAATATCGGTTATGAAGCGCTATATTCGGGAACCGTCGGTTCTGCCATGGAAGCTTTAACCTGCAATGTGCCCGCCATCGCATTTTCCCAGGATAATTTCGATGATTTTTCCGGTTTTGATACATATTTTAAAGAAATCACAGAAAAGTTAATGGAGATGGATATTGCCCCGAATCAGATTTGGAACGTGAATTTTCCAAACTGTAAGGCAGAGGACATCCAGGGAATCGATTACGACTGTCTCCCGGAAAAAGAATGGTTTTACCATGATCATTTTGAAATGGAGCAGCTCGGAGAGCTTATGTATCAGGTGACGGCATTTTACAAAGAAAAAGAACAGGCCGCCGAAGGTACGGATATGTATTCCCTGCTTCACAACCGCATTGCCATCGGCAAACTGACCAGCAGAGTATAAAAAATATCCTCGGGAAGATTCCTTTCATAGGAACTGATCCCGAGGCGATTTTTTTATTTTCCTTTTTATCCCTTCTTTTTATCACGTACTCTATACATTCCCTTTGCCGCAAAAGCCGCAATCTTATATACCGGATTTTCCATATGTTTTACCACCTGCTCAAGCTCTTTTCGTATGGCAATGTTTTGCGGACAATGTTTCTCACATTTTCCACATTTTTTACAGAGAGAAGCGTTGGTCCGTTTTGCCCGGAGAGTGGTACACATAAAATACTCTCGCATTCCTGTAAACCAGTTGTCCGTATACCGCACATTGTAACAGCGAAAAGCGCCCGGGATATCCACGCCCGCCGGGCAAGGCTGGCAGTATCCGCAGCCGGTACAAGGCACTTTGATCTTTTCATTGATGGCCCCACGCACTTTTTCAAGCAACTCCTGATCTTTTTTGCTAAACTCTCCCGCCTGAGCAGACTGTGCGATCCGGATATTTTCTTTTACCATATCCATGGTATTCATCCCGGAAAGAACGACAGAAACTTCCGGCTGATCCCACAGCCAACAAAGCCCCCATTCCGCCGGAGTACGCTTTGGCTCCGCTGTCTTAAACAGATCATTTGCCTTTGGAGGCAGGGCATTTACCAGTCTGCCGCCCCGGAGAGGTTCCATGATAATCACCGGAATCCCCTTCCCGGCAGCATACTCTACTCCGGCACGGCCCGCCTGACTGTGTTCATCCATATAATTGTACTGCACCTGGCAAAAATCCCAGTCGTAGGCGTCAAGAAGCGCCTTAAAATTTTCCGTATTTCCATGGTAAGAAAAACCGATCCGGCGAATCTGTCCGCTTTCTTTCTTCTGTGCAATCCAATCCTTGATTCCCATTTCAACCAATTTGTTCCATATTGTAACGTCCGGAAGCATATGCATCAAATAATTATCCACATAGGTTGTCTGAAGACGTTTTAACTGCTCCTGAAACAATTTCTCCAATCCATCCATGGATTTGATCAGAAAATGGGGCATCTTGGTAGCAATATTTACTTTCTTTCGCCAATGATTTTTCTTTAGCAAAGTACCGAGGACCTTTTCATTTCCTTTATAAATATACGCAGTATCAAAATAATTAATCCCATGGGAAATCGCATAGGCGAGCTCCCTCTCTGTCTCTTCCATATCCACGCCGTTTCCCTTTTTCGGAAACCTCATGCATCCAAATCCCAAAATGGACCAGCCGTTCTTTCTTTGTTCCATCGCAGCGTTCCTTTCTATTCTACTATTCTACGACCACAGCCGTACCGCTGGCAGTCACCATCAGCATACCATTATCTGCGCCGAGAACTTCATAATCGATATCCACACCCACTACGGCGTTGGCTCCCATAGACACAGCGCGCTCCTGCATCTCTTTTATGGCGTTTTGTCTTGCCTGGATCAGTTCTTCTTCATAGCTTCCCGATCTTCCGCCAAAAAAGTTGGAGAAAGATGCGGCAATATCCTTTATAAAGTTTACGCCGGAAATCACTTCTCCAAAAACAATTCCCCTGTAATCCACGATACGTCTTCCTTCCACGGAAGGTGTTGTTGTAATAATCATAATGAACCTCTCCTTTCTTATATTCCCGGAATCAACAGTTTAAATCCTGTTTTAAACAGGCCGACTCCAATGGGGATTAAAATAATGGTACAACAGCATATCAATGCGAGAGCCAGCAAAATAAGCGACGCCGGTATTTTGATAAATAACCAAATGCATCCCATTAATAACGCGCCGGTCAATTGATAGCCAAGCCACAATGTAAACGCCAGAAAAAATAGGATTAATAATAAACTGATCATTCTTTTCACCTCTTTCTATTATAAAGCCAATGGATTCTCTTATCAATAAAAATACGATTTCGCTGCGGGTTTTATAGCATTTATCATACCCTCTCCCTTTTCATAAAAACAGCACGCAAACTGCGGATTAGCAATGTATATTACCCGAAAAAATGCGTAATAAATCTTTATGGAGAAATTTTGACACCTTTATAACGGTAGTATATAATCTTTTTCAAAGGCAGATAAGAAAAGGAGATGATTTATTTGGGAAGAAAGTCCATCAAGGAAAATAAAAATATTTATCATATCAGCCGGGAAAATGCCGGTCTGACAAGAGAAGAAGCGGGAAATCGAATGAGCTATGTCTCCGCCGACCGTATTGAAAGAATTGAAAACGAACGTCTTCTCCCCCATCCGGAGGATGTTTTAGAAATGTCAAAGTGTTACAAAGATCCTTCTCTCAGAAATCAATACTGCGCCAAGGTCTGCCCTCTGGGCACAGGGCATATCCTGGAAGTGGAATCGAAAATGTTATCGCAGATCACTCTGGAAGTCCTTGCCTCGTTAAATGCATTGGAAGAGCAGAAAAACCGATTTATCGAAATTACCGTTGACGGTGAAATCTCCGAAGATGAGTATCATGATTTTGCATTAATCCAAACCCAATTAAATAATATCTCCGGTTCTATCCATTCCCTCCAGTTATGGATGGAACAAATGGTCATGGAAGAAAAGATTGATATGGAAAAATTAGAGCGTGCGCTGCGATCCTTATCCTAAAATTATTCTTTGTATCGCCTTTCGCATTGTCGCTCCGGCGATTTCCGGCATCCGTGATTTGGCCGCATTTTGCACGCTCTAAAAAGGGTTCCGCGAACTCTTTTTTATTATATTTTAAATTGTGGAAGGTCCCTGCCATTTTAGCAGCAGCGCCGAATTAACTATGACAAGCACGGATCCGGCATTGTGAACGAGGGCTCCGACCACAGGATTTAAGATGCCTGTGATGGCAAGGATGATAGCTAAAAAATTCAGCGTCATGGAAAAAGTAAGATTTAACTTGATGGTTTTCATCATACGCTTGGACAGAGCGATCAAATGCGGCAGCTCTTTTACCTCATCATCCACCAGGGCGATATCCGCCACATCCACTGTGATATCACTGCCAATTCCCGCCATTGCAATTCCAACGGTGGCCTTTTTCAAGGCTGGCGCGTCGTTAACTCCGTCGCCGATCATGCAGATGTAATCCTCATTTTTCTGATAATTATCAATATAATTAAGCTTATCTTCTGGCAGACACTTGGCATGAACTTCTGATATATGGAGTTTTTCTGCAATGCCCAAGGCGGCATATTCGTTATCACCAGTTAGTAAAACCGGCTGAACACCGAGAGCCGACAATTTATTGATCATATCGCAGCTTTCCTCCCGTAGAGTATCGGACAATATAATATATCCAACATAAGTTTGATCTGCCGCCAAATGAGTCACCGTGCAGCCCCGGGACAAAAATTCCTCTACTTCGTCTGCCATGATGACGTCGATTTTCTGTTCTTTTAACAATTCCTGATTTCCTGCCAGCACTTTTTTTCCGTCCACAACGGCAGACACCCCTCGTCCCGGAATCATCTCAAATTCTTCCGCTTTTTTTAGGGAAGCGTCTTTGGTCTTTTTATAGGAAGCCGTAATGGCTTTTCCCAGGGGATGCTCTGAGAACTGCTCTGCCGAAGCGGCGAGCTGGTAAAGGGTATCATCGTCATAGGCTGGTGAAAGGCTTTTTACTTCGATAACTCCCGGCGTTCCGTAAGTGAGGGTTCCCGTTTTGTCAAAAGCAACCATTTTTACCTTTGCAAGACGCTCTAAGGCATCTCCTTCCCGAACGAGAAAACCATGTTTTGTCACATTGCCGATGGCTGCCATGATCGCCGCCGGTGTGGCAAGCACAAGAGCACACGGGCAAAATACAACAAGAATCGTTACCGCCCGGATGATCTGCCCGCTTATGATCCAGGTCAAAGCGGCCGCTGTGAGCGCGATCACCACAATCCAGGTTGCCCACCGGTCCGCCATATTTACAATTTTCGCTTTTCCCGCATCCGCCGAATGTACCAGTTGAATCATCCTCTGAATAGAACTGTCCTCGCCAACCTTCGTAGCTTCCATTTCAAATGCGCCGTATTGATTTATGGTCCCGCTTAAGACCTCATCGCCGATATTTTTTTCCAGAGGCAAAGACTCTCCGGTCATTACCGCCTGATTTACAAAAGTTCTTCCTAAAGATACTACGCCGTCCACAGGAATCCCTTCTCCCGGCAGCACGCGAAGAATATCTCCCACTTTAACCTGGTCGGCCGGAACCACCCGTTCTTTTCCATTTTCCAAAATCCTTGCGGTCTGAGGCGTTAACTGCACCAACTTCTCGATTCCCGCCCTTGCCCTTGCGACGGTCAATTCTTCTAACAATGACCCGATTTGCATAATAAAAGCAATTTCTCCCGCGGCAAAAAATTCTCCAATGCAAATCGAAGCGATCAACGCAAGAGAAACCAGCACATCTGCTTTGATGTCAAATGCCGTAACCATTCCGATCACAGCCTCAAGGATAATCGGAACACCGCATAAAATAATTGCTATCCAGGCAATATCAATCCTGCCCGGCAGCGCTCCGACCATACTAAGTACCAGAGCGATTCCGGAAAGAACAAGGAATATGATTTTTTTCTTCGTCCCCCCAAATTCCAGGAAATCTTCTAATTTACTTATTAAATTTTCCATGACAACCTCCTTTTTAGATTCACAATGCGCCCTCTCATATACCCATAGGGGTATATGTATTAATTGATCATATTATACCCATAGAGGTATGGGTTGTCAAGGGGTTTAAAAAAATATGCCCGGAAACCACAAGCGAGCTTCCAGGCACCTAATTTCTTTTTTTCGTTTATACAATTTGCCGGTTATATATCCGCCGGTTTTTAGCTCATATTGGCGAATCGTTCCACCGCTTTTGTAAAGTCTTCTATGGTCTTATCCGCATCTCCATGCTCAAGTCCATCTTTCACGCAATGCTTAATATGTCCTTCTAAGACTACCTGCCCACATTTGTGTAAAGCGGACTTCGCAGCGTTAAGCTGAGAAAGGACGTCTTCACAGGGAATATCTTCATCGATCATACGGTCAATGGCCTGCACCTGACCTATGATCTTTTTTAACCTGCGGTGAAGATTGTCCGAATCAATACATTGTCTCATTGCAAATTCCCCCATATCTTTTGAAATATACTATACACGGCGTCTCCTCAACGATCTTTCTCTACATCTGCCGCCGAACAATTTTGTATTCGTCGCCGGACTGATAATATGGGCAGTTTTTATAATTGCTGCTCATAAGACGATAATATTCATCTTCGTCAAGATTGATCTCGCAGTAATAACAATCATCTTCTTCATCATATACATAATTTGCACAAAAATCACAGCTTATTTTCATGATAACTCTCCCTTTAACATTCCTTGTAACGTACCGTATTTTTGCCAGCTTTCCATATATCTTCGTCTGCCAGCCTTAAATTTATCTTCGGCAAAACAGTTCTGCTCATTGACATGATTTTTCACCCGGCGCCATGATATAATAAAAAGCATGAAATAACACAGAAAGCCGGGATACATTATGAGAACAATTATCGTTGGAGACATCCATGGATGTTACAAAGAATTTATCACATTACTGAAAAAAGTCAACTATAAAAAAAGAAAGGACCGCCTGATTCTTTTGGGAGATCTTATGGATCGGGGCCCGTCCTCCTATGAAATGCTCCACCTTGCCATTCGATGGAAAAAGGAGAATGGAGAGCGGTTTTTTTTAGTGCGGGGAAATCATGAACAAATGATATTGGAACAGCCTAAGGATTTAGAAACACGCCTTATCTGGCGGGCCGTGGGAAAGACTGCCACCATTCTTTCCTTCGCAAAACATAAAGACCGGATGGAAAATTATATTCCGTGGATTGAAAGCAATATGCCGGTTTATCACATTGACGAACATTTCCGATGCGTTCACGCAGGAATCCAATATGAAGATTTTGAACAAAATTCCCTCGAGCTTCTTGTCAAAGATCACTCCTGGTCGAAAAAGAACCTTTATGGCGGAAAACTTACCATAATCGGTCACACTCCCCTCGAGGAACCTACATATTATAACGGCAGCGGGGAGGCCGGCGTCCATCTTCCATACCATGAGTGGAATCCCCTCCCGAAAAAAGGAGCGATTTGCATCGATACGGGCTGCGTCTACGGAAGGAAATTGACCGCCATGATCATAGAAAACGAAAGATATTTCCTTGAATGCGTTCCCGGCGGCCCATACACCACCGGCAAATCCGAAAAATACATCAAAGTGATAAAAAAAGTCTGCGGATTTAAGGAATCATTGTTACACAAATAGCATTTTAGCCTAACATAACGCAATCAACCAAAATAAAACATTACAATATTTAAAATTTTAAGTCACGGGTATTATTTTATCAACTTCGGGTAATCTCTCATTAAAATATTTACATTTTTAAGATCCTTTTTTATAATAGTACCATGGAGAAGGAGGAAAAAACTATGTTTATCGTTACTAAGGAAAATATTATTCCATACATAAAAAAACATATGCCTGATTTCGATGATACTGCGCCGGCCACCGTCACTGTCATGGGAGAGGACCCGAACGCCGACGAAGGCGAAAAAGACGGGCATATCAATTTCGTATTTAAAATCAAAACTCCGTCCGGCAGTTACGTGCTAAAACAAGGACTGTCCGACGCAAGAAATCTTCCTACCGCAGCATCGGCTTCCGTCGCTTCCTACCGCAACGAAGCGGAGTGCGACACGATGCGGATTCTTCAAGATATCGTGCCGGAGTATGTACCTCGTATTTTATTCCAGGACCGTGAAAATCACGTATTCATGATGGAATTTATTGATAATCTGAAGGCGGTTCGTTTTCAGCTTATCAAGGAAAACCAGATTCCAAATCTCGGACTGGAGGTCGGCAACTTCTTAGGCCGTTCTTCGTTCTACACCTCTGAATATTACCTGCCTCGGACAAGATTTCGTAATTTACAATCTCAGTTTGAAAATACAGAACTTCGCCAGATCATGGAAGATGGTATTTTCCTGTATCGTTTCGGCGCAGACTTAGATCCGGATATGTATAACGACTGGATGAGATTCCGCCAGATCAGCGATGATCCGGCTTGCCAGACCAACCGTCTCCGGTTAAGAAGAAGGTTCATGACCCATTCCGACTGTCTGATCCACAGTGACTTCCATACTTCCAACGTATTCTTATCCGACGACGGAATTAAGATGCTCGATTTCGAATTTTCTTTTATGGGCCCGTTTGGATATGATCTTGGATATTTTACGGGAAGCATTATTGCCGCATATTGCGCAGCCTGCTTTAAGAATTATCCTTCTGAACAGGATCGGAAACAGTGCAAAGCATATCTTCTTTCCACAATAAAGATGCTTTTTGAAAGTTATAATGAAACTTTCACTGAGTGCTGGAATAAGGATGCGAAAAAAGAGTACCAGGGACAGGACGGCTTCCTGAAAAACATCTTAAAAGAGATGATTCAAGACGCCGCAGGCTATACCGCCATTACCAACTGGTGCCGTACCACTTCTCTTGACGGACTTCCGGAATATACTACCATTGAAGATAAAGACGCCAGCCGTCTGGCTATGGCCATGGCAGTCTTGCTGGATCACCAGATGATCTTAGTGAGAGATCAGTTCGAAACTGTGGACGATATGCTTGATATGATCATCCATTTTGAAAACACATTTTTACCTTTGATCATGAAATAAATTCGCAGCAAAAACAGCGGGAGAAATCACGAGTTTTCGTGGTTTCTCCCTTTAATTTATTGTGCCTGTTTCCAAAGAATTTATTTTGCGGCAATCCTTCTATCAACATTTCAATTCTGTTTACCGAAGCGCCTGGGAGGCGAAAAAACACTTTGGGCATCCCATCATCGATGGAATGCCCAGAAAAAGAAAGCAGAGTGAAAGAGCGTCCGACCTGGCGTCTCACCTATCCCTATACAACGACCCCGTTGATGGTCATGGCGTCCTCGCCCTCCTGCTTTCCATAATTCAATTTATCATACTGTGCTTTCACCACTTCCCACGGGAGCGTCTCATGTTCTTCTTTTAGGTAAGATATAATCTCGGCAATTCCTTCGCCAGTGAAAGCGCTGGTAAAAAATATTTTTTTACATCCGGCAAGCCTTAGCCATTCTGCGGCCTGTTCCGGCTCTCCGGCCCAATGATCGCACTTTGTTACGATACCGACGACCTCGCGGTTCGTCTGGGAAACACAGTTCGGCGGATAAAGGGAAAAAGGTTCCGTTGCGCTGATCAATAACCCGACCACATCGGACTCCGCACTGTATACCGCCAAGGATCCTCCGAGCCGCTTCGTCTCCGCATACTCTCCCGGAGTATCGATGATCACATCATAATGATTTACATACTGTGTTTTATGATATATTATTTTCTTTCCTTTCATCGCCTGGGTGAGAGTCGTCTTTCCGGATTCACTCCTCCCCACAAACATTATTTTTCTCACACTTATCCTCCATCATTGCGTATTTAGCGAAAATATTCTTTATATTTTAGCCGGAGTTTCTTTCTCATCTTCCAATTATCGTACTGCATCTTTATTATGCTCAACCGGTGATTAAAAATCAGATCGTTGCAGAAGATGGCAAGCACAAAAGCGGACATCACATCAAAAACAGAGTGCTGTTTTAACAGCATCGTGGACGAAATGATTAAAACCGTGAGCAAAAGTGAGCCTTTTTTCACGAAATTATTATCCTTTAAGGAAGGACTTTGTATGATACAGTGATATGCGGCTAATGAGTTAAACACATGGATACTTGGAAGGACATTTCTTGACGGATCTGTGCGGTAGATAAACTTTGTCAAATCGACGAAAATATTATCTCTTGCAAATTCCGTCGGCCTGATTTCCAATCCATTGGGATAAATAATGGAAACCACTAAAAAGATCGTCATTCCAATCATACCATAATACATAAACTTACAAAAGGTTTCTTTTTCCCGGAAAAAGAAATAAGCATAAGAAGCAAAAATATATACAAACCATAATAAATAAGGGATCACAAACCATTCACAAAACGGGATCAGCTCATCCAGCTTACAGGATATGATATGGATCTTATCAGGCATAAATGTCTCTATTGCGTAAAACACAGCCATATAAACCGGAAAATACAACAGCAGCAGTGCATGGTCATACTTCTTCATTAATCGTTTTATTTTTAATTTCATATAAATCATCCCTTTTATTGAGAAATTAATTCAAATAACTCCCCGGACTCTTCGGCTTTCCATTATTTTTATGGAGACTGATCTCCGGGATATTGCAGACATTGCAAAATTTTTTGATACTTTCTTCCACTTCCCGCATCGCCATCGGCACGCAGATCGTATTAAAGAGACTCGTCATCTCGTCTTTATCCATCTTTAATTCTGTGTCTCCTTCGTCCGTGTTGGCGAAAATAGTAACCTGCTCTACAAATAAATATAAAGGTTCCAGGGGGGAACCAACCATGATTTTAGAAACCACCGCTCCCACTGGGCCAGGTCCGGATTTTCCAAACAGCTTAATCTGATTCTTCATATTAACCTGAAGATTAACCTTTCCCATGGCAGGCGAAATCTCATATCGCAGTTCGTTCTTTGTAATCCTTTTTTCCTTTATATCAAGCTTCATATTTTTCTTCCTCTTTCTTAAATTATATTATCATCTCCTGAGCGATTATGTATTATATTACAAAATCATTTCCCTGCTGTTCCGAGTCCCAATCGATCAGATCCTGGAGAGTGACTTTATCTACGACTCCTTTGATCGCCTCGTCCAACTGTTTCCATAATCTTAAAGTGGCGCAGCTATCCATACGGTCACAGGAGGTTTCTCCCTGATCGAGACAGGCAACCGGACTCAAACTTCCTTCTGTCAAATACAGAATCATACCCACAGTATACTCCCAGGGATTCTTTTTTAAAAGATAGCCTCCCTGCGGCCCCCGGATACTTCTTACATAACCGGCCTTATTCAAAATCGCAATAATCTGCTCCAAATATTTAACCGATAACCCCTGACGCTGTGCGATATCTTTTATCCTCACAGGCTTTTCCTCATTCTGGTGGAGTGCAATATCAAGCATCAAACGCAGCGCATATCTTCCCTTTGTTGATATTTTCATTCAATTAAACCTTCCTGGTCTTGCATTAAATTTACATTCTTTAAAATATTCTACCTCGTTGATGGATTTTTTACAAGCCACTTCTGGAAAAAGACACACTTTTTACACATTAAAATTCCTGTCCCTTGCCTTTTCCCATATTATGTAATAAAATAATATTTAACAAGCAAAAGCAAAGCCCGACCGGGCTTACAACATCTGGTACGCAAGGGGGAATAAGCATATGGGTACAGCTACTTCATCATTTAGCAGTAATAATATGTTGGCCTGGCTTCAATACTTTTCCAAAAAAGCAGGTCTGGAAATCGACAAAATCAAGTTAATCGATATCAGCAAGAAAAAGCGTAATCTCATTACCACCATTGAAACACATAAAAGAGTTCTTGTATTTGCAGATAAGGGGCATTCCGGATTTTTCTTTAATTTATGGGAGAGCGGCCTTGGAAACTGCGATATCTGGTTTAAAACCGGTCTGGAACCGGAAGGCAATGTCAATATCTGCAAAATATCTGATATGATCGACGTGGAGATTACCGGGCCGTCGGTAATGCTTATTGTGAACTCCAACGCCAGAAGCTCTTATCGGATGGGAATACAGAACGCTAATTTCTCTCCTGGTTCCGTGCGCTATGTGGCCAGCGAGATCCGCGCGATCATCATCAATAAGCTCCATTTGGACGATCAGGATACGATCTGTATTATCAGCGGAGAAAGTATCGCCGTGGAATCTGCCATGATCGCCAGCGAAGGCCATATCATCGCTGTGGAATACAACAAACATGACCGCTATTCCCTCGAAGAGAACATTACAAAGTTTGGCCTTCACAATGTTGCTATTGTGGAAGATACGTCCAGACAATCCCTAAAGTCTTTGCCGATCCCTTCCCTTTCTTTTATTGTTGCTACGGATAAGTTTGAGGAAGAAGTGCATAATCTTCTAAAGATTAATCCTCAGATGAAATTTGTCGTCTACACTTTAGAACTGGATATTTTATCTAACATTATAGAAGTATTTAAGAAATATCATTTGAAACAAACGGAAGTGATTCAGGTTTCCATGTCGAAACTCAATAATAAAAATATCTTTGAAGCAAAACCTGCTCCGTGGATTCTGACAGCAGAGGTGGAATGATTTTTCTCCGATCTTTTTCTTGATTTTTATCAAATAATCTTTTTAATAAAAACACTGAGGGTGCCTTTTTAAAAAGGCACCCTCTCGTATTTTCTAATGTCCAAATTATTAATTAATATTATCTTCGATATGTAATTAAGCAATTCCACCAGCGATCTTAATAATGGAAATGATGATTGTACTAATGAAGATAGCGAATGCAGGTCCGTCAATATGGGAGTCAACATCGGAGTTCAAGAAGCAAGTTTCGAAATCCTGTAAGATTCCAGCAACTAAGCCCATAACGATACCAAGAATCATAGCCATTCCAGCACCACCCATTGCATAACCAGCCATAGCAGCTTCTGCGGAGATGATACCGATATGATGCCATCCATAAAGTGGCTGACCCATTTCAGCGAATACTAAGCTGACAGCAGCAAAACCGAAGATAACTACATGGTAAGAACCAAGAATAGCAACATCTTCTACTGTTCCAGCTAATACTACGTAAACACCAGAAACAACAATTGCATATCCGATGGAGATCAGTAACATATTTCCTAAAGCGCCGCCCTTGCTAAGAGGAGCACGAACGTTAGCGTCACTTAAGAGACCTCTCTTACCGAATGCTAAACGAGCGATACAACCAGAAATAAATACAGTCATTCCAGGGTTATCTGTGAATACGTTAGGAATTAATCCACCAAATACGAAAGCAACGATTGCTGCGATGATGTAACCGATAATACCAAATACACCACCTACTGCAAGGATGGAAGGATTTCCATATCCATTACAGGATGTAGCGATATCAGCGCCGTTTTCGGAAGCGCCAATCTTCTTAGCGTAAGCAGCAGCAGCAACGCCACCTGCGAATGCAATGTGCGGTCCTACGAAGGAGCCGAAAGCCATATAAGTTACGTAGTCTGCTCCAGGAGCAGCAACAGAAGCGATACCACCAATGATTGCTACAACACCTGTAAGAATGAATGCAGGAAGAGCACCAACGGAAGCACCAAATACACCGCCACCAAATGCAGCGACTAAAGCAAAAATATCAATACTCATAATAAAACCTCCTCAAATAAAACAATTAGTTACAAAACATTCATTAATTAAAGGACACTAGTGTTATAAATAATATAGCATTATCTTCGCCTTTTGTCTTTTCACATTGTAAGAGATTTGTGAGAAAAATCGTGATTTCTTACGATTCTTTGTCATTTATTAAGAAAAAAAGGAGACAAAACTAAACATTCTGCCTCTTTTTTTCCCAAATTAATATTATTTTTCATTAATTCCCACCAAAGAATTTCTCAAATTAGCAGAAAAGCTTTTTACGAATTTCTTACGAATGAAAGAAATTGATCAAATAGACATCTGAGGTTTGCCGCAAGCTTTTCTTCATCCGTTTGTTCATTGGATAGAACATAGCTGATCAGCCAATTCTGAAAGCTCATTGTAAAAAATTCCACAATAAACTCTTCTTTTGCAGACATATTATTCCATGGAGAAGAGTTGATCGTCGCTTCCACAAAAACCCGGATTCTTTTTTCCAGCATTCGGTAGATATCCTTTTCCAGCATGGTCATGTCAATCACTTTAAATATTCTCCGGTAATATCCATAATCCAAATTCAGCTTATGTATAAACATCCGGAACCATTCCGGGAAAGGAAGCTGGCTCTTTGAAAGTTCTTTTTCGATTTCTTCCTGAAATATCCAACTGACAATGTCATATTTATCGTGGAAATGATAGTAAAAGTTTTCCCTTGTCATAGCGCATTCTTTGGCAATATCAGTGATTGTTATTTTAGCAAATGCCTTCTGAAATACCAGTTCCTTAAATGACTTGGCTATTTTTTCCTTTGTATTTGCCATTGTGATTCTCCTTTTGAAAATAATTACCAGGGGGTCGATCTTAGCTTAGTGATCAGCCGTCCTTCCATTTCCAAATATAATGCGTTGATTTTTTCTTCTTCCTCTTTGTTTACTCCATGACTGCGGCAGTAACTCTGCCAGGAAGACATTGCTGTCAATAATTCTGTCATAGACTGACATTGTTTTAATTTATTTTCGTATCTTGCGATCTCCTTATCCATGATAACTCCTTCCCCTCTTGATCGGTGACATATGTCGGATATCCGGCGGATACTTTATCCCGATATCATTATATTCCTTCTCACTTCGTATAATGAAATATTTTTTTCTTCGGCGATTCTTTTCAGGTCTTCATATTCCGGTTTTATCTTTTTGATGCCGTGATATTCTGCTTCCTTATAACGGATTTCGCCGTAACGTGTTGATTTTACCATACTTTTCCTATTCATGGTATATCTTTTTACTTTTGTGACGCGCACCCCGAGACTTGTGGTATGCTTTAAAATAAGCTCCGCCATTTTCTCTTCGTCTTCTTCCCGGCAGATGCAGGAAAGAAGTACGCCGGGTCTGTTTTTTTTCATGCCGATGGGCACGGTATATACGTCAAGCGCTCCTTTTTCCATCAGAAGACCGGTGGCATATCCGATATCTTCCGGAAGCATATCATCCAGATTCGTCTGGATCTCAGAAATATAATCTTCCATCGGATGTTTTTCACTTGGATACTCCGCATTTTGATATTCTTCATTTGGATGCGCCAAGCAGCCGAAATATGCGCCAAGACAATATTTTTGTTGTGTTTCTTCCTTTGATCCGCCGCTTCCCGCCTGTAACATACCGTATCCCACCCGCTTTAGAATCATTTTTGGCATATCGCCAAATTCTGTCACATAATATTTTAAAATTGCCGCGCCGGACAACGTACAAAGTTTTTCGTCTCCCCGTCCTCCATACACCGGTATATCCTGAAGAAGAAAAGCTGCCGCAGCATCTTCCATCCCCAACCGGAGGGGTGACGACGCGATCATATCAGGGCTCAGCCGATTCATGAAAACACACACGGCGATCACTTCCGCCGTCATCACGGACGTTTTATTTTTTAACGCTTCCGCCTGCCCTATGTCAATTCCAAAAGTATGGCTTTCTGCCTTTACGATCCATTCCAAAATATTTATGACATCCTGTTTCACGCTTTTTTCCACATCGATATCGAAAATCCAATTTTTGATATCCCGGAAAGAATAGCGGGTACTTTCCCCGTGAACTTTCACGTTTGTTTGATGTCCGGACTCATTTGGCGGAACCTCATAGGTAATTCCCGGCAGGCTTAACCGGTTTAGCTTCCTTATTACCTGCTCTTTTTCCTCAAAAAGCTCTGCCAATGCGGACAGGATTCTGCCGGCGTCCGCTCCCATATCACAATTAAAATAAAGTAATGTTTTCATTTTTTCATTCCTGCCGCTATAAAAACCAGACTGTCTTTTTCCATACTATAAAAGAGCTGATAAAAATGGTGGCAAACCCGTCGTCCTTTTCCATCAGCTCCGATCATTACTGCGTTTTATATTCTTGAAAAATACTCTACTGCTTTTGCAAAATCTTTAATGGTTTTTTCCGCATCACCGTGCTCGATTCCGTCTTTTACACAATGATTTAAATGGCCTTCCAAAATGATCTGCCCCACTTTATGAAGTGCAGATTTGGCCGCATTCACCTGAATTAATATATCTTCACAAGGAATATCTTCATCGATCATACCGTCGATCGCATTAATCTGTCCTTTAATTCGGTTCAGTCTTTGATGCAGATTCTTTGAATCCATGCAGCTTTTCATTCTCATCCTCCTCCTGTTATTCATTTCATAATGTAAAAAGCCGATACTTATTCCTTAAGCTTTTTCTAAATAATATCCCATGTCCTGCCGCTGCTTTGGCATTATATGGACGTTTATTATATAACATATCCTACCTTTAAAGTCAACTTTGTGAAAAAATTTAGCCGAAGGCCGAAGGGTGCGAAGATCATTGCAACGAAAAACTTTTATCAAATCTCCGTAAACTCTTTTTTCCCCAGTCTGACCTCTTCCATTTTTTCTGCGGTCTCCTCATCCAAATGATGGAACAGATAATTCTTATCGTTTAGCCTTTTCTCTTCATTCATAGTGCGGATAGCCTGATCTACTCTCTCGATTTCCTCATAGAAATCCGACGCCGATATTTTTAAGGCGCCTTGTCCCATGACGATCACCTGCTCCAGATGATCGGAAGTCGCAACGGTAACGTGATGTTTTTTTCCGATCTCATGGGTCGCCTTTTCAATATATTGATCCGCAGTTTCCGCTTCTTTGGTAAACACGACGTATATGTTGTTGATCTTTTGAATTTCTCCCGGATTTCCTTCTACTTTATATGCGTCAAAAACAAGAATCAGCGTGCAGCCGGTAAATCCCTGATAATTGGAAAGTATATCCATCAATTTCAGTCTGGCTGCATCCATACTCACATCCGAAAGCTCCTTTAGTTCTTCCCAGGAAAAGATGATATTATAACCGTCCACCAGCAAATACTGTTTTTTCTTTTCTCCTTTTCCTCTTAAAACAGTCTGCCTTCCTTCCTCTCTTTTGATCGCCCTATCCTTTGTATATTCATAAGTTCCTCCCAAATATCTGCGGGAGCTCTCTCTCTTATTTTTTGCCTTTCCAAATTCCCGTTCCATGATGGCAAGCAGTTCCGCGTCTTCCCCTCCTTTGCTGGAAGCCTTTTTTGACACCTGCGATGGAGCCGCCTCGTCGGACTCCTTTTGCGGATAAGAAATATCACATTTGGCGTCCACCTCATTCCAAGGCACAATGTACCCGGAACCATGGGCACAAAAAACAGAATCTGCCGGATTATCCAGATCTCTTTCTGCCTCGTACTGTAACGCTTCGATCACTTCTTCCTGGTTATGACATGGCTCATATCCTTTCAAGATCACCGTAAGGCGCCCTTTTCCTCCGGAGTAAGACCATACTTCCTTCTGATAATCCAGCATTTCCGATACCGGAGCTTCTCCCCGCAAGATCGAAGTGGTCTCTTCCATTCGGGGAGGATCAAACCGCCCGCTCATTCCCTGGACATCGGACATTGCCCGGCCGATATTTTCCGAAGGGAGTTCCAGCCGGAAAGAATACCAGGGTTCCAACAGCAGGGAATCGGCCTTCATTAAGCCCTGTCTTACCGCCCGGTAAGTCGCCTGTCTGAAATCTCCTCCCTCGGTATGCTTTTGATGAGCCTTTCCGGAATGGAGAACGATTTCCATATCCGTAATCGGCATACCAGCCAATACCCCCAAATGCTCTTTCTCCTGCAAATGAGTTAAAATCAACCGCTGCCAGTTTCGATCCAAAACATCTTCCCGGCATTCACTATAAAAATGAAGACCGCTGCCCGGTTTTCCCGGCCGGAGAAGAAGATTGACATGGGCATAATGCCTAAGAGGCTCATAATGCCCGATTCCCAACACTTCATTTTGAATCGTCTCTTTATAAATAATACGACCGCTGCCAAACTCCGCATGGAGTCCGAACCGGTCCGCCAAGATACATTTTAATATTTCTGTCTGAACTTCTCCCATAAGCTGGACGTGGATCTCTTCCAAATGGCTGTTCCATAAAACGTGTAATGACGGCTCCTCTTCCTCAAGCTGTCTGATCTGTTCCAACGCTTTTTGTATATCCGCATCTTCCGGCAAAATCAGCCTGTACGACAATAAAGGTTCCAAAACCGGCTCCACGCACATATGCTCCATCCCAAGTCCCTGGCCTGCATAAGTATGTAAAAGTCCTGTCACCGCACACACCATTCCGGCCGGGGCTTCCTTTATCAATTCATATTTATTACCGGAATAGAGGCGAATCTGATCCACCTTGCCGATCCCCGGCAAAGATTGTTTCACACAAAGAGTTCCTCCTGTCACTTTAAGATGGGACAATCTGGCGCCCTTTTCTTCTCTGGAGATTTTATAAATTCTCGCGCCAAACTCTTTCGGATATTCCGGCGCAGAAGTATATCTTTCCATTCCATCAAGCAGCTCTTCCACCCCGACTAATTTTAAGGCCGAACCAAAATAGCAAGGAAACATTTTCCTTTGCCGTATCAATCGAACGATCTGTTTGATTCCCACCTTCCCGCTCTCCATATACTCTTCCAAAGTTTCCTCGTCGCACATCGCCGCTTCTTCCATGAACTCCTCGGATCCCTCTTCCATAAAAGAAATACAATTACTGTCTAATTGCTCTTTTAACTGCATAAGAATTTTTTTCGAATCAGCATCGTGCAAATCCATTTTATTAATGAATAAGAAGACAGGAATCTTATATTCTTTCATCAGACGCCACAATGTCATCGTATGTCCCTGGATTCCATCAGAAGCGCTGATCACCAAAATCGCATAATCGAGTACCGACAATGTCCTCTCTGTCTCAGCCGAAAAATCCACGTGTCCGGGAGTGTCAAGAAGGATCGCCTCTTTTTCTCCCAACGGAAATCTCGCCTGTTTTGAAAATATTGTGATTCCCCGCTCCCGCTCCAGGGCAAAATTGTCTAAAAACGCATCTTTATGATCCACTCTCCCAAGCTTTCTCAAACGGCCGGTCGTATATAAGATTGCCTCAGACAAAGTTGTCTTACCTGCGTCCACGTGGGCAAACAGCCCCACACTGATATTATTTTTATATTTCATTGGTTTATTTTCTGATGTATCCGCCATAGAAAATACCCCTTTCTGTCATTTATGATCATTCGCTGATTATCATAGCACAGAAAGGGGCGTTCGTCGATAAATTAAAATTTTTTAACTTTCCACTGTCCACTTCGACGGTCATCAAAAATATCTATATGAACTTCGCTGCCATTTACCAGATAATCTCGGTGGATTAATCCATTTACAAGGCTTTCAAAAACGCTCCTCTCACAAAAATCCGGCATTTCAATCCGGGAATTTGCAGTTTTTTTCCAAAGCATTTTCATATTTCTTTTCACAAAACCAACACCCTCATTCAGAAGCATAATCAAACTTCCGCTATATTCTGCGCTATCCAGGGCGTCCACCTGACCGCCGCTTTTATCCAATCCATTCCAGTGCGTACAGAATAATCGGGAATACCGAATCGGACAATTATAATTTCACTTCCATATTCCTGCTCCAATCCGTCAAATAAAATTAATATTTACCCTTTCTATTGTTCTATTCTTTATCGCCTGCATTTTCTTCTTCCATATTCTTCTGTTAATCTAGCAGATAATTTTCAATATTAGAAAAAACTGCCTCTTGATCCCTTACTTAGATCATCAAGGCAGTTTTTTTAACGGAAATGGAGGGATTCGAACCCTCGCGCCAGTTGCCTGACCTACCGCATTTCGAGTGCGGACCCTTCAACCACTTGGGTACATCTCCTGATAAAGTGGGAAGATATCTCTATCTTCCCACCTATATTACGTTATGTATTCTAGCAAACATCCTGATAAAATGCAAGCTGTGAAAGCCTGAAAAACCGGATATTATGGATATTATTTTTTGCGAGTTATTTTCTGTGCATGGAGAAAGAATCAAGATCCACGTTCGACAAGTTTTCCAGAATTAATCTTCCATCAGCCTGTTTGATCAACTGATCACGGAATCTCTTCGTTTCCATCTCTGTTCTGTGTTTGCTTGGACCGCCTACGCAGCCTCCCACACAGGCCATACCTTCCACAAAGTCTGTTTTTAAACGTCCTGCCTGGAGCATGAGAAGCGCTTTCTTGCACTCTTCTGCGCCATTGCAAACCGTAACTGTGATATCGTCATTTTTCTTAAGCTCTTTTAAGGATTGGAGAACTGCATTGGTAACGCCGCCGCTGTTTCCGAAACGCTTTCCAAAAACGGACGCTTCCTGATAAGTATTTTCCGCTGGCTCTAATACGACATCTTTTGCTTTCATCATCTGACGAAGCTCGCCGATGGTCAAAACGTAGTCTGCATTTCCCTCGATTCCGCTGTCTAAAGCTTCGCTTTTCTTTGCCACACAAGGTCCGATGAATACTGTGACGGCATCCGGATCTTTTGCTTTGATCATACGGGATACTCCGCACATTGGGGAAACCGTTGTGGATACGTTGTCAATTACCTTTGGATAGTGTTTCTTTACCATATTTACAAATGCCGGACAACAAGATGTGGTCATCTTCTTTCCCTCTTCGTAAGCTTCTGCCCATTCTGCCGCTTCTGCCGCCGCAGTAAGGTCGCCGCCAAGTCCGACTTCGATCATATCTTCGAATCCGATTTTCTTTACGGCTTCTTTCAGGCTGTTCATGGTGATATCCTTGCCAAACTGTCCTTCCATAGCCGGAGCGATCATAGCGTATACTTTTTTGCCTGCGCGCATTTCATTGATGATATCAATAATAAATGTGATGGATCCGATGGCTCCAAATGGGCAGCTATGGATACATTGTCCGCAGGAAATACACTTTTCATCGTCGATCATGGCGATCCCCGTCTCCGGATCGATCTGTAAAGCATTGACCGGGCAGCTCTTTCTGCATGGGCGCATCAGATCGGCAATGGCATTATATGGACAGGCCTGCGCACATTTTCCACATTCACGGCACTTTGACGGATCGATGTATGCCTGGTGCATTCCGATGGTAATTGCGCCAAAATTACAGGAATTATAGCAAGCTTTTCCCATACAGTTCTGGCAGTTGTTGGTCACAGTGTATCTGACGATCGGACATTCCTCACAAGCCGCCGGAATTACATAAACGATCTTATGTCCTTTACTGTGATCCGGAATCTCGCCAATCGGTGTTTTGCCCTCCACCAGATTCGTTCTTTGCCTTAACACTTCTCTTTCTTTGTAGATGCAGCAGCGGAACTGTGCTTTGGGACCGGCGATCATTTCGTAAGGAATCTGTTCCTTTTTCTCTTCAAATTCTCCGGCGTAAGCAAGCTTCGCACATCGATAAAGAAGCTCATGCTTAATCTTTAAAATTGTAGCATCATTTGTAACCATAAAAACCTCCTAAATTGTGTATAAATAAAGTTGTTAGTATTGTCTATAGATTAACATTCTCAAGAAAATGATGCAATTATTTCTTCATATTTAAATTGTATTTTATTCCATCCAATTCCATTTTTTATTTTAGAGCATCGCCCCGGCCTATGACAATGGAATATCCCACTTTTTCCACCTTCTGTTTTAAGAGGGAGAGGTTTTGCGCCGCCTCCTCGCCGTCTGAAATCTTTCCGTCATATAAAGTATAATCCTTCCGATTCTTTTTCGGAGATAAATTGGGCATGATGACATTTGCCCCATGGAAAAGCCCTTTCTCTCTTCCTTCGGGATCCATAGTCCCAAGGGCCGTCGTTGCCGGCAAAAGAACTTTAGGAAGCATAATCCGAATCACAGAAAGCAAAAAAAGCGTCATATCAATACTTCCTGCCTTTTCCTTCGCATAGATGGTGTCGTGATGAGGGATAAACGGTCCGATTCCCACCATCTCCGGCTTAAGCTCCTGAAGGTAAATTAAATCCTTGGCGAGATGTCCGATCCTTTGTCCGGGAGCTCCTACCATAAATCCCGCCCCGGTCTGATATCCAAACTCCTTTAACCACAAAAGGCACTGTTTTCGGTGGCCTAAGCTCATAGACTCGGGATGGAGGAAACGATACAAAGCTTCATCGGCTGTTTCGTGACGCAATAAATACCGGTCCGCCCCCGCCTCTTTCCAGACACGGTACGTATCCTTTTCCTTTTCTCCCACGGACAGGGTGATGGCACAATCCGGAAACTCCCCCCGGATCGCATGGATAATATCCGCCATCCGATCTTCCGTGTACCAGGGATCTTCTCCTCCCTGGAGCACAAAAGTCCGAAATCCAATCTGATATCCTTCCCGGCAGCAGGAAAGGATGTCTTCTTTTTTCAAACGATACCTTGTAATGTTTGCATTAGAACATTGAATACCGCAGTAATTACAATTGTTTTTGCAATAATTTGTAAACTCAATGAGTCCCCTGATAAACACTTGATTTCCATAATATCGCCGGGAAATCCTCACTGCTTCTTCCCGAAGTATATTTTTTAGTTCCTCTTCATGGCTGTTGGCCAGCAATACGGTATATTCTTCTATATTAAGCCTGTGCTCATCAATAAAACGCTTTGCTATTTCCCGCCACATTTTGTACTCTTTCTGACTTCTTCTACAAACTTGTGGATCTTATCCTTATCTTTCCCGTCGCCTCCGCTTCTTTCCACTCCGGTAGAAACATCCACTCCGTCCGGTTTCACATACTCTATCGCTTTTTTTACATTATCCGGACTCAGGCCTCCTGCAAGAATCAGCATTTTTTCATCCCGGGGGAGATTTTTTAACATATCCCAGTCAAAGGTTTTACCGCTGCCCGGTTCGTGGGCGTCAAATACATAACCTTTCACCTGCACTTTTTGCTGATATTCCAAAAAATGTTCCATGTCATTTATATTAAATGCCTTCCACGCCGGAAGGGGAAGGGTATTCCACACATCCTCTTCTACTTCTCCGTGAATCTGGATGAGATGAAAACCGGCGCCTTTAATCTGCCGAATCTGATCCTTCGTCGGACTTACGGTGACTGCAACCGTTTTAATCTTTGGATCTAACCTAGACATAATCTCCTTAGCACGCTCAATGGTAATATTTCTTTTGCTCTTTGGAAAAAACAAAACGAAACCTGCAAAGTCCACTTGATTTTCATTTAAATAATCTGCTTCCTTCGGTCTCGTAAGACCACATATTTTTATCTGCATATTGTTTTACCACTCCATTATATTTTTAAGTCTAAGAAAAATTATTGTTCTTGACTTTCCGTTTCATATTCCTTAAAAAGCCGGAAAATATCCGGGTAAGACTTTTTCAGGGAAATGAGAGAACCTTCGGTATCCATAAAGCAATGTCCGCTTTCTCCCAGCGTCTTAAGCTCTCCTGTCTGTTTATCCCTCATCTCATAGGAAAACTCCAGTCTCGTACCCTTAAACTTCGTAATCCGGGGATAAATCACAACCGTATCTTCAAAATGTACCATACTTTTATAGTCACAGCGGACGTATAAGACCGGAACAATAATTCCCGTCTCTTCCATTTTTTTATAGGGAAATCCTATCTGCGCCATCAAATAAGTTCTCGCCTCTTCCATCCAGCGGATATAATTGGAATGATGTACAATTCCCATCTGATCTGTCTCATAATATTGCACGTAATGCTCATATGCTGTCATTTTATTTTTCCCTTTCTTTGCCACACCGGTTTCTTTCCTGCATCAAAGCAAGAAGTCCCCTGATTTATTGCTTTATTATATCATCAGATTCTTTACTATGACAAGCATTGCCTCATATCTTTTTGTCCGGTTACTAAAAAATAAACATTGGCAAATACATCATTTATCTGGTGTGAAGCGTCGTCGTTTTGTCTAAATATTAACTATCTGTTCTTTATTATTTTTTGTTTTTTGGGTTATTTTACTTTTGTTTTCTCCCTTTTCTCTTTATTTTATAAATCGCATTATGAAGTTTATTTCCCCAAGAAAGTCATTTTCAGCTTAATTTATTTATATTTTATCGTTTTTTCAAGATTTTTTTGCAATTTTATTTTAAAAAAATGTAATTTTTCAACGTGAAGATATTGATATAATGAAAAAGTTATAGTATAATATCCCTCGGTTATAAAACTTGTATTCATGAAATCATTTCGATATTAATTTAACAATGATTTCTAATGGAAAATATGTGTTTATCTAAGGAGGAACTATTTATGTCTTATGTTGATGATGTACTTGCAAGAGTGATTGCAAAAAATCCAAGCGAACCTGAATTTCACCAGGCTGTTACTGAAGTTTTTGAAACCATTCGTCCGGTAATCGAAGCCAACGAAGATTTTTACAAAAAGGAAGCAATCCTTGAAAGAATTACCGAACCGGAAAGAATGATCAAATTCCGTGTTCCATGGGTTGACGATAACGGTAATGTTCAGGTGAATATGGGTATCCGCGTTCAGTTTAACAGCGCAATCGGACCTTACAAGGGAGGTTTACGATTCCATCCTTCTGTAAATCAGGGTATTATTAAGTTCCTTGGATTTGAACAGATCTTCAAAAACTCTTTGACCGGTCTTCCAATCGGCGGCGGAAAAGGTGGTTCCGACTTTGATCCTAAGGGCAAATCCGACAGAGAAGTTATGGCTTTTTGCCAGAGCTTTATGACAGAGCTTTGCAAACATATCGGCGCAGATACTGACGTTCCGGCAGGCGACATCGGCGTTGGCGGAAGAGAGATCGGTTTCCTCTTCGGACAGTACAAGAGAATCCGCGGTCTTTACGAAGGCGTTCTCACCGGCAAAGGACTTACTTACGGCGGATCTTTAGCAAGAACAGAAGCTACCGGTTACGGCCTTGTTTATATCGTAGATGAATTACTCAAATGCAAAGGCATGGATATCGCAGGAAAGACCGTTTGTGTATCCGGCGCTGGTAATGTTGCGATCTACGCAACAGAAAAAGCTCAGCAGCTTGGCGCAAAGGTTGTTACCGTTTCCGATTCTACCGGTTGGGTATATGATCCGGACGGAATTGATGTGGCAGCATTAAAAGAAATCAAAGAAGTAAAACGTGCCCGTCTTACAGAATATAAGAACTATCGTCCTAACAGTGAATACCATGAAGGACGCGGCGTATGGCAGATCAAATGCGATATCGCTCTTCCTTGTGCAACACAGAACGAACTTCTGATCGACGATGCAAAACAGCTTGTTGCCAATGGATGCCAGGTTGTCGCAGAAGGCGCTAATATGCCTACTACTTTAGACGCTACAAAGTACTTACAGGATAACAAAGTATACTTTGTTCCTGGAAAGGCTTCCAATGCCGGCGGTGTTGCTACTTCCGCACTGGAAATGTCCCAGAACAGCGAAAGATTAAGCTGGACCTTCGAAGAAGTAGACGGAAAATTAAAAGACATCATGGTAAATATCTACCATAATATCGATGACGCTGCTAAGCGTTACGGCAAAGAAGACGATTTCGTGACAGGCGCTAATATTGCCGGTTTTGAAAAGGTTGTAGAAGCTATGCTGGCTCAGGGAGTTTGCTAATAAGCATTATACTTGCATTTTTTCAAAAAATTCATTATAATGAATCCAACACAAAGGGGTGTTCTTTTTAGAACACCCCTGTTTTTTTTACAAATTAGTTTTCACAAAATAAGGAAGATCGCCAAGGTGAGATTTTTCAAAGCAATATGGAGGTAAGATTATGGACAAAATAGATAAAAAAATTCTTGCACTTTTACAAGAAAACGCAAGATATCCCTTAAAACATCTGGCCAGCAATGTTTTTCTGTCATCTCCGGCTGTTTCCACAAGGATCGAGCGTATGGAAAAAGCGGGAATTATTACCGGATATCACGCAGAGATCGATCCCATCTCTTTGGGCTACCATATTACGGCATTTATTAATCTCACTCTCGATCCAAAACAAAAGGATGAATTTTATCCTTATGTAACCGCCTGCCCTAATGTCCTTGAATGCAACTGTGTTACGGGAGTTTATTCCATCATGTTAAAGGTTGCCTTCCCGAGCACCATGGAACTGGACGTATTTATCGGTAATCTACAAAAATTCGGGAATACCCAGACACAGATTGTTTTTTCCACAGCAGTAAAACCAAGAGGCGTAGGGATCAATCTTGAAGAGTAAGTCTATTTGTGATACGGGTGATTGTGGATAATCCGGTATCCTCTATAGATTTGTTCGAAAAGGATGAGTGCCTGCATCGGGGCACTCATTGTAAATTCTGACAATGAAAAACGATTGGAGATATTTTGACAGATCCAATTTTTATTTTCTTCATACCATTGGCTTTCCGAAATAAAAAAACAAAGTTTTTTCGTTCCCGTGATTTCCGCTTTTTCCAAAAAGCGGCTGAATTTTTCGGAGGTCAACGAGTTCCCTTCGGACAAATAATATCCCTCTGCGCCGCTTTGACAGACTTTCCGCCAGTCCTTTTCCTTACGTATGAACTTATCATTAATTGTCACATATCTCCCCAATCTCTTTTTATATTCTTCCATTGCTTTTTTATAAAATTTTTCCGTCTTTTTTTCCGTATAAACATAAATTTCAATCTTCATCTCTGCTCCATCACCCTGCCATTCCTCTTCTTCTATATGACTTTCTCATAATAAATCATCACTATATTACTGTCAAATAAACATTGATAAAAAGCAATCCTTTCTGAGCGCCAAAGGTCGAAGTGCGCAAAGCAGATTTCTTACATTATTGATACATATCTTACGTTTTTCTTAATCATTAAGTTATTATTGATGTTATTTAGAATTAAAACAATATTTTATTACACATATATTAAATCAGTCCATTTTTAGTACATATTTTGGTCACTTTTTGATCTTATAATGAGCCAGGAATTAACAAGAAATGGATATTGGAGGTTTTAGACATGAATCAGTTGACAAAAAAATGGATTACCCGGTTGTTGATTGCGATGTGCATACTCGGAGTTTCCTTTATATATAGCGCATCCAATGAAGGCGGGCAGGCAAAAGCTTATTCTTTTGAGTGGGGAACAGTGAACAGCTCCACACTAAACATACGAAAGGGACCTTCTTCCAGTTCAAAGATTCTCTCTGTATTAAAAAAAGGAAAACGAGTAAGATGTCTCACTTTAAAGACAAAATGGGTAAAGGTTTCCGTTGGCAATGTCACAGGGTATGCTGACGGCCAGTATCTCACCACTGCATATGGAACAGCCACTTCACCTTATGCCAACGTAAGAAGCGGAACGGTAAACAGTTCCGTATTAAACATTCGCGCTTCTTCCAGCAACAGCGCTAAACTGGTCACAGTTTTACGAAAGGGAGCTAAGGTTCAGGTGCTTACTCCGGGTTCTGCCTGGGTCAAAGTAAAAGCCAATGGCAAACTTGGGTTTACGCAGGGCAAGTACATATCTCTTCCTGACGGCGGCACTGCTTCCGAACCGGATTCCAAGGGACAACAAGTGATCGCTTACGCAAAGAAATTCCTGGGAAACCGCTATGTATACGGCGGCACAAGTTTGACAAATGGTACGGATTGTTCCGGATTTACCATGAGAGTTTATCAGCACTTTGGTTACAATATCCCCCGTACTTCTGCCAGCCAGAGACATTGCGGAAAAAAAGTTGCCAACTTAAAATCTGCAAAAGCTGGTGATTTGATCTGTTATTACGGTCATGTTGCTCTTTATATGGGTAATAACAAGATTATCCATGCAAGTAACCGCAAAGACGGTATTAAGATTTCTTATAATGCAGCATATCGTCCGATCGCCGCAATTCGCAGGGTAATATACTAAAACACTATTTTTGTTAAATAACCTCAAAAATATAAAACAGATTCTATTTCAAAGGATGGCAGCCGCCAAAAGGCTGTCGTCCTTTTTTTGTTAACATCTTTTAAACTAAATGTTACAAATTAATTAAATAATATTACAAAAATAATAATTCCGTCACATTTTCCTCCTATACTATCCACATAAACAAAATGTATTTGATTGGAGGTAAGAAACAATGTGTAATACTCTTAAAAAACTTATATTCAGTACTATTATTGCAGTTTGTGTTCTTAACATTACATCAATACATAGTGCTGAACAGAATCTAAAGAATGTTAGTGCGGCGGCTGTGACCAACAAGTGCGGCTACGAGTGGGGGACTGTTAACGCAACGACTCTTAATGTTCGAAAGAGCGGTTCCACAAGCGCTAAAAAGCTTGTCACACTGAGAAAGGGAAAAAGAGTGAAATGCCTCACTTTAAAAACCGCCTGGGTTAAAGTTACCGTCGGAGGCTACACCGGCTATGTCAGTGGAAAATATGTCACCACAGCCTACGGCACCGCCACTTCTCCTTACGCCAACATCAAGGCAGGAAAGGTAAACGCTTCCTCTCTTGCCATCCGAAAGAGTGCAAGTACCAGCGCCACCGCCTTGACCACCGCAAAAAAGAACGCAGCCGTTCAGGTGTTAACCACTGGTACTACCTGGGTTAAGGTAAAGGTGAATGGAAAAACCGGATTTGCCAAAGGATGCTATATCACTTTAAACAGCGGCGGCACTGCTTCCGTACCTTATTCTAAGGGACAGCAGATTGTAGCCTACGCTAAAAAGTTCCTCGGCAATCGTTATGTATACGGCGGCACAAGCTTGACAAATGGAACCGATTGTTCCGGATTTACCATGAGAATTTACCAGCATTTCGGCTATTCCATACCAAGGACTTCCTTACAGCAAAGATACTGCGGAAAGAAGGTTGCAAGTTTAAGCAAGGCCCAGCCTGGTGATTTGATCTGTTATTACGGCCATGTTGCTCTTTATATGGGAAGTAACAAGATCATCCATGCAAGTAATGCAAAAGATGGAATTAAGATATCCACCAATGCAGCCTACCGCTCCATTGCAGCGATAAGACGAGTGATTTAATCCTCTTCTCTCCCGACGATAACGATGGAAGGGAAAACTTCCCTGAAAAACTAGTCATTTTAAAATACTCCTCATTTTTTTACACGGCATATCATTTTCATGGTATGCCGTGTTGCTGTGTTCCAAGCAAAGTTTCAGGAAAAAGCGTTGTTTGCTATTAATCCAACCATTAAAATAAAACGCTTTTATTAACTCATGTTAATTTATTTTAATAATTTGTTACAAAAAAGTTAATAAATGTTATAAAAATAATAATTCCGTCACATTTTGTCCCTATACTATACCATACATAATGTATTTGAATGGAGGTAAGAATCATGCGTAATACTTTAAAAAAGCTTATCTTCAGTACTATTATTGCAGTTTGTGTTCTTAACATCTCATCAATACATGGTACTGAACGGAACTTAAGAACGGTGAATGCAGAGGCGGTGACCAATGCCTGCGGGTATGAATGGGGCACAGTCAACGCAACGACTCTTAATGTTCGAAAGAGCGCTTCGGCAAGCTCAACAAGGCTCACTACACTGAAAAAAGGAAAAAGAGTAAAATGCCGTACCTTAAAAACCGCTTGGGTAAAAATTACCGTCGGTAACTATACTGGTTATGTATCCGGTAAGTATATTACCACTGCCTACGGTACCGCAACTTCTCCTTATGCGAATATTAAGGCTGGAAAGGTGAACGCAACCTCTCTGGTGATCAGAAAGAGCGCAAGCACTTCTGCCGCCGCCGTTACAACGGCAAAGAAAAATGCTGCAATTCAGGCATTGACTACAGGCACAACTTGGGTTAAAGTAAAAGTAAATGGAAAAACAGGATATGCAAAGGGATGTTATATCACTTTAAACTGCGGTGGCACCGCTTCTTCTCCTGGTTCCTCCAAAGGACAGCAGGTCATTACATATGCTAAAAAGTTCCTTGGTACGCGTTACGTTTACGGCGGATCCAGTTTGACGGGAGGAACCGATTGTTCCGGATTTACCATGAGAGTTTATCAGCATTTTGGATATACCATTCCTAGAACTTCCACGCTGCAAAGATCTTGTGGTAAAAAAGTTGCAAGCCTTAGTCAGGCTCAGCCTGGTGATCTGATCTGCTATTCCGGACACGTTGCCCTTTATATGGGTAATAACCAGATCATTCATGCGACAACTCCTTGCGTTAAGATATCAACGAACGCTTCCTACCGCTCTATCTTGGCTATAAGGCGTGTGATTTAATCACAATAAAGAAAAGGGATTGGATGTCATTATGCAAGAAGACACCGGAAAGTATACACAAAAAACATTATTAAACCAGACAAAAATAATTCGTTATATCATTTTATTTACTGTTATATGCTTATTATTTATTGGATGCAGAGTGAACACTCATTCTGCATCCAATTCGCTCGCTTATGCAAAAGTAGGGCTGCCTTATACATCGACTTATTATACCGGGAAGGCGATAAAACCTATTGTAAAAGTATCTCTTAATAATATCGATTTAAACTGCAACAGAGACTATACCGTCTCTTATCGAAATAATCTGTCTCTGGGAAAGGCTACCGTAACCATCAAAGGAAAGGGTAAGTACACAGGCACAGTAAGACGATACTTTACGATCACCGCCAGACCGGTTTCTTCTTGTACGGTGAAGCTTTCTAATTCGTTCTATGTTTACAGCGGCGGAGCAAAAAAACCACAAGTTTCCGTTTACAACGGAACAAGTAAACTTACTGCAGGAACCTCTTATACCGCAACTTACAAAAACAATACCAATGCAGGAGTGGCTTCTGTCACCATAAAAGGAAAGCGAAATTTTACCGGTACTTTTGTAAAAACTTTTTCAATTTTGCCAAGAAATGTACAGTCAATCTCCGGCTCTTCTGCGGATACAAGCATTACTCTCTCCTGGAGTTCCAGGGCCGAGGCCGGCGGTTACTACATTTACCAATATGATTCTGCCAAAAAACAGTTTAAGAAGATCACGTCGGTGAGCAAAGCTACGACAAACTATACAGTACGCAATCTTTCTTGCGGAACTTCTTATATTTTCGCTGTAAAGGCATATAAAAAATCAAACAACCAGACGCTGTTTAGCCAAAATTACACAAAGATCAAGAAGACAACAACCATGCCGGCAGTAAAGAACTTGAAGGTCACTCAGACAACTTATCAGTCGGTATATTTAAGCTGGAGCAAGGTCTCCGGCGCCAGCGGTTACGCCTTCTATCAATACAACAGCAGCACTAAAAAATATACGGAAATAAAGCGGATAAAATGGAACACCGACGCCTGCACCATCAGCGGATTAAAAAGCGGTACGACCTTCGATATTGCTGTGAGAGCCTATCATACGACTTCCAGCACTGTTATCGCTTCTAAGAGTTATCAGCACGTAAAGGCTACCACCTGTAAGAGCTATGCTAACCAGACGTTGTATGTTGACGGGGATTCCATTGCCTTTGGCACCGGAGCCGGCGGTTACTCCTATGCGGACGCTCTCGTAAAAAAATACGGCTTCAAGCTGACAAAGGTTCCTGTTCCCGGCTCCTTGCTCTCTTCTTCTTATCCGAACAAGGGACATATCGCCGAATCTGTTTTACAGAATGTCAACAAAACATACAACTATGCCATTATTGACGGCGGTGTAAACGACTACTACCGCAGTTCTCCTTTGGGAAGTATATCCTCTTCCAACAGCTTTGATATCAATACTACCAGCGGCGCTTTGGAAACGATCTTTTATCACTTTAAGAAAAACTATCCAAAAACCAAGGTATATTTCTTAATTCCAAATAAGATCTATGATAACAAGGCAAACTCTGGCGATATCAGCACTGTGAAAAACGGGATCGGACTTACTTATCTGGACTATTACAACGCATTGATCAAGGTATGTCAAAAGTATAATGTTACTGTGATTGACTGCTACAAAAACTGCACTTTTGATACTTCTGATCCGACAATTCGGAAACAATATATGAGCGCCGACGGCATTCACCCGCTAAAGACAACCCATATTAATTATTATCTGCCATTGGCGGAAAAAGTTATGAATCTGCAATAGTATTAAAACAGAAATGTGCGCCGCCAGGCTCACACCACAAAAAAAGATCCGGACTTTCTAATGAAAGCTCGGATCTTTTTTGTGTATTCACTGAACCAGAAGGGAGTCGAACCCCCGACACGCAGCTCCGGAAACTGCTGCTCTATCCACTGAGCTACTGGTCCATACCAGAATATCACTGCTGATTATCATACTATATTTTTTTTATTTTTGCAAGCTGCAAAAAGGAATTTTTCAGGTGTGTAAAAAAGAAATTCTCAGGTATGTTTTTTTCATCTTTTCATATAATCTGGTAAACACTTTTTTATGGTGATATGATGTCCTCCTTTAAGAAAACAATCTTTGCCGGTACATTAATTTTAACCGTCTCCGGTGTTCTTTCCCGGATTCTCGGTTTTTATAATCGCATTCTTTTATCCAATCTGATCGGCGCCAGAGAATTGGGGGTCTATCAGCTTATTTTTCCTGTATATCTTTTGTGTTTTACCTTATGCTGCCACGGTTTTGAAACTGGCATTTCTAATATGACCTCCCGTTTTTCCAGCGCCGGGCAGACTCATCATATAAAAAAATTACTCCGCTTGACTTGTGCGATCAATGTTAGCCTCTCTCTTATTTTGATGCTCGGACTGATCTCCTTATCAGACGAAATCAGTATATACATCATTCGGGAGGCCTCCGCTTCTCTCCCCCTTAAAATCGCCGCCTTTTCCCTTCCTTGTGTGGCAATTAAATCTTGTTTTCACGGATATTATATCGGTTTAAACCGTTCTTCGGTGCCTGCCGCCAGCCAGCTTGTGGAACAGTGCGTTAGAGTTGGCAGCATTTATTTTCTTGCGCTTTCCTTCTATCATATTACGGCAGATGCGCGAATCGCTGTCTATGGTATGCTTTTCGGGGAAGTAGCTTCTATGCTTTACACTGTGGCGGCCTATGCATATAGCCAGTTAAAATCCAGGCTATATCGTCTTTTTCATAAAGTGCGGATTTCTTCTTTCTCCTCCCGTGTTCTCTCTTCCCGGGAACTGCTGGGAGAATTTTTTCACTTTAGCATTCCCCTAACCATAAACCACTTTTCTCTTAATTTAATCGGCAGTGTGGAAAATATCTTAATTCCCGCCATGCTTACTTTATACTTTGGAAACAAGGATACTGCCCTCATTATTTTTGGTACTTTAACGGGAATGTCCCTTCCTTTTTTATTTTTCCCGGCAACCATTACCAATTCCATGTCCGTCATGATCCTGCCTGCCATTTCAGCGTCTTACAAACAACAAAAAATTTACCAAATTAAAAGTACCATCTCCATCTGTCTTCACTATTGTTTAATGATCGGAATTTTTGCCACCTTTGCATTTTTACTTTATGGTCATGTTTTAGGTACAGTAGTATTTCAAAGTCCCCAGGCAGGAGAATACATCCGCCTTTTTTCCATTCTTTGCCCGCTCATGTATACTTCCAACGCCACCTCCAGTATTCTAAACGGCTTTGGAATGACCAAAAAAACATTGTATCACCATTTAATCAGCGAGGCTTTGCGGATTCTTTTTATCCTGACACTTGCTCCGGTCATCGGTATATACGGCTATCTCCTCGGTTTATTTTTCGGTTATGGAATCCTCTTACTTTTAGATCTCCTTGCCATCGCCAAAATTGTTCCATTTACTTTTAAGGCAATGGACTCCCTTCTTTTTCCCTCGGCGGCAAGCTGTATCAGCGGTTTATTCAGCCTGTATTTATATCAGCGCATAATAAAACAGATGCCTGGCAATCCGTTTTTATTGCTGGCATCTGCTGGATTTATATATACGTTATTCTTTTTATTATTTATGCTTTTTTCCGGCAACTTAAAGACTTCTCTGCGCAATACATAAAAGGTATGCTTCAAATGCCCTTGCACAGCGCCACACGAAGCGCTTTTTATGCTTCCCTCTCTCACTGCCTGAAAAGCTATAAACATCAAAAGCTATAAAACAAAAGCAAGTTGTTCACACAGTATCATCCGCATCATCTGATGGGGAAATGTCATGGCAGAAAAGCTTATTTTTTCATTTGCCCTCCGTACTACCTCATCAGACAGACCAAGAGACCCTCCGATGACAAATACCAGACTGCCGGACCGAGACCGGGTGTTTGCCACTTTTTTTATGTGCTGTTTCCACGCCTCAGAGGAATACTGTGTCCCATCAATACATAATGCGATCACATAGTCTTCCTCCCTGATGTGAGAAAGCAGCCTTTTTCCCTCTGTTTTTTTAATCTGTTCTTCTACGGAGGAGGGCGCCTTATCCGGCGTTGGCTGGTCGGCGCACTCTATGATTGAAAAATCACTTTTTTCTCCTATGATCTTACTGTAATAGGCGATACCATCCGCAAAATACTTTTCTTTGATCTTGCCTACACAAAGAATTTTAATTCCTGTCATTCTGCTTCCCAGCGCTCTATGGCCGCTAAGCCATGGCAAGCTTTCCTTTCATTCAGTCTCTTCTTCTGCCAAATAAAAGCACCAGTCTTAGCAACTGTAAAATAGATGCCGCTGCGGCTGCCACATAGGTAAGGGCTGCGGCCGTAAGGACCTTCTTTGCCCCGTCAAGCTCTTCGTCGCCAAACATCCCGGATCCTCCGAGAATCGACAACGCTCTTTTGGAAGCGTCAAACTCTACCGGTAAGGTCACAAGCTGGAACACAACGGTCAAAGAAAACAGGATGATTCCCAAAGTGATCAGCGTCTGGTTGAATCCCAAAAGCACTCCCAATAAAATCAAAGGCCAGGACGCCGTAGAACCAATATTTACTACCGGAACAATGGCTCCTCGGATACGAAGAGGAGCATACTCTGTGGCGTCCTGAATCGCATGGCCACACTCATGAGCCGCCACTCCGATCGCCGCCACAGAGGATGACCGCATCGTGGCATCCGACAGATGAAGAACCTTAGATCTTGGATCATAATTATCGGTAAGATTACCGGCAATATGTTCAATCCTCACATCGTAGATTCCGGCGCCGTTTAAAATCGTCTGAGCCGCCTGAGCCGCAGTGATTCCCCTTCTGCTTCTCACCTTGGAGTATCTTGCATAGGTCGATTTTACTTTAGCGGAAGCCGCCATAGTAATCACCAGACCGATAATTACCAGAAAATAAGTCGGGTCAAAGTACATCCCATAGTATCCATATCCAGGATAGAACATAAACATCACTCCTTATTTATAATATGCGTCGATGATCTTAGCAGTATACATCCTATGATAATCCTTTTGCGGATACCATTTTTCATCAATGGACGAATCAAGAAATTCTTCCGGATTCAGAGAGGTTTCCATCAGTTTCCTGCATACAAGAACCAGCTTTCCTTCCTCGAAAGTCGGCGCATCATCCACATGGGTAATATGGAACTGAACCGTTCCAATCTTATCTTCGTCCCTTCCGGAAACGGTGCCAAGATGAGTCAGGGCTTCCTTTTGTTCTCCGTCAAAAAATGTAAGGGTGAAAATGTCACCTGCGTCAACAAACTCCTTGGTATATCTTTGTGGACGGATTCCCACGTTCACAACATTCATGCCCCAAAACACGCCCATCGTGCCCCAGGAAGCGGTCATCGTGTTAACCTTTCCTTCTTTTTCGGCGGTGATCAGCATCCATTCCTTCCCAATCTTCACAAAAGGATTCAAAGCCAATTCTTCCACAGATATCTTTTTATAACTCATTATTTTACTCCTTCCCATCATTTATATATTATCCAGATTCCTGGTATTTTCACAATTATAATAGAAAGAACTTTGTTCGTCAACTTTTTGGTCAACTTTTTCACTGCATCTTGCTAAATTTTTAGTTGACTTTATTTCTTTATATTGCTACTATAGTAAAGTATTAAACAGACACTTTAAAGGAGGAAATATTCACTATGAAAAAACTATTGGCTTTGATGTTAACCTTCATCATGGTTTTATCCCTTGCTGCCTGCGGCGGTTCTTCCAATGATGCAGAATCATCCAGCGGCGCAGAAACTACAGGTAATTCCGATGCGGCAGCTTCCGCGGAAAGCGACATGGAATACGTAAAAAGCCAGGGCAAATTGGTGGTAGGTATCACTGATTTTGAACCTATGGATTACAAGGATGAAAACGGCGACTGGATCGGTTTTGACGCTGATATGGCAAAGGCATTTGCCGAAAGTCTTGGCGTTGACGTGGAATTTGTTGAGATCGACTGGGATAACAAGATCATGGAGCTTGACGGCAAGACCATCGACTGTGTATGGAACGGCATGACTCTCACCGATGAAGTTACCAGCTCTATGGAATGCAGCGACGCATACTGTAACAACGCCCAGGTCGTTATCGTAAAATCTGACGTGGCAGATAAGTACCAGGATGTGGAGAGCCTTAAGGATCTTTCCTTTGCCGTTGAGGCAGGAAGCGCCGGAGAAGAGATGGCAGAAGCAAACTCTTTTACAGCTACACCGGTAAAGGCACAGTCTGACGCCCTTATGGAAGTTGCTTCCGGAACATCCGACGCAGCGATCATCGACTCCCTTATGGCAGGCGCTATGGTCGGCGAAGGAACTGGCTATGCAGATCTTACATATACAGTTGGCTTAAACAGTGAAGAGTATGGCGTTGGTTTCCGTAAAGGTTCTGATCTTGCAGAAGAACTTAATAAGTTCTTTGACGAAAGCTACGCTGACGGCAGCATGATGCAGATCGCTGAAACTTACGGCGTACAGGCTGCTATCGTGGAACAGTAAGCAATCTCATTTGAATCACTGCAATCTTGCGATCGAAAATGATATAAATCAAGATAGAGAGTGGAACTTTCCGCTCTCTATTTTCGCATTATGTTTTTATTTATGTTTGGCCGAGCGCGTTTCATTTATCGGATTTATCAAAACAGAAGAAAGTAGGATATACTAATGGAATTAATCATGCAGCAAATGCCGACCGTAATCTCCGCATTAAATGTCGGCTTTCTCCAGACATTGAAATTGTTCTTTGTCACCCTAATCGGAGCAATACCTCTCGGGCTTCTCATCGCCTTTGGTTCCATGTCCCGTTTTAAACCTCTAAGTTTTATCATGAAAATATTTGTATGGATCATCCGGGGTACTCCTCTTATGATTCAGCTTTTAATCATTTACTATTTCCCAGGACTGGTCTTACATAACCCTATCTGGGGCGGTGGCGAAACCGGACGTTTTCTGGCGGCTTCCGTATCTTTTATCGTGAACTATGCCTGTTATTTTTCCGAAATCTACCGAGGCGGGATTCAAGGTGTTCCGGTGGGTCAGGAGGAAGCCGGTCTTGTTCTTGGTATGACAAGAAGCCAGATTTTCTTTAAGATCACTCTTCTCCAGATGATCAAAAGAATCGTTCCGCCGATGTCCAATGAGATCATCACGCTTGTCAAAGATACTTCTCTTGCAAGAATTATCGCATTGCAGGAGATCATTTGGGCAGGACAGGCGTTCATGAAAGGTTCCCAGGGTATCTCCGGCGCCATTTGGCCGCTGTTTTTTACCGCAGTGTACTATTTGGTCTGCAACGGTATTTTAACTGTACTTCTCGGAAGACTGGAAAAGAAACTGGATTATTTCAAATAGGAGGACGACAGGATGGCTATATTAGAAATCGAACATATTTGCAAATCATTTGGACGGACTGAGGTTTTAAAGGATATCAGCTTTTCTTTAGAAAAGGGCCAGGTTGTTTCCATCATTGGTTCCTCCGGAAGCGGCAAAACCACCCTCCTTCGCTGTCTTAACTTTTTAGAGCAGCCGGACAAGGGGATTATTCGGGTAAACGGCAAAACATTATATGACGCCGACGATATCTCCACGAAAAAGGAATCTGAAATCCGTAAAAAAAGGCTGCATTTTGGTCTGGTTTTCCAGAACTTCAATCTTTTTCCGCAGTATACGGCAAAACAAAATGTTATGCTTGCAGAAGAGCTTCTTGCCAAAGAACGGCCGGATTATAAATCCAGATCAAAAGAGATTCATAAAGAGATCGAAATCCACGCACAAACACTTTTAGAGCAGATGGGCTTAAAAGACCGTATGGATAACTATCCTCATCAGCTTTCCGGCGGCCAATGCCAGCGTGTGGCGATCGCCAGGGCTCTCGCTCTCTCCCCGGACATCCTCTGTTTTGATGAGCCGACCTCCGCTCTCGATCCGGAACTTACCGGCGAAGTTCTTAAAGTAATCAAGGAGCTGGCAGATCAAAATACTACCATGATTATTGTAACCCACGAAATGGCATTTGCCCGTGACGTTGCCAACCATGTGGTATTCATGGACGATGGATATATCTTAGAACAAGGCGATCCATACCAGGTATTTGAGAATCCAAAGGAAGAGAGAACCAGACAGTTCCTCTCCCGTTTTACCCAAGGCTAAATAAAAAATCCGGCATATCCGGGAAAACTCCTGCAATCGCAAAGACGAGTTTTCGTGGGATATGCCGGACTTTTTATTTTAAGCTAAAGCCGCTCAAATTAAAAATCGCTTGTATTATAATAAGTAATATTATTCATAATAGAAAATAATATTTATCTGTTATTCATCCTCTTCTTCCCAGTTATGGTAGACTGCCTGTACATCGTCGTCTTCTTCTAACATGGAAAGGATCTTATTAATATTTTTGATATCTTCTTCGTTGGTGAGTTTTACGTAAGTATCCGGAATCATGGTAACTTCCGCAGACGCCATCGGAACTCCCTCTTTTTCTAAGGCTTCTCTAACTTCGCTGAAATCATCCGGATCTGTGGTGATCTCGTAACTGTCGTCTTCTTCTAAGAAGTCTTCTGCGCCGGAGTCAAGCGCCAGCATCATGAACTCGTCCGCATCTGTCTCATATTCTTCCTTGGAGACGATGATCTGTCCCTTTTTCTGGAACATGAAAGATACGCATCCATTGGTTCCCAGATTGCCTTTTCCTTTGGAAAAGGCTGCTCTTACGTTGGCGGCAGTACGGTTGTTATTATCCGTAAGAGTCTCCACGATCACTGCAATTCCGCTTGGTCCATACCCTTCGTATGTATTTTGTACATAATTTACGGAAGCGGCGTCTCCGGCTGCCTTTTTGATACCTCTGTCGATGGTATCGTTTGGCATATTATTTGCTTTTGCCTTGGCGATCACATCACGGAGTTTGCTGTTATTGGCAGGATCTGCTCCGCCTTCTTTTACTGCTACGGCAATTTCACGGCCAATGACAGTGAAAATCTTTCCTTTTGCTGCATCATTTTTTTCTTTTTTATGTTTTATATTGGCAAATTTAGAATGTCCTGACATATAAATCCTATCTCCCTTTCTCTGTGTTTCTTCTTCGCCGGCATATCACCTGCATCTATTATATGTATATCGTGATATATCAAACAAACCTAAAAAATTATAGCATAAATCTCCTATTTCGTAAATGATAAAATACCGCTTTTCTCAATTGCTTCCACGGCTTTTGCGATTTCCTCCACCGGAAGGACAAGGGCGAATCTAACGTACCCTTTTCCCAGACTTCCAAAGCTGCTTCCCGGGGTACAGATCACTCCGGTTTTTTCCATAAGTTCTATCACAAACTCCATATCCGAGGAATATCCCTGCGGAATTTTTCCCCAGGCAAACATCGTGCCCTTACTGTCCGGAATGTTCCATCCTATTTTCCTTAGACCGCCGCAAAGCGCATCTCTTCTTGCCTGGTATTCCTGGCACTGTTTTATTACCGCCTCATCATCTTCATATAATGCGCTGACGGCTCCTAACTGCACAGGCATGAATATTCCATAATCAATCTGGGAACGAAGTTTCTTAAAGTTCCCAATGATTTTAGAATTTCCCACCAAAAATGACATTCTGGCTCCGGTGTAATTATAGGATTTGGAGAGGGAATAAAACTCTGCTCCCACTTCTTTTGCTCCCGGAAAAGATAAAAAGGATTTTCCCTTCCTTCCGTCAAATATGATATCCGAATAAGCATTATCATGGATGATGATGATCTGGTGTTTTTCGGCAAAGGCAATCAGCTCTTCGTAAAATTCATCGGGAGCCGTAGCGCAAACCGGATTGGCCGGATAAGAGACCACTATAACTTTTGCCTTTTCGCATATTTCCTCCGGAATGTCGGAAAAGTTTGGCAAATAATCATTTTCTTCGTATAACGGATAGGTTTCAAGTTTTGCTCCCGCAAGCATTGGTCCGATGGAAAAGATCGGATATCCCGGATCGGGTACTAACACCACATCACCCGGATTGACCAGCGACAAAAACAGATGCGCCATCCCTTCCTGGGAGCCATAGACGGACATCACTTCTTCTTCCTGAATTTCTGTCTGATATCGCTTTTGGTATCGGTTTCTCACCGCTTCATTTAACTTTCGGATATCCCGTAAGGTATATTTGTAATTCTCAGGATCCAGACAGGCATCTGACACCGTCTGCATTACTTTTTTCGGCGGTGTAAAATCCGGCGTTCCTATGGAAAAATTATAGATTTTTTTGCCCTTGGTTTGTAATTCCTTCTTTTTATCGTCCAGTATATTAAAGATACCCGTGTCAAATTCACGCATTCGATCTGCAAAGTTGATCTCCATGGTCTTCTGTCTCCTTTTCCTTCATAATACGTATCTGCCGCAGCACTTTATCCTTTTGCTCTGAAGTAGTGAATATGTATCCTTTAAAATGAATTTCTACTTTTTCTCCCGGTTCCGGAAGATGACCAAGCTCATTGATCAAAAATCCGTTTAAAATCTCAAATTCTTCCGTATCGAAAGTAATTCCCAGCTCTTCCTCCAGATCATCAAGGCGGATCATGCCGGAGGCAAGAAATTGTCCCTCCTCCGGAAGGCGGACAAATTCGACGTCCTCCACGTCATATTCATCCAAAATATCCCCCACAATCGTTTCCAGAATATCTTCCATGGAAACAAGCCCGGCAGTCTGTCCAAACTCATCCAGCACTACGGCAAGATGGATTTTATTATTTTTCATTTCCGTAAGAAGCTCGTTGATGTCCATCGCCTCGTGCACATAATATGCCTTTCTCATCACTTCATCCACCATTTTATCCGGCGCATTCAGATAGCATTTTACCGCATCCCGAAAATGAAGCATCCCCACGATATGGTCAAGATCCTCTTCGTATACGGGATATCTGGAGTAGTGCTGTTCGATCATATAGTCGATGGTATCCTTTACTCTGGTTCCCGCCTCAATTCCCTTGATCTTCTGGCGAAACTGCATGACGTCCTTTACGTCCATATCTCCAAATTCAAAAATATTGGAAATCATTTCTGCTTCATCAGCGAGAATTGCCCCCTGCTGGTGTCCCTCCTGGGCAATATTCATAATCTCTTCTTCATACTCGTTATCTTCATCTTCTTTAAACTTAGAAAAATCGATCTTTTTCATATTTCCGGTGAGACGGACTACGATTAAGCTTTGACATAATATGACTGCGGCAAGCAGGAACAAAATTCCTATGATCACTATTTCTCCCATATTCTTACCTCCAACCTCCATAGGATTGTCCTATGTAATCAGATCCAGACTGACTTTTAACGCCCGGTCGATCTGTGCCATGCGCTTTTTATCCAGCCTGCATACCATTTCTTTTAGTCTTCTTTTATCAATTGTACGAATCTGTTCTAAAAGTATCACAGAATCTTTGCTGATATCACATTCTTCTGTGGATAATTCCACGTGAGTGGGCAGCTTCGCCTTATTCATCCGGCTTGTGATCGCTGCCACAATAACTGTTGGACTGTGGCGGTTTCCCGCATCATTTTGAATGACCAGCACCGGTCTGACTCCACCCTGTTCGGAGCCGATCACCGGGCGCAGATCTGCATAATAGATATCTCCTCTTTTAATCATCAACATTTCTTCACTCCATATTTGGTTTGATCCCTGACTATAGTAAAGTATTTCCAAAAATGTCGTGAGTATTCATCGAATCCTCCAAGGATTCCAAAGGAATTATCTTCTTTCTCTTTCGGGGATGCCTAAAGGGTTCAGCCCATCGGCGATCTCTCCGGCCATCAATCCATAATAGCCGGTTTGTTTTACTGCTTTGTCACCGGCAAGACCATGGCAATACACTCCCATCTGCGCTGCCGTAAGAGGAGTAAGCCCCTCTCCGATAAATGCACAGATAATTCCCGTAAGGACGTCTCCGCTGCCGCCGACTGCCATACCGTGATTTCCGCTTACATTAATATATGTGGCTCCTTTGCCGTCTGTCACTACCGTGCGGGAGTCTTTCATCACAATAATATGTTTTTCATCGGCCTCTTTCCTGGCAAGTTCGATCCTGTTTTTCACAAGTTCTTGTATACTTCGTCCTGTCAATCTGGACATTTCTTTCATATGAGGAGTTAAGACCACGCCTGCTTTATAATCAGAAAATGCATCGCAAATCTCCTTCGCCAAAGGAGAACGCTCCTTTTCCTTCTTTTGTCTGGCAAGAACATTCAGTCCGTCGGCATCCAAAACAACCGGGACCTTGCCTTCTTTAAATACAATCTCAAGAACCTCGGCGCTAAAGCCTCCCATGCCAAGCCCCGGACCGATCCCGATCACATCCGCCCAGGCAATTGCGTCCGCAAGTTTCTTTCTGGCTTCTTTTTTTCTGGTGTAGGTTGTCAATATCGCCTCCGGCAATTTCGTCTGTAAAATCTCCCTGTTTTCCTCACAAGTAAATATGCGGACAAGCCCCGCCCCGGCACGGTAAGCAGCCTTTGCGCTTAAATAGGCCGCTCCCGCCATATTTTTTGATCCGGCGATCAATAAGATTCTGCCGTAGGTTCCCTTATTGGACCACGCCTTCCTCTGAGGAAGCAAACCAAGATCTTCTTTTGTGTAGTGAAAACAGCCGGGAGACACAAAAGCAACCGCTTCTTCCGGAAAACCGATATCCTTTACTACCACTTCATTGGCGCATCCGGCACCCGGAGGCAGAAGCAGTCCGACCTTGTTTAAACCAAAGGTGATCGTTAAATCTGCAAGAAAACTGATTCCCATGATCTGCCCGTCGGTGGCGTTGACTCCGGAAGGAACGTCCACTGCGATCTTATACCCTTCCATATGATTTAACCGGTCAATCACCTTTTTATGAAGTCCGGTTATCTCTCTTTTTAATCCCACGCCGAATATGGCGTCTACGACTAAATCATATTTTTTATCGGGAAGTTCTTCCAGAATAGGAAGATGTATTTTTTCTAAAATATTTCTCTGAATCTGATAGGAGTCGGACGCCCGGGAAATCTGTCCCACTTCATATACATCTGTCTGATATCCCCTATGGGAAAGCAGTCTTGCCAGGGCAAGTCCATCCCCTCCGTTATTTCCTTTTTCCGTCACGATCAGCACACGGCTGCCCGTCTGAAATCTTTTGATGATTTCTTCCTCCATCGCCATGGCCGCTTTTTCCATCAGAACGATACCCGGAATCCCGATTTTTTCAATACTATAAGAATCGATCTTTTGCATTTCACTTCCCGTAGCGAGATATTTCATAAGTAACCCCTTCCTTCCTCTTTGCCGTGCTTTCCCTGCAAGACAGCCGGCCGGCATCCATAGGTTTTCAGTCAAAACGCAGCAAATATAACATAAGCCCCGATTTTTCGAAACCGGAGCTTAAATTCGTGACTATTTTTTACTGTGAATACGGTAAGACAGCGTCATAATGCTTTCTGACAAATGAACATTTTCCACGATCACGTCTTCCGGAAGACTTAAATCCACCGGAGCAAAATTCCAAAATGCCTTAATTCCAAGATCCACCAAATCCTTCGCGATCTTAGGCGCCTTAGATCTTGGCAGTGTCAAAGCAGCGATCATGACTTCATTTTTGGAAATAAACTCCTCCAACATATCAATATCATATACTTCCACACCTCTCACAGTGATACCAATCAATCTGGGATTTACATCAAACAGACCGATAATCCGAAATCCATTACTGTCAAATTCCTGATTATTGGCCAATGCCTGGCCGAGATTACCTGCTCCAAGAATAATAATATTGTTCGTGCGATCCAAGCCCAGAATCTTTCCCATCTCATTATACAGATATTCTACATTATAACCATATCCTTGTTGGCCGAATCCACCAAAATTATTAAGATCCTGACGGATCTGGGACGCGGTGACATTCATCTTCTCACTTAATTCCTTGGAGGAGATCCGAACAACATCATTTTTTAATAAATCCCCAAGATATCTATAATAACGAGGTAAACGCTTGATTACGGCCGGTGAAATTGTTTTTTCGCTAAGCAACTTACCACTTGATCTAACGTCTGCCATCTTCTCATCCTCTTTCTAAAATTATGCCTTAATTTATAGTACCTCTAACTATAAAATTATATACAATAACCCGAAGATTGTCAAATAAATAATTAACAATCTTAAAGGCATCAACTCATTGCAAAAACTTATATTTCGAAGACTTTGTCCCACTAATCTCCCACTTTTATATTTATTTCCTCATAAATTCATGGTAAAATGAGCTTTGCTATAACTGTTTATAACTGTTCATGAAAAAAAGCAGTGTCATATATGGAGGTACTTATGATTTTAGCTTGTCAAAAGATTACCAAATCTTTTGGAGAAAAAACAATTTTAAATCAAATAGATTTCACCATCAACGAAGGAGAAAAGGCCGCCTTAGTCGGAATCAACGGTGCGGGAAAAACAACTCTTTTTAAGATTATCACCGGCGAGTATGAAGCAGACGGAGGGCAGGTCATTTTCCAGAAGGGGATAAGCTGCGGCTATCTCTCCCAGGTTATCGACGTCACTTCCAAAAAAACAATCTACGAAGAAATGATCGACGCCCAAAGCGAGATCATCCGTATGGAAGAGCAGATCCGCGAGCTGGAAAAGTCCATGGGTTCCCTCTGCGAAGAAGAACTCTCCCGCGCCATGGACAGCTACGCAAGGCTTACCGAAACTTTCGAAAAGAAGAATGGCTATGCCTGGAAAAGTGAGATTGTAGGCGTATTAAAGGGACTTGGTTTTATGGAAAGCGAATTTGACACGCCGATTCATACTCTTTCCGGCGGGCAAAAAACCCGGGTAGCCCTGGGGCGGATTCTCTTAACAAAGCCGGATATGATCCTTTTGGACGAGCCGACCAACCATTTGGACATGGAATCCATACGCTGGCTGGAAACCTTTTTATCCAATTACCATGGAAGCGTTCTCATCGTCTCCCATGACCGTTATTTTCTGGATAAAGTGGTCACGAAGGTCATCGAATTAGAACAGGGAAAAAGCCTCACATTCCTCGGAAATTATTCTCAGTATGCCGAAAAAAAGAGGGCGCTCCGTGACGCACAGATGAAACAATACTTAAACCAGCAGCAGGAAATCGCCCATCAAGAGGCAGTCATCACAAAGCTGAAATCCTTTAATCGGGAAAAATCCATCCGTCGGGCAGAAAGCCGGGAAAAAATGCTTGAAAAAATAGACCGCCTTGAAAAACCGATCGCATTAAACAGCCGAATGCGAATCACTCTCGAACCGGAAGTTTTAAGCGGCAACGACGTGCTGACCATCGAAGGGTTAAGCAAATCCTTTGGAGAGAAGCATTTATTTTCCAATCTTAACCTGGAGATCCGCCGCGGTGAGAAAGTGGGGCTGCTTGGGGCAAACGGCACCGGAAAAACCACCCTGCTTAAAATCATTAACCGGCATTTAAGAGCAGACAGCGGTAAAATCCGCTATGGCTCTAAAGTTAACATCGGATATTACGATCAGGAACAGCATATTCTCCACGATGAAAAAACCATTTTTGACGAAATCTCCGATGCCTACCCAAAACTCACCAACACCCGTATCCGAAATGTCCTGGCCGCCTTCCTTTTTACCGGGGAGGACGTGTTTAAAACCATCGGCACTTTAAGCGGCGGAGAAAAAGGCCGCGTTTCCCTTGCTAAGCTGATGCTTTCCAATGCCAATTTTATTATTCTTGATGAGCCGACCAACCATCTTGATATCCAGTCAAGGGAAATTTTAGAAGAAGCGCTGAACAATTATGAAGGTACGGTATTTTATGTATCCCATGACCGTTATTTTATCAATCAGACCGCTACCAGAATCCTTGATCTTTCTCCGACGGGCATTGTCAACTATAAAGGAAACTATAATTATTATCTGGAACAAAAGGAAATGGGAAATATCGCTCCGGACAGCGACAATTTAACAGAGGCTGCCCCGAATCACACACAGGGCGAAGGAGCCTCTCTTTCTTCCAAGGAAGATTGGAAGCGCTCCAGAGAAGAAGCCGCCAAAAAGCGCAAACTGCAAAATGAACTAAAGAAAACAGAAAAAGAAATCGACCGTCTCGAAAAGGAAAACGAAGCTCTTCAGGAAGAGATCAATCTTCCTGAAAATGCAACCAATGTCAGCAAGCTTTCTGAACTTTCCATTAAAATTGAGGAAAACGAAGGAATCCTGTTGGAATTATACGAAAAATGGGAAGAATTAAGCGTTTAAGATAGCGTCGTATTTTTACACACGGAGGGATAAATCATGGAAAAACTCACGAAAATTGTTCTTACCGGAGGACCTTGCGCCGGGAAGACCACTGCAATGAACTGGATTAAAGATGTTTTTACCGCAAAAGGGTATCTGGTTCTCTTTATCTCAGAAACTGCAACGGAATTAATTAGCGGCGGCGTGGCGCCATGGACCTGCCGGACCAATTATGATTATCAAAAGTTTCAGATGCAGCTTCAAATGAAAAAAGAACAGATTTACACAGACGCTGCAAAAACCATGGACGCAGATCATATTCTTATCGTGTGCGACCGAGGGCAATTGGACAACAGGGCTTATCTCTCCGACGAACAATTTTTTGCTCTCACCAAAGAGATGAATTGGGATATCACGGATCTTTTTCACAGATATGACGCCGTATTCCACTTAACGACCGCCGCCAAAGGCGCGCCGCAGTATTACACCATTTCCAATAACTCGGCAAGAACGGAGACCTTAGAAGAAGCAATTGCAGTAGACGACAGAGTGATCGACTGCTGGAAAGACCATCCCTACTGCCGGATCATTGATAACAGCACAGATTTTACGGGAAAAATGAAACAGCTTGTAAACGAGATCGATCTATTCCTGAAAAAAAGTTGAGAAAGCTTATTTCTCTGAAAAAGAAAATTTGCGAAAAAAGAGGCCTGCTGCATTTTGCAGCGGGCCCCCGCACAATAAAAATATTATTTTTTCACTTCTACTTTTTGTCCCAATTTGCTTTCTGTTCCGGACAGCAGTCTCTTGATATTTGCCCTGTGTCTGTAGATCGCAAAGTAGGCATATAATAAAATCAGTACAAACAAATCCCATCTTCCCGGATAGAACACGAGAATTTCAATGACAATTCCCACAGAGAGGAGAATGGATGATAAGGAAACATATCTGGTGAGCGCAACCGTTACCATAAAAATAACAAAGCAGCAAAGTCCCATACGCCAATCGAAGGCCATCATGACCGCCGCTGTGGTCGCAATTCCCTTTCCTCCCTTAAATCCCAGATAAAACGGATAATCGTGCCCTAATACGACTGCCAGTCCGATGAAGAGCTGCGAAAACTCCAGATTGAGGGCCGGCACTGCCGGGCAGACTAAAAATTTTACGATGAGCACCGGGATAAAGCCTTTTAGCGCATCTCCTAAAAACGTGAATAATGCTTTTTGCTTTCCCAGCACCCTCAGTACATTTGTTGTTCCTGCGTTTCCACTTCCATAATTGCGAATATCCAGCCCCGACACCTTGCCGATCAGATATCCCGATTGGAGCAGTCCGCATACGTAACCCACGATTGCAAAAACTGCAAAATAAACCCAAACCATACTACTTCTCCTTTCTTTCTCTATAGATGAATTTTATCGGAGTGCCCCGAAAACCGAAGGTGGATCTGATCTGATTTTCCAGATATCTGGTGTAGGAAAAATGGGTCAGTTTTTTGTCATTAATAAACATCACAAAAGTTGGCGGCTTTACGCTAACCTGTGTAATATAATAAATCCTGAGTCTTTTTCCCTTGTCCGACGGCGGCTGTTTCATCGCCATGGCTTCCGTTAAGATTTCATTTAACACTCCGGTCTGAACGCGCAGCGCACAGTTCTCAATGATGGCGTCTATCATGTCAAATAGTTTTCCAAGGCGCTGTCCTGTTTTTGCTGAGATGAAAATCAACTCTGCATAAGTCATATAGGATAATTTTTCCCATACTTTTTTGGTAAATTCCTTGACTGAGTCATTATCTTTTTCTATGAGATCCCATTTATTAATGGCGATGATAACGCCCTTGCCCCTCTCATGGGCAATTCCCGCAATTTTAGCGTCCTGTTCTGTAATCCCTTCCGTGGCGTCGATGATTAACACGGCAACGTCACAGCGTTCCACTGCGGTGACGGTACGAATGATACTGTAACGCTCCAGCTCTTCTTTTATCTTGCTTTTTCTGCGCAGTCCCGCCGTATCGATAAAGACGTATTCCTGACCGTTCCGAACGACCGTCGTATCAATGGCGTCCCTCGTCGTTCCCGCCACCGGAGATACGATCACCCTCTCTTCTCCGATCAGTTTATTGATAATAGAAGACTTTCCGGCGTTCGGACGGCCGATCACCGCAATTTTAGGGCGCTCGTCCTCTTCTTCTACGTCTTCGGAAGGCTGAAATTCTTTCACTACTTCATCCAGCATATCTCCAAGGCCCAGTTTCCCCGCTGCCGAGATCGGGATCGGATCTCCCAGCCCTAAATTATAAAACTCGTAAACATCCGGCATCAGTTTTTCAAAACTATCTACCTTATTCACTACGAGAAACACCGGACGTTTTGATCTTCTTAACATATCTGCCACTTTAAAGTCGGCATCCACCACGCCTTGTCTTACGTCTGTTAAGAACAAAATCACATCGGCAGTCATAATAGCCGTTTCTGCCTGCTCCCGCATTCGGGACAAGATAATATCGTCTGACTCCGGCTCAATTCCTCCGGTATCCACCAGGGTAAATTGATAATTAAGCCAGGATACTTCCGCATATATTCGGTCTCTGGTCACTCCCGGGGTATCCTCCACAATAGAGATTCTGCTCCCCGCCAATGCGTTAAATAGAGTGGATTTTCCCACATTTGGCCGTCCAACCACAGCCACTACCGGTTTACTCATAATGTCCTCCGATTTCTATGATTTTATCTACAAAATCTTTTCCTTCTGATTGTATAACATTTACGGTTACTTGTAAAGTTTGCTCTAATTCCTCCAATGAAATATCATCCAGAAAAATATTTTCGTCCGCCTTTAACATATTGGAAGGAAGCAAAAGTTCTTCCCCCAAATCTATGCCCTTTAACTGGCTGATGATATCCTGCCCGGTCAAAAGGCCGCTGACAGTGATCTGCTCCCCAAAAAAATGATTTAGAATACAATTTACTCTGATTTCAATCCCCGGGAACTTTTCTGTGACAGCCCCTGCAAGCTCTTTAATCGTAGGATAAGCCAGTTTTCCGGTAACGATGGATACTGTTTTTACTCTGTGATCTCCGGAAAGCTCCCTAAGTCTCTCCTCCACTTCGTCGCAGAGCAGCCGCATCATACCTACGCCGTCTTCAATCTGCCCGTACCCTTCGTAATATTCTGCCGGCGGAAAGGGCCTGCCCGCCACAATGAACCATTCATCGCTGGCATGAGCGAAACGGGTATCGTGTTTCTTCATAAAATACTTCTGCCATCTTTCAATCTGATCGATGACCTGCCCCGCCTCTGCCTGATCAAAGGCCGTTAATTTCGCCAGTCCTTTTCTGTATTTTGTAAGCCCCACCGGGACAACGGAAATACTGTTCATGTAAGGAATAAACTCGCCAAGCTCTTTGATGGACCGATCTAATTCCTGCCCGTCATTATATCCTTTGCAAAGCACGATCTGGCTGTTCATGGTAATACCGGCGTCATAAAACCGCCGGATCTTATCCAAAATATCCCCGGCGAACCGATTACTTAGCATTTGACACCGAAGCTTTGGATTGGTTGCATGAACGGATATGTTAATGGGCGAAAGATTGTATTTTATGATACGGTTTACATCCTCGTCGGACATATTGGTAAGAGTGATATAATTGCCTTGTAAAAAGGACAGCCTGGAGTCATCATCCTTAAAATACAGGCTTTTTCTCATACCGGGAGGCATCTGGTCAATAAAACAAAAAATGCATTTATTGCGGCAGGAATGATATTCGTCCATGAGGGACTCTTTAAAGGTCACCCCCAGATCTTCCTCTTCGTCCTTTTCGATTTCCAGCAGACATTCTTCCCCGTCCTTGGTCTGTACCAAAACTTCCAGATATTCGTCGAGCATAAAAAACTGATAATCAAAGATATCCTGTATGATATTGTCATTGATTTTTACGATGCAGTCGCCGGGTTCCAATCCGCACTCCTCGGCAATACTGTCCGGCTCCACCGCCACAATTTCATGTATGATCTTTTTCTTCATTATATCCCTCGTTATAAAGAATAACGTAAAGAGACGTTCCGGACACTATAAAAATCCGAGCCGCTCTTGATATCATCTTTCTCTTATTATTGTCTTGATATCTTTTTTATAAAGTAATAAAACAGTTTAGATTTCCCCTTTTCCCATGGCTCGCCCTGTGGGAAAAGAGATATTCACAGTTGCAGCAGGTACACAGATCCGTAATATCCATGTTCTCTTTTTTAATTCCCGCTTTTCTTAAAATTAATTCATTTGCCTTCCACAAGTCAAGCTGATATTTCCCATTTCCTTTGATATCTCTGATCTGATCCATTTCATTTTCGTCAAATATCTTTTCAAATTCCAGGATCACATCTTCGCTGACTTCGTAACAGTCCCGGCAGATCGACGGACCGATCACGGCGATCACGTCCGCCGGATTTGTATCAAAATTATCCTGCATATACTCCACAGTCTTTCGCCCGATCTGGGCAACCGTTCCTCTCCATCCCGCGTGAGCCATCGCCGCGATCTCTTTTACCGGATCATAAAAAACAAGCGGAACACAGTCTGCGTAGGAAGTGGACATGGGTACTCCCTTTTCCTTTGTGACCAGCGCATCGATTCCCGGCTTTGTCGGACGTTTGATCCCGTCCCCTTTGTCCTTTCCCTCCACCAATCGAATCTTCGTCTCATGGATCTGGGAAGAAAGCACAAGATCTTCATGACAAAAACCAATGGCGGCCGCAATCCTTCGATAGTTTTCCTGCACTTTTTCGGAGTCATCTCCCCGCGTGAAAGATAAATTCATACTGCCAAGATGCCCTTTGCTCACTCCTCCCAACCGGGTGGAAAATCCATGTACAACTCCTGCTTTTATTAATTTGGGAAAGGTAATAAAAACCACTCCATCCTTTTCATTGATAATGGTGGAATGGTTCTCATTGGAATATTTCCAGTTTATCTCTTTCATTTTTTCATTCCTTCTTTGTGGTCCATAATCATTCCATATACTCAAAGGCATTTTTTATCCATCGGCACCTTTGCGATTGATAGACTTCTATCACGTCAAAACGCACCGGAACATACTCGTCAAGGCGCCGGCACATCCTATAGTAATCGAAAGTCCGGCAGATCTTTCTTTGTTTTCTCCAATCAACTGCTTCCGCCGGACTTCCTTTGTGTTTATTCATTCTGTTTTTTACTTCGACAACTATCACATACGGAGGATCTTTTGCAATAATATCAATCTCGCCATATTTACTGCGAAATCGCTTCTCCAATATCTGACAGTTTTCTTTCATCAAGTGGTCGGCTGCAATTCGTTCTCCTTCCTTGCCCCGTGCTATCATAAGATCATCCCTCCTGATGAATGATATTTTTCAGGAAACTCTTTCGATGAATCGGACAAGGACCAAGCCTTCTTAATCCTTCCATGTGTTTGGAGGAACCATATCCTTTATTGGAAGCAAAATCATAACCCGGATACTCTTTGTCATAATCCACCATTAATCTGTCCCGATATACCTTCGCCACAATACTTGCCGCACCGATGGAAATACTTTTGGCATCGCCTTTGACGATGGGCACTTGCGGGATGACGACCTCCGGAATCGTCACTGCGTCGTTTAGGAGAAGATCCGGGGCCACGTCAAGCTTGGCAATGGCCTGGCGCATTGCCTCATAGGTTGCCTGCAAAATATTGATCTCGTCAATCCTTTGATGGGACACAATGCCAATTCCCACCGCCCTTGCCTGATCCATGATTTTATCATAAAGCTCCTCCCTCTTTGCGGGAGATAACTTCTTAGAATCATTAATATAAAGGAGCGGACAATCCTTGGGCAAAATTACCGCGCCGGCAACCACCGGTCCGGCCAACGGTCCTCTTCCCACTTCGTCAATACCGCAGATGGACAGATAAGAATCATATTTTTTCTCGTATGCCCACAGCGCTTTTGTCCGCGCGATCTCTTTTTGGTACTTTTCCCATCGCTTTTGCTGAGAATCTAATATCTTTTGTACTCCTTTTCTGTCATCCGTCTGGTATAGACGGATAAACTCCGGAATCTGCTCTTCCGGGATCGCCTCAAATTCTTGCTTTATCTCATTTATTTTTTTCATCATCGCTTTTATCTGATCTTGCTAACTCTATTCACTCTTACAAAGTTTGCTTGACTTTGCTGATTTTACTCAATCTTGCCAAATTGACTCAAAGGCCAGATTCTTATCCACACTTTCCCCACAAATTCATCTCTATGGACAGGCCCCACTTCTTCATATCTGCTGTCAAGGCTTACAGGCCGGTTGTCTCCCAGGCAAAAATATTCATCCTCGCCAAGAAGGAGCGGCTCCTCTGCCAGCCCGCCATAGTCAATGTAATCGGTAATTCCATATATGTCATCTTCCAGCACTTCGCCGTCAATGGTAACTTTTCCATCGATAACCTGTACCGTTTCTCCCGGCATTCCGATGATTCGTTTTATAAAATATGAATCCTCTCCATCTACTTCGGTCCCCGGAAAAATCACAATATCAAATCTCTCCGGATCGTTAAAACGATAGGACAACTTATCCATGATCAGATTTTGTCCGTCATAAAGGGTATTTTCCATGGATGTTCCATTCACAACCGTTCTCTGCCCAACAAAATGCAAAATAAGATATACTACGATCAGCACCCCTACAAGATATAGCAAGGTACTGCCAATCTCCTTTATCATATTGTTTTTCTCATAACCTTCCTCTTTTGAACTTTTCTTCTTATCTTTTTTTTCCTGACTCATCCCAAATTCCCCTTTTCTTTCTGAAAAATGAGCTTATTTTTATTGTTCCGGTTTTTCCAAGGATAGTCTTCCAAGTTTTAAGGATCGGAAATCGTCTAAAACGATCAAAGCGGCTTTATCAACATCATATTGATTCCCTTTCATCAAACAACCTCTGATCTTTGCAATCTCCTCCAAGATGGCAAGAGGAGCGCTGTTTTCCTCCACCCCGTATCGTTTTTCCAGAACTCCCGGATAATTTTCCAATAAAAATTGAATAAATAAAAGAGTGATTTCTGTGTTATTTAGTATTTCTTCTTTGATAGAACCGATTAACGCAAGACGAAGCCCCACGTTCTGATCCTCAAACTTTGGCCAAAGGATTCCGGGGGTATCCAATAACTCAACATTTTTATTGATTTTAATCCACTGTTTTCCTTTGGTCACACCTGGTTTATTCCCGGTTTTGGCGCACGCCTTTCCGGCAAAGGAATTGATGAAGGTCGATTTTCCAACATTGGGAATCCCGGAGATCATTGCCCGGATCGGCCGGTTTAATATTCCTCGTTTTTTATCCCGCTCTTTTTTCTCTTTGCAGGCGACGTCAATTAACTTTTTCACTTCGTTCATGCCCTTGCCTTTTTGGGAATTAACTTTTGCTACCAAAAATCCTTTTTTCTTATAGTATTCTTCCCATAAAGCCGTCACATCCGGATCAGCCATATCCGCTTTGTTTAAAATAATGAGGCGGTATTTATTCCGTGCAAGATCATCAATATCCGGATTTTTACTGCTTACCGGAATGCGAGCGTCCACCAACTCCACCATGATATCTATGAGCTTAATATTTTCCTGCATCATTCTTTTGGCCTTTGTCATATGGCCCGGATACCATTGAAAATGCATATTTCCCTCCTGTTTTTGTCCAAACACTACTGACTGGAAGAAAAGTTTATGACCTTTCCCACAATCTCATCTCTTAAAATATTGCCGATACTATCCATTCTGGAATCTTCGCTGCTGTAAGAATTATCTCCTATCACAAAATACTCATCATCCCCCAGGGTGATACCGGACTCGGCGCGTCCTCCGCTGGAAATCGTTTTTCCATTGAAAAAATCCTGTTCCTGTCCATTGAGATAGATCTTTCCATCGGTGATTCGGATATTTTCTCCCGGAAGCCCGATAATCCGCCGGATTATGTATCTTTCACTGGTGTCATGATCCAAAGTGATCATCACCACGTCAAGGCGCTTCGGTTCTTTAAACTTGTAATCTAACTTATTTACAATGACAACATCCTTATTTTTCAAATCCGGATTCATCGCATTGCCATGGACAACGGCAATCTGAAAACAAAAAACCACGAAAAGAAAAGCCAGGATGATCAGAAGAATAATTTCTGCGATCCAAAACCTTATGTCATGAATTAAAGTTCTTTTTTTCTCATTATACCGATAATGTCTTACCATAATCTATTCGCCGCATTTCATTTCTACACTTTTAATCTGGCAGGCAAACGCCGCCAAAAGTGAAAATCTTGTGCTCATGCCTTAAGGCATACTTGCCCTCCCCACCCGGGGATTTTACAGTGCATAGAAAAACAGGGCAAGTATACCCTACTCGCCCGTATTTCTTTGATATTATTTAACTAATTCTTTAACCTTAGCTTTCTTACCAACTCTGTCACGTAAGTAATAAAGTTTTGCTCTTCTTACCTTACCTCTTCTTACCACATCGATCTTGGTGACGATTGGGGAATGTAACGGCCATGTTTTTTCTACACCAACGCCGTTAGAAAACTTTCTAACAGTAAAGGTTTCTTTGGAACCACCATTCTGTCTCTTGATCACAGTTCCTTCAAACACCTGGATTCTCTCACGAGTACCCTCGATAACCTTAGCGGACACACGAACGGTATCTCCCACTTTAAAACTGTCAACTTCCGGTTTCATCTGCGCATCTTCGATGCTCTTAATAATATCTTTCATTTGTGACCTCCTATAATTTACGGATGTTCTTAATACCTTAATTGTAACAGCGGACCATCTTTTATTCACAACTATAAAATAATATCATAGATTATCTTGTCTTGCAAGCATTTTTAGGTAATTTCTATCCTTCTCTGAAAGAGGGGCGCCTTCCAACAGATCCGGCCTTCTCTCGAAGGTTCTCTTTAGTGACTGTTCTCTTCTCCATTGTTCAATCCGGGCATGATGACCGGACAATAGGACCTCCGGAACTTTTTTCCCGTGGTATTCCACCGGTCTTGTATAGTGAGGATACTCCAGTAAGTTATCATGGAAAGACTCAAATTCCGCAGAAGTTTCATTATTGAGCACTCCCGGAATCAATCTGGATATGGCGTCCATCATTACTAACGCCGGCAGCTCTCCGCCGGTAAGCACATAGTCCCCGATGGAAACGTAATCCGTAACGATTTCTTCCAGAATCCTCTCATCGACTCCCTCATAATGGCCGCACAAGAAAATCAGATCCTCTTCCCTGGCAAATCTTTCTGCCATGGACTGGCGAAAAACACTTCCCTGGGGAGTCACATAGATCACAGGCGGTTTCTTTTCCATGGCGCTCACCAGATCTTCATAGGCAAGATAGATCGGTTCCGGCTGCATTACCATCCCCGCCCCGCCTCCATAGGGATAGTCGTCCACGTGCTTATGTTTATCTTTGGAATATTCCCGGATATCCACCGCATTCAAATGGATCAGCCCTGCCTCCTGGGCTCTTCTCGTGACACTGTGGGATAATCCTTGCCGGATCATATCAGGAAATAAAGTCAACACATGGTAATTCATCAATCGGCCAATCCTTTCAGCAGGTGGACCAGAATGATTCCTTCTTCCAGGTCCACGTCCAAAATACACTCTTTGATCGCCGGAAGCAAAATATTTGCACCGTCTTCGGTCTTTACCTCGTACACGTCATTTGCACCCGTCTCGATCACGTTAATGAGCTTTCCTATGGTCACTCCGCTGTCGTCTACAATGGTAAGACCAAGCAAGTCTGCAATATAATATTCGTCCTCTTCAAGCTCCACCGCATTTTCCCTGGTGACAAGCAAAGGACATCTTTTGTATTTTTCCACATCATTGATGCTGTCAAGTCCCTCAAACTTGACAAAAACAAACTGTTTAAAGAACTTACAGTATTCCACCTTAAGATCGATAAGTTCGTCTTTGGTACGCAAAATGACCTCTTCAAGATCATTGTATCTGGATTTATCGTCTGTCGTAGGAAATACTTTTACTTCCCCTTTCAGACCGTGGGTTCCTGTGATAATCCCAACTTGAAGTAAATCTTCCATCCTTCCTCCTAATCACCCTTTGCCATGCTTATTGCAGCGAATACAGGCATTTACATTTTTGTGTATCATTTACCTTTTCGCAAATTACAAAAAGAATCTGCGCTCTTTTGACACAGATTCTTTCATGGAATTACTGAGCAATATCAACAATTACTTTTTTATCTTCCTTAGAAGCCGCCGCTTTGACAACAGTACGAAGAGCCTTTGCGATCCGTCCCTGTTTGCCGATCACTTTCCCCATATCATCCGGGGCAACATGAAGCTCTAAAATAATAGAATGCTCCGTTTCTTTTTCCGTAACGGTTACTTCTTCCGGATGATCCACCAGAGAAACTGCGATTACCTTTACTAAATCTTTCATAAAATCAGCCTCCGGTGATTATTTCTCAATCCCTGCATTCTTAAGTAATCTTGCTACAGTATCTGTAGGCTGAGCTCCCTTGTTAAGCCATGCCTTTGCAGCTTCTTCATCAAACTTAACAACTGCTGGCTCCTGGTTTGGATCATAGAAACCAATCTCGTCGATGTTTCTTCCATCTCTAGGAGATCTTGCATCTGCAACTACTACTCTATAGATAGGATTTCTCTTTTTACCCATTCTTTTTAATCTCATTTTCACTGCCATGTGATTCACCTCTTTCATCTTTCTATCATTACTTTTATATATTGGAACCGGTTTCCCGGAAACAATCTTATTATATTATAATTGATAATATTGTAATTGTTCTTATTATTAATTGTACTTATTATAAAGTTACAAAGGTTATAAGGGCATTTTAATTAAGGAAAAGGACATTTCCTTAAAAAGGCATCTTAAATCCGCCTAAGTTAAATCCGCCTCTGCGGCGTCCGCCCTTGCCCATCATTCCATTCATCTGCTTCATCATAGAACGGGTCTGCTCAAACTGCTTACATAACTTATTCACTTCCTGCAAAGTCACTCCCGCTCCATTGGCAATACGCTTCTTACGAGATGGATTTAAGATCTTAGGATTCGATCTTTCTTCCGGCGTCATGGAATAAATTATCGCTTCGATTCTTCCCATTGCACTTTCGTCGATTTCAACATTCTTCACCTGGCTTCCAAGTCCCGGAATCATCGAAAGCATATCGGCAATGCCGCCCATATTTTTAATCTGCTGCATCTGGCTTAAGAAATCATCAAAGCCAAACTCCGCCTTCCGGATCTTCTTCTCCAGCTCCTTAGCCTGCTCCTCATCCACTGCGTTTTGCGCTTTTTCAATGAGGGTAAGGACATCGCCCATACCTAAGATCCTGCTGGTCATTCTATCCGGATAAAACTGCTGCAGATCTTCCAGTTTTTCTCCCATACCGATGTATAAAATCGGTTTTCCGGTCACGGCACGAATGGAAAGAGCCGCGCCGCCACGGGTATCGCCGTCAAGCTTCGTAAGGATCACACCGTCAATGCCCACCTTATCTTCAAAGGTTTTTGCCACATTGACCGCATCCTGTCCGGTCATCGCATCTACCACAAGCACGGTCTGGGTAACTTCCACATTGCTCTTTATATTCTGGAGTTCTTCCATCATATCTTCATCAATATGAAGACGTCCCGCCGTATCCAGGATTACGATTCCCATGCCGTTTTCCTTGGCATATTCCACAGACGCTCTGGCGATATCCACAGGATTTTTCTTATCTCCCATGGTAAACACAGGAACTCCCTGTTTTTCTCCATTGATCTGGAGCTGTTTAATCGCCGCCGGACGGTACACGTCGCAGGCCACAAGCAAAGGTTTTTTTCCTTTTTTCTTGAGCTGGCCGGCAATCTTAGCCGCCGTTGTCGTCTTACCGGCTCCCTGGAGACCCGCCATGAGGTAAACCGTAATATTATTTCCCGGATTCACCACAAGCTCTGTCGTCTCGGAACCCATCAAGGCTTCCATCTCTTCTTTTACAATCTTAATTACCATCTGCCCCGGATTCAAGCCGGTCAGCACATCCTGGCCGATGGCGCGGTCTGTCACCGTCTTAATAAAGGACTTCACAACCCGGAAGTTAACATCGGCTTCCAACAAAGCCCGCTTTACTTCCTTCATCGCCTCTTTTACGTCGGCTTCCGTCAATCGCCCTTTACTTCTAAGATTCTTAAAGATATTCTGTAATTTATCTGTAAGGCTTTCAAATGCCATAAACAGCCTCCCTGCTTTCGTCAGCAATTAATACTCTTCCAAAATATTATTGGAAATCTCAGAAATTTTCGTGATTCTATCCCGAATCTGTTCCCTGTCATCACTGGTCAAAATATCCTCGGAATATCTGTGGATCATCCCCACCATCTTTTTGATCTTCGCATAGTGAGCGACCAGATGAAGCCGGCTTTCGTAATCATTTAAAATTTTCTCACACCGCCGTATCATATCATGGGCTCCCTGTCTGCTGATCCCCTGAATCGCTGCAAGCTCGGACACCGATAGATCATTATGAACATATTCCTCATAAACCGTCCTCTGATGGGCCGTAAGCAGCTCCCCATAAAAATCAAACAACATGGACTTCTCAACGATATTATCCACTTAGAATCACCTCAATGTAAAGTAGTTTTGCTTTACCGTGGGTTATTATACATAAGAAACAGATATATGTCAAGTAGTTTTTCTTTACGAACTTACGTTCGCTAAATTATTTCATCTTACTTGTCCCCAGAGCCGTATATTTGCCAACGATTACCTGACAGTGACCATTTATTCTAATAACAGAAATTTCACTTGAAGCCTGCTGGCCAATATGTTATATTAAAAAAAGAAAAAGGGAAAGCCAGAGAAGCGGCCTACCCTCAAAAGTTTGTGGCTAAACTTTACAGCTTTGCCGTCACTATTGGCAGTAGTGGCGGCTATCGTTTTTTACCCTTAAAGATCGTATGGCACAATCCTATGAGAGTACAAATGAGTGTA
>CAZKQV010000007.1:0-24762 GCA_964555015.1 uncultured Eubacterium sp. | reverse complement strand
GCAATAGATAACCGCAATATGTAAAAAGTGTCCTCCGAATAATCATGATCGCCTTTGATTTTGATTATTCGGGAACACTTTTTGAAAGGGGAGGATATAAGTTTCCTGACGACTGTCACATCCGACTTTTTTATCGGACAATTACAGTATATCCTGTTTTTGCCCGGTTATTCTTTTTCTTTATATTTTTCTTTTTTATCTTGGCGTGTCATTTAATATTGTTTTGCGTCTTCTTGCCTTGACACAGTTTTCTCCTCTCACTTATAATAAATACTATACAAAACTTCACATTCTATATATCACTACTGTTTTACATGGACAAAGGAGTGTATATAGTTATGACAAAAATCAATTTATTCAGTGAAAAATATCAAGATTATCTTTGTGATGAGTCCAGGTTAAGCGGAGCTGCGGATTTCATCTGCTTTCCGGAAACAGAGGAGGAGCTGATCCATCTGATTGCTCATTTTTACTCTTCTGATATTCCAATGACTTTCCAGGGCGGGAGAACTAATATTGTTGGCTCTGCTATCCCCCACGGCGGAGCGATCATTAATTTTGAAAAAATGAACCGGATCCTTGGGATGTCAAAGGCAGAAGATACCTATTATGTCCAGGTTCAGCCGGGAGTGCGTCTTGACACTCTCCATGCTTTTTTAACGGGCAAATGTCACGATATCTCTCATTGGTCCGATCAGTCTGTCCGCATCTATGAAGAATTTAAAAGGGCACCCGCCCATTTTTGGCCTCCTGATCCAACGGAAAAAAGCTGCACGATCGGCGGTATGTTTTGTGTCAATGCCGGCGGTATTTCGGAATTTGGATATCCCGGCGGTACTCTTGCTTATATCAATGATGTCAAATTAATCACAGGAAAGGGACAGAGTTCTGGTTTGGACAGGGATTTTCTGTCTCTACTTTCCGGAAGCGAAGGAACTTTAGGAGCTGTCAGCGAATTATCTCTTCGCCTTGTTCCGCAGCCCCGCCATATCTGGGGAGTGCTGTTTCTTTTTTCTTCTCCGGATCCTTGCCTTCAATTTGCCAAAGAAATTAGAATGTCCGGGTGCGCCTTTTTGAAAGCCCTGGAATATTATGACGATGCCGCTTTATCCATTGTGGAAGGAAAAAAGAAAGATCTTGCCGTCCTAAGACAATTTCCTTCTTTTACTTCACCCTCTGTTTATGGAATTTATCTTGAGCTATCAGGAGAAAATGACGACGAGATTCAAGACGCCTTATTTCAGTTTTTTGATCTGTTTTTGGCCCTGGGCGAGCCGGAAGAAAATGCTTTGGCGGCTTCTGGCCCGGATGATGTGGAAAAATTTCATATTTTAAGACATAGTATTCCGGAAGGAGCAAATATGTTGATTGACTCCGCCAGAATACATTCTTCCTCTATCCATAAAACGGCCTGCGATATTTTTCTTCCTTCCGAAAAGCTTGATTCTTTTCTTTCTATGGTTTATTCCGATATGAAAAAAGCTTTCGTTAAAGGCTCTGTTTGGGGACACATCGGGAATTGCCATCTGCATATCAACTTGTTTCCACAAAGCGGGAAGGAGCAGCTTGTCTGCGATGAGCTTTGTTCTAAATGGAATTTCACAGTGTGCAAATTGGGCGGTACTATCGCTTGTGAAAATGGAATTGGACTTTTACAGAAGAAATATTTGCAGGAAAATAAAGATAACCGGCTTAAAGTCAGAGAGGATTTGAAAAGAATTTTTGACCCGAAAAAATTATTTCAGCCTGGCCTAAAATAACCTGGCAGGCAGTATCCAATGGGCACTGCAAACTGTCCTGCCCAGCGCCTAGCCTAATAAAGCATCGAAAAAAGCTGCCTTCTGAATGGATCTCCAACGAAATCATTCCGGAAGGCAGCTTAATACATACTACTGCTTTTATTTATTTTTTGGCAAAAGGGAATGCATCTCTAAAGCCATTTCTTCGCAATCTGCCACGACGCCGTAGTCGCTTTGTTTAAAAACCGGGGCATCCTCGTCATGGTTTATTGCTACAATACATTTGCTGTTTTTTACTCCGGCCATAAAAGCGCCGGAGCCGGAGACGCCCCATAATACACACAACTTCGGCGCGATCATCTTACCGGATATTCCCACTAAAGCGTCAAGATGGGCCAGGCCATCTATGACGGCCGGCCTGCTCCCTCCTACCAAAGCATTGGTCTTTTTTGCCAGTTTCTGAATTATTTTGGCAATCTCTTTTTTCCCTACGCCTCTTCCGCAGATAAACACTGTTTTTCCGTTGGTCAAATCACTCTTCTGGGCTATTTCCTGCCTGCTTATGATCCTCATATCACTCGAAAGCCTTTTTTGACTAAAATCATAGCAAACCGTTTTTTCAGGAGAAGGAAAATGCATTCCTTCCTTAATATTGATTTCATCCCAGTCCGACGCAGAATCTAAAATGGTGATTGCCAAAGGCGGCTCCCGATATATTATAGAAGCAGTTAAGTTGCCATTATAGGAAAGAGATCTGCCATGAAAGCAGCCGTCCTCGTCCATGTAGCAGCCCGATAGATGAAGAGCAGCCAACCTATGGTTTTTTTTGCTGATTTTTCCCGCCAGAATATTTCCCATATTATCATCCGGAAATATCATGATATCCGGGCGTTCTTTTTCATAAACTTTTGTCATGGCTTCGGACATTATGCCGACTGGATCTTCTTCCGGAACATCCGGAAGTTTTATGTACACATGGGGATTATCACAGAAATCATTTTTTTTCGTATTATTTGAAAAAGTCCCCATTTTCCAAATCTCAAAGGGATATTTCCCTGATAGGCTGATTCCGGCTTTGACCATTTTTTCAATATAAGCAGAGGAAGTATCGTTTTCATAATAAATTACAACCGTTTTCATTGATCTACCCCAAAGATCAGTTCTATGATCTGTTCTGCTTTTTTCCCAACATTCTCTCCTTCTATAAAAGAACATTTTCTTTCGCTTTGTTCCAAAAGAAAAGAGAGTGTTTTTTCTTGTTTCTGTTTTGAGGAAAGGGGAATTATTTCCGGCTTCCAGCTTTTATATTTTAGTTTTTCTCTTAGAGTCGGCACACGCAGATAGGCATATTTGGCGTTTCCCACGGCTGCGATAAAGGGCTTTTTGGCTGTTCTTTCTTCGAGAACTCTGCCGTCATTGGTCTCCATATGAAATTGTCCTTTGTCAAAGTGAATATCTGTCACATCTAAAACTATAGGAAGCCCCATTTCTTCCGACAAATAAATCGGAACCAGCATACTGTTAAAAGGCGGCGCCTGTTTTCCCATTAAGATAATGTCAAAATCCCGTTCTTTTTTTATATGCTGTGCCAAGACATCCGCCGTTTTTTCTGGATCAAAATCATAATTTTGCTCCAAGTCCTGAAGAACCAAAACCTTGTCAACTCCAATTGCCGGAAAATTACATAAAATATGTTCAGAATATCCCGGGTTTAATGTGACGACAGTGATCTTGACATTGATATTTTTATCTTTGCACTCATCTTTTATGACCAACGCTGTTTCCAATGCCGCCTCATCAAAACAATTGATAATCTTTTTCACAAAAGAAGTATCCGGATATCCATTTTTTAATTCCTCAAATTCCTCTTTTACCATTTCATCCAGATTATCTATCATCTTAACACAACAGATGATTCGGACTGTTTGAACCGCCTGATCTGGCACGTTCCTTTCATCCTTTTTTTCTTCCAAAATAGGGGTCCTCACTCTCTTTAAATATAGTTTGGTTCCCGGCTTCCTTCCAATACCTCTTTTTGAATCATCGAAATGGTTTCTTTTTGAATTAATTTCTTCAAAATCTCTCCCATTCCATATTCTTCTTTATGAACCACAATCACTGGTTCCTGGGTTAATTGATCCAATTCTTTCATTTCTTGTGGAAGGCTGATTCCTTCTTTTCCCTTCAAATAATGTTTTAACTGATCATCTCCCCGGTAAACCATAACGTCGATCTCTTCCTTTGAGAACATTCTAAGCAGTTCGTGATATGTGCCATATTTTTTTCGGACATTTTTTCCTTTGCATATTTTTTCCGAGATAAATGCCTGCTCCTGCGCTTCTTTGTAAATCCCGATGGTCATCCCGTCTCTTACCTTCGTCTCCCCTTCCTTATTAAAATATATTTTAAAAGGAAGAGAATACTTTACACCGTCCAAATCTTCTGCTATGTACAAATCCGGATACTTTTCTCTGGATAGCTGCATTCCCAAACGGCTTACCACTGCAAACTGGCATCTTCTGGTGGACAAAAACTCCAGACGTTTGGCCGCCGGAAGCATATAGGTAAGCAAAACCGGACCTTGTTCCGTGAAAGATTCCTTTAAGCCGGTCATGAGTCCTTCCAAAATATTACAAGTTGGCAGTGGAGCAAGGCCGATCAGAGGATTCCATCCGGACAGATCCCATAATTTTTTTTGATCCAACTGATGGGCGTAAGTCCCTAAGGTTCCCCTCTTTTCTAATTGAAAGCAATGGTTCTCCTCAAAAAACTTTAAAGCGGTCTGTATCGTCCATCTTGATACTTCAAGCTGTTCGCAATACTGAGCGATTGTCCGCATTCTTCCCCCTTCTTTTAAAGACAAAAGGTCTCTGGCAATCAGCATCACTGCATAACCGTTCTTTTGATAAAGAGATTTATCCTGTTGTTTTTGCATACTGTCCTCCATAACATTGGTAATTCTGTAATTGAATTATACATACTTTTCCACAGAAATGCAAAACCAACTAAGTTTCCTGTTTTAATCTTATTTTTTTAGCCAGCCCAATGACCTGTCCACCGCTTTATGATAATAGAATAATTTTTCTTCCCGTTCTTCTTTTGAAATAGCAGGATAAAAAACTTTGTCATAATTCATGACATCCGGAAGGTTTTCCATGGTGTAGATTCCCGCTCCCAAAGAGGCGATCATAGCGGCGCCAATGGCTGTTGCTTCTGTGGAATCCGGTCTTGCCACTTCGCAATCTATGTAATCCGCAAAGGACTGCGCCAGAAAATCGTTATTGGATGCTCCGCCGTCTACTTTGATGCTGGTGATTTTTACTCCGGATTCTTTTTCAATGGCTTCCATGATATCATTTACACCAAGGGCAATTCCCTCCAGAGTAGCCCTCGCAATATGTGCCTCGGTGGTCCCTCTGGTTATTCCATATATCGTTCCCCTGGAATAAGGATCGGAGTTTGGCATATTGGCGCCTGCCAGACTGATCACAAAATAAACTCCGTTGCTGTTTGGAACGCTCATGGCAAGCTCATAGGTATCCGAAGATTTTTCGATGATCTTAATACCGTCTCTAAGCCATTGCACCGCAGAACCTGAGGTTGCCATATACCCTTCAAATAAATATTTTCTCTTTCCGCCTATCGTCCATGCGATCATCGTATTCATACCTTTACTTGGATGAGCAAAGGTATCGCCGATATTAACATCCAGGAATGATCCCGTTCCATTGGTACATTTTACTGTCCCGGCTTCATGACAGTTTTGCCCAAAAAGGGAGGACTGCTGATCTGCCACTACTCCCGTAATTGGTATTTCTGCTCCCAAAATATCCGTAGTTCCAAATAAAGCGTCTTCGTCCAAAACTGTCGGAAGGAAGGAATCGTCAAATCCCGCTTCCTCCATTAATTCTTTACACCAGCATTCCCACACCGGATCATAAAATCCCAGAGCCGATGCGTTGGAAGAAGAAATGACATGGGATTTTCCTCCGGTCAATTTCCAGATTAACCAGCAATCAATCGTTCCGTAAAGGGCGTCTCCTTTTTCCACCGCCTCTTTTATGGTCTTGTTATTTTTTAGGAGCCATTCAATCACCAAATCTCCCACACAACAACTTGCAGTATAACCACAAAGCTTCATCATACGGTCCGCATACCCGGTTTTATTTTTTTCTGTCAGTAAATCCGCTGTTCTGGTATCCTGCCACACAATACCATTGCAATACGGTTTTCCCGTATTTTTATCCCAAAGCACCGCCGTATTCCTCTGATTGGTAATGCCGATACAGGCTACATCTTCTGCTCCAAGACCCGTCTTTTGTAATACCTGCTTACACATTTCCACAGTCTTTTCATAGATTTCTTCGAAATCATGCTCCACCTTATTTTCTGCCGGAGTATATTGAGTAAACTCTGTATAAGCTGTATCAATAATTCTAAACTGTTTGTCAAATATGACTGCTCTTGTCCCTGTCGTTCCTTCATCAATAATTAAAATATAATCTCTCATTTTCTCCTCCTTCAATACATAATTTTAAACTTCACATAGATTTAAACTTCACATTCCATATTAATAAGTAACTATTAAAACAACTGTGCGCTTTTACCCCCATAAAAACGTACAATTTATTTTTCCATCGGAAGAAGGCACCCCGGATTCATAATTCCACGGGGATCGAAAGTGTCTTTTAAAGCTCTCAAAAGCTGGTAAGAGGTTCCAAGTTCTCGTTTTGTATATCCCACTCTCACCTTTCCAACGCCATGATGGTGAACCACCGTCGCGGTCTTATATTTCACCAGAATGTCGCAGATGCTCTGGATCACCTGATACATTTCCCTCGATGCGTTGGAAGGAACTTCATTTTTCAAGTTGTATACAAAATAGATATTGGTTCCATTTATATAACTGTGGGAAACGTGTCCTCCAAACATGGTGAGATTTTGTACTTTTGCAGGCACAGTCTCCATGACCTCTTCATAAACTTCTTTGATCTCACTCCAGTCTGCACATACCTCCAATGTGCTGTACATGATATGATCTTCTCTGAATTTCTGAGCTTCCACCTCCCGGCCAATGGTTTTACACCAGTCGTTTCTTGTTTTAAGCCAGTGATCCACCGCTTTGGTCCCAATATATTTTGCTCCGTGGAATTTGGCGATTCTATCTATGGCTTCCCCATGGACCTGCGTAACTTCCTTCGGGCCTTCCACAGAAAAGAACATAAATGCTTCCTTTTCCTTTAAATTTACAGATCCATAATTTTCATCGGCATCTGCTTTATCATATAAACGTACTACCGAAGGTTTGTATCCCTTTGCCATGATTTCTCGAATTGCGTCAATGCCTTTTTGGAAACTCTCAATGATATATCCGCCCTTCCACATTTCTTCCGGATAATACGGGAAGAGTTTCACGGTCACTTCCGTCATAAAAGCGATGGTCCCTTCCGCTCCGATAACCAAATGCCTTAAATCTGGCCCCGCCGCCCTTCTCGGAACCGGACGTATTCTGAAAATCTCTCCATTGGGAAGGACTCCCTCCATACCGCAGACCATATCTTCGATTCCGCCATAATATGTAGAAAACTGTCCGATGGACCGGGTTGCCACCAGTCCCCCAAAATAGGCCATTGGCTGCGACTGAGGGCAGTGCCCGGTAGTCAGCCCTAATTCATTTACCTTATCTTCCAGCACACAAAGCGGAACTCCGCATTGCACCGTAGCCATCATATTTTCTTCATCGATGCAAAGAATCTTATCCATCGGGGCTCCATCCAAATAGATGGTGCGGTCGTCAATCACCTTTAGCTGATCTTCCGAACTGCTTGCTCCGGTTCTCGCAATGACATGAATCCCATTTTGATTACAGTAGGAAAGCACTTTGGACACTTTCTCGGCCGAATCCACTTTTGCGATACATAATGCCAGGTGCTCCGGTTTATAATCATAGGCTTTTTCAAATTTGCAGATCAGTAAGGGATCGTCTGCAAAAATCTGTTCTTCTTTACTGATTACATTTTCTTCTCCAAGCATCCCCTGCAAATCTTTTACTGTCTTTTCCTTTAACGTCATACTTCCTTTCCTTCCTTTCTATCGTTTATCAAAAGTTCTCGTCGCCACCAGATCCACATTCAGATTACAAAAATTTTTTTCTATAATATCGCCGCACTTTACCGGCGCATACGCAACAATTTCCATCGCTTTTTCCTGGCACTTCATCAATTGATCCTTCGGCACTTCACCGGACGTCATCACAGATAATCTCGGCAGACACGCATCTTTCAAAATCACGGTTGAAGTAAACATCCTCATTGGTTTTGTATGCTCCTGGAAAGCAAACTGTCTTCCTCTCTCGCATTGATTTCCAATAATCTTTTGTTCTCCATTTTCGATTTCCACACTGATACGGCAGCTATTGGGACATACAATACACGTGTACATATTTTTACTCATGAATTACACCTCCTTCGCCGAAAAAATGATATCTCCTGCTTTTTCCACGGAAACATCCATGGAAATCATCTCCGCAGGAAGAGCGGCGATCATTCTTTTCTTTTTCTTTATGATATTATTTTCTTCATAAAGGATCTCCGAAGCAGGCATTTTTTCCTTTACCCTCATAAAAAACTTTGTGTCTCCGGATGAACGGATTTTTTGCGGAATGACAAAATTCACATTATTTCCCGCCGCCACATTTTTACATTCTTCTTTTAAATCTATTTTTCCGTCAATATAACGAAGCGCTCCTCTGGCTGCGATTACGCCGGATTCCGAGACATAATCCACCAGATCAAATACAACCGCCACATTTCCGGCCGCAAAAATTCCCGGTATGCTGGTCATAAACTGGTTGTCAACCACCGGCCCCCTGGTCTTTTCATCAAGTTCTATTCCCGCTCCTCGGGAAAGCTCGTTTTCCGGAATAAGACCGACGGCCAAAACAAGCAGATCGCAGTCTATATAGGTTTGGGTGCCGGGAATCACTTTCCTATCTTTGTCTACTTTGGCAACCGTTACGCCTTCTAATTTATCTTTTCCATGGATTCTTACCACAGAGGTGCTAAGATGCAGGGGGATGTCGTAATCATCCAGGCATTGCACGATATTTCTTGTCAAACCTCCTGGATGGGGCATCACCTCATAAACTCCCTCTACTTTCATCCCTTCCAGAGTCATTCTTCGCGCCATGATCAGGCCAATGTCTCCGCTTCCCAAAATCACAGCCTTTTTCCCCGGCAGATATCCTTCCATGTTAATGTATCTTTGCACGCTTCCCGCCGTCATCACTCCCGCAGGGCGATATCCGAATAAAAATACCTGGCTGGCGGTTCTTTCTCTGCATCCCATGGCAAGGATTACCGCCTTACTCTCCACTTTAAACATTCCATCTTCCGGATTGATTGCATAGATTTCTTTTTCACTGTTTAGTTCTAAAACCATCGTATCCAATTTCACGTCCACGGACTGCGTTTTAATCATGTCAATATATCTTTGGGCATATTCCGTTCCGGACAACCTTTTTCCAAAGCGGAATAATCCAAATCCATCATGAATACACTGCTGCAAAATTCCGCCGAGGTTTTTATCACGTTCGATTATGAGAACACGGATTCCTTCTCTTTTTGTTGCTTCTAAGGCCGCAGCCAATCCAGCGGGACCTCCGCCGATCACCACAATGTCATATTGTAATGTTTTCATGCATTTCCCTCCTTCCTGCTGCACTGAGCAAGAATATTCGAGCCTTCGCCTCTTAAGTTAATTTCTATCCAATCTTTTCCCAGTTCTCTGGCAAGGATTTCCAAAACACGAGGCTGGCAAAATCCGCCCTGACATCTTCCCATTCCGGCCCTCGTTCTGTTTTTGATCGCTGTAATGGATGTGGGAAGTACCGGTGATTTCAATGCGTCTAAGATTTCTCCTTCTGTCACACTTTCACACCGGCAAATGATTCTCCCATAACGGGGATCTTCTTGAATCAGTTTTTCCTGTTCTTCTCTGGTCATATGGCGAAATTCCACCGGACGTTTTCTATAAGGGTTATAGTCATCTCTGATTTTTATGTCCATTCCCTTTGTCCGGCAGTCCTCTAATAAAATCTCCACAACCCGGTCGGCGATTGCCGGGGCCGAAGCCACTCCGGGCGACTGAATGCAGGCGGCATGGAGAAATCCTTCTGTAATCTCACTCATCTCTATCGTAAAATCTTCCTTAAAATCCGCCGGTCTGGCGCCGCCAAATATTTTTATAATATTTCCCTTCGGATTATGCGGATCAATCATATTTGCCCTTTCCACATAATCAAGATCTTCCTGACTGGTCTCTGTGTCTTCTTTGTCCGGCACTTCCTTTGCAGACGGCCCTGCCAAAAGATTATATTCCGGTGTCGTATGAAGGCCTCCCCCTTTGGATTCTTTGTCTTTTCCCGCCATATCCATTGCGCTCAAAATTAAAGTTTCTGTTTTGTAGGTCGGAGGTGTTGCTTTGTCAAAAATAGCAATCGTTCCTCTTCGATTATGGATGGTATAGATTTGATCGCCCGCCATTTTTGCAATGTCATCCGCATACATACCGGCTGCGTTGATCACATATCGGGTTTTGATAATTCCCCGATCCGTGATCACACTCCGGATTTTTCCATCTTCTACTTCTATATCTCCCACCGTATGTTCAAACAAGAACTTGACGTGATTCATCGCCGCATTTTCTGCAAGAGCGATACAGACATAAGGGGTTTCCACTACTCCAAAGGACGGCATATGTAATCCTGCCACCACCGGCACTCCTTCTTTCTTTAATGCAGGCTCGATCTCATAAGCCCGGGCCGCATCCACCATTTCAATCCCGTCCACTTTATTTTTTAAACCTTTTTCAAATCGTTCGTACAATCTTGGCATATCTTCATAACTGGTAACGACTTCTATGGAACCGCATCGCAAAAGATTGATATTTAATTCTCTGTCCCAATCGGAATAGCGCCTATTTCCTTTAATATTAAGCTCTGTTTTTAAAGTGCCCGGTTTACAGTCCATACCGTGATGAATGCATCCATTGTTGGATTTACTGGAACCGCTGGCCACATCATCGCCTCTCTCCACCACAATGATTTTTAGATTGTATTTCGACAGCTCTCTGGCAATTCCACATCCGGTGATACCGGCTCCGATGATGACCACATCTGCCTCATCAATCAATCCTTTTTCCCTTCCCTTTTTTATAACCTCACTATAATCTTTATGGGGCAGCTCCATCCCTTCCACCGTCATCTCGCTGACCACATTTCTAACTCCTGTGACATTGGCGGCCATATGTCCGATATCCACAATCGTCTGATATTTCTGGACTTCTCCGGATAGATGCACAATATTCCTTTGATCCACTACCGCCGTAACTTTCTCCTCGGGAAAAGTCTGCCGCAGCATTTCTGTTATCTTTTCCTGCAACATAGTTTCTTCCTCCTTTATCTTCTTTTTCGTAATCGCAAACCTTTTTTATTTCAATTTTGCATGATTGCATTGTTCTATTATCTTTTTCACTGTCATATGACCATTGGCAAAAAATCAAAGATAATTATAATGTCCTCATCTTTTCAAATCTGTTTCTACAATGTAATTTATTCCGTACTTTTTAAGGTAAAAAAATATGTTTTCCATTATAAATATTTAATTGTGCTTCCTATCTTCGTATCATCTTTTTATCTATGCCTGTGCTTTACTCCATTATTAATAGAGATACAGAAAAGAAATACAGCGATACCGCATTTTATATAATTAGCTATTTTACAAATTATAATGTAATTTATTCCGTATATTATAAAATGATTGTACTTCACATCAAACTCTTTGTCAAGTACAATCACAAAATTAAACACTATTTTTCCAATTTTTATTTAATGCATCATGCGATAAATATAAAGAAATACATAAATAAGCAGTGGAAATCCTATCATTGCGTATAAAGACGCCATAAAATTTTCGCTTCCTGTCACTGCCAAAAATATGGTAAGAAAGACAAGCCCTATCATTATAACAACTAATAGTATGGCAAAAATTCTCTTTATCCAGTTAATCATAATTTTTTTCCCTCAAATATGTAAGATGATCCTTGATCTGTTTTTCATAACCATTCTCTGTCGGCTCATAAAAAACCTGATCTTTTATCGGATCCGGTAAATACTGCTGTTTTACATAGTGATCCGGATAATTATGAGCATACTTATAGCCAATTCCATGTCCAAGTTTTTCTGCGCCTCCGTAATGGGCGTCTCTTAAATTAGGAGGAACCTGACCGCATTCTGTAGTTCTTACGGTCTTTAACGCTTTGTCAATGGCATTGATACAGGCATTGCTTTTCGGGGCGCTGGCCACATAAGATGCGGCATGGGCAAGCAATATTCTTGCTTCCGGCATCCCAATTCTCTCCACGGCCAGAGAAGCTGCGACAGCGACCTGCAGCGCCTGGGGATCCGCATTGCCCACATCCTCCGAAGCGCAGATCATAATTCTTCTGGCGATGAACTTTGGATCTTCTCCGGCATCTATCATCCTTGCCAGATAAAAGACCGCCGCATCAGGATCCGTTCCTCTCATGCTTTTAATAAATGCGGAAATTACATCATAATGGTTATCTCCGGTTTTATCATAACGAACCGCTCTTCTTTGTATACATTCTTCCGCCACCGCAAGATCAATGACTATTTTTCCTTCCTTCCCCGAAGGAGTCGTTAATATACCAAGCTCCACCGCATTGAGGGCCGACCGGGCGTCACCGCCTGCCATCTGAGCTATAAAATCTGCGGCTTCCTCGGTAATCTCTGCCTGATAGCTTCCCATCCCTCTTTCTTCATCATAGACCGCCGTGTAGATCAACTTCAAAATATCTTCTTTTTGAAGAGGTTCAAGATGAAAAATCTTAGACCGGGAAAGGAGCGCGCTGTTTACCTCAAAGTAAGGATTCTCCGTTGTGGCTCCCACTAGAATCACAGTTCCATCTTCCACATAAGGAAGCAAGTAATCCTGCTGCGCTTTATTGAAACGATGAATCTCGTCAATAAAAAGGATTGTTTTGTTACCGTACATTCCCAAGGCATCCTTTGCATCATTCACCGCCTTTTCCATGTCTTTTTTTCCGGAAGTGGTTGCATTAAGCTGCACAAAATGACCGCTGGTGGTGTTTGCGATCACTTTGGCCAAAGTGGTCTTTCCGGTTCCCGGAGGACCGTAAAAAATTACAGAGCTCAGCTTATCTGCCTTGATTGCCCGGTAGAGAAGTTTATCTTCTCCAATTATATGAGACTGCCCCACTACTTCACTAAGATTTCTTGGTCTCATCCTCATAGCCAAGGGGGATTCCTTTTTCGTTCTTTCCATTCGCATATAATCAAACAAATCCATCTCTTATCACCTACTCTAATCCGCTTTCTCGACAGGTACATTCAGACATCGGATAATTGCATATCCGTCCTGTATATCCACAATATTATAACATCCCTGATCAAACACAAAATTCCAATATCCATTAAGGGGCATGGAAAGCAAAGACGCCAGCATATGTCCCAAAGTTCCTTTGTGAGCAGTGACCAAAACATTTCCATCGTACTTTTTACAGCACTCTCCCAGAAAGTTGTCAATCCTTTCTCGCACATCAAAAAAACTTTCTCCCTCTGCAATACGGTGATGAGAGAAATTATGATTCCATGCCTCCCATTCCTCCGGATATTCTAAAAGGATTTCTTCCATGGTTTTCCCTTCAAAAATCCCAAAATTTTGTTCCATAAGACGTTCATCCGTATGTATCAAAAGATTTCTTTCGCCAATAATATATTTTGCCGTATCCACTGCCCTTACCAAGGGGCTGGATATCACATAATCCAGAGGAATCTCATCAAAAAACCTTCCTAATCTCTTCGCCTGCTTTCTTCCTTTTTCACTCAATCCCGCATCCAGATGCCCATAATAACACTTTTTTTGATTGAATAAAGTTTCTCCATGTCTGATCAGATATAACCGCATATTCATTCCTCTTAATTTTTCCTGCTCCTGCTCATATTCCAGGATACCTCATGCCTATAGCATTCTCTGCTCTTTTTTATGAAAGCCCGCAGATTGCTCTGGGCTGTCCACTGAGACCGGGCTTTCATAATAAAATGAGCTGCACAAAGTAATTTTGTAACAGCTCGTCTGCTTCCTATAATTTTATCACATTGGAGGCCTGCGGCCCTTTGGTTCCTTCCACTACATCAAATTCCACAACATTACCTTCTTTCAGAGACTTAAATCCCTGCATCTCTAATCCCGTATAGTGTACAAAGATATCTTTGCCGTTCTCATCCTGTATAAAACCATAGCCCTTCTGGTCATTAAACCACTTAACAGTCCCTCTGGTCATCAGAATACCTCCATATTTTTTATCCCGTTTCACACGGGTCTTTCATATCTTATCATATTTGATTGTGGAAGTCAACATTTTTTAGCAGTATAACCAAATTTCGACAATTTGTATTTAGTTTGTATTTGTTTTTTAATGGCTTGATCAATCTCCTATGATTAATCTCCTGAAAATATACATGAGGACTCTCTTTTTATAGGTCAACCTCCGTTTTAGGTTTCTTTATGCTCCTCATCGTAATTCAGATATTGATCGACCAGAGTATTAATTCGATGGATCTTATTGTCAAACAATCCGATACGGAACAGGGTAATGAAGATCACTCCTATGAGCAACGCCAGAATCATGCCTTTCATTCCGGAAAGTTTGTATCCCACGTAAATAAGCACTAACGTAGGCAAAGTGCCGAGACCTAAACTCTCTCCGATAATCTTCGGCTGCAGCATCTGTCTTGCAAGAAGGCAGATGACGTATAAAATAATCAGGAAAATGGTCTGCCGTATGTTGCCGTTTAAAAAAGAAATCACAGCCCAGGGGATTAATATCGTGCCTGTCCCCAGAATCGGAAGAAGATCTAAAAAGGCGATCAGCAAAGCAAATAATAAAGCATATGGACTTCTCAAAATCATCAATCCGATTAACAAAATCACAAATATTATGAACATGATCTTGAATTGGGCTTTCATGAAGCCGCCGAGAGCGGAAACAAGCCGGTTTTTGACATTCGTAACAGTGTGGATCGCGCCCTCCGGGAGGAGCCGTTCCATCTCCTCTCCCATTCTGTCCTTCTCTGCAATAAAAAAGTATGCGGAAAGAATCATAACGACAATCCCAATCAAACCGTTCGTGACATTGGATGCTACAGATCCAATCACCTCCACCCCCTTTGGAGCGATATCATTTACCAAGGAACCAAGATTGGTCACCAGATCGTTTAACAAGAGCTGAAGCTGGTTTCCAATCTCCGGAGAGATCACAACGACTTTCTCATTGATCAGATCGGCGAGTCCCTCCACAAAGCCAAGCCAATATTCATAGTAAACCGTGGCATTGGATAACAATGAAAGGATTTCTTTTCCAAGTAATGCGATGATCCAATATCCACATAATACAAGCGCAAGGAGAACCACAATTAAAATGAGGGCAGAAGCCCACTTTTTATTCAGTTTAATATGCTTCTCCAAAAAAGAACATAGAGGCGCCGCTAAAATTGATAAAATTCCACTGGCTACAAAAGGCCAGAAAAAGCCAAGTAACCGGGGAATTAAAAAGATCCCCAGAATACACACAATCAGTAAAATTGCGATTTCCAATATAATGTTGCACAATATCTGCCATTTTTTCATAATATAATCACCTGATTTTTAATATTCCTGGACATGAGTATAACAAGAGTGGGTACTATTATCAAGTAATATACTAAAATAGAATGAAATTTGTAAACCTTTGATATTTATATCATTTTTCCCCCGGATGGCAAACTGCTTCCAAACGATTTTCTTCCCACCGATAATAATAAATCTGATCGGATAAAACATCCCCAAGAGATACTACTTTTTCGTTGGCTTCTTTCACGATCCGGAATAGGATTTCTTCGCTGTCTGCTTCATATAAAGGAAGCAGGATTACTTCATGAATACTGGAAGGAAGAATATAGAAGTCCGTCCGCTTGCTTCTTGCAAAGTCTGCCAACACATTATCATAAAGCAAGGAGGTCGCTCCATTGATTTTTGTCTGATTGGTTAAAATATACATCTCCATCTGCGTATCGTTATCCTCTCCAATAATTCCAAATTCTTTCAGCACTCTGTCCAGCGTATAAATTTTTGCAGGAAACAGCGCCGGCGTATTTTTTTTGGCAATCACCAAAATCTGCTCCGGCGTTACCTTCCAATGTTCCATCTCCTGCCTGGTAATCAGGGCGGAAGCAATTCCATTATCATCCGTATAGGCGACCCATCGAAAAGTCAAAGCCAGGTCAAAAAGCCGGACATAAGGACAGTCCTTTAATAACTCCTTGTTCTTCTCAAAATTAATCAGACGAAAGATGATTCGATCCTTAATATATGCAAAATTCGAAGGATTCTTCATCTTGCGAGGTATCGTTAAACAGGCCCTCTCATAGTCGAATTGAATCTGCCTAAGAACCTGAGACATGGATCTTCCCTGTTTCAGCAGTAGATAATATCCTTCCAAATAAAGGACCGGTGAGGCATTTTGATGATCTTGCCTTATATGTAATCCGGTAAACTTCTGGTTATTATTCTTCTTCAATGGACAAATAGTAATGTCGGCGTCTTCTTTCCATCCTTTCAATAATTCAGCCTGGATTTCCGCAATGAACTCTTCAAATGACATATGATTACTCCTTCCAGATTTTTCCAGAATAATATCATATTTTACATTATTTTACAAGTATTATTTTTACATTTCTACATTTTTATACTATTTTTATCTTTAATCATTTTTATTTGCACATTTTCTCCCCTAAAAAATAAAATTTGGATTTATTATGAAAACAGCAGAAAATCAGCAAAAGATATTCTTTCACTGTTTTCTGCTATCTTTGTAAATACCAATTTAGTAAGACTCTACGGAATCTTTGCCCATATAACGGAAAATTTTTCCTGTTTCTTTATCTACATAATAAATACCTATTTTTTCGTCTGTATCTGTTTCATACACTGAAAACTGATATCCTCTGGCATCCGCATCTGCGCTATTGTAAGATACCAGATCTTCTTTTTCATCTCTCACTTCATAATTTGCGTTGGCATTATCTTTTCCAATTTTATCAAGCAAATATTTTTTTGCATCATCATACTGGTCAAAAGAACCTCCGCCAAGATTATCAACGGCATCGCCGATCCCTTCGCCCATATCGTCTACAGCTTCGCCCACGCCGTCTGCCACATCATCTACGGCATCTCCCACTGGATTTGAGCCATTGTCTTCATCGGTATTGCCAGTGCCGTCTACACCGTCTTCTCCGGCGCCATCCATATCATTTTCTCCGACTCCTGCTCCATTTGCTCCGTTATCTCCTGCCGGATTGCCGTCTGCTTCGTCTCCATTTCCTGTCGTTCCCTCATTGGCATTATCTGTCGTATTATTCATCTCGTTTTGGGTTGTTTCATCCGTATTTTGATCGTTATTCATCCCGCATCCGGTCATCAGAGAACCCATCACAAGAATCATCATCGTAATCAACAAAGCCTTTTTACATCGTTTCATAATATACTCCTTTCACTTTTTGATGATAGACTATATTATTTACCGCTTTTAAAAAATAATGCATCGTATATTTTGTAAAAACAGGGATATACTTTAATAACACAAGTTTGATTTGAAAGGAGTTTTCTATGAAGTGGGTTGATTATATTACATTGACACTGACCATCATTGGCGCCATTGTCTGGGGAATTATCGGATTATTCCAGTTTAACGTAGTATCTTTCATATTTGGAGAAGGAAGCTGGTTTAGCAGATTAATTTATGATCTGGTGGGGATATCCGGTATCTATCTTCTTAGTATGTATGGCCGGATCAAGCAAAGTATGTAAGGATACAAATATACTTCGCTGCAAGAAAAAGGGGACTGGAGCAATTGCCGCAGTCCCTTTTTTGTTCTTATGTTATTAAAATGACACGTTATTAAAATCATGAAAATCTTTTTCGTAAACCGTAATGCAGTTTGACATACCGGAGAAAAAGATGTACATATCTTCCTCCCCTTTTCATCTTAAGCTGTGCAGCCTTAAGAAGATCAAGAGGAAGCGCGAAAAACGACGCCGATAAAATATCGCACAAAATCACTGCCATGGTCAAGAAAAGAACCATCCAGCCATTCGGGCAGACTGTTTTTAATAATTCTGCCATTCCGGAATACATGATCACATAGAGAATTAACCTATGCCAGAAATAAATCTGCAATGTGTTACGGCCGATCCGGCTGAGCTTTTTGTTATTTTTATTCGGCACTAAGCTGATAATCGCAAGCCCCATAACTAACGCTATGATATAAAATATCACTCTGTGATAAAATCCGCAGCCTTCAATATGTATAAATTCGTATGCATTTCTTCCAGTGAACATCCGAATCCACGGATAAATCTCCGTAATCTTAGCCGCACTTAAATATCCGGCAAAAAATAAAATAGCCACGGAAGATATTTTAACCCAAATCTTCCCGGTAAATTCCATCACCTTTTCAGGATTTAGGATATATCCCAGATAATAGAATGGGAAAAACACCAAAATTCTTGATATGTATAAAAAGCTGCCGATCCAGGTCACATAACCTGCAAGGCAGGCGATTAAAACAGAACCCGGGAGAATCACTTTCCAGTCAATATTTCTTATGAGATAATTGATAATCAGAAAAGCTGCCATGGCAAACATATACCACGGGAGCTTATCATCACCCCAAAATTCAAAGATTGGATCTTTATGGAACGCCGCTTTAATCAAATAGGTAATTATTTTAATTAAATACCCGATCATAATAAAATATACCGGCTTATCCCACTGAAAAGAACTATCTTTATCAAGTTTTTTAGAAAGCAGCCCCGACATAAAAATAAAAAGGGGCATATGAAAAGAATAAATAAAGAATGCGACGATTCGCATCGTACTATAATCTTCTGCAAATTGATTGGCAAAATGTCCTACGGCAACCAAAATGATCAAAAGACACTTTATGTTATCCCACTTACTCACTCGATTCTTACACATATAATAGACACCTCACTAAACTTAAAGCATTCTATTACATTTGTGTGTCCAAATCAAGTGTTATTCTGTCCAAAAATTAAAGAAATAAAAGTAATCTATCATAAAAAATTCATAAAAGCAGGTACATAAGTGATTTATCTTAATTTATTGCAGTCAAGCCCGCAAATAAAAAAACTTATTGGTTGTTATCTATATGCCACAGATAATTCCAGGTAAGGATCGGCAAGAAAATTGCAAAGGCAATGGCAATATATCTCCCCAATCCCCCGAAATAATATAAACAATATATTGAAAAAAAGTCTGCTAACTCTTCTAAAAAAATACTCGACGTCGTATATCCTGAGACTGCCATGACGATCAGGGCAAAAATCGATTTCTTTCTTCTTATAAAAATCAACCAAAAACCCATAATATTATTAGATATGACACAGATAAAAAATATAACGAAACCAAAATTCGACATAATATTATACCAATCCTATCACTAAATAGACGAAATCATCATCATTACCATCGTTACTATAGGAAGCAAAGTCACCGCCACTATTACAAACCATATCTTTAAAAGAATGCCGGACTTTTTTCCCTTTCTTTTCTTCTCTTTCTTTGCTGCTTCTGTTTTTCGGACTTCTTCCCGCTGATTCTCTTCTCTTTGTTTCAAAGAAACATCGTCTTTTTTCTCTTCCTCTTTATGGAAATCTTTTACAAAACTATTTTCCCCGGAAGAAATCAAATGATTTGTACTGGAAATCCCACTTTTATGAAAAGAATCTCCGAATCCGTCTTCCATCACGGGATTTTGCCACATATCCGGCTCTTTTTTTCCTGGTTCCTTCTTTTTTCCGTTGGACACCTTGATATTATGAGAAGGAGTCCCCCTGCTTTCCGACCGGCTTTGCGCACTATGCTCTGCGCGGATTCCAAAACTTTCCTCTTTGCCATAAACGGATAAAAACTTCCATTTTTCCAGCTCCGCCTTTAGTTCATTGGCGCTTTGATAGCGGTCTTCCGGGCGAAAAGCACAGGCCTTGGCAATGATCTGCCCAAGCTGCATCGGGACGCCGGAAGGCAAAGGCACGGCCTCTCCCTTTAACCGGACCAGGAGAGCCTCCTCCCGATCCCCCGGATTTACCGGATGCGGCGCTGGTTTCATAAATGGAAAACGTCCGTAATTGGCAAAACGATACAGCATAATCCCCAGGGAGTAAATATCTACTCTATTATCTGCTTTATCTCCCCGGAAAAGCTCCGGCGCCATATACATCGACGTGCCGATCTGAGTCATGGAAGTCTTTAAATGGTTCATCTTTCTGGCGGCGCCAAAATCTCCCAGCTTAAAATTGCCAAACTCATTGATAAAAATATTATCCGGCTTGATATCCCGATGGACAATGCTCTTTTGCTCACATACAATGAGCGCATTACAGATATCAATGCCCAAAGTGACAATATCTTCCGCATTCAGCTCATAAGCTTTCACAAGATTTTTTAGACTTTCCAGATACTCCATGCGGATAAAAATGGTCCATCCAATCCCATCTTCTTCCTGTTCCACATAGCTGTCCTCAATGATCACGATGTTAGAAGCTCCCTTTAAGTCTTCCATCGCTTTATTTTCCCGAAGGAAATCATTTACCATATCATGAAAATAATTTTTTACCGTGACAAGGTCATAGCCCTCCGAGATCAATTCCTCCACCTGGGAAGGCTCCGGGGGAATATGCACAACCTTTACCGCAGAAAAAATTTTAGCTCCAAGACTTTCCCTGCTCACCTTATAGACCCTGCCAAAGCCGCCTTGTCCCAAGACGCCTTCCACATGATATCCGGGCCATATCTTCTGAATCTTATTTATATTTTCATCTGTCATATAACGGTTACTATTATTCAAACTTACCTCTCTGTTTCGTACTCCCAGGTGACAATACCGCCGAACTCTTTTACATCGGTATAACCCAAATCGATCAGTTTTTCGGCAGCCTGTTTACTGCGATTACCGCTATGGCAATACACCAGAATCATCTGCTCTTTATCTTCGAGACAATCTTCTGCCGTATCGTCAATCTCTTCGTTCGGAATACAGATTGCCCCTACAATATGGCCGTCTTCGTATTCCTCTCTGGTCCGGACATCCAGGATCACCACATCCGGTTCCGAATCCATTAATTCTTTTGCGTCTTCCTGTGAAATCTGCTCGTAATTAATCATGTTTTATCTCCCCATTTTAAAATATTCGTAATTAAAGTCAGTTTCAGAAAGTAAAAATCTTTTCAAAAAATATTATAAAACCTTAATAATAAAATGACAATAAGAAGATCAATATTATATCCCTTTTTGCCTTTTTCACTTTCAAAACGCCAGGGAGTTTTCCAGATATCGCAGGAATCAAAGAGGCGATAGTAACCGACGATCTATTACCGCAGCAGCGGCATACTGCCCGTAAGCTTACACACTTTTTTCTTAGGGCCGCAGACTGCAACGCCCAAATATTGCAGGGCGCTTTCGGAAACCTGCCCCATCTTCTCGGTAAATTCATCATAAGTTTTGCAGCTCTGCGCCAGATCTGAAAAATCCACCACGGTTACATCCTGAAATTCCGGCTGATACAATTTCTCCCGGATTTCCTTGATGGTCTCCGGCGATCCTTTCAAAATCGGAACAGGAAATTCAATAATGCCAAGGTGCTCATTGCCGCTTTGATCGGTAACGTCATCCCCCACAACCTCCGGCATTTTCTTTCCCAGCGTAATACCCATAATGGCCGCTGTATTTGCAATAATACCAAGCGGCAGATGTTCGTCAATTACCATAACGCATTTTTTATTTTTTAAGTCCATCATTTTCCTCTTTTCTAATAAATATCTTGCTTTCGGACAAAAACAGGCCCGCCAATGTTAAAACGGTTCCAACGCCCGCTAAAAGGGTAATCTTTTCATGGAGAATCAGAACCGACGTTATCACTGTGATAACGGGAACCATATAAATGTAGACGCTTGTTTTGACTGCGCCTAATACTTTCACCGCATAATTCCATGTGACAAAGCAAAGGGCAGAGGCCCCCAGCCCCAAGTATACGATGTTAAACAGATAGACAGGGGTCGTAAATCGGGCCAGTTCCAACTTAAAATCAAATAAAAACAGTGTCGGTATCATAAACAGAATCCCATAAAAAAATATCCGCCGTGTGGTAAGAATGGTATGGTATCCATAGCTGCTGATCTTCTTTGTCAACACGGAATAGCAGGCCCAAATCAGCGCTGCCAGCATCGCCAGCAAATCCCCCATAGGGTTTAGTTCCAATTTTGAACCGTTGAAGCTAATCAGAAAAATCCCCGCCATGGCTACCACAAAGCCGAGGAAAAAGTTCGCCCGCAGTTTTTCTTTCCCCCTGATAAATAAATGTGTCAAAATCGCCGTAAAAAATGGGGCGACCGAAATGATAACTCCCACATTGGAAGCCATCGTATAAGTAAGGGCGATATTTTCCAACAGATAATACAGACAAATGCCGCACAGGCCAGCCGCAGCAAAGGTAAGCTCGCGTTTCAACGTCGTGTCTTTCATCCGATGTGGATATACCAGCAGCAAAGCCAGCAGTCCCATAACAAATCGAAAAAATAAAATCTCCACCGGCCTAAAATCTGCGAGCAATAACTTCGTTGAAATAAAGGTCGTTCCCCAAATGATGATGGTAAGTAATGCCGAAAAATGTCCGGCTGTGTTTTTATTTCTCATGTGTCGGTTCCTCCGTATTTTTCTTGTCCAGAAAAATTTCCCGGTAGACGCCGGGAGCCAGACCGATAAATCGGTTGAAATAGTTGGTAAAATGGCTCTGATCGGAAAATCCGGTCTGCAATGCCGCCTCAATCGGCGGAACGCCCTGTTCCAATAATTTCCTTGCTTCCCCAATACGGATATTTTCCAAATAGCTGTATGGCGTGACTCCTTTTGATCTTGTAAAAGCCCGCAGCAAAGCCGATTTACCCAATCCCGCATGGCGGCAGATCTGATCTAAATAGATGCGCTCTGCGTAGTGCTGTTCCATAAAAGTGCAGGCTCTTTCGATTTCATCCCGACATTCCGGGATACAGTTTTCAAAGGACTGCCCGTATTGCTGAATCAGCAGTGACAAAAGCAAAAGCAGATTTTCTTCTTTTCCAAACTCACACGAACCTTTCATTACCAGCTCATGCAGCGGTCGAAGGTAGCAGACCGCCTCTTCGTCATGGATCACATTTGGGGAAAATCCTGGCAGTTCTCGCTTGCCGGTGACTTCCTCAGCCCAATCCAGCATCACCTCCTTTGAAATATTAAAGCAGCGATAATCTAAGGTTCCCTCGTCAATCTGGACGCAGGCGTGATTATCACCGGGATTAAACAGTACAATATCGCCTTTTTGAATGACGTATTCTTGATTTTTACAGGACAGGCTGCGTTCACCCTTTTCAACAAAGCCAATCACATAATACTCATGAAAATGGTTCGGAAACGGCTGCACAATTCCCTCAAAACGGTAGGCTTCTATCCGTAACTCGTCGTCATAGACTACCGTTCTCGTTTCTTTTTTCATGTGGATTCCCTCCTTATTGACATCCATTGTATCATTCACTATTTCAAAAGGCTTGTAAAATATCTTCTTTTTTCCATGCCCTGCCCAGATATGGTAGAAGATAGATTTCCCTATAAGTACCCTTTTACTTATAGGGCATTTTTAACGGTCTTGCAATGGCAGCTACTCTTTCTGCATTTCGCAGCTTATCAATATTTTTCTGCATTTCGTAGATTATCTGTTGCAATTTGCAACATTATAATTTATAATATTTTCATGGAGGTTATAAATAAAATGATTTCGTTAAGTGAAAAATTAAAAAATGAAAGAAAAAATAGAGGTCTCACACAATCTGACATGGCAAAACTATTAAATATAAAACGTTCTACTTATTCACTTTATGAAAGTGGTAAACGCGAACCTGATTTACAAACTATTAGAAATTTTTCCTCAGTATTAGGGCTTTACATGGGGGATTTAATAACTGATTGGGCAAAATTTTCAAAAGAAGACTTTATGGAAGATTTGAAGTATGGCTTACCACTTGATGAAACTAATATAATTCAGAGTTATAGATCTTTAAATGATATTGGAAAAAAAGAAGCTCGTAAACGAGTTCATGAACTTACAGAAATCCCCAAATACCAAAAATCCCCCGATCAACCAGACTGATCCGCTGCCGATCGGGGCATCACAATATAATATATTTACCAAGGGAGCCGGGAAGGCGTGCAGACATCCGTTCTAATCCTGTTGGAAAGGGTGAGGCTTATGAGTACATACGAAGAATTCATGGTTATTCTGACCACTGGTCTATTACTCATCGCAATTCTGAACTATAAAAAATAAGCAAGCCGCCTTGTCTCTTTGGCACGGAGTAGGCAGCTTGCTTATTAGTAACTGTTAACTTTGCACCGGAGCGGATAGGCTTCATCTATCTTCCGGCTTTCCTGTTAAGTGTATTATAATCAATAATATGCAATAGTGTCAACACAAATTAATCTTTCTTTTTCACGCCCTGCCCGGTGGAGAAAGAAAAAAATTATGCCATCATCATCTTTGCGAAGGTGAATATTTTTAATAGTATCATTTCAATTTCAGTATCACAGCAAAAAAACAAAGGCAGGAAATGCACTGTTCATGCACTTCTTGCCTTTTTTGACTGCGGATAACAGGAATCGAACCTGCACTCCGAAGAACTAGATCCTAAGTCTAGCGCGTCTGCCAGTTCCGCCATATCCGCATAAATATAATATCTGTGTTTTTGTTATGACTTCCCCGCTGTCTTGCAGCCGGAAATCAGAAGAAAAACACAAAAAGCGGGTGATGGGAATCGAACCCACGTATCTAGCTTGG
>CAZKQV010000006.1:95467-97107 GCA_964555015.1 uncultured Eubacterium sp. | reverse complement strand
CATCCGCCAGTTTCAAAAGATCTATCCCAACATCGAATTTAAGCTGTATCAGGCAGACGACGCAGCTCTCATTGACTATTTGCACAATGGTTCCATCGATCTTGCCTTTATGAGCGATCCCAAAAAGCGGGAATTTAACTACCGGGAGCTATTTGAAGATCCTTTTGTATTAATCGTTCCGGAAGGACACGCTCTTTCTGAAAGAAAATGTGTCACCGTAGAAGAATTGGATGGAGAATCTTTGATTTCTCTTGACGTCGGATACGGAACTTATTTAAAACACATTTTTTCCTCCGCCAATATCCATCCTAAAATCACATACCGGATGATCGATGATCTCTCCATTTTATCCATGGTAGAACAAGGACACGGTTTAAGCATTCTTCCCAAATATGTGACGACAAGAAATCCTTTCCGCATTAAAACCGTTTCCATCTTTCCGGAATTTTCAAGGCATCTTGGCGTCGTTAGCCGCGCCCATGATTATCTTTCCTGGGCGGCAAAAACTTTACTGAAGTTTATCCTGATCTATCATCCGGAAAACAACCACTATACTATATAAATTTTTATCTGCTATTTTCTTTTTTTCCTAAGAATTTATCATTCGATTTTATGATATGCATCATAAGTAATACTTATGAAAAATTGAAAAAAAAATTAATTTTTTGTCAATTTTTTTCTTACAGAAAAATTGTCATACAAAAAATTCCCTTTTGGGCAAATAGTTTTCTTTCCACTGATTACCCAAAAGGGAATTTGATCATTAATCTTCCGCATTGCGGAGACGTTCCATAATACTGAAATTTTGAGTTTTTTGATAAATGATTCCGGGCGCAGTCATACAGATCGCCAATACGAAAAGAAATAAGATAACATTACTCAGCCATGGAACGGAAAAGGAAAGCCGGTAGAGATTCGTCCCTTTAAAAACAGCATAGCTGATCGGAAGTCCTGTCATGATCGAAATCATAATGGAAATCACCGCATAACCAATGCCTTCTGTCCTCAGCATTTTCTTAATCTGTTTTGTTGTCATTCCGATACTTTCCAGCGTCGCCAATTCTTTCGAGCGGTTTTGCACACTGGCCGCCATCATGTTAAGGTAATTGAGTATGGCCAGAATTGCAATGATAAATCCTATGCTGTTTCCCAATACTTTTACCTGGGTTTCTATATTTTTCATTTCAGAATACTGCTCCAGTTTCGATTCCCATGAAACCTGATTATTTTCCCCAAAGACGTCTTTTACTTTTTGCTCTGTCTCTTTTGAAAATGGTTCTTCATATTCTATGTTAATCAACTCAGTAAATGGTTCTTCCAAAAGTTCTTCTGCGTATTTTTCGCTGACGATCAGATCCGGGGTGTGACCGCCGGAAAAAAATGCCGGATTGCAATAAAGATCGCCCACGGCTGCAATCTTAATCGTATATTCTTTCCCCGGCTGTTTTCCTTCCGGAAGAGAAAACCGTACGGTTTTTCCCGTCATGCCATTATCCCCTTCTGTGAAGGCTTTGACGGCCACAGCAATTTTTCCATTTTCAAAATCCTCCTGATTCAGACTGGTTCCCATGCTCTTATTCAAAACCTGAAAGCCTTTTTCATCTACACCGATAAATCGGGGATTAAAATAGCTATTATCC
>CAZKQV010000006.1:0-95367 GCA_964555015.1 uncultured Eubacterium sp. | reverse complement strand
CTGAAAGCCTTTTTCATCTACACCGATAAATCGGGGATTAAAATAGCTATTATCCGGCTGCTCCTTAAATAATTCCATATCTTCTTCATAATTTCCCGGACTATATCTGGATTGGTATAATTCTTTGTAATAGTCTTCGTACACCTCTTCCTGATAAGGAATCACCACCTCCGCAGACGTCACTTTCCTCACCGATTTCACACCTTTTACTTTTTCTATTTCAGATATCTTATCCTCCGTAATGATCTGGCGCCTGTCATCATCCAGAGTCGTCTCATTTTTGATCTCCATATCAAAAGAATATACCTCATTCAAAATATACTTTGCATTATTTTCCCGAATGATTACATTGATCACCAAAAAAACAGATATGGCAATAATAAAGGAAGTAAAAATGACGACGGCCTGCTTTTTATCCCGGAACATATTCCGCCACGCCATTGAGTACAGCCCGCCATTTTCCCGTCTGCGGCCTTTCCCTGCGTTTTTACCAGGGTAAAAGCGCAGCGCTTCCACAGGCGAACAATCTCCCGCCATTTTTGCAGGCTTTCTGCAGCTAATCAAATTTGTGAAAAGGGAAAAGCATCCTGCAATCAGAAATACCCATATTTTCACTGCCACAACATCGCTGACAGAAAATACAGGATTCACGATATGCAACAGCTTCGGAATAATAATTTTTGCAGTCAAAGCTGTCCCGATCAAACCAAGGGGTATTCCGATCACCCCATTCCAGATTGCCTGCTGATATACCATTCTTTTTAACTGAACGGACGTCATTCCCACCGTTTTTAGCTGCCCGTAATACCGGATGTCTTTTGAGATTGAAATGTAGAGAGTATTATAAATAAACAGATATCCGCTGGCAAAAATCATCAGGAAAAGAGCAGCCAGTCCGGCAACGGTTTTGCAGAAATTTTTGATGGTGTCCTGATCTGCAGAAACATATTGGTTTCTGTCCATGTCAATGGCATTTTGCATCCTGGTGATTTCTTTTTCCGAATACAAAGGATTATTCAATGTGATTTTTAAGGTTCCCTGGGTAAAATCGGTCTGCTTTACCCCTGTCGATTCCAAAAAATCTTTCGACACATACCCTCTCTGATTTCCACTGTAATCCGTATACCATCCGCAAAGGACAAATTCCCTGGAAAGAAGCTCCTCAGACAGATCTTCGTTTTCAGAGGAATCTTCTTTTAAGGTAAAGTAAGTGACCGGAAGCTTCATGCCAATTTCCGGCTTCCCAATTATAGAGATCGTCGAAATGATAATAGCCATTAGTGATATTGCAGCAGATAGATATTGTGGCATTTTTCTTTTGTCTTTTTCTGCCCGCTGCCTTTTTGCTTCAAACATACAATATATAAGATGTTCTATTTCTTCATCGGTCAGTTTCAGTCTTTCAAATACGGCGCAGATTTCTTCGATTGCTGCTTTCACTTTATCTGCTCGAATGCTTTTCATGTTCTATTTTCATCTCCCTTTCGTGTTGCCCATCCTCGCCTCACTTGCTATAATTTAATGTGCTACCAATCCCATATAGAAAGTGAGGTGAGAACATGAATATTGGTTTTGAATTTGATTTTGAAAAAGCCATTGCCGACGCATACCGCGACGACGAAACATATCAAGATATTTCTAATATTGCTAAAGCGGTCGATATGCAGTCTATTAGTACAGAAACGGCAATCCGCAAACTTATCAAAATCAACTCCGGCGTTTTGGCTAAAGTGTTGAGAAAATATAACTATGAACTTCTCAATAACCTTTAGTCGCTCTTGCGTGGGCTGTCGGTCTGTTCGGTTTCTGTCCGTTCAGCCTGCGCTGCGCATTCGTTAAGACTGATAGCGCGCATCATTTCTCTTAACTTGTATGTTTCATTTTCAACCTCTTCCGCCAGTTTCTTGATTTTTTCAATCTGTGATAAAATCCCGGTTGTGTTGGCTTCTGGTTCTACGTTAATCCACACTCTGTTTTCACTTCCTTTCTGTTCTGTATGTAGATATTATATGCTACTTACAAGCCTTTGTCAATCTCTCTTTGTTCTGTTTGTAGCATTTTCTACTTTACTTTTTATTTTGTGTATGGTATTCTCTATATTGAGAGGAGGCGAAAAAGTTAATGGACGCAATAAACAAACGGTTTACAGAATTGCGTAAAGCCTGCAAAAAAAATCAATCGGACTTTGCAAAGGTTTTAGGTTTGTCCCGTTCCGGCGTTTGTTCGATTGAAACCGGCCAACGAAATGTTACCGAAAAGCACCTAATCATGCTTTCCAACTGGGACGAATACAATGTAAATGTTGACTGGCTCCGCACCGGAAACGGGGAAATGTTCTTGCCGACGGAAACGAACACTTTAGAGAAGATTCGGCGAGAATACAGCTTGACAGATCAGCAGTTCAAATTTGTATCTAACTTCTTGCGGTTGCCAGAAAATGAAAAGGAAATAATCTTTAATTTCCTCTCTTCTGTTTTTGAAAATTCCGAAACGGTAGAGGATAAAATAGAAAGAGAAGTAGAGGCATATCGGGCAGAGTTGGAGTTAGAGGCAAGACAAATGGAAAAATTATCGGAATCAGGCGCGCAAGGCGAAAATTCGGCAAAAGAGGCGTAATAGATTTTATATAAAAAAAAGGGGGGTATGTGATTGAAAAATATAATTTGTCTTGATACAGAAACAACCGGTTTAGATCGTCAAAAAGACGAAATACTGCAGTTATCTATCATTGACGGTTACGGCAATATTTTATTCCATAATTTGATTAAACCGATCAACAAAACATCTTGGTATTCTTCTGAAAAGATACACGGTATAAAACCGTCGGACGTTGCCGGTTGCAAGCCTCTTTCTTTTTATAAAAAAGAAATTGAGAATATACTGCAACGTGCTGATATTATCGTTGGTTATAATATCATGGGTTTTGATCTTCCTATGCTGTTTAACAACGGTATAGAAAACAGTGTGAAGTCCGGTTCAATTATCTTTGATGTTATGCAGCATTACGCATACATTAATGGAGAATGGGATAATTACCATAGTGATTATAGGTTTAAAAAACTTTCTGATTGTGCGGCTCATTATGGTTATTCCGGAACTTCTTGGCACGACGCATTAGACGACGCAAAAGCAACGCTGTTTTGCTTTTATGCAATCTGCGGTAATCCTCCGACTATACCAGATCGGCATATTGGCATTTACTTTAATGAAGATAACCCGGAGCCGGTCAAAACTGATAATAAAAAGAAAGAGACAGTAGCTCCCGCCCCGCACAAACGCGGCGGTATGGTGCGCATTGTTTTAGGTGTCCTTTTTGCCCTGTTTAGCTTAACCGGATTTTTAGTTGGTGAAATTTCCGTCGCTGCTGCCGTTCTCGTTATCGGTATCGTACTTATTTATTTTGGCTTTAAGAAACGCAGTAAATCTGCTGAATAAAAGAAAACGCCACCGGCGGCAACCGGCAGCGTTTCCCCTACTTCCACCTATGCGGCGGTTGTGGTTTTCTTTAATTAGCGTTATAGATTATACCACAAAAAGCCGCTTTTGCATAGGCTTTCTTTTTATACTCTTTTTTAAGGTGGTGTGATTGATGTATAGTAATTCTTCTTTGTTGTCCGCTGCTCCCGCCGGGTTGCAGCGTGTAGCAATTTATATCAGAGTATCAACCGACGCACAAGCGAAAAAAGGTGATAGCACCGGCGAACAACTGGACACGCTGCAGGCTCATGTGAACGATCACGAAAACATGATCTTGCAAGGTATTTATATTGATGACGGGATCAGCGGTCAAAAACTTAATCGTGGCGACTTTACGCGGCTTATGGATAATGTGCGCGCCGGATTGATCGATCTAATTATTTTTACCAAACTTGACCGGTGGTTTCGCTCGCTCCGGCATTATCTGAATACACAGGCAACGCTCGAAAAATACGGCGTTGCGTGGCTTGCCGTGTCGCAGCCCTATTATGATACGACAACCCCGCAAGGACGGGCATTTGTGGCACAGTCTATGACGTTTGCAGAATTAGAGGCACAAAACGATAGCGTGCGCATACGGGACGTTTTTGATTGGAAATATAAAAATGGCCAAGTGCTTTCCGGCAAAACTCCGCTCGGTTACTCAATAGAAAATAAGCATTTGGTTCCGAACGAGGACGCAGGCAAAGCTTTATCCGTCTTTGAATATTATGATCGCGTCGGCTCCCTTAATGCTACAATCTCGTTTTTAGAAAATGAATACGGTATTGTTATGTCGCAGGCTAATCTTAAAAGAGCGATCCTCGCAAACGAAAAGTATATAGGCGTAATGAGGGATAACCCAGACTTTTGTCCGGCAATCGTGCCGCGTGATCTGTTCGAACGCGTCCAGATGAAATTGCAACATAATATAAAATCTTCACAGCGACACCCGTACATATTCAGCGGACTTGTAAAATGTTCCTGCTGCAGTCATTCTATGAGCGGCGCCATATTAAGTAGCGGGAAACGGGCAAACGGTAAAAAATACAAATATCCTGTTTACCGCTGCCGGGGTGCATACCCTAACCGGCGTTGTGAAAATCGCAAAGTCGTAAATGAACACACGTTGGAAAAATATATTTTAGGAAATATAAAGCCGCTGATCCGTGATTATCTGGTGGAGTACGAAATAAAGACTGCGCCGGTTACGGACAATCGGCAAAAACGCGCTGCGATCCTTAAAAAAATCGACCGGCTAAAAGAATTATATGTGAATGAGGCTATAACTTTAGATGAATTTAAGACAGATAAAGCGCGGTACATGGAACAAATTGCTGCGCTGCCAGATATGAACGCACCCGAAAAGGATTTAACCGGTCTGCGTGATTTCCTCAAAACGGATATAAGTTCCATTTACGAAACAATGGCTGCAGAAGAAAAGCGTTATTTGTGGCGGTCTGTGATAAAAGAAATACGGGTAAATTCTGCTCATGAATATGAGATTATTTTTTTATGATTTTTATTGTACTAACTTATATTTTCCCGTCGGTTCATCAGCTAATATTATGGCCGGTTTCGCCGCCAATGCCCTCGCCAACGCAACTCTTTGCTGCTGTCCGCCGGACAACTGGTTCGGCATGGCATATTTTTTCTCTTTCAACCCCAGCACGGTAAGTATCTTTTCCACATATTTTTGATCCGGTTTCATACCGTCTAATTTGATCGGCAGTACAATATTTTCATACACACTCATGAGGGGAAGCAAATTATAATTTTGAAACACAAACCCAATTTTTCGTCTGCGAAATATAGTTAGTTCATCTTTTGCCATTTGGGAAATATCTTTGCCGTCAACAACGACCCTTCCGGATGTGGGAATATCCAATCCCCCAAGCATATGCAAAAGCGTAGATTTTCCGCTGCCGGAAGTACCCACGATCGCAAGAAACTCTCCCTTTTCCACGGAAAGGTTAATCCCGTCCAGCGCCTTCACTAAAACTTCGCCCATATCATAATATTTTTTTAAATTCTCTGTCTCCAGTATGTTCATATCCTATCCCTTTCTTTTCTATGCCGTTCTTGTTTATTCCTTTCTGCGCCTTTCTTGTTCGCGCCTTTCTTGTCTGCATCTTTCTTATCTGCGTCTTTCTTGTCTGCATCTTTCTTATCTGCACTTTTCGGCACTGTAAAATTATCATTGGCAATGAAAGATTTTTCGGTCTTCGGCGCCCGAAAAAGCACTGCTTTGAAACTTTTTTACATTGCATAGAATATCAAAAGATTCTTTCTCAAATCTGTCGTGAAGATGACATTTTTGACACATTCTCTGATCCGAATAAAACGTGTGCGAAAGTTTTTCCATACCACGGAAAAATGCAGCCGTACTCCGGCTGCACGAAATGATAAAAGCATAACTATGACACTTTTGATATTTATGACATTTTTGATAGATACATTTGAACCACAGAACCTTTCCAGGGTTTTGATTTTATCTTTACATAGCCTCCCTGTTTTGATAACACTTCCCTTACCAGGTAAAGCCCTATCCCAAATCCAGGCTCATTCTTCACTTCTTTGGAACGGTAAAACCGCTCAAAAACCAATCCCTGTTCTTCTTCTCTGATTCCAATTCCATGATCCTCAACCTGGATGCAGACAAAGGATTCGTAGGGTATAACTTTTACTTTTATCTGTGTATTTTCAGGCGAATATTTGACCGCATTATCCAAAATATTTCCAAGCGCCTCTATTGTCCATTTTTTATCGGCATAACAATGTGCATCTGTTTCTTCCTTTATAATATCAATTACGATATCAATTTTCTTTTTTAACGCGGCCAGCTCCACCATTTGGCAGGAAATATTTACGACTTCTTCCACATCGATTCTTTCCGGATGGATGGAAATTATCTCCTGCTCCGCATAAGAGGTTTTCATTAATTCCTTCATAAAAAAATCCAATTTATCCGACTGTTTTTCAATCTTATCAGCCAGACGCATGGCGTTTTCATCTAACTGCTGTTCCTTCAAAAGACCCACATACAGCATAATGTTCGTAAGAGGAGTTCTTATTTGATGGGAAATATCTGAAATCAGGGATTTTATCGTGTCTCTTTCTCTCTCCGCTTTCCCCTGGTTTAGCCCGGACGTCCAAACGACCCTGTTTAAACGCTCTGTCACTGCTGCGTCCATGGATTCATCGTAAACCGTATCCTGAATTTCTCCTCCGATGGCCCGGTCCAGTTTTTGCAGCAGCTCCTGATAAGTCTTTTCCATCTTGTTTTGATAATATTTTTTTAATGACAGGCCAGTTATCATACATCCAATAAATACGCCCAATATCCATATGATCCATTCCATCATCCATCTTTCTCCCACAGATACCCTTTTCCATAAACTGTTTTAATGTAAAGGGGTTTTGATGGCATATCTTCCAATTTATCTCTTAAACGCCGGATCCCCACCGACAAAGCATTGTCTTCCACGTATTCTGTACCGTCCGGCCATACCCATTCCAGTAAGCGCTCTCTTGTCAAAATCTGTCCGGGATGAAATACCAACAGGTATAAGATTCTCTGCTCTGTTTTGCTCAGTTCCACTGAATTTCCTTTTTTATAAAATTTCATTGTATCGAAACAAAACCGGAATACTTTGTCCCTGTACTCTGATTTTTGCTCTCCTATATTACGCCGGAGCAATGCCCGCACTCTCGCACGAAGCACCATGAGGCTAAATGGTTTGGTAATATAATCATCCGCTCCCCATTCCAATCCTTTTACAATATCCAACTCCATGTCCTTTGCCGTCAACAATGCGATGGGGATTCTGCTTGATTCCCTCACTTCCCTGCAAAGTTCCAGCCCGCTCCCATCCGGCAAATTAATATCGAATATTAACAGATCAAAGTCTTGGCGTTTAAGGATATCTTTGGCTTCTGCGATCGTCTTGCAAAGAACAAATTCTAAGTCTATGCTGTTTAGTGATAAGCTGATTCCTTCCGCCAAATCCTCGTCATCCTCTAATATCATGATTCTTTGCTTCTCACCATATTGGACTCCCTGCATTTGATAATTCTCCTTAATTTTTTCATATAAGTATTGTCTAAAAATAATTACTTTTCATTATACTGCAACATGAAAATATTCTCAACTAAGATAACAGGCCTCCAACCAGGTATCGAGGTATTACGCAAAGTACACAAACACACGAAAACATATTGCTCTTTATTTTGCTTGTTATCACACAGTTAATCTGTTATACTGTATATAACAGTTTTTAAAACTATAATAAACAGTTCTAAAAACTGATTTTTCAGAAAGGAGTGCTTGAAAAATCATGTTCTAACACTGATTTTTCAGAAATATTATGGCAGACTATTATCTTACCTGCTGTTCCACAGCGGATTTACCCAAAGAATACTTTGACAAAAGAAGAATAAAATACATTTGCTTTCACTTTGAAATCGACGGCGCGGACTATCTGGATGACTTGTGGCAGTCCATGAAGCCGGAGACTTTGTATCAGAAAATGATTGACGGCGCTATAACAAAGACTTCTCAGGTAAACATTGGTGAATACAGAGATTTTTTTGAAGCAATTTTAAAGGACGGCAAAGATATTCTTCATCTCACCTTATCTTCCGGAATCTCCGGAACTTATAACTCTGCGGTTCTTGCCGCTAATGACCTGAAAGAGGAATATCCCGACAGAAAAATATATATTGTTGATTCTCTGGCGGCTTCCAGCGGCTACGGTCTTATTATGGACACCCTTGCCGATATGCGTGACAACGGAAAAACCATCGATGAACTTTATCAGTGGATATGCGACAACAGGCTCAGGCTCAACCATTGGTTTTTCTCTACTGACCTGACTTTCTATATCAGGGGCGGAAGGGTTTCAAAGGTTGCGGGACTTGTCGGAAGCGTTCTCAAAATCTGTCCTCTTCTCAATGTGGATTATCAGGGCAGATTGATTCCCCGTGAAAAAGTACCTTCCAAGAAAAAGGTGATCAGAAAAATTGTCGGAAGGATGCAGGAAAACGCAGAGGGCGGTCTTGACTATTCGGGAAAATGTTATATTTCCCATTCCTCCTGTCATGAGGATGCGAAAGCGGTTGCCGAACTTGTGGAAAGAACTTTCCCGAAGCTTGACGGCAAGGTTGAAATCCACCCGATCGGAGCCACCATCGGAAGCCACACTGGGCCAGGAACCGTTGCTCTGTTTTTCTGGGGAAAGGAAAGGGTAAACTGATAGCGCCGGTATAGGGATAAAAGCAGACACCTATTGATAAAATGGCTAATATTTGATATACTAAAATTAGCTAAAGGAGGTGTTGATATGATTACTGCAACCGCAACTGCAACAGAAATGCAGAACAATTTCGGAAGATACTTGAATCTTGTTATGTCCGGACACGAAGTTATTGTAACGAAGAATGGTCGGGAAGTGGGCCGTTTTATTCCGAAGGATGCTGCTGTATCGTACCTGACAGATTCATTGACCGGCATTCTGAAAGGGAACTATGACCTTGATGAAGCAAAAGCAGAAAGGTTGAAGGAAAAGTATGAAGCTATTGATTGATGCAAATATACTGTTGGATGTCCTTCAAAACCGTGAACCTCATGTTCAGGCTTCCTCTATTATTTGGAAATTGTGTGAAACAGAAAAAGCAAAAGGTTATGTTTCAGCATTAACATTTGCTAATCTGATCTACATTATGCGTAAGGAACTTGACCCGAAGAAGATAGAAGAAACTTTAGAAGCTCTGTCATTGATCTTTGAATTTGCTGATTTCAATGTTTCAGACCTTACCCGTGCCGCAAAACTGGGATGGGATGATTTTGAGGATGCTGTTCAGAGTGTGACGGCTGAACGTGTATATGCAGATTATATCATTACAAGAAATGTAAGAGATTTTGCGAAGAGTAAAGTGGTGGCATTTACCCCGTCCGAGCTGATAGCACGGATTTAAAACAACAGAATAAGAGTGGAAGAGAGCCGAGGTGGTTATTCGCCCCGGCTTTTCTTGTTCTTGAATTTCAAGCCGTTTTCGTACACTTACTTCTCGACTTTTGACAACAAACACACGACCTCTGTGTGCGACGTCGCCGGAAATAAATCTACGGGCTGTATTTTTTCTACTTTGTATTTTTTCTTTGTCAATGTTTCTAAATCTCGCTTTAATGTTTCCGGATTGCAGGAAATATACACGATTGTTTTCGGTTCCAGTTTTAGCAGAGAATTTAAAAACTTTGGGGTGCTGCCGCTTCTGGGAGGATCCATGAATACCACGTCAGCTTTTTGCCCTTTTTTAGCCATTGCTACCATAAAGTCTCCGGCGTCTGCGTTTATAAAGCGGATGTTTTTGATTTTGTTGGCTTTTCCGTTGGCTATGGCATCTTTTACGGCGTCTTTGTTCAGTTCGACGCTCAACACTTCCCCGGCATGATCTGCCGCAATGATACCGATGGTGCCGATGCCGCTGTAGGCGTCAATGACAGTCTCTTTTCCTGTGAGGGCGGCATATTCGATTGCTGTGTTATATAATTTTTCTGTTTGCACCGCATTGATCTGGTAGAAGGATTTTGAGGAGATGCGGAAGACTTTGCCGCACAAGATATCTTCAATGTATCCTTTTCCATATAGAATCTGTTCTTTTTCTCCAAGGATCATGCTGGTATGACGGTTGTTTACATTAACTACTATACTGGTAATTTCCGGGTGCTGCTGTCTTAGGGCTTTTACGAAGTTATTTTTGGAAGGGAATACCGGGGATGAAACCACTAAGGTTACGAGGTACTGCCCGGTGCTGTGCCCCGACCGGATTAGGATGTGCCGTAAAAAGCCATAGCCTGTGTCTTCGTTGTATGGTTTCATTTTGAAGGATTTCATTAATTTTGCAATGGTGGCGCAGATTTCATCGGATTTTTGGTCTTCGATCAAGCATTGATCCACTTTTACAACTCTATGGCTATGTTCTTCATAGATTCCCGTAAAGCAGTTTCCTCTTCGGTCTCCTGCCACAACGCGGTGCACTTTATTGCGATAATGAAATGGCTGATCCATTCCAAGGATCGCTTCTGTTTTTTTGAATTTTGCCAATAATTGATTTATGTTTTTTTGCTTTTCTTTTAGCTGTTTTGAATAGGGAAGATGCTGAAAAGCGCATCCCCCGCATTTTTTCTGATAGATACAGTTTTTTTCATTGCTTTGACCCATTTTCTTCTCCATTCTCTGTTTTGTTAAGATGCCGCCTGATTGCGTCTTCCGTAATCTTTGTTTCGTTTATAATAAATTTCTCTTCATTTTTCTTATCAAACATTATTTTATCAGGCATTATCTTATCAGACATTTATTTTTTCGTCCAGATGGGATAAGAAATAATCAAAATGACTGCGGCCTGGAAGATAATGGGTTTGCAGAAAAATAATTATAAAAAATTATTTAGAAAATTGGCCGAATAATTTAACGGGAGAAACCACAAGTTTTCGTGATTTCTCCCGCTATTTCTACCTTTTTATTGTTATTGCTGTCATTTTATTTTTATCTTATTTATGAGGACAATCTGTGTAAAAAACGCATTTTGCCACAGCTTATTCGACTTTTTTATTCAACCAAAGACTCTACAAATTTTTGGAATCCTTCAAAGCTTGCATCTTCGTTGAAGATCGTAATGTTTTCCATCATCTCGCTGGTTCCGTAGCTGTTTTGGTAAATGTTTTGTGCCTCGGAACGAAGTTCATCAAACTGTTTTGCGTCGGTGGCAACCCAGAATCCCTGATTTAACCAGTATGCCTGATTGTTCGGACGGAATACTTCCGGATGGCCTGTTACTGCGTTATACATTGCAATGAAGGCAGGGGCGGACATTGCTTCGCATTTTCCTGCGATGTAATTTAAGGAAGAATTTCCAAATTGGTCTTCTGTCTCAAAAGCTATATGATTGTCTTCACTGAAACAGCCTACTGTACCCACCTGAATGTCTTTGCCTTGTTCTGCTTCTCTTGCTGCAATTTTATCAGATAAAACGCTCACAGAACAAACCGTTGCCATTACGTCAAACTCGTCCATGGCTAAAGCGTCTGCCATGAATTGATATCCTTCTTCTGAATAGAAATATCCTGGGGCAACGTATACTTTGCCGCCGTCTCCGCTTTCTCCCACCAGGGTCGTCTCAGTAAGAGATACCATTTCATCGAAGGTGAGCTGGAAGGTAAATCCTTCTTCCTTCTGTAAGGTATCGATCATTCCCTGGAATCTCTGCAAATGCATATAATTGTTGGCGCCGCTTCCGCCGTTTAATACAAGATAATTTTTTTGGCTTCCGTCTTCTCCGGCGAAGAAATGGATCATGTCCACTCCGGCGTTGTACTCATCTTCCGGGGATGGTCCTGTAATGCCGACAAATTTTTCATTGTCTTTTACCGCATCATAATCTTCCTGTGAGACAGTTCCGCTACCCAACGCATAGTAGATATCATCGCCGCAGTATTCCACGATTGCCGGAAGATCGTTAGTGATAAAGGAAATGATTCCCTCACATCCTTCTTCCTTTGCTGCGTCAACAAATGCTTTTTCGTCTTCGAAGGTACTGATCGCCGATGAATAAATAAATTCAACTTCGAAGGCGTTTTCAAGATAGTTTTCGTAATATGTACGGAACATATTTACTTCGTCGTCTTCAAGAGAATAAATGGCAACGCCAATTTTTTTGACCGTGGTTGCTTCTCTTTCATTTACTCCCGCCTGCGTACTTTCCGCCGACTGTCCGTCTCCGCAAGCTGCAAGGCTTAGCAACATACATCCGGACAGGACAAGCGCCAATAATTTTTTTACAACTCTCATGTTATACTCTCCTTTGCATATAATAATAGTGTTTCCCTTATTAAGAGTATAACACAGATAGAAGAAACTAACCAATTCAATTTTGTCATATGGAACTATTCCTAATTGGCATAAGTGTCATTTTTTTGAATCAATTCTAAAAACTCTTTGGCATAAATTGATAATTCTTCGGTTTTTTTATGGATATAACCCAAAAAAACTTTGTCCGTAATTCCGGCAATTTCAACGGATTTTATGTCCTGCTCTTTGCCATTTTGTTCAAAGCGCAGTCCTCCGTAACAGAGGTATGCCCGGTCCGTCTTTTTTAATAAATTTTGCAATGCATAATTGCTTCCCACTTCAATGCCGTCTGCAATATTTTTTTCGATATGGAAATCTCGTTCAATACTTTTCAAATGATATGCTTTGGAAACATTATCCTGGCTGCAAGTGACGTATTTCATGGATTGGAGATCAGCGGCGTCCAGCATTTTTTTATGGTAAAGCGGATTGTTGGGGCCCACAGAAACCACAACCTTGGCTGGAAGGATTTCCTGAAAATAAAGTCCTTTTTTTGAGAGCTGAGCCTGAAAAGAATCGTTTTGTCTCATGCCAAGGTACATAAATGCTATCTCGACTTCTCCCTGCTCCACCAGTTCTATGATCCGACTTATGCTGCCCTCCCACATTTTTACACAAAGCTCGTCGCAGTCGTGGGTGGCGACGAAATCTGCAAAATTCAGTGCGATAAAATTGCTGACCACACTGGCAAGATGGAAGCAGGTTTTATGGGCAAAATCAGAGATTGTCGCACATTTTTCCAAAAGCTCCATAATCTGCTGCGATTGATTATATAGTATTTTTCCCGCTTCTGTTAATGCCACTCCGGTACCGTTTCTTTTAAAGATGCTGTACCCCAATTCTTTTTCCAGACTGCGGATTACCTTACTGACATTGGACTGGGTGGTGTACAAATACTCTGACGCCTTATTAAAGCTCCCCATTTCCGCTGCCATGATTAAATATTCTAATTGTCGAAATTCCATATGTTTCCCCTACATTATTTATCTAGTTATTGTTTCATTCATACTTCCCAAGCGATACCCCTTTAAGTCCGCCGTGACATAGGCAAAGCCCAGGGAAAGCAGTTTAGAAAGGACGTCGTTTCGCACCGGCGCAGACAAAAGTGTGTCAATATCCGTTGGAAGAACTTCAATTCTTGCCATCTGCCCATGGATCCTTACCCTGCATTGACGAAATCCCTTTTGTTTCAAAAATTCCTCTGCCTCTTCGACCATGCGAAGCTTATCCCTTGTAATTTCCTCTCCGTAAACGAAGCGGGATGCCAGACAGGCGAAAGAAGGCTTATCCCAGGTGGTGAGTCCCATTTTTTGAGACAGCGCCCTGATTTCTTCTTTTTCCAGTCCGGCAAAACGAAGCGGGCTTAAAATCCCCAGTTCCATAATGGCTCTATGTCCCGGGCGATAATCCTGGTTATCATCCATGTTGGAACCTTCTGCCACGTTTCGGATCCCCCGCTCCCCGGCCTGGGAAAGAATTTTGGAAAATAAAGCCTTTTTACAATAATAACATCGATCCACCGGATTTTCGTTAAAATGTTCCACAGATTCCGGCTCTACAAAAAATTGAAGATGGGTGATCTGTTCTGTCTTGCAAAATTCCTCCGCCTCCTTGCTCTCCTTTTGAGGGAAATAAGGTGCGGTGGCTGTTACGGCAATCGCCCGATCCCCCAGGGTGTCGTGGGCCACTTTTAATAAAAAAGTCGAATCTACCCCTCCGGAAAAGGCGACGGCCACTTTGCCAAGATCTCGTAAATATTTTTTTAATTTTTCCAGTTTTTCTTCCATGCTGTCTCCCTTTTTATATCAGGCTTGCCGAGTGCGGTTTTTCCCACCACTGGCCTTCCTTTTATGCCAGTTATACCAGATTGATCGGATCTCCTTCCAGATATCCTTTTAAATTATCGGCTACAATGTCGGCTCTTTTGTACATTGCCTGTACAGAAGCAAAAGCAATGTGAGGCGTCACGATGCAGTTTTGGGCATGAAGAAGAGGGTGATCCTCCGGTATCGGCGGTTCCATCTCAAAAACATCTGCTGCCGCTCCTGCAATTTTTCCTTCATTTAAAGCCTCGGCCAGAGCCTGACTGTCCACGATCGGCCCTCTGGCCGTATTGATTAAAATGCTGTCTTTTTTCATCAAGGCAATTTTATCTTTATTGATCATTCCTTTTGTCTCATCTGTCTGAGGCACATGAACGGAAACGATATCACAAGTGGAAAGGAGCGTGTTAAGATCGACGAAGGTCACGCCTTCTATCTCTTTTTTCGTTCTGGAATACGCATACACTTCACAGCCAAAGGCTTTTGCGATATTGGCAACCCGCAGCCCGATCGCTCCTGCTCCAATAATTCCGAACTTCTTTCCTTCCAGTTCCGGACCGATCAGCCCGTCCTTGGTTCCGCCCGTTCTTGCTCTCTGGTCGCAGGCAATTATATTACGATACAGATCGATCACAAAGCCAAACACCAGATCGGCCACTGCGCTGGTGGAATAACCGGCACAGTTGGAAACCTTAATTCCATTTTTGCGGCAGTAGTCCATATCGACATGATCATAACCGGTAAACGCTACACAAATATATTTTAAATTCGGACAGTGTTCCATGACCTCCTTTGGATATTTGAAATTGGACAAAACAACGATATCCGCATCCTTGCTCCTCTCGATCAAGGTCTTAGTATCTTCTTTCCGGGATTCGTGAAAAATAACTTCTGCGGCGTTCCCTATTTTTTTCTCCACTTTTTCTTTTAATTCGTCGGTTGGGATTCCCAAAGGCTCCAAAAAAACTATTTTCATGATATACTCCATTTCTCCGCACTCAAATGCGGCAATAAACCATTACCATAGCAACCTGTCTTACTATCCATTTTACAACGCAAAAAGCATTCGTCAATTGTTTTTTTGAAATGCCGTCCTTCGCGTTTTTGACACAGTATCGCTGCTAACAGGTTTTTCACAAAAAAATAGAGATGATCACTTTTTAGTCGATCATCTCTATTTCCTGCTGTCATATTATTTTTGACAGCTAACTATTCATGATTGCATAATAATATTGGAGAAAAGCTTTATTATGAATGTTAGTTTACAAAAAGTGGAGTGGAGTAATATCTGTCTCCGGTATCCGGCATGAGAGCTACGATGGTCTTTCCTTTGTTTTCCGGTCTTTTTGCCAGCTGGATGGCGCCGTAAAGTGCGGCTCCGGAGGAAATTCCAAGGAGAATGCCTTCTTTTTTCGCGATTAATTTTGCTGTTTCAAAGGCGTCGTCGTTTTCTACGGTGATGATCTCATCGTACACAGAGGTATTTAACACATCCGGAACGAAGCCTGCGCCGATTCCCTGAATCTTATGCGGGCCGCCTTTTCCCTGGGATAATACCGGGGAGGACGCCGGTTCTAACGCCACTACTTTTACATCCGGGTTCTGTGATTTTAAATATTCGCCTACGCCTGTCAGAGTACCGCCGGTTCCCACTCCGGCAATGAAGATATCTACTTCGCCGTCTGTGTCGTTCCAGATTTCTGGTCCTGTGGTCGCTTTATGAATCGCCGGATTGGCCGGGTTTACAAACTGTCCCGGAATGAAGCTTCCCGGAATTTCTTCTGCCAGTTCTTTGGCTTTCTGGATTGCTCCGGTCATACCTTTGGTTCCGTCTGTCAATACCAGTTCTGCTCCGTATGCCTTCAAAATGTTTCTTCTTTCCACGCTCATGGTTTCCGGCATGGTCAAAATGATACGATATCCTTTTGTTGCGGCGATGGCTGCCAGGCCGATTCCGGTATTTCCGGAGGTCGGTTCAATGATAACGGAGCCTTCTTTTAACAGTCCTTTTTCTTCCGCGTCTTCGATCATCGCTTTTGCAATACGGTCTTTTACGCTTCCTGCCGGATTAAAATACTCCAATTTTACGAGCAATTTTGCTTCCAGTCCCAGCTCCTTTTCGATATTTTTAACTTCTACTAACGGTGTTTTTCCAATTAAATCCAAAGTTCCCTTATAAATATTTGCCATAATTGCTGCCTCCTTTTCCAATAATGGCGCATACTGCCTTTAACAGATATCATATTATTTTTTTATTTAATTGATGCAAATCCCAATTCAAGATCGCCGATTATATCATCAATATGCTCTGTTCCGATGGAAAGACGAATCGTGTTTGGTTTGATTCCCTGATCTTCCAACTCTTCTTTCGTAAGCTGTGAATGTGTGGTGGTTGCCGGATGGATCACAAGGCTCTTTACGTCTGCCACGTTGGCGAGGAGTGAGAAAAGCTCAAGATGATCGATAAATTTATGGGCTTCTTCCTGTCCTCCCTTAATCTCAAATGTAAAGATACTTGCTCCTCCGTTCGGGAAATATCTTTCATATAATTCATGATCCGGGTGATCCGGCAGGGAAGGATGATTTACCTTCTCAACCAGCGGATGGTTTACAAGATACTCTACTACTTTCTTTGTGTTCTCCACATGGCGATCCAGTCTAAGGGATAAGGTCTCCACACCCTGTAATAAGAGGAATGCATTAAAAGGAGAAATGGTAGAACCAGTGTCACGGAGCAGGATTGCCCGGATATAGGTGACAAAGGCTGCTTCTCCCACTGCATCAACAAAGGAAATGCCATGGTAACTTGGGTTTGGCGCTGCAATCGGTGCGTATTTTCCGCTTGCTTTCCAATCAAACTTTCCGGAATCTACGATCACACCGCCGAGGGTGGTTCCGTGTCCTCCGATAAATTTGGTTGCGGAATGTACCACGATGTCTGCGCCGTGCTCGATTGGACGGATCAGATAAGGTGTTCCGAAGGTGTTGTCAATTACCAGCGGAAGGCCATGCTTATGAGCGATCTTAGCGATGGCGTCAATATCCGGAATATCACTGTTCGGATTACCGAGGGTTTCCAGATAAACCGCTTTGGTGTTATCCTGAATCGCTGCTTCCACTTCTTCTAAGTTATGTGCATCCACAAATGTGGTGGAAATTCCATAATTCGGAAGAGTGTGTGCCAGAAGATTATAGCTGCCGCCGTAGATCGTCTTCTGTGCCACGATATGCTCTCCGGCTCCTGCCAAAGCCTGAATCGTATAGTTGATCGCTGCTGCTCCGGAGGAAACAACTAATGCCGCAACGCCTCCTTCTAAGGCTGCCATTCTCTTTTCCAGAACATCCTGAGTGGAATTGGTCAATCTTCCATAAATATTACCTGCATCTGCAAGACCAAAACGTGCTGCAGCATGGGCGGAATCTCTAAATACATAAGAAGTGGTCTGATAAATTGGCACTGCTCTGGAATCCGTTGCCGGATCCGGCTGTTCCTGACCTACGTGTAACTGTAATGTTTCAAATTTATAATTACTCATTTTTATCTCCTTTTCGTTCTTTTTCTTAATTGGTATATGTTTTTTTATCTGTAGCTAATATACTCTCATTTTCCTAGTATGTCAATAGGCTTTATGGGATTTATTTAAAAAATTTTTTTCGTTATGGCAGCAGATTTGAGAAAAACAGTCCGAAAAAAGCAAATCAGCTATATAAATTTAACGGGAGAAACCACAAAACTTGTGATTTCTCCCGCTATTTTTATCATTGTATAAAATTAATATGAAAACAACTTCTGTCTCTTACCAGGAACCGTCGTCTTCGATCATTCCTGTAATTTCTAATTCGTTGTCCTTTTTAAACATCAATTCCTGATTTTTTACGCTGACCCTGGTGTTAGCCTTTACGGACTGTGTAATGAAAGCATTACCTCCGATCACTACATTTTCCCCGATGACAGTTTTGCCGCCTAAGATCGACGCTCCGGAATAAATAGTCACATTATCCTTGATCGTCGGATGTCTCTTGACGTTCTTTAGAAGCTGTCCGCCTTTGGTGGACAGGCCGCCAAGGGTAACTCCCTGATAAATCTTCACATGGTCGCCGATTATGGTGGTCTCCCCGATTACGATGCCCGTACCGTGGTCAATGAAAAAATACTTTCCAATCGTGGCTCCCGGATGGATATCAACTCCGGTTCTGCTGTGGGCGTGCTCCGTCATAATTCTTGGAATCATCGGCACGCCGAGCAAGCAAAGCTCATGGGCAAGACGGTACACGGCAATGGCGAATAGCCCCGGGTAGGAGAACACGATCTCATGCTTACTATAAGCCGCAGGATCACCCTCATAAGCCGCCTCAAGATCCGTATCCAGACATTCGCGAATCGCAGGCAGTGATTTCATAAACTGCAGCACAATTCTCTTGCTCTCTTCTTCCACCTGACTTTCTGTCTCAAACTCCTGGTCGCTGTTATTGCGCATTACAATACTGATCTGGCGATTTAACCGGTACATTACGTCTTCGATTAAAGAAGTGATATTATTGTCCATTGTGTAAAATTTTAAATTCTTATCCCAATAATATCCTGGGAAAACTAATCTCATCAGCTTTTTTGTAATTGAGACAACTTCCTCTTTATGGGGCAGATTAAAAATATCCATGTTATCAATGGCTCGCTTTTTTCTGTAATCAGACAGCAGCCCATTGACTACCTCTTTAATCTCATTATTACTGATCTCACTCATGACTCCTACTCCTAACGTATTTTTAGTTATTATACTCTCAACCTATGGAATATGTCCAATAAAAATAAATTATCTTTTGCACACATCTACCCATCCGACAGCCGCCGAATATTTCTCCATTTCTTCTATAGAAAGCTCAATAGCGCTGTTGCTGCTGCCGCAGGCCGGAAAGACAGTTTGAAATCTTTTTAAAGACTCATCCAGGTAAACTTTCACTCCGTCATTGACCGCAAAAGGACACACGCCGCCGACAGCGTGTCCGATCAGCGTCTCCGCCTCCTCTGCTGTGAGCATTTTCGCTTTTGTCTCAAATCTTGCCTTGTATTTTCGATTATCGATTTTTTCATCTCCGGCCGTCACGATCAAAATAGGACCTTCTTTTATTTTGAAAGAAAGGGTCTTTGCAATCCGCCCCGGCTCACATCCCACCGCTTTGGCGGCAAGCTCTACTGTCGCGCTGGACGTTTCAAACTCCAGCACTCTGTCTTCCATTCCAAATTCCTTGAAATATTCCTTTACTTTTTCAATCGCCATGGTATACCTCCCTATTATATCCAAGCGTTTTATCCAAGCGCCACATCCAACGCCAGCATCAATGTAAATCCAACGGCGAAAAATATCGTTCCCCAGTTGGAGTGCTTTCCGGATGACATTTCCGGAATCAATTCTTCCACTACCACATAGATCATAGCTCCCGCCGCAAGGCTTAAAAGATAAGGCAGGGCCGGAATGATCAGTCCGGAGGCAAGAATTGTGACAACAGCGGCGATAGGCTCCACGATTCCCGATAGGATACCGTATAAAAATGCTTTAGACTTTTTGGCTCCCTCTGCTTTCAGCGGCATGGAAGTAATCGCACCTTCCGGGAAGTTCTGAATGGCAATTCCCAAAGATAACGCAAGGGCTCCGGATGCCGTAATCGTTTCGTTGCCGGACAGCCATCCGGCAAAGACAACCCCGACCGCCATTCCTTCCGGAATATTATGAAGGGCCACCGCAAGAACCAGCATCGTTGTTCTTTTCAGTTCTACCTTTGGTCCTTCCGGTTCGTTACTATCTTGATGAAGGTGAGGAATCACTTCGTCTAAAAACAGCAAAAAAAGGATTCCGATCCAAAAACCAACCACTGCCGGAACAAAAGACCACACTCCCATATGCTCTGATTGCTCCATAGCCGGAATGATCAGACTCCATATGGAAGCCGCCACCATAACGCCGGCGGCAAATCCGGTTAATATCCTCTGTAAGATCGGATTTAGCTTATCCTTCATGAACAACACACAGGCTGCCCCCAAGGATGTTCCTAAAAAGGGAATCATAACTCCCTGTACTACTTCAATTGGCATATCTTTTCTCCTTTCCTTTCTCTAGTCACATTATAAAAAATACCGACTCCCGTCTCCGGGATATAGAGCTTATTCTATCCCATAGTTTCCGGAAACATCCCGCCGATTTTTTCATACCTATATTTATATCAAAAAAGAGACTCCCTGAGAAGCCTAAATCTCATAAAAAAAGTATCAAAGTCTCTGCGTCCTTTGATACTTTTTTCGCACCTTTTATGATTTTTTTGCCATGTTATTTAAATCTTCCACCCGATCGCTTCTTTTCTTCCCAGAACGAAATCCGCATAAATTCCTTTCTGTTCGATCAGCTCTTCGTGTTTTCCCTGCTGAACGATGTTTCCGCCGTCGATGACCAGGATCTGGTCCGCTCCACTCACGGTTTTTAGCCGATGGGCGATCATGATGATGGTTTTATTTCTGGTAAGCGCTTCTATGGCTTTTTGCAGGCGGTCTTCGTTTTCCGGATCCACATTGGCTGTTGCCTCGTCGAAGATTACGATTGGCGCGTCTTTTAGCATGGCTCTCGCAATGCTGATTCTTTGTTTTTCACCGCCGGAAAGGCTGGCGCCTCCCTCGCCGATCACCGTCTGATATCCTTCCGGAAGATTTTGGATGAAATCGTCGCAGCAGGCTTTTTTCGCTGCTTCTACTACTTCCTCATGGGTGGCTTCCGGTTTTCCGAATTTTATGTTGTTTTCAATGGTATCCGCAAAAAGATAAACATTTTGAAAAACCATACTGATCTGATCCATGAGAGATTCCAGGGTATAATCTCTTACGTCCCTTCCCCCGATGGTCACGCTGCCTTTATCCACATCCCAGAAGCGGGCTATGAGATTACAAAAAGTGGTCTTTCCGCTTCCGGAAGGTCCGACAATTGCCGTTGTGGTCTTTTCTGGTATGGTGACATCGATCTCATGGAGTATTTCTTTATTTTCATAGGAAAAACATACGTTATTGAACCGAATAACATGGTCTTTTGGCTGCAATGTCTTCCCTTTTTCGTCCATCTGTTCCATTTCTTCTGTCTGCAGGGTCCTGTCAATGCTCCCTGCTGCCAGACGGAGCATCGCAACTCCCATGCCAAAAAGTTTGATCTGACCAAACACAAGGAAGGAAACGACAATAGACATCAGCGCATTGGCTAGGGTCATGGTGCCGTGGGTCCAGCACCATATTGCCGCCGTCATCATCCCGATTCCTGCGATCTGCAAAGACAGGTCCTGGAGAATAGAGTATGGCGTCATTAACTGTTCCATTTCCAGATTGCTTTTCCGGTTAAATTCCAAAGTGTCCTGTAATTTTTTGTCGCCTTTTCCGCTCAAATTAAAAGATTTGATCACGCTCATTCCCTGCACGTATTCCAGCACGGCGGAAGTAAGTTCTGTCTGGGATTTTTGAATGTTTGGAGCAATGGCGATGGATTTTCTCTCCATACAAGATACCACGATGAGATAACAAAGGATCCCCGCCAGTGCGATCAGGCCGATCCTCCATTCAAAAATAAGGACCATGATCGTAAAAACTATGGTTCCGATCAATCCGCCTAAGATATTTACAAGAACCATCGGCACCATCGTTTCAATATTTCCAAGGACCGTGGTACACACTCCGGTAACTTCCCCCAGACTATTTTCATTGAAGAATCCCATAGGGACGCTTTTTAAACGATTTCCCAGGGAGATTCTCCGGTTTGCCGCCATGAAATACCCGGCATGGGTCTGCTGCATCCTTGAAAACCGGCTGGTGATCGCACATCCGATAATACTTACCAACATAAATCCCAGAGCGGCAAGGGCGGTTTCCTTTCCTTTTTCCCCGGAAATCAGGGCAACGACCACAAAATAGATCGCCGAAATCTCTAACATATGAAATAGTGCGTTTAAAAAGCTTACCGCCACTGATTTGTTGATATTTTCCTTTTCTTCTCCGGCAAACTGCCATATTTTTTGAAATGTTTGTATCATGCTGCGTCACCATCCTTTGCCCCGATATGCGCCTGCCACATGGATTCATACAGCGGGCTGTTTTGTAAAAGCTGCCGGTGGGTGCCCTGCGCCTCCACCTTACCGTCTTTCACCACCACGATCTTATCCGCATCAGTTATGGTAGAAAGTCGGTGGGCGATCACCAAAACGGTTTTCCCCTGGATTAATTTTGCCGCTGCTTTTTGAATCACAGCTTCATTCTCTGGATCGATGTAGGCAGTTGCCTCATCAAAGATCACCACCGGAGCATCCTTAAGCATTGCCCTGGCGATGGCGATCCGCTGTCTTTCTCCTCCGGAAAGATGGGCTCCGCCGCTGCCGATCAGGGTGTCATATCCATTTTCCAGACTGCGGATGAAATCGTCGCATCCTGCCTCCTTCGCCACTTTCACAACCTCTTCGTCGGTGGCCGTCATCTTTCCCATACGGATATTTTCCCGGATGGAAGTATCAAATAAATAGTTATCCTGGGAAACAAAAGCGACCTGATCGTAAAGCTGATTTAAAGGAATTTCCTTTAGATTATGTCCCCCTAAACTGATCTCTCCTTCTTTCACATCCCAGAATCCGGCGATCAGCTTGGCGATCGTTGATTTTCCGGAGCCGGAAGGTCCCACAAATGCGGTCATGGTTCCTGCAGGGATCAAAAGATTCACTCCGTGTAGAATTTCCTCTCCCTCATGATATCCAAAGCTGACCTCCGTAAGTCCGATATCCATCTGCCCGTCAAAGCTTATCGGCTTTTTGCCGTGATCTTGTTCTTCTCCCAGCAAAATTTCATCCACCGCTTCTACCGTGGTTCCCACCTGGGCCAGGGTATCCACAAAGTTCATTGCCGCCATCAGAGGAGAGGCAATGCCCAAGGACAAAATAATGATGGTCAAAAAGGTTTCCGCCTCCAGGGTGCCCTGGCTGTAAAACAGCCATCCGACCGGCAATACAGTGACCAATGTGGCGGGTACAATGGCATAGGCCATGGACATACCAAATTGGCTCTTTTCCATCCAATCGCAGTAATACTGTGCATTTGCCCGGACTTTTTCCGCAAATCTTGCGTAAGATTTTTTCCCCTGGTTGAAGGTTTTGATTACTTCGATCCCTCCGATATATTCCACAATGGTTTCGTTCATTTCTTTTGTGACTTTCACGGCTCCTTCATAGTCTTTGGCATAAGACCCCATGACCGCCATTGCAAATCCCATTCCCACCGGAATGGAGATCAGGGAAACCAATGCCATCCGCCAATCCAGCACAAAAAGGCAGATCAAAATAAAAATCGGGCCTGCGATATTGGCTGTCATTTCCGGGAATAGATGGGCCAGCGTCGTTTCCATTCCGTCCACCTGATCGACAATCATCTGTTTCATTTTTCCGCTGGAGATATCCATCACTGTTCCGAGAGGAAGCCTTGGCAGTTTCGCCAAAATTTTCTGGCGGATCGTTTTTAACACGGAAAAGGTCGCTTTGTGGGAAACGGACAAAGCCAGGTTATAGAGTAAAGTTCTCACAGCATAACCGGCAAGACCTAACAGGATCCAAAACAAATACTGCCCAAAGTCCTTCTCCCCTGATAAAAACCCGGTGATCATCTCTGCCACCGCAAAATAAGGGATCATTCCTCCAAGCACTCCCGCCGCTGCCAAAGCAATGGCGAAAATCAACTTGCCATGTTCTTCCTGTCCCATCTCCCAGACCCGAAGCAAAGGATGTTTCTTTTTCATATTATATCCTCCTTACTTTCGTTAGAAAATACTAACTCTTAGTTTTATTTTTAGGCTGCTGTTTTCTCTTTTCAAAAAAACGCAGCCTCTTTGTCTGTCTGTTTTCTTTATTCCTCTTCCGGATAAAATACCGCTGAAAAACCGGCATGATGGTATTTTGCCAGCATTTTTAAATATTTTTTTGCCTCTTCTCTGCTCATTCCATGACGGATCACTTCGAAGACCCCTTCAAAATACGAAGTGTTCACAATGTGGAGCAGAGTCTCCGTCGTGGCGTTCTCCACCTCCACCGGATAACCCACCACTTCCATATACTTATAGGTATACTCCACCTCGATTCTCACCAATTCATCCACAAAATTATGAAATCTTGTGCCGTAGGATGAATCAAGCAGGAGACGAAACGCATCCAAATTATCGTAAATATAATCCAGCATCTTTCCCATCTCGTCTGACGTATACTTTCCCATCTCCTCTTCCTGGATCTCCTTGTCAAAGCTGTGAAATGTCTCCTGAACCGCTACAAACATATGGATCAATTGGTTTACCACCGGCTCCACGATCGCCGAAAACAATCCTTCCTTATCGTGAAATCTCACGTAGATCGAATTGGTGCTGGTTCCCGCCTTCGCCGCAATGCTGCGAAGGGATGACTCCGTATATCCTTTCTCTAAAAACTCCGAAACCGCGCACTCTAAAATCTTCTCGTAAACTCCTTCGATCTGTTTTGCCATTCTTTCTCCTCCTGAAATAACGTCCTCATAGATTTTCATAACGCCGTTATGAAACACTGTTATGAAACATCGTTATGAATATATCATAGATAACTGGGAAAGTCAACCATAAAAAGCGGGGATATCCTAACTGCCGCCATCCGGCCGGAAAAAGAATATCCCCGCTTTCCGATCATCTTATAGATCATCCCATTGTCTTGTTCTGTTACTGTTGTGTTACTATATATTAATCCTTCTATTCTTTGAAATCAGATTTAGTATAATTCCTTATAAATCTTATACACTCTGTCTCTGTCCAACTCCACAAAGTTATTTGCCATCAGACGCCCCTGATTTACCATGACCGAATCCGTAAATTCCACTAAATCCTGCTCTGTCACACCGTATTCGTGAAGCGCTTTCTTCGGAATCAGAACATTAAGCAAGTTTTCCAATTCCTCAAATACATTTTCCACCTTGCAGCCTAAAATATCTGCGATAAAGGCATTCAGTCTGGCAATCTCTCCATCGGTTTTCAGCTCCATGTAATTGAGCATTACTCCGGTAAACATGGCATAGTTGGATTCGCCGTGGGCGACGTGATAAGTAGCTCCCAGAGGATAGCTTAAGGCGTGAACCGCAGCGCATCCCGCATTGCCAAAGGCGATTCCCGCATAATTTGACGCGATCAAAAAATCTTCCAGAAGAGGGATTCTGGCTTCTTGTCCTTTGTCGCGGATCTCCATGAAACCGTGGAGAATCATATCAATCGCTTTGTAGCCAAACATCCTTGTGTAGCAATTTCCTTTTGGCGACAAGGAAGATTCCACCGCATGGACTAGCGCATCGATGGAACTGGTTGCAAAAAAGCGGAACGGAAGTCCCTTTAACAGCTCCGGAATGAGTACGGCGCTGTCTGCATACATCTCATCCACTGCCAACCCCTTCTTCGTACCGCGGCTGTTCAGCGCCAAAATCGCAATGTTCGTCACCTCTGAGCCGGTTCCACAGGTTGTCGGCACCAAAACAAGCTCTTTATCCTTCACAATCTCCAGCTTTCCATCATAAAGGTCAAGGATCGGAGAAACATTTTTCAGTACAAATAACTTGGAAATATCGATGACAGTACCTCCGCCGATACCGATCACCCGCTTCGGCGTTGTCTTAATATCTTTATAAATTGCCTCCGCCATATCATCCGAAGGTTCGCCCGCACCGTACTTTTCCTGAAAGATCACTTCACATTCCAGATTCATATCCCCAAAAAACGGTTGGTAGATGTACTCATTCGTAATGACCAGATCCCCTTTTCCAATCTGAAATTCTTCTGCAAATTCCTTGCAAGTGTCATACTTTACAATTTCCGGTTTTAACATTAATTGTTTCATGAAAATAACCCTCCCTGCGTTTCACATTCTATAGATAAAAATCGATCGCTGGTATATGGTTTTGAATGATAACTCTTAAATTTCAGAATCATATCCTAGTGAACATATATAGTTTATAACACAAAATTTTTTTAATTTCAACCGGCGCAAAATAAGCGTTCATATGCAGATTATTCTACAATTTTTAAATTCGGCCATACAGATTCCACGGTTTGATCCGGATACTGCTGATCGATAAAACTTTCCACTCCGTTGGCCGGTCTGTCACGGTGATTCCGGTCCACATAGCGAACCACCGCCATGGCGGAGATGGCAAGGTTAAAGACCATAAAAATAATGAGGCACCAGGTGCAAATGATTCCAAGGAGCGCCGGAATCTTCTCAATTCCGCTGCTGATCCTCGGATAACATATCTTAATCCACACGACAGAGAGGATCCCCCAGAAAACGCAGTACAGCAGATTCGTTCTTCCACCGATATTAAAGGGCATCTCGCTGTAGTCCCAGAATGTCGTTCCCAGGAAAATTTCCGACAGCAAGCTGCACAGATATTCATAGGTTCCTCCCAGCAAAAACCCTCCGAAGAACACATACCGGTCTTCCTTTTCTGCCAGCCGGTAAAGCAAGACCGTAAGCAGCACGGCTCCCATTCCCCAGACAATGCTGAAAGGACCGTAGATCACGCTGGAACGGCTCATCCAGGTTCCCCCGACCAAACGGCAATACACAGTTTCAATCAAATCTCCGATCAGTGCGGAGATCATAAAAATCCAGACTAATTTATGGAAACACACTCCCCCGGCAAAGACGACTTTCTTTTCGTTCTCCGTTTTTTCCTCCAACGCCCTTAAATCCGGATATGCTTTGTGGATACGTTTCCAGACCAGCCTTGTAAGACGGCTGCCAAACTCCTGGTTCCACTCCTGCATATCTTCATTAAACTCTTCCGACATTTTCAGAATCCGGATATGCCGGTTCTTTTTTTGTAAGGTATAAATAACGGCAGCCCCATCCACTAAGACTAGTCCCAGGAAAATCCCATCGATGACTTTAAGGACCAGCGCCGGAATAAAATGCATATATAAAAACAGCACCGGATGGATTAAATAGACCCCTACTAAGGCCATCCCCGTCATGATCAAAGTTCTCCACCAACCTCTCCACTTGAGGTTCGTATATACGGAAAACTCTTCAAAATTCCACAGTTTGTTTCCGGTAAGACGCACGGAAATAAAATTAGACAAGTGATCCACAGCGGAGACAATTACCATGTCCATTATGAGAACCACTATAATATTTTGTTTTAAAGACGGAGTGAGCATCAAAATCAAGTCCATGGCAAAACCAAAAGCAAGGGAGAAAGGAACATTTAAAAATCCCTTGTTGCTGAATCTCCCATAGATAATGGCAGAAAACACTGTTTCTATACACCATCCCATGAAGGAATAGCATAATAGGAAAAATAGTAATTCTGTTAATGTATAATCCATAGTGTTTCTCCTCCCTTTGCATTCTTTTGTTTATCACGTTGTAAATCCTGCGTACTGTGTCATATAAAGCTCATAATATCTTCCTTTTCTTCTAAGAAGGTTCTCATGATCTCCGCTTTCCACGATTTTTCCCTGATCCATGACCACGATCAGATCGGAATCCCGGATCGTAGAGAGGCGATGGGCGATCACAATGCTGGTACGTCCTTCCATGGCAAGGTGCATGGCGCTTTGAATATTTTTTTCCGTTCGGGTATCCACGTTGGACGTGGCTTCATCCAAGATCAAAATCTGAGGATCCGCAACGAAGGCTCTGGCAATCGCCAAAAGCTGCCGCTGCCCCTGGCTGATATTCGAGCCGGAAGCCGTAAGCCGGGTGTCGTACCCCTCCGCCATCCTCTTTATCATTTCCTCACAACGGCTCATGGAAACCGCCCTCTTAAGCTCTTCCTCCGAAGCGTCCTCTCTGGCATAGAGCAGATTATGGCGGATCGTATCGGAAAATAATACGGTATCCTGCAAAACAGTCGCAATGTTTTTCCTAAGACTTTCCCGGCTGATGCTGGCAATATCCTGATCGCCGATCCTAATCCTTCCGCTGTCGATATCATAAAATCGCATCAAAAGATTGACTATGGTTGTTTTTCCGCTTCCCGTAGCTCCCACCAGGGCAACCTTTTTCCCGGATGGGACGGTCAAAGTAAAGTCCTTTATCACCGGATGCCCCGGCACGTAGGAAAAATTAACATTTTCAAAGGATACCGCCGCATTTTCCCCTTCTTTTAAGGGACATCCTTCCATCGGTTCTTCCGCTTCGTCCAGCACGATGAACACCCGCTCCGCCCCGGCGATGGCAGTCTGAATCTGCCCGTAGATCTGGGCAAGCTCGTTGATCGGCCGGCTAAACTGCTTTGCGTAAACGATAAACGCGGAGATGATCCCCACGGAAATAAATCCTTTTATGGAAAAATATCCTCCAAAGACTGTGATAATCACAAATCCGATATTTCCGATACAGTTCATCACCGGTCCCATCACGCCGCTAAACGCATCGGTTCGGATGCCCGCTTTGGTTAGGGAATCGGAGGTCTCACAAAATTCCCGAACGGTTTCTTCCTGATGATTGTAAGCCACCACAGTACGGTAACCGGAGATCATTTCCTCCACCGTTCCATTGAGCTGTCCCAAAAGCTGCTGTCTCCTTCTGGAAAACTTGCGCACCTGTTTTGACAACAACTTCGTTGCAAAAAATGTAAGGAAAATTGTGACATAACTTAATATGGCAAGCTGCCAGCAAAAGTAAAGCATGATCGCCGCGGTCCCCAAAATGGTCAGCACTCCCGAAAACAGCGACGGAAGCGACTGGGAGATGGTGGTGGAGATATTTTCAATGTCATTGGTCATGCGGCTCATCACATCGCCATGGGAATGGGTATCCAAATACTTGACCGGCAATTTTACGATCTTTGAAAAAAGCTGCTCCCGCATCCGCTTCACAATCCGCTGGCTTAGTTTCGCACTGATCAGCCCTTGGAAAAGCTGGCATCCGCTGTAGAGAAGATAAGCCGCCAGCATGAGACTTAAGGTTGTGATCAGAGAGCCTTTTTGCGTTCCTGCTATGATATCGATCGCCTTACTTTGAAGGCTTGGTCCGTAGACGCCGCAGAGGGTTCCCAAAATCACCACGAGAAGCATCCAAAGTACCGTCCATTTTTCTTGAGCGAAATATGTCAGAATCCGTTTTAAGGTTTCATTGATATTATTTGCATACTCCACCTGGGCAAAACGGGCGCTTCGATTCATCATCCCGGGAATATTGCGTTCTTCTAATTTTTTATCGGCCATGATCTTCACCGTCCTCTCCCATCTGCGAATCATAAATATCACGGTAAATCGGGCAGCTCTCCATCAGAGTTTCGTGGGTTCCGCACCCTGCCACCTCTCCGTTATCCAAAACAACGATCCGATCCGCGCGGCGGACAGAAGCGATCCTCTGGGCCACAATGATTTTCGTGCAGTCCTGGTTCACCGCCTCAAGCGCCTCATATAAGTCTGCCTCTGTTTTTAAGTCCAAAGCGCTGGTGGCGTCGTCAAAGATCAGGATTTCCGGATGTCTGACTATGGCTCTGGCTATGGAAAGGCGCTGCTTTTGACCGCCGGACAGACTCATGCCCCTTTCTGCAACTATGGTATCATATTCTTCTGGCGCAGCCAAGATAAACTCTTCGGCCTGGGCGATCCTGGCCGCTTCATTTATGGCGTCCCTTCCGGCGCCGGGATCTCCCCAGGCGATATTTTCCGCTATGGTATCGCTAAACATCTCATTTTTTTGCAAAGCGACGGCAACTTTTTCCCGAAGCGCCCTTTGCTCATATTCTTTGACGTCTACGCCGTCCACCAAGACGCTTCCTCTGGTCACATCGTAAAACCGGGGAATCAGGTTAATCAAAGAAGTTTTTCCCGAACCGGTGGCTCCCATGATCGCCAAAGTCTCTCCGGGATGAATGGTAAGATTCACATCTTTTAAGACCATTTTCTCACTGCCCGGATAGGCAAAAGAGACGTTACGAAACGCAATCTCGCCGCAAACCCGAGCAGAGTCGCGAAAATCGCCGTCACAAAGTTCCGGTTCGGTATGAAGGATCGTTTTTAACCGTCCCCAGGAAGCAACGCCCCGGGAAATATTCTGAAACAGCATGACCAGTCCTAAAATACCGTTTAATAATTGGGTGGTGTAGGTGATGGCCGCCATAATATCTCCCGGCGTAGTCATGCCCGCTCCGACTTCGTAAGAGCCTCTCCATAAGATCACTCCCACCACAAGATACATCAGCGCATTGACCACCGGGTTCATAAAAGCAAAAATCACCAATACCTGAAGCTGGGTTTTCATAAGGGCGTCATTGGCTTTGCCAAACCGGATCTTTTCATATCCCTCCCGGACGCAGGCTTTGATGATGCGGATTCCGGAAACATCTTCCTCCATGATCCCGTTGATCCGGTCCAGATGGGCCTGCAGCTTTTCAAAAAGAGGATTTGCCTTTCCGATGCAAAAAACGATGCATCCCACGATAAACGGGAAAGCGCAAAGCACAATCTGTCCGAACCGGTGGTTTATGCGAAACATAAAAAATATACTTCCAAATATCAGCATGGAAGTGCGGATCATTCCACGGACAAACTGGGACAGATAGTTCTGCACCTGGGTCACGTCGTTTGTCACCCGGGTCACAAGGCTGCCCGTGCCGAACTGATCCACCTGGGGAAAGGAAAACTTCATGATTTTCCGGAAGGCGTCCTTGCGGATTTCATTTCCAATATTTTGTCCCGCCATATGTACAAATACGTTATTCAGAGAACCGCAAAGTCCTCCAAAAATCACAAGAAAAATCATCCGGATTCCCAGCGTCCACACCAGACTCAAATTTCCCGTGCCGCCGCTGTGTAGCCCCAGTACGCCTTCATCCACAATTTTACTCATGATCTCCGGCTGTAACAGATCCATCAAAACCTCGCCGACCATAAAGGCGGCGGCAAGAATCGCATAATGAAGATACTGCCTGATATATTTCCACATAGTTTCTCCTCCTGCGCCAAGAGGCGCACATCAAAAGGGAATGCTGCAAAATGCAGTTTTTGCAGCATCCCCTTAAATTATCGTTTTATATTTGTTTTGCGATTTCCATCACCGCATCCTTCACTTCCCGTATCTGCTGCAAAGTGATATGATCGGCATGAAATCCTCCGGTACAGACCGCCACCGCATTTTTCTTCTTTGCGGTTTCTTCCGCCAGACAGCGGCATAAAGTTTCATCCTTATGTCCAGTCAAATTAAGAACGGAGGAGGTGGCTTTGACGCTTCCATCCCCGGTGAGGGAAGGTCTTGGAACTGCCATCACCACACAGCCGATATGCGGCCTGTCTCCTCCGGAAACTACAATCTGATAATCTTTTCCAACCTGTCTGATCTGCACCGTCAATTCTGAAAAAGATAATTTCTTTTTTATTGTTTTTTCCACACTAAATCCCCTTCCACCTGCGATACTCTCTCGCCTCAATGCCAAAAGGTTCTAAAAGCTTTGCCGCCGTATGATAAACCATATCGTCTATGCTTTCCGGCTTGTGATAAAAGGTCAGCATAGGCGGAATAATTCTAACGCCCGGTATCCGGGAAAGCTCGTATAGATTTCTTAAGTGAATGGAACTTAAGGGCGTCTCTCTGGCTGCAAGGATCAGGGTTCTTTGTTCCTTTATGGTCACGTCCGCCGCGCGCAAAATCAGATTGTCCGCATACCCGGCGCAGATTCCGGCAATGGTTTTCATAGTGCAGGGTACGATCAGCATCCCTTCCGTCCGAAAGGATCCGCTGGCAGGCAATGCGCCGATTTCTCCCGGTTCAAGGACGTGATCCGCCAATTCTTCTATCTTTGAAACTTCACAGTTTAATTCATGCTTCAAAGTCATTTTTCCGCTGTCGCTCATAATAAGCCAGGTCTCAAAGTCCGGAGCGATCCGCGCGATCTCCAGACATTTTTTTAAGATTGGAAATCCGCTGGCGCCTGTGGCGCCCACAATAATCCTTTTGCTTTCTCCCATTTTACCGGCCCTTTATTCTTCCTCTCCCACCCAATGGGAAGGATCCACCTCTAAAAATCTTGCTCGTTGGAATCTCTTTTTCTGGTCATACGGCACCGTACAATCAAATATGGTTTTGCAGGCGATTCCATGATCGCGTATGCTGGAAGAACAGCTTGGATCATTGGAAGGGTCTAAAGGATGGCACCGCACTCCGGGGATCGTAATGATATCGGCGTCCCCCTGGAAACGGGTATTCATGGCCCACATTACGTCATTTAGATCGAAGCAGTCCACATCCTCATCCACAAGAAAGATATTTTTCAGTTCGCTAAACGCAGAGAAGGCTAACAAGGCCGCCTGTCTCTGGCGCCCTTCATCGCTGGCCGTCAGCTTCTTAAATTGAAGCACCGCCATAAACTTTCCGCCTCCCGGAGAAGCGCAGTATACATTCTGTAGCCTGCCCGGCATCGCTTTTTCAATCATGCCATAAATACTGGCCTCCGTCGGAATCCCCGCCATGGAAACGTGTTCCTCGCTTGGTCCGATGCAAGTCTGCATGATCGGATTTTTTCTGTGGGTCACCGCCGTCACCTTAATCAGCCAGCACTGATCGCTGGCCGGCCCTGTGTAGCCCGGAAATTCCGGCATGGCATAGCCGGTATGGCTGTTTTGATCTTCCTGAATGCGCACATTCGGGATCACTTCTCCCTCGATCACATACTCTGCATTGGCGATCGCACGTTCCTTCACGGTCAAACACTGGCATAGTTCCACCGGTTCCTCACGCAAAGCTCCGGCAACCGCCAGCTCGTCATAGCCTAGGGGTGTGGTCGGCGGTTCAAAGCAGGAACCGATCTCGATGGCCGGATCGACTCCGATGCTAACGGAGATCGGAAGTCTTTTCCCAAGCTCCTCCGCCCGCTCTGCCATCGCTCCGATATGTCTGGCCCCGGGCGTGAAGAAAATAGACAATTCATCCTTTCCCTGAATACACAGCCGATGAATGGTCACATCGCTAAGTCCGGTATCCGGATGGGTCGCATAGCACATCCCAAGCGTGATATAAGGCCCGGCGTCATCCGGCGTATTGGTCGGGGCCGGAACTAGTTTATATAGGTCAAAATCCGGATCGGTGGCTTTATGCACCACCTGCTGGCAAGGCGCCGGCTTATCCGTGACCACCGGGGGAACCGGATGCGCCACGCTCTTATATAATTTCTTCCCCAAATCCTGGGGACTGCAATCCAAAAATCTTGCCACTCTCTTTCTGCTGGCAAGCACGCCGATCGCCACCCTTGCGTCCGGATGCCCTTTTATATTATTAAAGATCATCGCCGGACCTTCCTTCGTAGGACGCATCACCGTACCTCCAGCTCCCACGTAGCGGTATACTCCGGAAAGCTCCGCCATCGGCTCCACTTCCACATCCGTCTCTATAAGCTGCCCCGGGATTTCGGCCAAAAGATCCAGGGCGCTGCGCAAATCTCTTACTTTTTTCACGAAGTTTGCTCTCCTTTTCCCAATATGCTTCCTTCCTCTTCATCTGTCCAAATTATATTGCATATCGAAAATTATCTCAATCTATTTTTTATTTTTATTGCACAATCATTTGATATTCTTCCACTTCTATTTTCTTAAACAGTTTATAATAGCGCACGCCAAGAAGCGCCAGCATCAAAGCCAGACTGACATTATAGCTGTGATATACCACTCTCATATCCCACCAGATCGGAAGGAGAATGCTGCACCACGCTATTCGGAACAGACAATAGCAGATCATGGAACACAGCATCGTATAACCGGTCTTTCCTAATCCTTTCAGACCGCCGATGTAAACCTGGTCTATCGAATACAAAAAATATAACGGGAGGATGTTCATGATCGCAGCCTGCCCATTGGCAAGGATCTCCGGGTTTTTTGTAAAACAGAGCAAAATATACCTGGAAAATATGGTAAGGATCAGACTTACCGGCACAGTAAAGCCCACGGCGATCTTTAAACTGGTATTCATCGCCTTACGGATCCTATCCATCTTTCCAGCTCCCAGATTCTGGCCCACGAAACCGGTCAAAGCCATGCCGTAGGAAAAGGCCGGATAGTAGAGAAAGCCTTCCACTTTTGCATACACTGTCATTCCGGCAACCGCAGCCTGGCCAAACTGATTGATACTCACCTGGATTACCAGAGAGGAGATACTCATGAAAACAGCCTGCATTCCGGACGGAATCCCGACCTGCATGATCTTTGCAAACTCTTTCACAGGCAGCAGCTTCTGCCCAAGCTCCAGACGATAGGCTTCGTCCATGGAAAAAAGTTTCTTTAAAATGAAAAACGCCAGGATCCACTGGGACGTCACCGTAGCCCAGGCCGCTCCGGCAAGCCCGCCGGAAGCCGCCAGCACAAAGAGCACATCCAGGACTAAATTAAGACAAGAAGAAATTCCAAGATAGATCAGCGGGGATTTGGTATTTCCCAGGGAGCGCAGTATCGCATTTCCCGTATTATAAACAAGCTGCGGTATCATCCCCAGAAAACATATCCTAAGATATAATTCTGCCGAAGAGATCGTATCCTCGGGGCAGCTAATCCAAATGAGAAAAGTTCTTGACGCAGGGATCCCAAGCACCGTGAGCGCCGCTCCAAGAAGAATACTCAAAAAAATCATCGTGTAAATCGTTCGTTTTAACTTGGCATACTGATAAGAGCCAAATAACTTTGCCGTAATAAAACTGATTCCCGTGGAAAAACCAATGAAAAAATTAATGATCACGGAGATGATCAGTCCTGCCACGCCTGTGGCGGCGAGACCGTAATCTCCTCCAAAATGTCCTACCACCATGCAGTCGCAAATATTATAAAGCTGCTGCAATAATTGCGACAAAAGGACCGGAAGAGTAAACAAGAGCAATGTTTTCCCGATCGGTCCTTTTTCCATATGTATTTCTGTATTCCCTGATAATAATTTACGCATAATGTCACCCCTATATTATTATAACGTGAATCTATAATCAGAGATATTCCGTCTTTTTTATATATAGAACATAACGGGCAGTTATAAACAGCTAACTTACAATACCCCCGTTAGGTTTCTTTTGTTATTTTTATTGTCTTTTATTTACGAAGTCCCTCCTGCCATATTATATGACTAAGATAGCCCAGAAAAGCTTCTTCCTGCTCGCTGAAAGAACGTCCCAAATGGCTGATGTATCCAAAGGAAACCTTTCCCTGAAATCCATCTACCATGATCCGTCCAAAATCATACTGGCGATACCGATCTTTTAACCAGTAACTTCCCAGATTACACAAGTCCGTACGATTCAGCATCTGTATCATCATGTGATTGCTGTTGGTCTTTACCACCTGATTCAAAGGCCGGCTCTTCCTGCGATACTTAGGATAGGCATAGAGCAAATCTTCTATGGCAAAAAAATCATCCTCCCACTGGACAAATCCCAGTTCGGAAAGCTGTTCCGGTTCCACGGACTCCGTCCCATAAAGAGGGTGATTTTCCCCCACATATAAAACCAAATCTGTCACAAGAAGCGGAACAAATTTCAAACGCCGGTTTTCCAGCATATGGAAAAGCGCCGATTTTTTATGCTCCGGGACAAACAAAAATCCCAAATTGTACTCTTGATCCGAGATCAAAGAGATCATCTCCTCAATGCCGCACTCCGTATACTGCAAAGAGAGCTTTTTATTCCAATGATTTTTATAATAATCCGTGAGAAAAAACGCCATATAACTGCTGGGATTGGAAGCGATCCGAAGATAGGAATGCTCCTTCTTCTGACACGCCGAATAAATCAGTTCCGTATTTTTTAAAGTGTCCCTCGCATAGCCGTAAATCCGGCGGCCCTCTTCTGTAAGCTCTACGCCTTTTGCTTTTCTCCGAAACAACGTAACCCCAAGTTCCTTTTCCAAAGATTTAATTACCATGCTCACATGGGGCTGGGTCGTATATAACGCTTCCGCCGCCTTAGTTAGTGACGCATACTCCACACAGGCAATAAAATATTTTAATTGATTCAATTCCATGACTGTATTCCCTACTTCACCATATTATTTTTTTCAAAATCAATCTGAACTAACTTTTTCCCATTAGGCAGCATATGATCTAAGGTTTTGATCGGATGATAACCCACCTCATACATCGCCTTTTCTAACGCACGCTCTTCCATTTGGTGGTGTACTTGCTCCAATCCGTCAAAAACGTGGAGATAAGGGGAATCCGATACCCAATTATCTTCTAAGTTAATCTGGATAATGCAGGAAACATATCTTGGATTAATCTGTCGAATCGCTTTTTGGAAACATTCATACCCTATATATTCAATGAGCAAATTTGCGATCACCAGCTCTGCCCCGGGAAGCAGCTCCGTTTCCTCCAGCAAATTCACACACAGACACTCCAAAGCTCCCTCTAAATCCGGATATCGCAGCATCACTTCTTTCAGGTAAGAAGCATTCACATCCACCCCGTACACTTTTTTAAATTTGTCCTTTGAAATATGCTCCAGGCCATTTCCTCCCGCAACTCCCAGGATCATGACGTTAGAGATGTCATAAGAATCAAATTGGCCTTTCATCATCTGGTTCATGGCCTGCAACTGCATAACAGAGTCAAGTTTCATATGGTTTTCATAATCAGATAAAGAAATTTCTTCCCATGGATTTTTCATTTTGCAGCCCCTTTTCTATATTATTATAGTTATTATTTTATCATATTATAATTATACAACCAAAACTGATTATACCATAACCATAATCACTGTCAAAGCATCATTTCAGCGTCACAGTTCATTGATCATTTCCGTGACCGCCATATTCTCCATCCGCTTTGACGGAGCATAGATCGCTATGAGGCACGAGACGCAAACAAGCAGCAATATCACTCCTAGAGCCGAAACCGGAACCTTCCAATGTCCACCAAAATGCGTAAGGATCGCTTTTTCATAAAACTGATAATGGAGCAGCAGTCCAAAGATATCGCCCACAGCCATGCCTAAGACAACATAAGTGGCTGCCTCGGCCGCGATCATTTTTGTCACTTGGCGGCTTTCCATGCCGACGGCGCGCATTGCCCCATATTGCTTTACCCTGGCGGACACACTCATGGAAATGCTGTTCATGATGTTTAAAACGGCGATCATAGAAATAATCACCAAAAATCCATAAACGAAAAGGCGAATCACCCAATAAAAACTGTACTGTTCCCTTCCTTCTGTTCTTCGGTCTGTCAAGAGGTAGCCTCCCGCCAAATCACGTATTTGGCTCACGGTACTTTCTGTGGCGTTTTTATCTAATATAATATTTACCATCATGTAACCCAAATCTCCGGTTAAGCGCGCAAAGGTTTCTTCGGAACACACTACAAGGGGCGAATTGCTGATGCTTCCGATTCCTTCCGAGGCGATGCAGCCAATTTCAATCTCCTGATCTCCAATCTTTATTTTATCTCCCACATCGAGAGAACTAACCTCGCTAAATATGCTAAGAACATAATTGCTGTCTCCGTACACCTTTGACAGATCGCCGCTTGCCACTGATTTTTTGGTGCGGTTTAACATAAATTCTTCATAAGAGGTCATATCGATATTTGTCTCTTTTCCATTGATCTTAGCAGGCAGCTTCACGGCATACATTGTGCCAAAAACATTCTCCACTCCCGGTATCTCTGAAATTTTCCGGACAAGCGTTTTATCTATCGTATTGGTATTTTCCTGCGTCGAGATGGTAAAATCCGACGAAAAATCGCTTAAAGAAGGAATCAGCCGTCGAGCCAAATCTAAGCAGGCCGAAAAGCTCAAAAGTAATATGATGGTGAGCGCAAAAGAGCCCGCGATCAATGTCAGATTCTTTTTATCGGAAATTCCATGGCGGATTCCCAACGTCGTTTCAATCTTAAAAATGCTGGAGTTTGCCATTTTTCCGGTATTTTTTAAGGTTTCAATATTGCCCGACACAGCAGATACCGGAGAAACCTTTGCGGCCCGTTTTGCCGGAGAATGGGACGCAATAAATACGGTGATGATTCCCATCACAGCCCCGCAGATGATCCCGGACACACTCACGCCAAAAAGCGGCATATAGAACCATTCCCCTTTGACCAGCATCCTCAGCACAGCGCAAAGGATCCAATTGACCGTCACGCCGAGGAAACAGCCGGTCGGAATGGAGGTAAGGCACCAGAAAAAGGATTCCAGCCTCACGTAACGCACGATCTGTTTTTTGCTTGCTCCAATACAACGCAGCATCCCGAAAAAACAGCTTCTTTGCACCACGTTGCTGTTGATGCAGCCTGAGATCATCAGCACTCCCGCGCATAAGATCAGCAAGAAACATATCACGACAAAGGGATAAATGTTTTTCGCATATTCATTGCTGCTTGTCCCCAACAGCCCTAGCACGGCCGTATTTTCATCTATTTTTCCATCCATAGAGGGATCCTTTTCCTTGATCCCGGCAATCGTTTTTTGGATATTAACCTTCTCGTTAAACCGGATGTAATACTTTAAATTGACGTCTTTTTTATTGAAACTGCCAATCTTTTGGAACGCCGCCATGCTCGCATAAATGCAGCATCCGTCAAAACTGTGATTAAATTCTTCGTCGTCCTCACAAAATCCCGACACCTTAAAGTCAAAATGTCCTCCGGGCGTATTTAAGGTAATACTGTCCCCCACGCTCACTCCCAGGAGTTTTTTTGCGCTGGAACTGATCATCACTTCCCTGTCATTTTTCGGGAAGGAACCTTCTTGTTTATAGTTCCTTATATCGGAAATGTAAGACGCTGTGGCGCCATAGATCACCGTTTTTTTCCCATTCGCATAGTAATTCTTTTTGGTCTCCGAATTAATCTCGTCACACCAGGCTGCCGCATCGACTTCATGACTTTTCCCGATCCGCTCTGCTTCCTCCTTTGACACATCCATAAGCCGGATATGGTAATTTCCGTGTTTTTGAATCATGGCATCTTTTTCCGCTGCGATCCACATATCCGCTATGGAAAAAAGTACCGTCACTAAAAACACGGCAAGTATGATACAAATTCTAACCATCCGGCTTTGACGCTTGTGTATGCGGCTGGAAATCGGGACAAGACTAAGATAACTTTTCATCCGATTTCCCCCGCAACTTCCTGTGCTCTTCCCCAGTCCGTTAGTACGCCGTCCGATACGTTTAAAACCCGATCCGCCGTCTGGGCAATGCTTCGGTTGTGGGTGATCATAATGATCGTCTGCTCATACTTTTTCGACGCTTCTTTTAAAAGAGCGATCACTTCGCTGCTGTTTTGCGTATCCAGGTTTCCCGTCGGCTCATCGGCGAGAATTAAGGACGGCCGAGTAATCAGGGCGCGCCCAATCGCCACTCTCTGCTGCTGGCCGCCGGATAACTGGCTTGGCAAATGATTGCGGCGCTCTCTTAAGTTAAGCACGGTAAGAAGCTCTTCCAGATGTCTTCTGTTGGGTTTTTGATAATCCAGCAGAACAGGGAAAATAATATTTTGTTCCACGGTAAGTTCCGGAATCAGATTAAACGCCTGAAAGATAAATCCAATATTCCGGCGTCGAAAAACCGTAAGCGCTTTTTCCTTCATAGAAAAGATATCTTTGCCATCGATCAGCACTTTGCCGGAGGTCGGCGTATCCAAAGCCCCAAGCATATTAAGGAGGGTGGTCTTTCCGGACCCCGACTCTCCGACGATCGCCACAAACTCTCCCTTTGGGACGGTAAAGCTAACGTCTTTTAATGCGTGGACAGCAGTTTCCCCGCTGCCGTATGTTTTAGAAATTGATTTTACTTCTAATAAATCCATATCGTAAACACCTCTTTCTCTATTTTATTCTATGGAAAGAGTATCATTGAAACCTTACTGCAATATTACTGCAATGCTACAATTTTGTAGGAATCAGGAAATTAAGGATAAATGACGTGCCGACGCCCAGATCACTGTCTATTTCTATGATGCCGTCGTGGTCCTCGATCACTGATTTTGCAAGGGGCAGCCCCAGGCCGATTCCCTGCGTATCCTGGGAAAAACGGCTGCGATAAAATCTCTTGAATATGTGATACCTGTCTTCCGGATGGATTCCGCATCCATTATCCTTCACAATAATCTGTATCACCGATGCAAACTTTTTCCATTCTATACGGACATAATCCCCGCTTTTTGTGTGATCCAAAGCATTTTTCACGATATTGCCGATGGCCTCCGTCATCCAATCCCGGTCACAGACAAGGAAAATGTCATCTGCCCCGGATAAGATGATTTTCTTTTCTTCCTGTTTTGCCCGATACGAAAAATGCAGCTCAATATCTTTCATCATATCTTCCACATTTTCCAGATGTTTTTCAAATACAATGGATCCTGCGTCCAGTTTCGTGACTTTTAAAAGATTTTGCACCAGAGTTTCAATACGGTCAAGCTCCTGTTCGGACAATACGGCAAACTCATTGATTTCCGGCTGCTGCTTAGTCTCTTCCAACAACAGCCCATTGTAGATGTTTAAGGCCGCAAGGGGAGTTTTTAGCTGATGGGAAATATCGGAAATGGTATTTTTCAAAAATTCCTTTGATTTTCCTTCATTCTCCGCCTGCGCATTCAAAATGGCAGCCAATGCATTTACTTCATGGAACAATCGGTACAGCTCCCCTTCCTCATCGCAGGCAATGCGGGCCGTCCGATTCCCGGAGGTATATTCTATAATTTGTTCCACCGCATCTTCCATAATCTTGTCCCGTTCCACAAAATAGTTCCATAAGACTGCCAGTATGATCATCCCCGCCAAAAGGGCGCAGATCAAAAGATATAACTCTGCATTTTCCAGTCCAAGGACCATGAAGACCACTGACAGCAAAGTAAATAGCAGCATACTCAGTAATATCTTACGAAACAGCGCTTTTATTTTATTATTTGTCAAAATCTTCATTATGCACCTCAGCAATTCGTATTCCACTTATATCCCATACGCCGAACCGTGATAATCCGCTTCGGACTTGCCGGATTGTCTTCAATTTTTGTCCGCAGCCTTCGTATATACACAGAAAGGGAATTATTATCAATATATTTTTCATCACAATCCCACAGTTTACTTAAAATTTGTTCCTGGAAAAGCACTATGTCCGGATTTTCCAGGAACAAACACAGCAGCTTATACTCGCTGGCTGTCAATTCAATTGGTTTGCCGCCCTTATACACTTCCCTTTTTAGAAGCCGCACTCTGATTCCGTTGGAATTTAACTCCGTGTCCGCCTGATTAAAGTTATCGCTCCTTCGGAGCAATGCGTGGATCCTTGACATGAAAATGGCCAGCTTAAATGGTTTGGTAATATAGTCGTCGCCGCCGATATCCAATCCCATTATCACGTCTGTCTCCTCATCCGCTGCCGTGAGAAACATGATCGGCACTTTCGAAGTCTGGCGTATTTTTTGGCAAATTTCAAACCCGGACCCGTCCGGCAAAGAGACATCTAAAATTACAAGATCATACTTTCCCTCTTGCCACATATCCTCCGCCTCACTTCTGGTACGGGCCACATCCAGCTCATATCCTTGTTTTTTCACAGCAAAGGACAGTCCATTGATCAAACTTAAGTCATCCTCAACCAAAAAAATTCGTTTCATTCCTTCCACCATCCTTTACCTTGTTTCATCGTCTTTCCTCAAAACATCTTTCTTTTGCTAATTCATGTTTCCCCAAAGCATTTCTAATCAAAATATTCATCTTGATAGGAAAAAGCATTTTCCTTTTTATATCCCATAATCTGAAGCAATAACCCATCTCTCAAACTGCAAATTCCTTCCCCGGTTAATGAACTTACAAAGTATATTTCGCGGCATCCCGCATATTTAAGATATCGAAATGCACGTTCCAAATTGGCGTCTCCCCGATCAATTTTAGTGACAATACCTATGACCGGTTTTGCAAACTTACTGCTGATTCCTCCGGAAAACCAACAATCTTCACTGGAAGCATCCTGTATCAGACAGATAACATCCGCATCATAGGCTGTCACAGTTAACGAACACCAAAATGATCTCACCTGCATATATTCTCCGGGCGTATCAATATAGTTATTAACATAATCTACAGCCTGCGTTTTATGATATCTCATATCCATATCATTTAGACATTGTATCAAAGTTGTTTTTCCCGATGATATGGAACCGATAAAAATAGCTTTCAATTTGTTTTCCCTCTCTTTCGGAAAAGAATATCCAATCGGCCTTTTATTTTTCAATTCCCAGCCTTTCGGGAACGCCTCTGTCAAAGGGATGTTTCACCTTACCAATATAGGATATGTAGTCCGCCTTTTCCATGAGTCTCTCACTTGGATCATACCCCGTAAGAACCACTTCCAGTTTTTTCGGCCTGTTCTCTAAAAACTCAATCAGTTTTTCTTCTGGGAGCATCCCGTAATTAACTGCGTGTAATACTTCATCCAAAAACAGAAGATCAATATCTTCTTCTATTACCTTTTTGCATATTAATTCAAATTTTTCCTCATAGAAATCGCGCTCCTCTTCTTTCTCTTCCTCTGTCATCTGAAAAAGAAACTTTTCATTGTGAGTACCCTCAAGCACCGTGATCTGAGGGATATTTTCTAAAATATTAAATTCACTGGAACCAGGTACTTTCATAAATTGAAAAATAAATACCTTCATCCCTGCTCCCGCCGCCCGGATGCAAAGACCCACACCGCTGGTTGTCTTTCCTTTTCCATCGCCATGATAAATGTGCACAAATCCTTCTTTCATAGAATCTCCTCCTCATACAATTATGAATATGTCCAACCTGTTATTTTCATTATATACTATATCCCAAATAAAACAAGAAAGTACATAAAATGTAACATAAATAATTGTAGAAACGGATACCCGGAGCTTACGTTTCGCAAAAGCTAGAAGCCGGGCTCTTAAAAAGCCCGGCTTCTTTTAATTTAATAAAATTATTCGTATATGTAGGTTCCCTTTTGCTTCCAGTGTCCCACCCACTTGGCTTGTCTTGTAGTACCTTGAGGGCGCTTTCCGGATTGAATCTGCAATTCATCTCCGATAGTCTGAGCGTTTCTGATGAGGGTATGGTAAACGGTATCATCCAGGGCATACTTATTGACAACGGTCTGATATCCACTGATCACGCCCTTGATCGTCTTGGTTGCAGAAGCCGCCGCTGCCACCGCAGATTTTACTGCCCCGGCTGTTCCTTCTACCTTCACCACAATGCGGGCGTCGTATCCACTATATTCATATCCTAACAGCTTAACATCCGCAGACTTCACCGCCGTGTCCGCTGCCTGAATGGCAGAGGCCAGACCGATCGCCTCGATTAAGCCCACACATTTTTTGCCCATCAAGAAACTCCTCCAACAATAATTGTTTATATTCTAACACAATAAAAATTAAATTTCAAGGTTAGCGGCAAAACCAGACTGCGTAAAGGCAAAATTCTAGGACACCAACGCTTTTTTCTTCCAGGTTCCTCTAAAATACTTGATAACAAAGCATATTGACCGGAATACCCAGTCTATGATCATGGCAAGCCATACGCCGAATACGCCGATTCCCATATACTTTCCAAGAATCCAGCTCGCCGCGATACGGAAAACCCACATGGAAAAAATAGAAATGATCATGCAGGATTTTGCATCTCCGGAAGCACGGAAGGTGGATGGAAGGATAAAGGAAAGCGGCCAGAGAAACATGGCGCAGATTCCATGGAGATAAACAATCTGTGTTGTTATCTTTGCGGTGATCTCTGATAAATTATAGAATTTCAAAATCCAAGGTAAAAAGGCAAGGATTGAAAGAGTCGTGATTGCCACAAAGATATAGGATAAGATCAGGAGTTTTTTGTGGTAATATTTTACCTGCTCATAGTCTCCCGCTCCCACGCATTGGGATATGACTGCCGTCACGGCAAGGGACATTGCCATACCCGGTATGATCTGGAATATAATAAGTACATTTCCCACCGCATTGGCGGCGATGGCGTAGGTTCCAAATGTTGAAACCAGACTTAGTACGATCACTTTGCCAAGCTGGAACATACTGTTTTCCAGTCCGTTTGGCACGCCAATACTTAAGATGCTCTTTATCATTCTCCAATCAAAATGGAAACGCAAAGTTTTTTCCATGTGAAGCATTCGGTCTTGATTTAAAAGAAGAATGACCATGATAAACGCGGCGATCATTCTGGAGATCAGGGTTGGGATTGCCACGCCTTCTGTGCCAAAATGCATCCCGAAAATCAGGATTGCATTTCCGGCTACATTGATCACATTCATTATGACAGATACGATCATGGAAACCATGGAGTTTCCCATCGCACGGAAAGTAGCCGCTCCGCAATTGTACAATGCCAAAAACGGAATGGACGCTGAGACGATCATCAGATATGTATTGGCATGACCCATAACATCTGCTTCAATTTCTCCAAAGATACCATGGAGGATCAAATATTTTCCGGCATATAATAATACCGTAATGACGAGTGCGCAGAGGGTGATAAACCACACCATCTGCGTAACGGATTTACAGGCATTTTTTTTATCTTTTTTCCCCAGATACTGGCCGGTTACTACTGCACCGCCTGTTGTTAACGCCGAAAAAGCGTTAATGAGCAGTACCATGATCTGGTCTACTAAAGACACTCCGGAAACCGCCGCTTCCCCAACCTGGGCGATCATAATGGAATCAGCCATTCCCACTAAGATCGCCAAAAGCTGCTCACAAAGCAGAGGAAGGATTAATCTTATCAATGCTTTATTATCAAATAAATAATAAGATCTGTCTTTTGATTTTGTATTCATTTTACGCCTCGTCAATCGCCTTTCCAATGTCGTTTCTCATATATTTATTGGCGAAACGAACCCATTTGGTGGCTTCATACGCATTCTTTCTGGCGTCTTTTAAATCTGTGCCTTTTGCGGTGATTCCAAGGACGCGTCCTCCGCTGTTTACGATTCCTTTTTCTGTTTTCTTCGTTCCAGCGTGGAAACAATAGTAGCCCTCTTTCTCTTTAAAGGAGTCCAGACCTTCGATCACGTATCCCTTTTCGTAGGAAACCGGATATCCTTCGGAGGCGAGTACCACGCACACTGCAGCGTTGTCTTCAAATTCCAGCTCGATCTCATCAAGACGTCCGTCGATGCAGGCTTCCATCACTTCGATGATATCGTTCTTCATTCTTGGAAGGACAACCTGTGCCTCCGGATCTCCGAATCTCGCATTATATTCCAATACCTTAGGCCCGTCTTGCGTAAGCATCAGTCCGGTAAATAAAATACCGGTAAAAGGTCTTCCCTCTTGTGCCATGGCGTCGATGGTCTTTTGGTAGATGTTTTTCTCACAGAAATCCTGTACTTCTTTTGTGTAGAAAGGACTTGGGGAGAACGTACCCATACCGCCGGTGTTTAATCCCTGGTCTCCGTCTTTGGCGCGCTTATGATCCTGTGCGCTGGTCATGCATTTTACGGTCTTTCCATCGCAGAAGGCCAAAACAGATACTTCTCTTCCTGTCATAAACTCTTCGATCACCATCTTATTGCCGGCGTCTCCGAATTTCTTTTCTTCCATGATGGTCTTTACGCCCTCTTTTGCCTCCTCTAATGTATTACAGATCAGGACGCCCTTTCCCAAAGCCAGTCCGTCCGCCTTTAATACGATCGGCATTTTTGCAGTCTCTAAGTAAGCAAGCGCCTCTTCTTTATTGTAAAAATTCTCATATGCCGCCGTGGGAATACCATATTTTTTCATTAAGTCCTTGGAAAATGCTTTGGCGCCCTCGATGATCGCCGCATTTTTGCGCGGTCCAAAGACCCGCAGTCCTTCCGCTTCGAAGGCGTCCACAATTCCGCCCACTAAAGGATCGTCCATACCGATGATCGTAAGGTCGATCTCTTTTTCCTTTGCAAAAGCGACTAACTTATCAAATTCCATTGCCTTGATGTCAACGCATTCTGCATATTCTTCGATTCCGGCATTTCCCGGAGCGCAATATATTTTCTCTACTTTATCACTTTTTTGTACCGCCCATGCAATGGCGTGTTCTCTTCCGCCGCTGCCAACGATGAATACTTTCATGATATCCTCCTGTTATTCTTCTTCGATCCAGACAATATGATCTTTTACGTGTACTTTATCTTCTGAAATTAACCGAATTACTTCTGGCAGTATCTTCCACTCTGCCTCTTCCATAATTCTTCTTTGCAATACTTCCGGCGTATCGCATGGTTTTACCTCTACCGCCTTTTGCATAATGATCGGGCCGGTGTCCGTTCCTTCATCCACAAAATGCACCGTGGCTCCGGATACTTTTACACCCTTTTCCAAAGCCTTTTCATGGACATGGAGTCCATAACAGCCCGTTCCGCAAAAGGACGGGATCAGAGATGGGTGAATATTAATGATCCTGTTTCGGAATTTTTCGATCACCACAGGCGGAACTACGACCAGATAGCCTGCCAGGACCACCAGATCGATGGCTCTCTCTTCCAGTGTTCTTAGAAGAGCAAGATTAAATTCCTCTCTGTCTTCAAAATCCTTCGGGGAAAGGGTGATGGCCTCTGCTCCGTATTTTTTTGCCCGCTCCAGGGCGTATGCATTCTTGTTATTGCTGATCACCGTCACGATCTGCGCGCCGGAAATCTTTCCGGCGGACATTTCATCCATGATAGCCTGAAGATTGGTTCCCCCACCGGAAACAAGCACAGCGATTCTTAACATAAGGTCACTCCTTTATCTCCCGCTTCCACGGAACCGACAACAAACGCCTCTTCTCCCGCTTCCTTTAAAGCGGCGATCGCCTTATCTGCGTCTGCCGGATCTAAGGCAAGCATCATACCGATTCCCATATTGTAGGTGTTATACATCATCTCTTCCGCAATCTCTCCTTCTTTTTGGAGCAGGCGGAAAATAGCCGGAACTTCATAGCTGTCTTTCTTTACAACGGCACGCACGCCCTCCGGAAGCATACGAGGAATGTTTTCATAAAATCCTCCTCCGGTAATATGGCTGCACCCCTTGATGGTAATTCCTGCGTTTTTCACGGATTTTAACGCTTTTACATAGATCTTGGTCGGAGTGATCAAAGCTTCTCCCAGCGTCTTTCCCAGTTCTTCTTTATATTCGTTCAGCGCTTCTTTTTCCATTGGGAATACTTTGCGCACCAGAGAATATCCGTTGCTGTGGATTCCCGAAGAAGCGATTCCCATGAGCACATCCCCAGGTTTGATATCCTTTCCTGTGATCAGATCCTTCTCATCAACGATTCCCACGGCAAAACCCGCCAGATCATATTCGTTTTCCGGATAAAATCCTGGCATTTCTGCCGTCTCTCCGCCAATCAGCGCAGCTTCTGACTGCTTACATCCGTTAGCCACTCCGCTTACAATGGTCGCAATCTTTTCCGGATAATTCTTTCCGCAGGCGATATAATCCAGGAAAAACAGCGGTTCTCCTCCTGCACAGGCGATGTCGTTGACGCACATAGCGACACAATCGATTCCCACCGTATCATGTTTGTCCAGCAAGAAAGCAAGTTTTAACTTTGTACCAACGCCATCCGTTCCGGATACCAGCGTCGGATTTTCCATATTCATAAAAGATTTCAGGGAAAATGCTCCGGAAAATCCTCCAAGATTGGTAAGAACTTCTTTTCTCATTGTCTCCTGTACGTGTTTTTTCATCAGCTCGACGGATTTATACCCTGCCTCGATATCTACTCCTGCGTTTTTATAGTCCATGAAAAACTCCTTTCCTAAGCCCGAATAAAAGCCCTGCGGCTTTTTTTCATCCTATTGTCCTTCTTATCGTTTTCTCTGCGTCTTCGTTACATTTGTTTCATATACTCTTTGTAACCGATCTCTTTTAACCGGCTGGCTTTTTCTACCACTTGATTTTTTAATTTTTCTGAGTAATCTTTCAGCCGGCCAAGCAGCTCCGGATCCGATGTGGCAAGAATTTTTGCCGCCAGGAGTCCTGCGTTGGCTCCTCCGTTAATGGCAACGGTTGCCACCGGTGTGCCGGACGGCATCTGCACGATGGAGTATAAAGAGTCCACGCCGCCCAGATCGGAAGTTTTCATTGGGATCCCGATCACCGGCATCGGAAAGATCGCCGCACACATTCCCGGAAGATGGGCTGCCTTGCCCGCTCCCGCGATAATTACCTTAAATCCTTTTTCCTCTGCGCTTTTTGCATATTGGAAAAACTCGTCCGGCTCACGGTGTGCGGATATGATGGTCATCTCAAAATCAATTCCAAGTTCTTCTAAAATATCGGCAGCTTTACTCATGATCGGCATATCAGAGTCACTGCCCATTACGATACCTACTTTTGCCATAATCTTTATCCTTTCTACAATTGTGAAGTCACTTCATATTATCTGCAGGCAAACCGGGCTATTTTCCCGTCTGCTGCCTCTCTTTTTTCAATTACTTTACAAATGCATTCTTTAAGTCTTCTTTCATATCAAGGACTGCCTGTCTGCTGGCGTCTGCGTAAGTTTCCTCAGAGAACTTATCGCTGTATGGAGCCTTCTTGTAAGCGCAGATAATACCGCGGCTTGAATTGACGATGGCGCCCAGTCCGTCCTCATTAAAGAATGGCTTTAAGTCCTTGCCCTGGCCGCCCTGTGCGCCGTAACCAGGAACTAAGATATAATTTTTCGGCATGATCTTGCGAAGAGCGGCTCCCATCTCCGGGTAGGTTGCGCCGACCACGGCTCCCACGTAGCTGTAATCTTCTCCCATGTGGTTTTCTCCCCACTCGGCAACTTTCTTGGCAACGATCTCATACAGGGGAACGCCGTCCACAAGCTGATCCTGAAACTCTCCGCTGGATGGATTGGAGGTTTTCACCAGGATAAACATTCCCTTTTTCTCTTCCTTACATACCTTAATAAACGGATTCACTCCATCGGAACCAAGGTAAGGATTTACCGTGATAAAATCTTCTGTAAATGGTTTTAATTCCTTTTCCCCGATCTTCACCGTTCCGATATGGCCGATGGCATAAGCTTCTGAAGTGGAACCGATATCTCCTCTTTTGATATCTCCGATGATGATAAGACCTTTCTTTTTTGCATAATCACAGGTGCGCTTAAAAGCGGTGAGCCCGGCAACACCGAACTGTTCATACATGGCGACCTGCGGTTTCACTGCCGGAACCAGATCATAAGTTGCGTCGATGATTCCTTTATTAAACTGCCAGATTGCCTCTGCCGCCGCCTCTAAGGATTCCCCATAAGCGTCAATGGCGTCCTTTACAATTTTCTCCGGAACATAACTTAACATCGGATCTAAGCCTACTACAATCGGCGCGTCCTTTTTCTTTATATTCCGTACTAATTCGTTAATCATAAAAGCCTCCTTAATTTATCTTTTTCTGATAATATCTATCTCCATATCAGGGGATATTGCAATATCCAGATACTTCCCGCTATAGTTTATCATAATATTTTTAGAATGTTCAATCCGTATCATAAAAAATTATTAAAATATATTGTTATCCCCGGTATACGATCTTTCCATCGCAGATCGTGTACTTGACCTTTCCATAAAGCTGCGCTCCAAGGAATGGGGAATTTTCTGCCTTAGACTGGAACTTTTCCACCTGGATCACGGCGTCCGGATCAAAGATCACAAGGTCTGCCGCTTTTCCCTCTTTGATATCTCCGCATTCAAACTGATACAGCCCGGCGGGATTTACGGTCATTTTACGAAGCAGCTCCATCATCGGCAAATATCCTCTTTTTACCAGGTTGGTAATTCCAAGGGGCAAAGAAGTCTCTAAACCGATGATACCACTTGGCGCCTTCAAAAATTCCTGTTCTTTTTCTTCGGTTGCGTGGGGCGCATGGTCTGTGGCGATCATGTCGATGGTGCCGTCCATCAAGCCTTCTATGATCTTAGAACGATCCCAGTCCGTTCTCACCGGAGGGTTCATCTTACACAGAGTGCCGTGTTCTAACACTGCCTCCTCAGTCAAGGTGAAATGATGGGGCGTCACTTCCGCATAGACTTTGGCTCCCAGTTTTTTCCCGAACCTCACCAATTCCACGGCGCGTCCTGATGAAATATGCTGGATATCCACCTTAGCTCCCGTTTCCAATGCCAGCATGATATCCCTGGCGACCATCACATCCTCGGAGATTGCAGGCGCTCCGCCGATTCCCATTTTCTCGGAGATCGCTCCTTTATTGATGCCATTTACTTCATTGAGAGCCGGATCTTCTTCGTGGAGACTGATCGGTTTATCCACTCTGGCAGCCTCCTCCATAGCTCTTTTGATAAAAGCGCTGTCTGAAAGAGGAATACCGTCGTCGCTGAACCCGCAGGCTCCATGAGCTGTCATATCGGAAAAATCCACCAGCTCTTTTCCCTGAAATCCCCTGGAGACTGCCGCCACCTGCTTTACATGGATCGGAAGAGACTTTGCCCTGCCTAAAATATCGTCAAGGACTTCTGTCCGGTCCACGATCGGCTTTGTGTTTGCCATACACACCACGGTGGTAAAGCCGCCGGCCGCCGCCGCCCTGCTTCCGGAAACCAAGTCTTCTTTATAGGTCAGTCCCGGATCCCGAAAATGCACATGGACATCCACCAGCCCCGGCGCGACGATACAGCCGCTAGCGTCGATCACTTCCTCTGCTTTTTCCTCCCACTCTCCAATGTGAAAGATCACTCCGTCTTTTATGAAAACATCCGTAATTTCATCCCGGTTATCCGCCGGATTCATTACTCTGCCATTTTTAATACACAGCATACTTTTCTCCTCTCACGATACCTTAAAAGGGTCATTTAGTTCCCAGGTTCCCTCCAGAACAAATCTTCCATCCAAGATCAGCGGAATTTCCACACGGTTTGGCAATACTGCCGCAATGCGGTCCAATTCCTCATAAGGGATGGTAATATCCGTATGGCAATTAAAATACGCTTTTTTCGGATCTTCCAGCCTTAAAATAGAACATTCGTTATCTTTGGCGATGATCTCTCTGCCGTCCGGATTATATACCTTAACCTCTTCGCTGTAAGAGTAGCAAGTATCTCCCAGAGCAAGATGAGGGCCCATTTTCTCAGCGATCAAGATCGGTAGTTTATCCATGATCCCATATTTTGTGGCCATCACATAGGCCGTCGTGTTCGTACCAATGGCAAACTCTCCCACCGGAAGCGTCTCCCGGTTATATAAAATATTTTCTTTTATGAATGCCTTTCCTTTTTCAGGGTCTTCGAAATTGCCGCAGGAATAATCAACGACTTTTCCGTCCTCCAATGTGATTCTTAAATCTTTATAGCACAGACCATTTAAAAATACTTCTGTCACATGGAGCAGCCCATTGGTGCCTTTTAATTTTGGCGAGGTAAATACCTCCCCCACCGGGATATTCACATCGGCAAGGCAGTTTTCAAACTTTGTCTGTGTTTTTATATCGCAAAGATCCGTAAGGGCGATAGTCAGATTCGTCATATTTTTCCCTCTGCCCATGATATGTACTTCCTTCGCCTGATCCAAAGTCTCGATCAATTTTTGCTGAATCTCACAATATTTTTTATTATCCAGGGTGTTGACCTCCCGGACTGCCTCAAAAATCTCTTCAAACTGCTCTCCAATGGCCGGAACCGGATAGGCAATGATGGTATAACTTCTTTCTTCCTGGTTCACAAACTCGTTGATCAAAGAGTTGGACAAAGAAGAATACTCTACTGTCAGACTTTGCTGGCGCTCGCTTAACCGGTAAGCTTCCTCCTTGCTCTCCGGACAAAATGCATCCTCGCCAAATACTTCAAAACACGCTGGTCCGGCATAACCTTCCGCTTCTTTTTCATACTCTAAGAAGGCATTTTTCATACACTGGATCTTACGGTCCACCATTCGTTTATCCAGATAGATCGCCTCGTCAAAACGATGATCATAGTGGTACTGCTCGTTTGGATTTGACGAAATGTATCCGATCCTAAGATTCTGTCTTTTATTCAGGGTGTTTAGGGCGGCGCCAAAAAGAACCGGCTCCAGGCCCATTTTTCTAAACTGGGATATGGCGGCGCGAATGATCCTTTCATATCCAATAGGATATTGGATATTGACCGTCTGTTTTTTTGACAAGTCTACATTCTTTAGTACAAACCCTTCCCGGTAGCCTTCCGTAAAGGTTCTTGCGATCTGTTCCACTTCCTCCTGGGACAGCCGGTTCATGAACGCGGCCATCTCCCACTCTTTCTCTGAAATATAGTCGCCGTATGCATAGAGATACCGCAGGTTTTCTAAATTGCTGTTCATCACAATATCCGTGGCAAACTTTAAGGATGGATCCACCATCTCCCGGACGCGCCATCCCACAAAAAGATCGGCAAAATCATAAAAGAACCAGTACATGGTTTCCTTCAAATTGCGGTAAGTCACCTCTTCTTCGGAGAGGAACATCCCATAGATCTCAAGGAACAGCTCGCTTAAAATCGTGATAACGGTTCGGTTTTGTATGAAGATATACTCCCGAAAGGAGCGCAATTCCGTATACAGAAAGCTTAAGATCCTGCCGTACTGCTCTCCTAATTCTTTTACGGCATAAGCTGGATTGGCATAAGAATGCTCATAATTTTCCGGCAGAATATCCTTATAATAATTATAATTTTCTCTTTTTAACTCCTCCGTCGTAAAACGCCGGATAGAGCCGTCTTCCACATTCTGATACATTTGGTAGCACTCCATGAGGAAATTGGCGACAAAGCAGAAGTACCGCTTTAACTCCTCTCCCATTTCGCTGTCCTCTCCGGAAGCAATTTCCCCAATTCTTCCCTTGGCCAGCGCAAAGCGCTCTTTGATCAAATGTTCTTCTTTATTAAATATTTCTCTGTAATCCATGAATTTTTAAAACCTTTCTGATGCTATGCTACAAGGAAAATAATACCGATGATCACGCCGACCACATTTACGGCGATCCCGGCTTTTTTATACCGATGCAGCGTCCTGGCCTCATCGTAGGACACGATTCCCCACAATGCGCCAAAGATTGACAAAAGTAAAAATAAACTGCCAAATAAGCCTCCGATCACTCCCATTTTCCCGGCGGAGATCACAGAAATGAGCACAAGAAAAACAAATCCCAGTATGGAAACCAAACCGATAATCAGCGATATCACTGCATTTTTTGAGACCTTTTTATCCTTTCTGGATACGGAATACTCACTGCTCATTTCTTTTCCTCCTCGTTCTCTTCTTTCTTCTTTTATCGTGCTTTTTCTTATAGAAAGTTTTTTGGAATATATTAATGGAAATAAAATAACAGATCCAGCCGATCACCCCTCCCAAGGTATTCATGAATAGATCGTCCACATCAAAGACTCCCACTTTTGCGACCAACTGAACCGATTCGATAAACAGGCTAAACAAAAATGAATAAATCATAATTCTTATGACGCCTGTCTTTTTGGTGCGAAGAATCGGAATCAGAAATCCAACCGGAAAAAATACGACAAGATTTCCAAAGATATTTAAGATAAAAGCTCCGGTTGACACGTATTCCCGATATGTTACAAATCTTCTTATCTCATCAAACAAAACAAGATTATACCGATATGTACTATATCCATCCGCTCTTCCGAGTCTGTCGCTAAATAAAACAAAATAAATGATCACTAACACATATATTATTAAAATAATCCAGCTAATAAGCCCTATTCGCTTTCTTATTGTTTTTTTCAATTTCAAGTTTCCTTTCATCGACAACAATATTGCAGGAACCGGATTATACCGGATCCTGCAACCTTACCCGCTGCTCAGCCAAACTGCCGCCTGCACTGAGTTAAATCATAATTTTTTTCTTCCAGTGTAATACTCTGGCACCGTTGATAATGCCCAAAATCCCCACAGTTACTCCTGTTACAAGAACCACGATTCCCATTGCGATCCCTGCTCCGCCTAATCGTCCTAAAGAAGTAAACATCTTTTCATTCATCTTTATACCCCCGACATTTACTATTTTGCGCCGTATTGTTCATAATATGCATCAATGGCATTTTTGATGGTGTCGTCAATGATGATCCTGCCCTTGTATGGTTTATTATACAGATGTTCCACCACCTCTGCCATGGTGACAATCGCTGTGGTTTTCATTCCATACTTTTCACTGATCTCAGACAGCGCGCTCTTTTCGCCCTGTCCTCTCTCCATACGGTCCACGGAAACCACCAGGCCAAGAACTTCCACATCTCCCTGGGCCTTTACGATCGGCATGGTCTCCTCAATGGAGGTTCCCGCTGTGGTCACATCTTCAATGATCACAATCTTATCTCCATCGCTGATCGGGCTTCCCAAAAGAATCCCTTTGTCTCCATGATCCTTCACTTCCTTACGGTTACTGCAATAACGAATGTCCTTTCCAAACTTCTCTGAAATGGCGATGGTGGCTGCAACCGTTAATGGAATCCCCTTATAGGCAGGTCCAAAAAGCACGTCAAAATCAAATCCAAACTGATCTGCAATGGCCTGAGCGTAATACTCTCCCAATCTCTTTAACTGGGAACCGGTACGATAAAATCCGGTGTTTACAAAAAAGGGCGTTTTTCTGCCGCTTTTGGTAACAAAATCTCCAAACTTGAGTACATTACAATCAATCATAAACTCGATAAATTCCTGTTTATATGCTTCCATTCTCTTTCTGTCTCCTTTATTTATCCCAAAATATGGCTTTGCTTTTTATAAATATACCATCGATATTTAAAATGTTCAACACAAACATCCGAAGAGTTCTGGTCACTTTCGGCGTGCCGCGGCGCTTTTTTTCTTACATACACCCGATAATCTCATGAATATCCGAAATCTCATACTTCCTTAAATAGTTTTCGATCCCTTCCAAAACATCCAAAGTGGCTCTCGGATTATGGAAATTTGCCGTGCCCACGGAAACCATGGTCGCTCCTGCCATCATCATCTCAATGGCGTCCTCCCCGTTCATAATGCCTCCCATACCAATGATCGGCAGCCCGCAGGCTTTATGAACCTGATAGACCATACGCACCGCCACAGGTTTGATCGCCGGTCCGGACATACCTCCGGTCTGATTGGCCAGGACGAACTTTCTCTTATGAATATCTATTTTCATCCCTGTGATCGTATTGATCAAAGAAAGAGCGTCGCTTCCTCCCGCCTCGGCGGCCTTTGCCATCTCCGTGATATCCGTCACATTGGGACTTAATTTCATGATCACCGGCTGCTTTGCTTTCTTTTTAATTTCTTTTGTGATCTCATACAATGCGTCGGGGTTTTGTCCAAAAGCGATCCCCCCTGCCTTTACGTTAGGGCAGGAAACATTGATTTCTAACAGATCCACCGGCTCGTCGGACAGCCGCTCTGCCACCGCAACATAATCTTCGATCGTTCTTCCGCACACGTTGACTATGATGGAGGCACCGGCTTCTTTCAGATGGGGAATGTCCCTCTTACAAAACAGATCAATCCCGGGATTTTGCAGCCCTACTGCATTTAGCATTCCTCCGTAAGTTTCTGCGATCCTCGGCGTGGGATTTCCTTCCCACGGCACATTGGCCACTCCCTTGGTGGTGACAGCCCCGAGTTTTGATAAATCCACAAACTGTTCAAATTCTGCGCCGGAACCGAAGGTTCCGGAGGCGGTGGTCACCGGATTTTTAAAAGTTTTTCCTGCAATCGTCACACTTAAGTTCATCCAAATACTACCTCCTTTGCGTCAAACACCGGGCCTTCTTTACAGATACGCTTATTGTTTACATTGGTGTGCGGATCGATCGTAACCGACTTACAGATGCATCCAAGACAGGCGCCGATTCCGCAGGCCATACGCTCTTCCAGGGAAATCTGAGCCTCCATATCATGCTCCCCGGCATATTCCGCAAGGGCTTTTAACATAGGCATCGGACCGCAGGCATAAATGATTTCTCCCTTCACTGCGTATTCCCTGATGGCGTCGATCACCGTTCCGCGAACTCCCAGGCTTCCATCGTCTGTGGCGATCCTCACGGTCCCAAGTTTTTCAAATTCTTCTTTTAAGAAGAGATTTTTATCGTCCCGATATCCCAGTACAATGGTCTTTTCTCCCGGAAGTTGTTTGGCTAATTCCAGCATCGGCGGGATTCCGATGCCGCCGCCTACGATCACCGCTCTCTTTTCTTTTTTATGGAAACCGTTTCCTAAGGGTCCCATCACTTCCAGGGTATCCCCCGGTTTCATTTTAGAAAACTCCCTGGTTCCCTCTCCGGCGATACGATATATCATACGAATGGTTCCGGCTTCCGGATCAATGCCGCAAATACTGATGGGACGGGGCAAAAGCCTTGCTCCCTCATTACAGTATAATGACATAAATTGTCCGGGAACCGCCATCTTTGCTCCTTCTGGAAAAGAAATTGTCATATCAAAGATATCCCTGGCAATTTCTATCTGAGTAAGTATACTAGCTTTTTCCTTGACGATACTCATTTTCATCCTCCTTTTTTCTCATTTGCAGCTACTATTCTAAAATAATTTCTTTCCGGCGGCCATAGAAACTCCATAAAAAACCGCCAAAAATTTGTTTTATACTTTCATGATATATACCGGAATGGGCGGGTTGTTTGGCTTGTTATAAAAGGAATGAAGGAGAACGCTGCACTCTCTGTGATCTAAGGTTTTTAAAAATGCGAGCACCGCATCTCTTTCTTTAAAACCGCTGTCTCCTCCGCTGTAAATCATCACGCTGATCACCCCGCCTTTTTTTAACAAAGAGATACTTTTTTTCAGGGCGGCGATGGTCGTCTCCGCCCTGGTAGATTTTTCATGGTCTCCTCCCGGCAGATACCCCAGATTAAACATAATAAGATCTGCGGACTCCTCCCGGACGTATCGGTCTATATTCTCATGTCCGTCCAGAATGAGGGTCGCTCTGGAATCTAAATTTTTCTCTTTTAGTCTCTTTCCGGTCAAGCGGATGGCTTCCTCCTGGATATCCATGGCGATCACCTTTCCCCGCTCACCCGCAAGGAGACATAAAAATTCGGTGTCTCTCCCGGTCCCCGCCGTTGCGTCCACACATAACTGCGGCTCTTTTACCAGTATTTTTAATTGCTCCTGATTCCACTCGGTTATAACGATCCGGCCCATGGATTACGCCCCCAAAATTGCTTTGCCGGCAAAATATATGATTAAAATAATTCCCAGTATGATACGGTATACTCCAAAAACCTTGAAATCATTTTTCTTAATATAATTCATCAGGAACTTGATGGCAATGACCGATACAAAAAATGCCACCACCATACCGATCACAAGAATCAAAAACTCGTATGCTGTGAAGGAAAAGCCGAACTTTATTATCTTTAGCAAACTCGCTCCAAACATCACCGGAATGGATAAAAAGAAGGAATATTCCGCTGCAATATTTCGGGAGGTTCCAAGGATCATAGCGCCGATGATCGTAGCGCCGGAACGGGAGGTTCCCGGAATCAGAGAAAGCACCTGGAAACATCCGATCAGGAACGCCGTCTTAAAGGAAAGCTGGGAAAACTTATTGATCGCAAACTTTTTATTTTTATTGCGGTTTTCCACCACGATAAATAAAATACCATAAATCACCAGCGTGCAGGCTACGGTCTGTGGATTATAAAACAAGGCGTCGATGGCGTCGTTGAACGGCACCCCGATGATCGCCGCCGGAAGACAGCCAATGATGACCTTGATCCATAGATTGATGGTTCCCTCCTTTTGCCTGCGCGTTTTTCTCGGACTGAAAGGATTCAGTCTGTGGAAATAAAGCACGCACACCGCCAGGATCGCTCCAAGCTGAATCACCACCAAAAACATTTCCATAAATTCTTCCGAAACATTTAACTTGATAAACTCATCCACTAAGATCATATGGCCTGTGGAACTTATGGGCAGCCATTCCGTGATTCCCTCTACGATTCCCAAAATAATTACTTTTAATATTTCAATCACTGATTTTTCCTCCTATGCTATGAAAATCCCAGAAAATTATTCTGCGGATTCTAAAATATTATTCTCTAAAACATATGATAAAGAAAATGTCTTTTTTAGTTTTTTCCCGTCAAAAAGAATTTTTATCTTATCTTCCCTCACGGAAAGAACCGTTCCTTCTCCAAAAGCCTGGTGTCTCACCCTTTTTCCATTGGAAAAATCTTCCCTGCGAAAACGAATTTCGCGGATAAAACCCGAGGGCCGGATTTCTTTTTGGTACATTTCCTTTACGGTATATAAAAATAAATATGTTTTTGCTCTTGTCACAGCCACATAGAATAGTCTTCGTTCTTCTTCAATATCTGCTTCCTTCACCGCTTTTTTATGGGGACAAACGCCGTCGTTGACGTCCATGATGAACACCACCTCATACTCCAGCCCCTTGGCGCTGTGCATCGTGGTCAGCGTAACCCCCTTCCTGGCAAGCTGGTTTTCCTTTTTTCTTTGCTCTTCTAAACTTTCCCCATACTGCCTGATATAGTCAAACCACTCCCCAAAAGTGTGATAAGGTTTGGCGCTCTCCTGAATCTGGTGAAAGACTTCTTCCAGATCTTCCAGATTCATTTTCCGAAACTGGGCATATTCCGAAAGGTATTCTTCATATCCGATCCCTTTTTTGATATATTCCATCGCCGCATAAGGCTCCATAGTTTTTAAAAGGGACAGATCCGCTTCCATTTTCTCAATTCTCTCAGAAAGCCATGGTTTTCCAAAAGCTTTTTGCTTTAACTGTGAAAAACTGATTTCCTTTTCTGTCACCATGTTTCTTGCAATATATCTTTTGGGGCGGTTCATCACCTGAAGAAATACTCTTCTTTCCCGATTGCCCAGAGCTAAGTTTATATATGCCAAAATATTTTTTGCAATCCAGTGTTCAAACAAATTGGGCATCCGGTCTCTCATCTGAAAAGGAATATTATATTCCATCAAACGCCCCACCAAAAGTCTCGGCTGGGTGTTGGTCCGAAAGATCACGGCCATCTCTTCCAGCGGAATCCCCTTTTGGTGATAAAACTTAATTCCCTGGATAATGTCCGTGCATTCTTTACTGACATTCTCCATCATCTTATAGGCGATCGGCGCTTTGCTCCCCCTTGCCGCCTGCATATTTTTCGGAAACCGTTTCTGGTTGTAACCGATCAATCTTGATGAACCGGCCACAATCTGTTCGCTGCATCGGTAGTTGGTATGTAAGACATACTTAGACGCTCCCTCAAAATCCTTTTCAAATCTTAACATAATTTCCGGCTTTGCTCCCCGGAACCGATAGATGGACTGATCGTCGTCTCCCACAATAAAAAGGCGCTCTCCGGAACCTGCCAGCATCTTTATGATCTCATACTGCACCCGGTTGATATCCTGAAATTCGTCAATCAAGATATACTGAAACTTATCCTGCCACATTTTCAGGATGTCCGGCCTTTCCTTTAACAGATCATAGCAAAACACCAGCATATCGTCAAAATCCAGTAAATTGGAACTGCGAAGCTTCTCTTCATATTCCTGGAATATTTTTATGAACAATTCATCCGCCAAATTGCTGCTGTGGTAATGCGATAAAGAGAGCATCTCTCCCTTCACATAGCTGATCTCCCCCAAAATTCCGGTATAAAAGTCGTTCTCATCTTCGATCTCTAGCTCCATCTCTTCAACGATGGACTTTATGTAAGCCTTTTTTTGATCTTCCCGCAGGATGTTGCCGCCATTATAATGATAAGCGTATCGTAAGATCATGAAAAAAACAGAGTGGAATGTTCCAAACATGACTCCGGCCTCTTCCAATCCCTCAAAACTATGAAATCTTTCCGCCATTTCCTTTGCCGCCGCTTTGGTAAAGGTCACTACTAAAATATTACGGGGATGAACCCCTTTTTCCTCGATCAGCCATTTGACACGGTATGTAATCACTAAGGTCTTCCCCGAGCCGGGTCCGGCAAGTACCATGGCCGGTCCCTTTCTGTGAGATATCGCCCTTTTTTGATCTTCATTAAAACTTTTTGTCATCCCAATTATCCTGTCAATCATTATCATATCATGACAAAGGCTGCCGCAAATACATAAACTCCAAATTGTTAGAATTACTTCTGCTTTGCAACAGCCTAATCATTGTCATATGTGTAATCAAATGATATCCATGCTATCATTGATTTTTATTATTTTTATCTGGCTACAGATTCAAGATATTCTTTGATCTCTTTTTCTGTTGCCATAGCCATAGCCTTTGACGCCACTTCATTTGCCTCTTCCATCGTCCACATGGAAATTCCTTTTCTTGTGGCAAGGATAGAAGTTGCGCTAACGCTAAATTCGTCAAGACCGAAGGAAAGTAATAACGGAGTAAGCAATGGATCTGCTGCTGCTTCACCACACATACCAACCATAATTCCCTCTGCTTTTCCTGCCTTGATCACTCTCTCGATGGAGCGAAGCACTGCCGGATTGTAGGTGGAATAAAGGTAAGCAACGTCCGGATTACCTCTGTCAACTGCCATAGTATACTGTGTAAGGTCGTTGGTACCGATACTAAAGAAATCTACTTCTTTGGCGAATACGTCTGCCATCAGACTTGCTGCCGGAGTCTCAACCATGATACCGACTTTAATGTCTTTATTGTAAGCAATACCCTTTTCGTCAAGCTCTGCCTTGATCTCTTCAAGCATTGTCTTCACTGCACGAACTTCGTCCACGCAAGTTACCATTGGAACCATGATCTTGATCTCGCCGTATGCGCTTGCACGAAGCAAAGCACGAAGCTGCGGACGATACAAGTCTTCTCTCTGGAGACAAAGACGAATCGCACGGAATCCAAGGAATGGATTTTCTTCCTTGCCAAGTCCCAGATAAGGAATCTCTTTGTCACCGCCAATATCTAATGTACGAATGATGACCGGTTTGCCTTCCAGAGTAGTAGCAACCTTTTTATAGGCTTCAAACTGCTCGTCTTCTGTCGGCACCTGCGGACGGTCCATAAACAGGAACTCTGTACGGAAAAGACCAATTCCCTCTCCGTCACATTCCACAACCTTTAATGCATCTTCCGGTTTACCAATATTGGCACATAACTCAGCCTTTGTTCCATCGGCAGTCTGTGTTGCCTTGCCGACAAACTTAAGGAGCTCAGCCTTCGCCTTAAGATAAGATTCTCTTTTTTCCTTATATTCTTCTAAGGTCTTTTCATCCGGAGATAAATAAACCTTTCCTGTGGAGCCGTCTAAAACGACCTGCTGTCCGTTTTCCACCTTGGAAACGATTCCCGGAATACTCAAAACGGCAGGAATCTCCAATGCTCTTGCCAGAATGGCGGAATGAGACGTCTTTCCACCGATCTCTGTCAACACGCCGACAACATTGGCAGGATTAATTCCTGCTGTCATAGACGGTGTTAAATCTTCTGCAACTAAAACCGTATCTGCCGGAACCGCTGCAAGGTCCACATCTTCTACGTTCAGTAAAATCTTAAGCATTCTGGTTTTAATATCACCAACGTCTGTTGCCCTTTGCTGGAACATCTCATCGTCTATAGCGGAAAACATCTCCATATAGAAATCGCAGGTCTGTTCCACTGCTGCTTCTGCACACATTTTTTCATCTGTAATTTTTGTTTCAATCTGACCAGTCAATTCAGGATCCATGAGAAGCAAAATATGCCCTTCTAAAATTTCTGCTTCTTTTTCACCTACACGGGTCTTCATATCTTCTGCCATCTCCTGAGTTCTAGCAATACACTTCTCCAGAGCTTCGTTAAATCTCGCTTTCTCTGCTTCGCCGTCGCTGACAGACACGTTACTATACTCCAGGGAAGGGTCGATAATTCTAATGACATTACCAATACCAATGCCCGCAGACGCACCTATACCTGTATACATACATTCACCCCTATTTTAAAAGTTCTTACTATTCTCCTAAACCAGATTCAATCATTTCGATTGCAGTCTTTAATGCTTCTTCTTCGTCCGGTCCGTTACATTCGATCTCAACTTCTGCTCCACACTTAATGCAAGCGCCGATGATGTTAAGAAGACTCTTACCATTGGTGGATTTTCCGTTGTAGTTGATCATTACATCACTCTGGAACTTTGCAACACCCTTTGCAAAAACACCTGCCGGTCTCATATGAAGTCCCTGTGGATTGTTGATTGTAATTTTTTGTGATACCATAATTAGTTTCTCCTTTCCCTATCTAGGTTAATATTTACTATATCTTACCATTACTTGTACATAGTGTCAATATGATAGCCATTTTTTCAGGCTATTTTTGTCACTTATGTATAGCAATTATGATACTTTACCCAATTCTGGTGGATAAAAATGTTAACTCTTTTTTTCCGTTCTCATCCTCAGGGAACGCTTCGCAGTATTCCTTGGCCGTATCGTAAGCTTTTTCGTATTCCTGCATTTTTTCGTAGATCACAATTTCGTTAAAAAGGAACTTTTTCTTGTCTCCCTCTCCTTCTTTTAATCCGACGTTAATGTAGGAAAGCGCCGCATCCATATCGTCGTTGTTAATACATATGGTGCAAAGCTGCTGTAAGAATACGACGTCTTTTGTGTGATCCCAGCCCTGATTAAATACTTCTATGGCTTCCTCGGTCTGTCCTTCCTCCATATAGCATCTTCCCTTCATAAGATAATATGCCTTGTCGTCGGGACTTTTTTCAAGCAGTTCGTCGTAAATCGAAAGGGACTCTTTGGTCTCGCCAAGGTGATAGTACCCTTCCGCCTGGAAGGCTCGGATATCCTCTTGAAGTTCTTGTCCAAATATCGTTTTTTTCTCCAATGCCTCCTGGAATAATTCACCGGATTTTTGGTAATCTGCCTCGTCAAAATAAATCATTCCCTCTTCGTAGAGACCCTTCATCTTATGATATCCCAATCCTTGGAGAAGAAAAAAAACAGCCATTACCAAAACGACTATAGTTATTATTCCTTTAAATGACTTTTTCATGTATTACCTCTTTTTGTACAAAATCATTTTTATTTTATATCATTTTTAAATCATTTACAAGCAATTCTCTCAATAAAGTTTCATAAAATGGATACCCGCTTTGCCGCCGGCCATCCTTTTCCTTGATCCGGATCATTTTGTCTGCTCAAAGAAGGTCTGCTGCCTTTTTTTTGGATAAAAGAAAAATGGGAGATGCACTGCATCCCCCAAAAAGTACATTATTTTCTTAAACCTAACTGTTCAATTAATGTTCTGTAACGATCGATATCTTTGGACTTAAGGTATCCAAGAAGGTTTCTTCTCTGACCTACCATCTTTAAAAGTCCTCTTCTGGAATGATGGTCCTTAGGATTTGCCTTAAAGTGATCCTGAAGGTCGTTGATTCTTGCTGTAAGGATAGCAACCTGTACTTCCGGTGAACCGGTATCTCCCTCTGTTCTTCCATACTTTGCAACGATTTCCTGTTTCATTTCCTTTGTAATCATGTGTTATTCCTCCTAAATCTGATATACTCCTCTACAAAGATAAGGTCGGAGTCTCTCCATACCCTAGTAGAGGTAATTCATTTTTACACTCTGAAAAGTTTATCATACCCACTCAGTTTTGTAAAGTATTTTTCCTAAGGATATCCGTAAAGTATTCCGGGAGGGGCGCCTCAAACTCCACATATTTTCCGTGACGGGGATGGATAAACCCAAGGCTCCTCGCATGGAGGCACTGTCCCACCGTCCCCGGATATGCTTTCCCTGGCCCATAGATCACATCCCCGAGGAGAGGATGGCCTATGCTTGCCATATGGACTCTGATCTGGTGAGTTCGTCCGGTTTCCAGCCGGCATTCAATGTGATTATACCGGTGGTTCAGATGGGAGAGCACCCGGTAGTGGGTGACGGCCCTTTTTCCTCTGGTTTGATCGATGGCGATTTTTTTACGGTCTTTTGTACTGCGGGCAAGGGGAGCGTCGATGGTTCCCTCTTCCGTTTTCAAGTTATGATATACGATTGCCTCATACTTTCTCGTGATGGAATGCTCTTTAAGCTGCGCCGCCAGACTTTGATGGGCCATATCGTTTTTGCATACCACAAGCACTCCCGTCGTATCCTTGTCAATCCTGTGGACGATCCCCGGGCGCAAAATCCCGTTAATCCCCGACAGATTTTCTTTGCAATGGTATAAAAGGGCATTTACCAGGGTTCCGGAGTACCGTCCCGGGCAGGGATGCACCACCATATCCTTTCCTTTATTGATCAAAATGACGTCCTCATCCTCATAAAGGATATCCAGAGGAATATTCTCCGGCATCACGGCAAGCTCCTTTAAAGGAGGTACCTTAAGAACGATCTGATCGTCTATTTTAAGGCGGCTGCTTGCCTTTACCACTTTCCCGTTCTGCGTGGCGCGGCCTTCCTGAATGAGCTGTTTGATATACGATCTTGATCTGGAAGTGAGTTCTCCTGCCAAAAACTGGTCGATGCGTTTTCCCTCTTCTTCCTGGCTTACCGTGTAATAATACTCCTGTTCTTTAATGGGATCCTTCCCCTCCTGGTTTATTTTTGTCATTTTTCTTTACCATTTTCTCCAGATCTTCATCTTTATAATAAAAGAAGATCAGAATAACAAGACAAAAGGTTGACACTGTCACATAAATATCCGCCACATTGAATATCGGAAAATCAATGAGTTTAAAGTAAATAAAATCTACTACGTATCTTCGGAATAATCGATCGATCACATTTCCCACCGCCCCTGCACCAAGCAGGCACAGACACCAATACAAGTACCGGTATTTTTTCTCGCGTGGGATGCGGGGCAGGGCCCATAAAATCGCCCCTGCCACAAGAAGAGTAATGATCAAAAAGAACCACTGCTGATTTTGAAGTACGCCGAAAGCCGCCCCCCGATTTTCAAGGTAGTAAAGCTCCAACACTCCTTTTATCAGGGGAATGGGCTCTTTATCTTTTAATACTGCCAGCGCCCACCATTTTGCAGCCTGATCCGCCGCAACCAATATCACAAAGGCAAGGGCTGTTTTTATATATCTTTTCATTTTCCTTCCTTCTGTTCCTCATAAAGAGTAAATGCATGGAATAATTCTTCGTCGCTGACATCTTTGTAAATGGCGGCATTTCCTACTTCTTTAAGCAAAATAAACTTAATGGTGCCATGCTCCATTTTTTTATCAAGTTTGGTGGTTTTGACGATATCAGAAACCGAGAGGTCTTCCGGAACCGGCACAAATTCAAAGAAATCATACAAATCTTTGATCTGTTCATATTCTTCCTCTGTGATATATCCTCTGTCCCTGGACATCAAAGCGGCCAATATCGAACCGATCCCCACGCACTCGCCATGGGTTAAGGTAAAGTTCATCATCTTTTCAATGGAATGGCCGAAGGTGTGACCGAAATTTAAAAGGGCGCGGACTCCCGCCTCTTTCGGATCTTCTTCTACCACCGCACGTTTGATCTGGCAGCTTCCTTCCACCACCTGGGCCATAACTTCCTGATCCCTTTTCCCGATTTCCTCTTTATGGTTCAAAATATATTTTAAATAATCCTTATCTCTGATCAGGCCGTGTTTGATCACTTCGCCCAATCCGCTTTTAAACTGTCTTTCGGACAATGTCTGCAGCGTATTGATGTTAATATACACCAGCTTCGGCATATAAAATGCTCCCACCATGTTTTTGTAAGCCTGAAAGTCTACTCCGGTTTTTCCTCCGATGCTGCTGTCCACCTGTGCAAGCAAACTTGTAGGAACCTGTACAAAATCAATCCCCCGCAAGTAGGACGCCGCCGCAAAGCCTGTGAGGTCGCCGGTAACGCCGCCGCCCAAAGCGATGAGCATATCTTTTCTGTCAAACTGATTCTGTATCAGAAATTCATATAACTTGCTCACCGTCTCCAGATTCTTTTGCTCTTCTCCGGCCGGGAACACAAATGACACAAGTTTTGCACATTTATCCTTCAAAAGGCCCTTTACTTCTTCTCCGTAAATTGCATCAATTCCCGAATCAGATACCACACAGAGTTTTCTCTTTGCGATATCAAACACTTCTAATTCTTTCAATAAATCAGAAAAAGATTCCCTGATCACAATATCATAGCTCTTTTTCCCGTTCTCTAAAACTTCCAATCTCTGTCCAGTCATATTTTTCCTCCAATGCCCGCAGATGCGCCTGTGCCGCCGCCGCCCGCCTGCCTTGCTTTTGTAAAAGCCGATTGCTCCTTGCTTCGCAATCCCGCAATCGCCAGAGAAATTCACAATCCGGGCTATCGCCCTTCTTGTTCATTTCACTTTGCCCGTCCGATGTACAAACAGATGGGCGTGTAAACACTCCCATCTGTTTGTCCGCCGTCCGGGCTTTTACAATAAAATCGCAGAGTAATATACTTGTTTGGTATATGTACTCTGCTCATGGTTTGTTTTTCTTTTTCTTGTTGTTTATATGGTGCCAAGTTCAGGAGAAATCATGGTGTCGTTGATGATCTCGGATTTTAAGTCTCCAGATACTTCGATGTTTCCTGGTGCCACGATGAAGATATTATTGGAAATAGCTTTTAAGGAACCGTCGATGATAAAGCTGGCTCCGCCGATAAAGTCAATAATGCGCTGTGCCTGACTAATCTCAATTCCCTCTAAGTTCACAACGATGGTTTTGCCTTCCTTGAGATAGTCAACTATAGTCTGTGCCTCGTTAAATTCTTGTGGTTTTATTACTTTCACGATATCTCCCTCTCCTCGTTTTCCGTGATGAAACGGTATTACTCTTTTTGGTATATTTTCGTTGGTTTCTCGTTCGTCTTCAAATTCTTCCCGCTTTTCTTCAATCTCTCTCATCTTATGCCGGAAAGATAGAATCGGTTTGCGGAAGTCTTCGTCGGAATGATCAGATTCCTCTGATTCATCATCATAGTCATCGTCATCATAATCATCGTAATCTTCTTCGACTTCTTCGTATTCATCATACTCGTCATCTGCATCGTTTAAAGTCATCATATTTAAAAACTTCTCAGCAAATTTGATCGCCATCGCTTAAGTACCTCCTGTTAATTCTTATAATCCCGTTCACCAAAAATACCGGTACCTACTCGAACCATAGTGGCTCCCTCTTCAATTGCTACCTCGTAATCATTGGTCATTCCCATAGATAATATATTCATATCTATATTATTCATGTTTTTCTTCCCGATGTCAATAAATAGTTTATGCAATCTTCGGAAGTATCCCCGGTTTTCTTCCGGATCTGATGCGTACGGAGCGCTGGTCATAAGACCGTTTACATGAACGTGTTCTAAAGAACTAATATTTTCCGCCATGGAAAGAACTTCTTCTTCGCATAGGCCAAACTTAGTCCCTTCCTCGGCTATGTTTACCTGTAATAAAATCTGTGCGGTGATATTACGTTTTTTCGCTTCTTTCTCAATTTGTTTTGCCAGATGCAAGGAATCCACAGAATGTATCAGTACGACTTTATCGATGATGTACTTTACTTTATTGGTCTGTAAATGGCCGATCATGTGCCACGAAACGTCCTGGCTGACGTTTTCATATTTTTCACACAATTCCTGGACATAGTTTTCACCATAGATGTAATGTCCCGCCTGAATCAGTTCTTCAATATCTGATAACGGCTTGGTTTTGCTGACAGCGACTAACGTCACTTCGCCCGGATCTCTCCCGGCTTTGATACAAGCTTTTTTTATGTTATCTTTTACACATTTTAAATTATATTCTAACATAATATTTCTCCAAATACTAATAAATCAATTGGTTTTCTTTTATGGAATCACTGTGCAAAATAATACGATCATACATCTGTATATTACTGGATTTTTCATATAGAATACAATAATCCTCCGTACGCTGCTTCAACTCTACGGTCTGATAATCCGCATAACCCTGATTTACAACATAAACTCCTCTTACTTTTACTTTGTCTCCAAGGGTGAGCGTGTCGTCTTTTTCCACGTCGGAAATCACATCGCCTTTGTTTAACTTTGTGGAGTTTACGTAGGCATGGGTCGTATTGGACTTAATCAGGTCAACTTTGACTTGTTTAAGCGTCTGATCGCCATTCTTTTTAGTGGTGAGTACATTGACATAATAATCGCTTTGACCGCTTCCGCTGTTCATCAGATATTCCAGAGGAATCTTATAGGCCTCTTTGATAATAATGGAACTTGTCGGTACGATAAGCCCGTCCGCCTCGGATACGATCAACTCAATCCACAGATATCTTTGGTTGATATAACGCTGTATGTATTTGTCAAAGGTAAGATCCACATAATAGTGGTTGTCTTTCATGTAGCACTGGAAGGAAGCTTTTGCGGTGAAATCATCTTTGTCAAAGCCGACGTTAATCTCTGTGACGTCCTTGTTGGACTGCTCTTTTAACTTAAGATATTCATCCTTGCTCACTTCCATGACCACATCCCAAGTCTGGGACTTGATGATGCGGTAAACCGGGGTTCCAGCCTTGGCTTTCTCCGTGATCCGAAGATCTTTCATGTCGTTTTTTCCATTGAAATCCTCCACTTCCAGATCATCCACTGTTTTACTTTCCATGCCGTCGGACTGATAGGAGACAATTCCTTCGGACTCTGATTTTACTTCGATGTAACTTCCCTCGCCGTATTTGGCGTTAAATTCGTCTTTGTTCTGCGCCATGATCGTATCGGTGTATGCCATCAGATTATGGGCAATATTATTCTTGGCGTCATAAACATCCCCGAACCGGTCGTCGGAATAGCTCTCTCCAAATGTCCGAAGTTCTTCTATGACGCTCTTTTTTTCTTCGTTGCTGGTTTCTTCTTTTTCTCCTGCGATCTCGCTGATAAATTCCTGAACTTTACCGGTGGTATCCACCGTATAAACTGTGCCGCCCTTTTGGATTCTGGATCCTTCTTTTACGTAGGGGCTTAAGTATCCTTCGGTCTCTGAGATGACCAGCTCTTCATCTCTGATCACGATGCCCGCGCCCTCAATCGTATCCTTAATATCGCTTTCTGTCACTTCATAAATAGCCAGTTTGTCCCTCTGCAAATATGTGATCATATACCCTGTGAGATATATTACCATAACAAGGAATACAATCATTCCGATATTAAAATGTATCCCTCTCTTTGATTTCTTGTTATCAGTCATGTTATAGCTCCCATCTGTTTAACGCAGAGCCGCCTAAATAATCGCAATGCAATCCCTGCGTATATTGTTTTTGTTTCATCAGATGTTCCCATTCATCGGCCAGTTTCCACCAACTGCAACCCCAATTACAAAAAACGGCGTCTTCTTTCGGCACTCTGCTAAATAGCCGTTCTACCACAATATCTTTTCTTAATAAAACGATAAACTCTGCCAGACGATTCAGGTATTCTTCTTTGGAACATAGTTTGAGCTGCCCTTTCTCATATTCCCCGGCCATAACGCATTTTTTTGGAATATATAAAGAATGCAGTTTCACCATAGTCACCGGAAGGGCGGAGAGTATTTTTGCGGCTTCTCTCACATCTTCCATATCATCCCCCGGAAGATTCAAAATCATATGTGCGCATACTTCCAAAGAATACCGATCAATCCGCAGCACCGCATCAATAAATTCTGCCAGCCCATGCCCCCGGTTGATCCGTCTTAGGGTATGATAATTCACTGTCTGTAATCCCAATTCTATGGATATTTCAATGTCGTGCCGTGCGCAGAATTGAGCGAAGGCTTCCAGATAATCTTCTCTGATGCAATCCGGTCTTGTGGAGATACAGATTTCTACAATTCCGTCAGTGTTTGCCGCCTCTTCCATATAAAAGAGCAGACGGTCAAGCGGAAGGAAGGTGTTGGTATAATTTTGAAAATAGGCAATAAACTTATGCGCCTTATATTTTTTTTCGATTTTTGTCCGGACAGCTTCCAATTGACTGGTGACAGAGAAGGACGAATCTAAGGCTTCAAAACCGGTTCCGCTCTCTGCACAAAAAGAACATCCTGTGCTGTGAATGCGGTTCGGACAGGTTACCGGAAGATTCACCGGGAGTTTATAGACCTTTTCACCATATTTTCCCTTCAGCCAGGTGGAATATGCCAGGTAAAGCGACTCTTTCATAGGATACCTCCGGCTTTTTCTTGTCTTGCAAAAAGACAGCCCCATAAATATTATGAGGCTATCTTTATCTCTTCTAGTCTATGGATATCAAAACTGTTTGTCCCGGATGTTACAGCGCTACCGTAACCAATCCCTGAACAGAAGCTGGTAAGTCTTTTTGATCTGTAGATACGCTCAAAACAAAATTCACATCAAACTTTTTCGATAATGCATCTAATCTCTGTATTGCGTATTCAATATTATCTTCAATATGAGCAATTGTCAAGAAACTGTCTAAATATATTTTATCTAAATCATGATCCTGGGAAAGGATACCGGAAATGAATCCGAGGAACATATCAGTGTCGTCGATGTTAAACTCAGGAACTACGATAAGACGAATCTGGTTGCTTAACTTATACATCTGTTTATTGTTCTTGTCAAGATATACAATCGTTCCCTTTGTTAATTTGATCTCATCATTCACACTATCTAATAATATTTTTGTTTTTCCCTTGCCCTTTGAGCCAGCAATAATCTCAATCATGATTAAAATCCTCCTTAAATATGTATTCTGCTTTCGCAGTTTTATTCTACGTTTATTATAATTTATTATAAATAAAAGTACAACTATTATTTCACGGTTTTTTCTAATAATTCTGTCATAGAACCATATAACTGATCCTTACTCATCGCTCCCAGCACCACCGCAAAAAAGATTTCTCCCTGGGTATTTTCCGTCATCAAAATGAGACATGAACCCGCCATGGAAGTCGTTCCTGTTTTTCCTCCGTACATGACCACTCCGTCCGGTATCGGATTTTCCTGAGACAAATAATGATTGGTCGTGGATACATATTCGTTAACCTGCTCCCCGCTGGAATTGGTGTAGGTCATCACATACTCGGACATGGAAACGGTATCCACAAATTCCTGATGTTTTACACATTCTTTAAAGATCAGATAAAGATCATAGGCAGTCGTATAATGCCCTTCCAGATGAAGGCCGTTGGAATTTTTAAACTGGGTATGCGTCGCTCCCAATTCCTTTGCCCTTTCCGTCATCATCTTCGCAAAGGCTTCCTCCGAACCTGCGATGTATTCTGCGAGAATCACCGCACAGTCGTTGGCGGATTTGATCAGCATGGTATGAAATACCTGATCCACCGTGACCGTGTCGCCCTTTGACAAAGTGCTGATCACCGCGCCGCTCTCTGTCATTACTATGTCATGATCGAGAGTGATGGTATCCTCAAGGTTTCCTTTTTCCAGTGTGAGCAAGGCAGTCATAATCTTTGTGATACTTGCCGGATAAAGTTCGACGAAACAATTTCTGGATGCAAGAACTTCGTTGGTGGTATCGTTGATCAAAAGATCCGCGCCATCTTCACTGTCAAAATTATAGCTTTTTCCCTCTTCCTCTGAAATTACAGCGAGATCGTCCGCCATTGCCGTGGACTCCAAAGAGTCATTAAAAGCAGTCTCGTTGAAGTGTTCCTCGTATGCGCTGCTCCTTCCGCATCCTGTACATACGGAAGAAACGCACAGCAAGACGCACAGTAATCCCGCAAGAATTTTCTTATTCATCGGTACATTTCTCTCCATTCCAAATCGCCTCTTTCCAACGCCTTGATCAAAAGCTCAGCAGACGCAAGATTCGTTGCGATCGGTATATTATGTATATCGCATAAATGCACCACGTCAAACGGGGTACTCTCCTGCGGTCTGTGGGAGTTCGGATCTCTCAAAAAGATCACCATATCCATCAGGTTATGTTCAATCTGGGAAGCAAATTGCTGCTGTCCGCCCAATTCTCCTGCTATATACTTATGAATAGAAAGATTCGTCACTTCCTCAATCAATCTTCCTGTCGTCGCCGTTGCAAACAACTCATGTTTGTTCAGTATTCCTCGATATGCGATGCAGAAATTCTGCATCAGTTTTTTCTTTCCGTCATTTGCAATTAATCCAATATTCATTACTGTCCCCCTTAATATTGTCTTTGAAGGCCAATATTTAACACGATTCCCATTCCTACCATACAAGCCAACAAAGACGTAAGTCCATAGCTGAGAAACGGAAGCGGCAAACCTGTATTCGGCAAAATTGCTGTCGCTACTCCTACATTAATGAAAGACTGGAAGCCTACTAAAGCCGCCATACCGGTCGCAATTAACTTACCACTCAAATTCCTAGCTCGATGTGCCATCAATAAACATTGTAACACTATTATCGCTAATAATGCAATAACAAACACGCTTCCGATAAACCCAAATTCTTCTCCCACCACGGAAAAAATAAAGTCTGTCTGCTGTTCTGAGACAAAGCCGGTATCTGTGACCGAAACATCCGATATCGTATTATTATTTAACCCTTTTCCGTATAATTGGCCGGATCCGATCGCCATCACGGAGTTATCCTGCTGATACATGGTAGTGTCTTTATATTTTGCCGGGTTAATGAATGTCATAATACGCTTTACCTGATAATCCTGTAAAATAATCTGATTTGGCGTCTGAATGTACCATATAAAAATAAAGGATAACGGGATCAGAACAAGGAGACAATTTCGGATTATCTTGTAATTTAATCCCCCGACATAGATGACGGCAAGGAGAATAAATACAATATCAATCGTCGTGGACAAATCCGGTTCCACCATAACAAGAAATACCGGAATGACACATAATGCCGCCAGTTTAATCAAGGTCTTTGGTTTATTAAAGTCTTCTTCATGCTCCTGTATATAGGTCGCCACAAAAATGATCATAATGATCTTGGTAAACTCGGAAGGCTGAATGTTCGTAACTCCAAGGCTGATCCATCGTCTTGCGCCTCCCACTTTTACCCCGGCAAATTCCACGATCAGAAGCATAATGATATTTAAGATGTATAGTATCTTACTGAAATTGCAGATTTTTTTAAAATCCAGAAAAGCGAAGGCAATCATAAACAGTACGCCAAAAATCAAACCGATAAGCTGTCTTACTGTGTATGAATTGTCCGCGCTGTTGATAAATAAAACGCCCGCCAGCGACAACAGCAGTACATCAACGAACAATATCCAGTTATAATTTTTCATTTGGTATTTTTGCCTGACCATATGTTCCTCCATTATCTGGCTGATTTCAATTCCTTAATCGGTATGTTTGCATAGATTGCAGGCGAACTTCCGTTTTTATGACACTCTGCCTGAACGATCTGAATATCCATGGCCTGGGTGTTGATTTCCACATACTTTGAAATCACCGCAATCATTTCTTTTTTCATCATCTCTAAAGTATCCGGGGAGCAATTTGCGCGGTCGGAGACAAGCACCAGTCTCAAACGGTCCTTGGCCGCATTTTTCGAGGTTCTTTTCCGAAGTAAAGCATCCTTTAATCTCATAACAGCTCCCCCTTTATTAATATTCTTTTTTGAAAATATGTTTTAGTTTCTGGAAAAAGCCTCCGGAAGAAAGTTCCATAAGAGGTACTTCTTTCCCCAAAATTCTTCGGCATATGTTCATATATGCCTGTCCGGAAAGATAATTTTTCCCTACCAGCGGCTCTCCTTCATTGGTCGATACCACGATATTTTCATCGTCGGGAACCACTCCGATCAAATTGACGGCAAGTATGTCCAAAACATCATCCACCGACATCATATCGCCTCTTTTGACCATATCCATACGAATCCGGTTTATCACCAGATCAATCGTTTTCACTTCCGCTGCCTGCAAAAGTCCGATAATTCTATCGGCGTCGCGGATCGCGGAAACTTCCGGCGTGGTCACGACCACCGCGCGGTCTGCTCCGGCTATGGCATTTTTGAAGCCCTGCTCAATTCCCGCCGGACAGTCGAGGATGATATAATCAAACTCTTCTTTTAGTTCTTCCACCAGCTTTTTCATCTGCTCCGGACTGACCGCAGATTTATCCCGCGTCTGGGCAGAAGGGAGGAGATACAGGTCCGGATTTTTTTTGTCCCGGATCGCCGCCTGTTTTAATCTGCAATTTCCTTCGATCACGTCGACTAAGTTATAAACGATACGATTTTCCAATCCCATCACCACGTCCAGGTTCCTAAGACCGATATCCGTATCAATTAATAACACTTTTCTATTTAATTTGGCAAGCCCCGTACCGATATTTGCCGATGTGGTAGTCTTACCGACGCCTCCTTTTCCGGATGTCACTACAATAACTTCACCCATAATAATCTCCTTTTTATTCTTAGCTGATACTCACTTCATGTATGAGAGACTTTGTAATCGTTTTCATATAAATTGACTCATTTTCTACGAAAGCCATTGTGGCTCCCCGGAAATGGGACAGACTGTTTTTACTTTTTTTCTTAAGACCTGCGTATTTTATCTGGTGTCTTCCGATCTGTATCTTGTCGGGATCCAGGAACAGTCCGGCAATATAGGCGTCCTCGTCGTCCGGAAATCCTGCGCAAATTTCTCCCTTTGCGCTCCCGACGATCACGATATTCCCTCCGGCAATGATCTTTGCCCCCGGACAGATATCTCCGATCACAACGATACTTCCCTTCACCTCCAGGGTCTGTCCAAAGCGAAGGCTGCCCCGGTAAAACTGCCCGTCGTCGGATTCCTTTAACCAATCCGGCGCCTCGCCTTCCTCCCGGATACTATTTTTTACCTCCCCTGATCCTCCCCTGAAAGCCCCCGCTTCCGCGAGAGCCTTCGCAAATTGCGTCTCATAGGCCTTTGCCCCGTCAATCAGGTAGCTGATGTTTAATCCGCTGTTTTCTGCGATCACGTCGACCAGACGATTTTGTTCCTCTTTTGTGAGTATTCTCCCTTCAAAGCTTACGGCAAATGATTTTTGGCCGTTGAAAAACTGGGCCAGTTCACAAAACTTCGCCGCAGTCTCTGCCACTAATTCTTCAAAGGGAATCGCGGGATTTAGCACGATCTGAAAACCGTACTTGTTCCCTTTAATAATCACGGAACTTCTCATATCTCCCCCTTAAAGCAGGCAAATCATTCTATGGATGATTCACCGCTTTAGTCATTATTAATGTCGTTTCCACTTGGCAGCAACGCCGTTTTTGCGTTCTTTTCATTCTTTCCTGCTTTTCCAAAATAGTATTTATAGATATCTCTGGCAATTTCCGCCGCATTAGCGGAAGTATATCCATTACGTACCACAACGGTCATCGTAATCTCCGGATCATCATACGGTGCATAAGAAATAAAGAGAGCGTGGTTTGGCCGGTTTTTATTTTCCTGTGCGGTACCTGTCTTGCCGGCAACCTTAAGTCCCTGATTCTCGTAGAGGAATTTAATGGAACTGTCTTTTCCGTTTACCACGGCGATCATACCCTTTTTGATGGTATCAAAGGTCGCTTCGTCAACATCCAGTTTATCATCCACTGTCTTTGTGTATTCCTTTGTCTCTCCTCCCTGCGTGCTCACCGTCTTTTTCAGAAGACTTAATTCCAGAAGTTCTTTTTCATTGATCAGGGAAGTAAGATATCTGGAGATCTGGCTCGGAGTATAGTTGTGCGTACCCTGACCGATACTGGATCTCACTGCGTCTTCGTCTGAAATCTGCGGATCGTATTCCGTGATCTCCACGCCGGATTTGCAGTTTAGTCCGTATTTTGATACGTATTTTTTCAGCGTGTTCAAACCTCTCTCACTGTCATAGCTTCCGTTGGCCGTTCCCATCCGATAACCTGCCTCATAGAAGAAGTAGTTACAAGATACGGCGATGGCTCCGCTGACCGTCAAAGATTTATGGGTATCCGGATAAATCCAGCACTTGGCGCTTGGGGTGATCTTATCAAAAATACCTTTACACTTTATGGTCGTTGCAGTTGTGATGATGTTTTCTTCCAGCAGCGCCGTTGCAGTGATCGGCTTAAAGGTAGAACCGGGAGCCGTTCTCGTCTGTGTACATTGGTTCAGCATCGGCGACGACTTATCGTCATTTAACAAAGCAAAGTATTCTGCGTCGATTCCATTGGCCAGCTTGTTATTATCATAGCTTGGGTAAGATACCATCGCTCTGATTTCTCCCGTATCCGGGTCCGTGATTATCACAGAACCGGAGCATGGATCTAAGGCAAGCTGAGCCGGTGTGATCTCAAGATTATAAATCTTACGGTAGATAAAAGTATAAGTACTGATCTCATCGTATACCAGACTGGTATAGTCGTCATCTTTTTGTTTGTCAAATACACCCTGATCATAGAGGATCAGACAAATCTCTTTTGCGCTGATCTCCTTGTTTTGGATCATATACTTATAAACTACTTTCTGAAAATCCACATCCGATTGCAATATGTCGATGACACTGTTTAGCACCTCGTCAAATATAGTGTCTTCGTCGTAATAATCGTCCTCGATCGGAAGCTTGGAAATATCGATCCACTCATTATTAATGGCATAACGTATATATTCTCCAAAACTGATCTCTCCTTCTGTCCAGTCTAAGTAAATGGTAGAGGTTTCGTCAATTTTTGAGGTGTCAAACAGTCCCTCTTCTTCCATCACGTCGATCACATATTCTGCATATTCCTGATTTTCCTCGGACATTTTATTGTAGGTCGTATTGCTGTTTTTAAAATCGGAACGGATCGTCCTGAAAATCGTCGTCAATTTTGACTCATATAACTGATATACGGATTTTTCATTGGTCTTTGCTGATTTGGAATTGAAATGCCCGATATCAATCACATTATTGTCGATCAGGGCAAACAGCACTTCCGAAAAACGGATGTCGTTTCCCTCTGCATTATCGTCCATTTCCATGTTGGCCAGAATAATTCCCGCCAGTCTTCTCTCTAAGATGTTATAGGCATATTTTTGCAGATCAGCGTCAATGGTAAGATAGACGTCGTTGCCGGACGTGGCTTCTTTCTTGCTCACGGTTTTGATCACTTTTCCAAGGTTGTCCACCAGGATATTTTCACATCCCTTCTTCCCCCTAAGCGTTCCTTCCATGGTCTTTTCGATTCCGGTTTTTCCCACAATGTCGCTGGCGGTGTAATCTCCGCCATCCTCATTATACTCTTCCATCTCCTCCGAGGAGATATTTCCTGTATAACCGATGATTCCGGAAAAATATTTTGCGTCATTATACCGTCGCAGAGAGTTTGACTCGATACTGATTCCAGGCATTTCATTTTCATGTTCAGAAATGGCCGCGATACTCTCTTCACTGACATTATTTGCCACCGTGATCGGCGTGGCCTGGGAGTAACGGTTCATATAAAAATCATATCGCAGCGACATGATCTTTAAGGTATCTTCCATGGAATAAGAATCGTCTATGTCAAACATATTGCCCGAACCAAGAGGCCCGTTCTTTCCGGTTCTTAAATACTCATACACCTCTTCCGGCGTGGCGGAAAGCCACGCTTCCGCCTTAAGCAGATCATCTCCGGACAGCGCTTCCAGGTTGCTGATACTATATATTTCCTTTAAAAATCGTTCCAGAGTTGTTCCCGATTCCGTGAACTTCAGCGTTCCGCTGCTGGTCATCACCAGAGGCAGATCGTAAACAATAGAGTCCCCGTTTTCCTCCAAAATCTTGATGAGTTTATATAAGATCTCGTTTCTCACGGTACTTTCACTGATTTTTTTATTTTCCTTTTCGGATCTCTCCTCCGCCATTTCTGCCACCTCATCGCTGGACTCCATAGTCACCGAATAGGCCAGCTCGCTGTATGCAAGGAGATTTCCGTTACAATCATATATATTTCCCCTGGAGCCTGTGGTGGAGATCGTCTTTTCAATTTTGTAATTAAAATTTGCCAGATGCTCTTCTCCTTCTACGATCTGAAGTATAAACAAACGATAGATCAGACCAGCAAAAAGAATCATCAGCAAAATGCAAATGACATTTAATCTGTTTGTAAAAAAATCTTTTACAAAGGATTTTATGGCTGTTCGTATTATTTTTTTTCTCTTTTTAAACAAAATCCGCACTTCCTTTTTTGTGATTCTCAAGCCATCTGTTGATCGGCAGCAGCACCCGGTATAAGATCAGTCCCACCGCTACGGTATAAACCAATTCCGGCACTATGGTACTTTTTGCATAATTCATAAAATTCAAGTGATTTCTAAGGACCCCATAAACAAGATACATGAGCATCCCGTAGACTAAATCGTTCGCTCCGATCAGCAGCAGGGGAAGCAGCGTATCATTATCATAGTAAACCCGGTGGAAATAACCGTCGATAAATCCCAGAAACATATAAAGGAAAGCGTACATTCCGATATATGGGCTGTAAAGGATGTCCAGCATCAGCCCGCTGAAAAATCCAACGAGCATCCCTTCTTTCTGCCCTCTCATGACGGACATGGAAGATACCAATATGATGAAGATATTGGGCACAACATCCGCCAGCTTCCACAGTGAGAATATGGATGTCTGCAATATAAAGCAGATAAATATCATTATTCCATTTACAACAACTCGTCTCATAATACTCCTTCTTTATCTGACTGTTTCAATCTTCCCAGGTTACGATCCACCGGAAATTCCCCTCTGATAGCACAACAAGCGGAAAGAAGATCATCCTTTTCCCATTTTAATCTTTCTTCCGCTCTTTTGGTCATTAATCTGCTGTTTCTTCACCTTCCGGTACTTCTTTAAGCTGTGTGATCACCAGCACCTGCTTAATATGCTCAAAGTCCACTGCCGGAACCAGCTTTGCCGATTTGGTAAGCATTCCCGAATCCACTGTAATGTCCTTCACCGTTCCAATGGTAAGACCTTCCAAAAACTTAGAACTGATATGGGAAGTCACCAATTGGTCCCCGTCTTTCATTTTTGAATTTTTGCTGATGTGGGACACTTCTATCACACTGTCTTCGCTCATGGTTTCCTGATTTCCCATTACGATACAGGTGTCCGATGTGGACGAGGACATTGCGCTGACATTACTGCTGTCATCAATAATGGAGCGGACTTTTGCATAGTTTTCCCCCGCCTCAGAGATGATTCCTACCAATCCTCCCTGGGTGATCACGTTCATATTTTCCAGGATTCCGTCTTTTGTACCTTTGTTGATAATAAATTCCTCGAACCAGTTTCCGCTGCCGCTGCTGATCACATTGGCGGCTATGGTTTCGTACTGGTCGTAATCCTGTCCAAGTTTTACTAATTCATTTAGTTCATCCAAATCTTCCAATTGCTTCTTGTAAGATTCATTTTGATCTGTCAAAGCGTCCACTCTTTGAGACAATACTTTATTTTCTTCTTCCAGTTCGTTGATCGTCTTAAAAGAACCGACGTTATCGCTGACCCAGTTTCCCGCTGTGTTAATTCCATCCTGCATAGGGATCACAAAGGATGCAAATATGTTTTGAAACGGCTTGACTGCATCATGGTACAGACAGCTAACTCCTAATAAAGCTGCACAGATCAGAGTCAGGATCACAAGCAACATTTTCGATGAATATTCTTTCTTTCTGCGTAACATCTAAGAGCACCTCTATCTAACGTAATAATGATTCCACTATGCTGGTTGCTATTTTTTCATACCGGGAACTCTCAAGGATCATTCCCATCCCCTTCGCCACGCTAAGCTCCGGCTGGCGGACTTTTATGGTTTTTAAATCTGTTTTTATCTGAAAAAGTTTCTCCATGTTTTTCATGTTCGAGGTACCTCCGGTAAGGCAGATTCCGCCGCTTACGACGTCCCTTGCGATCTCCGGAGGAGCCTGGTCAAGGGTCGCTCTCACCGCGTCCACAATCACCCGAAGGTCTTCTTTGATGGCCTCATGGACAAGATGGCTGGTGATGACCGCACGGTTTGGAAGTCCGGTGATAAGGTTTCTTCCCAAAACCTCAATACTTTCTTCCTTTTCCTCCGGCACTGCGCTGGCAAGATGAATCTTGATCCGCTCAGCCGTTCTCATCCCGATGACAAGATTATGTCTTTTCTTTACTTCCAACTGGATCGCTTCGTCAAAACGAAGCCCGCCAATTTTCAGCATCGTACTTCTTACGATGCTTCCCTGGCTGATCACACTGATCTCCGTGGAATCTGCGCCGATGTCCACGATCAATCTGCCAAGGGTATGTATCACATCCACGCCCGCTCCCAAAGCGTCCGCGATAGGTTTCTCTATCAGCCGGATCTTTTTCGACTTTAGGGAGGAGCCGGCGATCAGCTCATAAAAAGCCCGTTTTTCCACTTCTGTAATATCCGTCGGCACTGCGATGTAAAAGCTTGAGTTATTGCCCGCCACAAGCCTTTCACATATTTTTTCCCCTTTTAATCCTTTATAGAGAATCTGAAACAATACCTGCAAAGCGGTAAAATCGTCAATCACTCCGTTTTTTAAGGGGCGTCTTGCCTCTAAATTTTTCGGGACCTTTTCATACATCGCATAAGCTTCGTCCCCCACCGCAATCGCATCCTGTTTCTTAAACACGGAAATCATATTTTTCTGGTGGAAAACGAGCCCAACATCCTTTTGAACGATCTTAATGGAATCTGTCCCCAGATCGATTCCGTATATTCTCTCCGCCATCAAAAGGTCTCCTTTCTCTTCTTCGTTTCTTACATATAATTTTGTTCCCGCAGGCTGATATAACAACGATCTCCAATCACAATATGATCCGAAAGAGGGATTCCGATCAGCTCTCCCGCTTCCTTCACTCTTCTGGTAAGCACCAGATCTTCCCGGCTCGGCTCCGGATCTCCCGAAGGATGGTTATGGATTAAAATCATGTAAACTGCCCCGCAGCGAAGTGCTTCCATCAATATACTTCTCGTAGAGACGTAGGCGCTGTTTGCGCTGCCGTCGGAAAGAGGCGCCTCTTTGATCAATTGATGCTTGCCGTTCAGCAATAATAATATCACCTTTTCGTGTTCCAAATGTCTGATATCTTCCATGTAATAGGCGGCGATATAATCCGGCGAACTGAAATCCGGCTTTCGTTTTAAAGAAGCTCTTTGAAGCCTTTTTGACAATTCCAGCACGCTCAAAATCTCAATCGCCTTCACGTCCCCGATTCCCGGGATGGATTTTAGCATCTTACTGTCCATATGATGGAGCGCCGCCAACCCTTGATAGACCGGATGCCCCTCAAGGATTTTCCAGGCAAGTTCCAGCGCAGAGCAATCCTTCGTTCCCGTCCGAAGAATCACTGCCAGCAATTCTCCGTCGGTAAGGCTCTGGGGGCCGTGCTCCAGACATTTTTCGTAAGGTCTTTCTGTGATCGGTCTGTTTTTCATCGTTATATTGTTCTTGCCCATACGCCTCCCTTTCTGTCTCTCCAGACACGGGAAAAGAACAATTGGAACTTATTTTAACACAGAATCTTTTTTTTGTATAGACCGGCCTCCGGCTATAATTGGATTTTCCCGGTCTCAGATATTTTTTGAAGAGACATCATAATACCGAACTTGACGTGCTCCCAGGTTAATCCTCCCTGGAAGTAAACCGCATAAGGTTCCCGGATCGGTCCGTCTGCGCTCAGTTCAATGGAAGAGCCGGAGACAAAAGCGCCTGCCGCCATGATCACCTGGGAATCATATCCTGGCATATCCCACGGTTCCGGTTTCACAAAGCTGTCCACCGGCGCGGCAGCCTGAATCCCCTCACAAAAAGCACACATCATCTCTTTGTCGTGAAATTCGATCGCCTGGATGATATCATAGCGCTCCTCCTCAGAGCCTGGCACCACGCGAAAGCCCAGTTTTTCATAGATGGCGGCCGCATAGATCGCTCCTTTTAAGGCTCCTTTTACCACTGTCGGCGCCAAAAACAGCCCCTGGGTTAAACTCTGCGTCACGCCGAGCGTCGCTCCCACTTCCTTTCCAAGGCCCGGGGATGTCAAGCGGTATGCAGCTTTTTCAATACATTCCTTCGTTCCGCAAAGATAACCGCCGATGGGCGCCAGCCCGCCGCCTGGATTTTTTATGAGGGAACCGACCACCAGGTCGGCGCCAACCTGCGACGGTTCAAGAAGCTCCACAAATTCTCCGTAACAGTTGTCCACCATGCAGATCACATCCGGTTTTATGCCTTTTACGAACGCAATCAATTCTCCGATCCTCTCTACGGAGAGAGTTGGCCTTGTGGCGTATCCCTTTGATCTTTGGATCGTCACTAATCTGGTACGCTCATTGATGGAGTTTTTAATGTTCTCCCAATCAAAACTTCCGTCTTCGCACAGATCCACCTGCCGGTAAGTTATCCCGTATTCTGCCAAAGAACCGTTGGATGGGCGGATCCCGATCACCTCTTCCAAAGTATCGTAGGGTTTCCCCACCGGAGACAGCAGTTCATCTCCCGGTCGCAGCTGGCTCATCAGCGCCAGAGCCAGAGCGTGAGTGCCGCAGGTGATCTGAGGGCGCACCAGCGCGTCTTCTGTCTGAAATACGCTGGCATAGATCTTTTCCAGGGTCTCTCTTCCCAGATCATTATATCCGTATCCCGTGGACGGGGCAAAACAAGCCTCGCTCAATTTGTTAATCTGCATGGCGTTTAATACTTTTAACTGGTTAAGTTCTGCCACCTGATCAATCCGGGCAAATCTTGGAGCAAGGGATTTTTCTATCTCATTACAAAAATCATATACTTCCTTCGAAATTCCCATTTCTTTGTAGTATTGTCTGTGTTTTTCCTGTATCATTTTTTCATTCCTATCTGTCGTCTTACTTTTCTATTCTGCGATATCTGAAAACTTCCTCAACGGATCTCTCCTTTTTATAATATATGTTTTATAATTTATGTTCTTTCAGGTATCCCATCATCGCCAAAAAAAGTTCTTCCCCGGAAGAATACTCACTTTTATCAAACCAGACCACATTTTTCTCCCGTCGAAACCAGGTAAGCTGTCTTTTGGCGAAATGTCTGGTATCTCGTTTTATTAAGGAAATCACTTCCTCTAAAGATATTTTATTATCGAAATAGTCAAAAAATTCTTTATATCCTAATCCTTGCATAGAAACCATGTCTTTTGTGTATCCTTCGGCAATCAGGCCCCGGACTTCCTCTATAAGTCCCTGCCGGATCATCTCATCCACTCTTTGATCGATCCGCTCATATAATCTTTGTCTGTCGTCATTTAACACAAGATAAGCGGCCCAGTAAGGAGATTCCTTCTGCCTTTGCAAAAGATTGTGGGAAGAAAGTTTCTGCCCGGTCTCTTCGTAATATTCCAGCGCGCGGATCACTTTTTTTATGTTGTTGGCGTGGACCGTTTTGGCATATTCCGGATCCACCTTTTTTAGCTGATCGTAAAGATACTGGCTTCCATACTGTTCCTGATCTTTTTTCAGTTTCTCCCGGTAAATCTCCTTGCCGTCGTGTTCGGAAAAATCAATGTCATATAGCAATGCCTGAATATAAAATCCGGTCCCTCCCACCACAATGGGGATTTTGCTGCGGCGATAAATCCTCTCCATCGCTTCTTTCGCCATCTTCTGGAAAACCACCACATTAAACTCCTGTGCCGGATCCAGTTCGTCCACCAGATAGTGGGGAACCCCCTCCATCTCTTCCCTGGTAATCTTGGCCGTACCGATATCCATTTTCTTATAGATCTGCATGGAATCTGCGCTGATAATCTCGCCGTCCACCGCCTTGGCAAGCTTTATGGACAGGCTCGTTTTCCCCACTGCCGTAGGTCCCGTTAATATAATCAATGGCTTCCTGGCTCTTTCCATTATCCTTTCCTAAGCCTCCTTACCAACTTTGTTTCTTTGTTCAGGTCCGTTTAAATTTCTTTTCAATCTCATATTTACTCATGGAAATGATCGTCGGCCTTCCATGGGGACACTGGTATGGGTTTTCCAGGGCGAGCAGCTCGTCCATGAGGGCGTCCATCTCCTGAAATGACATGGTTTGGTTGCCTTTAACCGCCGCCTTACAAGCCATGGTCGCCAGACGGTCTGTCACGATCTCCATGTTCATCTTTCCGGTATTTTCATCGATCTGATCCAGCAATTCGATGAACAATTCCTGCTGATCGACGTCGATCAGATTAGACGGAACCGCACGGATGCAGTATTCATCTCCGCCAAATTCTTCAATCTGATATCCCAGATTGGCAAACCCGTCCCGGCACATCAGATACTTTTCTTTTTCTTTTAACGAAAAAGTCAGGATCACCGGCGGAGCGATCATCTGAGAATCAATGTTTCTGTGGTCCAATTCATTTTTAAAGCGCTCATACATCACTTTTTCATGGGCTGCGTGCTGATCCACAAAGAAGAGCTTTTCTTCATACTCCACCATCCAATAGGTCTGAAATACCTGCCCTATGATCCGGTGCCTTGGCCTTGCTTCTTTGGATAACAGCGGATCTTCTGCAAAACTCATCTGTTTGCCATAATATTCCGGTTCTTTTAAGACTTCCTTTAAATCTCCCTTCTCCGGAACGGAAGGAGTGGGCATCAGCCGGTCGATCGCAGATTTCACCTCCGATTCACCGGACAGTTTTAGTCTTTCAATTCTCTCTTCTATGGCAGATTTTTTGGGCGCAGTCTCTTTATTTTCCTGTTCCTTTGCCCTGTCCGCCTCCAGGATCTGATCTTTGCGTTTTTGCTCTTCGATCTCCCATTTTCTCTCCGGAGACAAATTGGAAAAACGGTTTTCTATTCTTTTTCTCGTATGTTCGAAAGGCTCGGGAAGAACCGGAACCTCCGGTTTTTTATCGGCAGAGTCCTTGCCCGGGGCCACTTTTGGGGTCAGGTCTTTTTTGACAAATCCGTCCTTTACTGCCTTGACGATCACTTCATAGAGCTCTTCGTTGCGGTGAAAACGCATCTCCATTTTTGCCGGATGGACATTGGCGTCAAACATATGGGGATCCATGGTGATCATGAGCACCGCAAAAGGAAACTTATGGATCATCGCATGGCCCTTATAGCCTTCTTCAATGGCCTTGGCAATGACCGGATTTTTCAGGTATCTTTTGTTGACATAATAGTTTTCATAATTGCGGTTTCCTCTGGAGATCACCGGCTTACCAATGTAGCCTTCCACCAAAATCCCGTCTTTTTCTCCATGGACTTCCAAAAGATTTAAGGCGATGTCCCTCCCGTAAATCTGATAAATCACATCTTTTAAGTTTCCGTTTCCCGATGTGGCGATCTTATTTTTATTATCCATGATAAACTTAAAAGAAATCTCCGGATGGCTCATGGCAAGGCGCTGCATAAACATTTCCACGTAGCCAGCTTCCGTCATTTTTGATTTTAAAAACTTTCTCCTCGCCGGAGTGTTATAAAATAAATTCCGAATCACTAACGTGGTCCCTGCCGGGCACCCGATCTCTTCATATAAGGTTTCCTTTCCGCCCTCTATCAGATAGCGGATTCCCGAAATCTCTTCATCGGTTTTTGTGATCAGCTCCACCTGGGAGACGGCGCAAATACTGGAAAGAGCCTCTCCCCGAAAGCCCAGCGAAGCCACTGTCTCTAAGTCCTTCGCCGCCTTGATCTTGCTGGTCGCATGGCGTAAAAATGCAGTTTTTATCTGGGATTTTTCAATTCCCTGTCCGTTGTCGGTAATGCGGATAAAGTCGATTCCTCCGCCTTTGATCTCCACGGTGATCGCCGAAGAATCTGCGTCGATGGAATTTTCCACCAGCTCCTTTACGACGGAAGCCGGTCTTTCCACAACTTCGCCCGCTGCAATCTGATTGATCGTCTCCTGATCAAGAACCTGTATGATTCCCAATTTATCCCTTCTTCCTTTCCCGGCCTTTTCTTTTTATTGGCATTCTTTTTGAAGCGCGTAGAGCAGGTTCATCGCTTCGATCGGAGTCATATTGGAAAGGTCCGCTTCTTTTATCTTTTTTTCCACCGCGCTGTCTGTTCTCTCTACCGACATTACTCCCATTGCGTCAAACAAAGAAAGCTGAACCGGCTCTGTCTTTGTCTCTTTTTTCTTTCCGAGGCTTTTTACGTTGGTGGTGATATCGGATTCTTCCAATTCCATGGCGATCTCTTTCGCCCTCTGTATCACCAAATCCGGCACTCCCGCCAGTCTGGCCACCTGAATACCGTAGCTGCGGTCTGCGCTGCCCTTGATGATCTTTCTTAAGAATATAATGGATTCTCCCTTTTCCTGCACGGCGATGCAGTAATTGTTGACTCCCGGAATCTTTCCTTCCAGCTCCGTAAGTTCGTGATAGTGGGTGGCAAAAAGCGTCTTGGCTCCGACGCCAGATCCCCCTGCCAGATATTCGATGACGGACCATGCGATGGATAACCCATCGTAGGTGCTGGTCCCTCTTCCTATCTCATCTAAAATCAGCAAGCTGTCCTTGGTAACATGGCGGAGTATGTTGGCCACCTCGCTCATCTCTACCATAAAGGTACTTTGCCCGGACGCCAGATCGTCCGAGGCGCCCACTCTGGTAAAAATTCTGTCCACCAATCCGATGTTGGCCTGGGATGCGGGTACGAAGGAACCGATCTGCGCCATAAGCACGATCAGCGCCGTCTGTCTCATGTAGGTGGACTTTCCCGCCATATTAGGGCCGGTAATGACATTGATCCGATTCTTCCTCTGATCAAGGACCGTATCGTTGGCCACAAACAGTTCGTCCTTCATCATTTTTTCCACCACCGGATGTCTGCCGTCCTTAATGGTAAGATTTCCCTTTTGATTTAAGGAAGGTCTCACATACTGATTTTGTTCCGCCACCAAAGCAAGGCTGGCAAAAGCGTCCGTCCAGGCAATCACCTTCGCCGTTTTCTGGATCCGTTCCATCTGTGCGGCAAGCTGCTCCCTGATATCGACAAACAATTCATACTCCAGAGCGCAGAGCTTATCTTCTGCGCCAAGGATGGTTCTGGCAAGCTCTAAAAGCTCCTGGGTAGTGTAGCGCTCCGCATTGGCGAGGGTCTGTCTTCGGATATAGGTGTCCGGGACCAGGTCTTTGTAAGAATTGGTCACTTCAATATAATAGCCAAAGACCTTATTATATCGGATTCTCAAATTCTTAATCCCTGTTTTATTTCGCTCTTCCTCTTCCATGTTGGCCAGCCAGACTTTTCCTTCTGTCTTCGCTTTTTTTAGCTGGTCAATCTCTTCGCTGTAGCCCTCTTTAAAAATGCCGCCTTCCTTGATCGCGATCGGCGGTTCTTCCTGAATGGCAGAGTCAAGGAGGGCATAAAAATCGTCCAGCACATCCAGATCTTCATATAAATTATGTAAGATTCCCCTGGAAAATTGGCCAAGGATATCTTTGATATATGGCAAATATTGAATTGACGTCTTAAAGGAGAGCAAGTCCTTAGGATTTGCCGAGCGGTAACTGATCCTCATGGTCAATCTTTCCAGATCATAGATACAATTCATGTACTCCCTGAGTTCTTCTCTGGCCATCATGTTATCCTTGAGCATCTCCACGGCGTCTAAGCGTTTTTGGATCGCATTTTTCTCGATCAAAGGCTGCTCGATCATCTTTCGCAGCATTCTTGCCCCCATCGCAGTTTTGGTCTTATCCAAAACCCACAGCAGGCTGCCCCGTTTCTTTTTATCCCGGAGCGTTTCGGTCAATTCCAGATTTCTTCTTGCCGCGCTGTCTAAGATCATATAATTACTGGTCTGGTAACACTGGATATGCATCAAATGGGCAAGAGAAGTCTTCTGGGTCTCTTTTAAGTATTGCAGCAGTCCCCCGCTCGCCATGATTCCCAGAGGATAATCGGATAAGCCGATTCCTTCCAGATTCATGAGGTGATACTGATCCTTGATGAGTTGTCTGCCATGATCCTGATCAAAATAGTAAGCGGCAACATTGGTGATCGCCGCCCCGATCTTTTCATGGATATAGTCCAGATCTGCCCCGCAGATTGAAAACGCTTCGTTGCATATGATCTCCGAAGGAAGATACCGGTTTAACTCATCCATTAAACCGTCGAGCCCCTCCACCTGCGTGGTTAAAAACTCTCCGGTGGTAAGGTCGCAGATCGCCAGTCCAAAAAGATCATTCTGGCAGAATACGCTCATGATATAATGATTTTTGGAATCGTCAATGGCCTGGGAAGAAAGGATCGTCCCCGGAGTGACCACGCGGATCACGTCCCTTTTTACAATTCCTTTTGCCAGCGCCGGATCTTCCACCTGCTCACAAATCGCCACCCGGTAACCATTTTCCACCAATTTTTCTATATAAGGATCACAGGAATGGAAAGGCACGCCGCACATCGGAGCCCGTTCCGGCTGCCCGAAACTTTTTCCCGTTAAAGTGATCTCTAAAACCTTCGACGCGGTAAGGGCGTCGTCAAAAAACATCTCATAGAAATCTCCCACCCGGTAAAACAAAATGCAGTCCTTATATTTTTCTTTTATCTCCAAATATTGGGCAAGCATCGGGGTAACTTTAGACTTCGTCATCTGCCGCTAACCTCCCAATATAATAAAATCCTTTCGGTTCTTCCAAAACCACCGGCACGATCTTTCCGATCACGGAGGCGTCCGCCTTAAAATGAACCACGTTGTTATTGGATAATCTTCCTGTCACCATGGTTTCATCCTTCTCATCGATCCCTTCAACCAGGACAAGGCCTGTCGTCCCTTTGAGCCGAGCGTTTTGTTCCTTTGCCGTTTCTCCCACGACCTTAAGGAGTCTGTCAAATCTTTCATGGATCACTTCTTCCGGCACCTGGTCTTCCATTTTTGCCGCCGGAGTGCCGGAGCGCTTCGAATAGATAAAGGTAAAGGCGCTGTCATACCGGGCCTTTTTTACGACATCCACGGTTTCTAAGAAGTCTTCTTCTGTCTCCCCCGGAAATCCCACAATGATATCCGTAGTAAGAGAAAGGTCCGGCATGGCCGTTTTCAGCTTCTCCACCAGCGTTAAATACTGCTCTTTGGTATATCTTCGGTTCATCTTTTTCAGAAGACGGCTGCTGCCAGACTGAACCGGCAGATGAAGATGGCGGCATATTTTTTTGGAATGTGCCATCACCTCGATCAGTTCATCGGAAAGATCCTTCGGATGGGAAGTCATGAAACGGATCCTCTCAATCCCTTCCACCTGCTCTACCATCGTAAGAAGCTTAGCAAAAGACACCGGATTTTCCAGAGTTTTGCCGTAGGAATTGACATTTTGCCCGAGGAGCATAATTTCGATCACGCCTTCCCCGGCAAGACGTCTCACTTCCTCCACGATATCTTCCGGCTTCCTGCTTCTTTCACGGCCTCTTACATAAGGAACGATACAATAGCTGCAAAAATTATTGCAGCCAAACATGATATTGACTCCCGCTTTAAATCCGACTTTACGGTCGCTCGGCAAATCTTCAATGATCAGATCTGTCTGATCCCAGATATCAAATACCCGCTTTTGTCCGCTCAATCTATAATATAAAAGTTCCGCAAGCTTAAAAATGTTGTGGGTTCCAAACACGATGTCCACGAAGGTGAAGGTATCTTTTACCTTCTTCGCCTCTTCTTCTTCCTGCATCATACATCCGCACATGGCAATGATCATTTCCGGATTCTTTTTTTTGTAGGTCTTTAAGGTTCCCAATCTTCCATAAACCCGGATATTGGCATTTTCCCGGACAGTGCAAGTGTTATAATATACGAAATCCGCATTTTCCGTATCGGTTTTTTGATAACCGATCTCCTCCAAAATACCGTTTAATTTCTCGGAATCCTTAAAATTCATCTGACACCCGAAGGTCTGGTCATAAAAAGTAAGCTCCCTGCCCATTTCTATTTTCTTTTGTTCGATAATCTCCCGGCACTTTATGATGAAAAACTTTTGTCTCTCCGGTTCGGTCTGGGACGCCCAATCGGCCGCAGGCCGTATGTTGTTTTCTTGCATAATTTTCCTCCAAAAAGAGTCCTGATTCAAATCTTTTGTCAATTATTGTCTTAAAAAATAATGTCTTAAATAGGTACTGCAATCGTTACTGCCAAAGAAACATTGGCAAAAATATTATTATACCTGCTAAAAAAGGGAGAAGACACTTTCTATCTTCCCCTCCATGTAAATCAAATAAAATGATTAATATTTTATAAGTTTAACACTAATCCGGGCAGGTTACAAGATAAAAGTTATACTTGTTGTCCGGAAGAAATTGTACTTATTGTTTGGAAGAAAAGGATGCTATGCAATAATTTTCCAAATTTCGTGCAAAAAGCCTATTGAATTACTATTTATTTTTTGTTACAATGCGATGGGTTTAGAAGACCGAATAAAATTTAATTATAAAATTTAATAATGGAAAGGAGAAAAATATGTTAGCACAAGTTTTAGCTGTAGGCATCTTTATTTTTATGTTTGCAATGATAATCATCGATAAAATCGAGCGACAAATTGTCACATTATTTTGCGGACTGCTTACATTGATTCTGGTGTTCGGACTTGCTATGCATAGCATGGAAGCCTTTTTAACTACTTTGAATTTACGAAGCATCTTCACCTTACAATTCTGGTATTCTGCCGGACAATCTTCCGAAAGCAGTTCCGGAATCAACTGGGAAACGATCATTTTTATCGCCGGCATGATGGTGATGGTGGAAGGTATGGCAAGAGCGGGATTCTTCCGATGGCTTTGCTTAAGACTGGCCAAGCTTGTCAACTACAAAACAGTTCCGATTTTCATCGTATTCATGGTAATGTCCTCTTTTCTCGCCATGTTTATCGACAGTATCACTGTAATTTTATTCCTCGCATCTGTTACCGTGGAACTTGCAGCCCTGCTGAAATTTAATCCTGTTCCGATGCTGTTATCAGAAATCTTCTGCGCCAACTTAGGCGGCTCAGCAACCATGTGCGGCGATCCGCCAAACATCATTATCGGAACCTCTCTTGGATTTTCTTTCTCAGATTTTATTACCAACACCGGTATTCTGGCAGGAATTTCTTTGATATTTGTTATTATTTACTTTTATTTCTGTTTCAAAAAAGACCTTCAATCTTCACAGGAAGTTGATGTTGAAGTATTAAATAAACTAAATCCTTCGGATTCGATTAAAAGCACAAAGGAATTTGCCATCAGCTGCATTATCTTTTTATGCGCGGTCATTATGCTGGTCACCCATGCGCAGACTGGCCTTACCGTTTCTTTCATCGGTTTATTTATAGCGATCGTCACTCTGATCACTTCCGGTAAAAACGCTTTGACTTTGATCAAAAAGATAGACTATAAGACTTTACTGTTTTTCGTTGGTCTGTTCATTGTGGTAAGCGGATTGGAAGAAACCGGAATCCTCGTGGTACTTGCCGACCTCATCGGAAAGATCAGCGGTGGAAATATGAAGGTTATGATCGCCATCATCATCTGGCTCTCTGCCATTGCAAGCGCTTTCGTTGACAACATTCCATTTGCCGCAACTATGATCCCGGTAATCAAGAGTCTTGCAGCATCAGGCCAGATCGGCCTTCCGGTTCTTGCCTGGGCATTGGCCATCGGTACAGACGTAGGCGGCAGCGCTACTCCAATCGGAGCTTCCGCCAATGTTGTCGGAACCAGTGTTTCCGCCAAAGCAGGACACCCGATCAGTTGGAGAAGATATTGTACGGCAGCCGTTCCTGCAACGGTCATCGTCTTAGTGATCTCCATGCTTGGATGTTGGTTTAGATATTTATAAAATCAGATTTTATAATTAGATGTTTATAAGATACAAAAAATGGTTTCATCTTCTGATATTCTTAAGATGAAACCATTTTTAATTTATTTTTTTATATTCTTTATTAAATTTTATTGTATTATTTGCCTTATTATCATATTGTCTTATTATCTTATTGTTTATTGCCAAGTTTTATTCGTCCACTTCTTCAAATACCCGGTCTATGATGGCAGCGGCCTTCAATGCGTGATTTATGATATCCATGCCTTTTTCTTCAATCGGCGCATCCGGCAGTACAAAATCTTCGTTATTTAAAAAAGAACAGGATAATTGGTAGATATATCGGTCGTAGCCTTCCGATTGATCCCCCAAATATTCCCCATTCTCAGACATATCTTCCGTATCCGTACTTTTCTCAATGGTCATATTATTTAAAATATCTAACATGACCGTATAATGCTCCATATCCCAACAAGAAAGATACATACACTTACATAGTCCTTTATGAAAAAACGGATATTCCCCATAGCAATTCATCAGATCACTGAATAAATGACGATGCTCCTGACTAGCAAATAAATTTTCTTTTTCTAATGCTTTCGTGCATAAACTGGTAATATACTGACCCATACTTTTCTCCTTTTGCCACTTTTTTCTCTTTTTGCTATATTGTAGCATTTTATATTTACAAAAGCAATTTCCCTTGTGAAAAAAGTTACTGTCAAGTCACTGTCAAAAAATTGTTGGCTAACAACAAAATAAAAAGGATATAAACCGGATTTCCTGCTTTCTTAGCAGTCGTCATAGTTTATATCCTTTTATTTGCATTTTTACGATTTTTTAATCTGATACGATCTAATGCAATCAAAACGTATTTTCTAACTGAAAAAATTCTTACGGTACACTCGTAATCTATCTTTTCGAAGGATCCTTACGGCATCGCTCGTAAATTGTCTTTCCGAAGGATTCTTACGGTATCCATCGTAATCTATCTTTTCGAAGGACTTCTACGCTTGCCGCCCGCAGATTTTCTTTATGCAAAAATCGGTTTTAAGCTTTCAGCAAGAGCGTCTTTTTGTGCCTGTGCTTCTGCCAGATCTTTACCTAATGTGGTATAGTAAGCTTTGATTTTTGGCTCTGTACCGGATGGACGAACGATTACGGAAGCGCCTCCCTCCAATACATAGTTAAGAACATTGGATGCCGGAAGACCGGTTTCTTCTGTCTTCTTATAATCTGTTACTTTTACTACCTTATATCCTGCAAGTTCAGCAGGTGGGTTCTCACGAAGCCCTGCCATGATTCCTGCCATCTTATCCATACCGGAAAGTCCAGGGAACTCAAAGCTGTCTACTTTATTTAAGTAACGTCCGTATTCCTGATAAATCTCTTCCAGACGCTGCTTGATGGAGCTTCCGATACTTCTATAGTATGCAGCCATCTCGCAAATCAGCATGGAACCGATGATGGCGTCTTTATCACGCACATATGGTCCAGCCAGATAGCCGTAGCTCTCCTCAAAACCAAAGATAAAGCGATCTACTTCACCGTCTGCTTCCAGTCCTGCGATCTGGTCGCCAATCCATTTGAATCCAGTCAATACGCTGCGAAGCTCTACGCCGTAGTGCTTGGCCACTGCATCAGCAAGCGGAGTGGATACGATAGATTTTACTGCGACTGGTTTTTCAGGCATTGTTCCCTTTTCAATACGTCCTGCTGCGATATAATCTAAAAGAAGTACGCCAACTTCGTTGCCGCTTACCAATTCATAAGAGCCGTCCGGACACTTCATCGCAATACCTACACGGTCTGCATCCGGGTCTGTTGCCAGCATAAGATCTGCGCCGCACTCTTTTGCAAGTTTAAGTCCCTGCTCTAAAGCTGCAAAAATCTCAGGATTTGGATAACTGCAAGTTGTAAAATAACCATTCGGATATTCCTGATCCGGAACGATGGTAATGTCTGTGATACCCATGTCATTTAAAACGCGGGTAACTGGAACAAGTCCTGATCCATTTAATGGGCTGTAAACTAATTTAAGACCTGCTGTCTTACAAAGGCCCGGACGAACCTGACGTGCTTCGATCTCATCGTAAAGAGCTTTTTTGCAATCATCGCCCACAAAGCGAATGAGTCCGTTTTCCACACCTTCTGCAAAGGATATGTATTTTGCTCCGGTTAACACGTCTGTTTTTTGAATCTCGTCGTATACGATCGCTGCCGCATCGTCTGTCATCTGGCATCCATCCGGTCCATATGCCTTATATCCGTTGTATTTTGCAGGATTATGAGAAGCAGTTACCATAATACCTGCGTTACACTCATAATATCTTGTTGCGAAGGAAAGAGCCGGTACAGGCATCAGCGCATCATAAATCCGTACTTTAATTCCGTTGGCTGCCAAAACTCCAGCAGCAGTTTTAGCAAAGACATCGCTCTTAATACGGCTGTCATAGCTGATCGCAACTGTCTGGTTTCCTCCTTGTGTTTTCACCCAGTTCGCAAGTCCCTGTGTTGCCTGACGAACTACATATATATTCATCCGGTTTGTACCGGCTCCAAGAACTCCTCGAAGTCCGGCAGTACCAAATGCTAAAGAAACTGCAAAACGATCTTTGATTTCTTCGTCATTTCCACTGATTCCGGCAAGCTCCGGTTTTAAATCGCAATCCTCTAAATCGGCATTAAGCCAGCGTTCGTATTCTTTTTGATACATCTCTTACTCTCCTAACTTGATATTATTTTGATAATTTTGCCCAAAAGTATCACTTATACTATACATTGTTTTAGAACATCTGTCAATTTGCTTCATCGGTATTTTATAAAAACTTCACGCGCATTTTATAAAAATATCACTTGTCCCGACTCAATATCATACATTGCTCCCATCACGTCAAGGCCCTCTGCCTTAAGATTTTGAAAATCCAGATTTTCTGTGATCATCTTAACACTGTGGAGCACATTGAGACAGCTTGCATTATACTCATCGGTTTCTTCTCCAATGGCCCGGGAAATCTCATCGGTAATATATTTTATATGCCCATCCGGATCATGATGAATAGCCGCTTCCACCGCTCCGCAATGGGTATGTCCCAGTACCACAACCAGCTTACATCCCAAATGATCTGCAGCATATTCAATACTTCCAAGCTGGTGGTCGTCAATCACATTTCCCGCGACCCGAATGACGAATAGCTCTCCGATTCCCGCGCTAAAAATAGATTCCGGAATCACTCTGGAATCGGAACAAGTTATGATGATCGCATAGGGAAACTGTCCCTCTTCGGTTGTTTGTTTCCGAATCTCCCGGGAAATATTCCCCGGATTTTTCTCTGCATTAAGATAAAGAAGGTTTCCTTCTATTAATTTCTTTTGTGCATCCGACGCTTTCATTATCTTATGTTTTATAGGTTGATCCACCGTACTTCCTCCTTAAATATTTTACCGATTATAAGCTCTCGAACGAATGTTTGATTAGATTTTTGATTAAATCAATTATATAAAAAAAAAGAAAACCCTTAAAAATAAAGAGTTTTCAAATAGTCCGTAGGGGAATCGAACCCCTGTTTCCGCCGTGAGAGGGCGGCGTCTTAACCGCTTGACCAACGGACCTCATATGATTTATAACAGGGGATGAGAGAATCGAACTCCCACCAAAGGTTTTGGAGACCCCTATCATA
>CAZKQV010000005.1:8708-104316 GCA_964555015.1 uncultured Eubacterium sp. | reverse complement strand
ATTTTAAGAAAAGCAGAAAAAAATTTAGCGGGAAAAACCACAAGTTTTCGTGATTTCTCCCGCCATTTCTATCTTTTCAGATATCTTTTTATGAGGGCGATTTTTACGACAGCCCCTTAAAATAATCATTTTAATGTTTTATTTCACTTTTTGCTTCGCGCTTTAGAAAATAACTTTGGCCGGACATTTTTCTGCACATTTGCCACATCTGGTACACTTGCTGTAATCGATTTTAGCAATGTTATTTTCTACAGTGATGGCTCCGGCCTCGCAAACACGAGTACACATCTTACATCCGATACAACCGGTGGTACACACTTCTTTGACCGGTTTACCAAAGTCTTTGGAGCTGCAGTTTACTTTGAGTTTTGCGTCGTAAGGAACCAATTCAATTAACGCCTTCGGACAAGTTGCCACACATTTACCGCAGGCAACGCATTTTTCCTTATCCACTACGGCGATTCCATTGATCACATGGATCGCATCGAAATCACAAACCTTTGTACAGCTTCCAAATCCGGTACATCCGTAAGGGCAGGCCTTCGGGCCGCCGCCCGGAACGCTCACTGCGGAGATACAATCTTCATTTCCGGAATAGATGTATTTTGATTTTGCTTTTTCACAGGTTCCGGCACATTTTACGAAAGCCACCTGTTTTACAGAATCTCCGGCTTCCACGCCCATGATCGCACCGATCTTTGCCGCAGCGTCCGGACCGCCTACCGGACAGGCATTGACCGGGGCTTCTCCGTTTGCGATGGCTTTGGCTAGACCGTCACACCCGGCATAGCCACAGCCGCCGCAGTTATTTCCCGGCAGACATTCCCGGACTGCGATCTCTTTCTCGTCCACCGGAACTTTAAATTTCTCTGAGGCAATACCAAGGAGAACAGAAATTACAAGTCCTGTACCGCCAACGACTACTGCCGCGAGGATAATTCCACTCATCGTCATCTTTCTTTCCTCCTATGTTTAAATAATTCCTGAAAAACCGAAAAATGCAATTGACATTAATCCGGCAGTCACCAGTACGATCGGCATACCTTTCCATGAATCGGATACATCGTTGTATTCCATTTTCTCACGAAGTCCGGCAAGAATTACGATGGAGATCGTAAAACCAACCGCAGTTCCGAATCCATAGATCACAGTCTGTAAAATGTTGTATCCATACTGTACGGAGTTTAATGCCACGCCAAGTACCGCACAGTTTGTTGTGATCAACGGAAGGAACACTCCAAGGGACTCATAAAGCGCCGGCATACTTTTCTTTAAGAACATCTCTACAAACTGAACCAATGCTGCAATGACAAGAATAAAAACAATTGTCTGCAAATATTCCAGCCCTAATGTGGCAAGAAGAAACTTATAAATCAATCCGGTCACAAAAGAAGCGATGGTAATAACGAAAATAACCGCCATACCCATACCAAGGGCTGTCTCAACCTTTTTGGATACGCCGAGGAAAGGACAAAGTCCGAGGAACTGGCTGAGGACGACGTTATTTACGATAGCAGCGCTGATGATTAATAATATTAAAGCTTTCATAATCTTCTATCCTCCTATTTGTCCTGGGCAGATGTTTCGTCTGTCTTCTTTTGATCTACTGTCATATCAAAAAAGCTTCTGCTTCCACAGCAGCCGTTATTACAGGAAGCGCAGTCGCCGCAGGCTGTCACTTCCGGAGCAGCCGAACTGTCTTTTGGCTTTCTGTTTTTAATTTTATTCTGGATGGCAACCAGACAAGACAATACAAAGAATGCGCCAGGCGCCAAAATGAAAATCGTGATCGGAGTATAGAAAGTATCCGGCAATACGGTGATGCCGAAAATCGTTCCTGCACCTAAAAGCTCACGGAATGCTCCAAGAATCGTAAGAGCGATCGTAAAACCAAGTCCCATACCAACTCCGTCAAAGAAGGAAAGGATCGGGCCGCTTTTACTTGCATAGGATTCCGCACGTCCAAGGATAATACAGTTAACTACGATCAAAGGAATGTATACGCCCAAAGCGTCATTTAACGATGGAATGTACGCCTGAAGCACAAACTGAACTACCGTAACCAGGGAAGCGATGACCACGATATATGCCGGAATACGCACTCTGTCCGGAATAAAATTACGAAGGAGTGAGATCAGCATATTGGAAAACATCAAAACCGCAGTGGTGGTAAGTCCCATACCTGCTCCGTTGATGGCGGAAGTGGTAACCGCCAGAGTCGGACACATACCGAGCATAAGAACGAAGGTCGGATTTTCTTTAATGATACCATTAAATATTCGTTCGCCAACACCATTTTTATTCATCTTAGTTACCTCCTTCTAAAGATTGGAAATAAGCAAGACAGTTATTCATTGCTCCGGTAACTGCTTTACTTGTGATGGTAGCGCCGGAAATCGCATCGATCTTGGAATCGTCGGATGCGCCGGAGCCATCCTTTACTACAGTAAAGGCTTCTACCTGTTTATTCGCATACTGCGCTTTAAAGTCGTCTGTATTTGCATTCATACCAAGACCGGCCGTCTCACTTATGGATAATACAGAGTATCCGTTGCAGGTTCCGTCCGCCTGGATACCCACGGTAAGTTCAATATCTCCGCCGTATCCTTTGGAAGTGGTGATCTGGAAAATATATCCCATCACTTCACCGCTTGCGTCCAGGGCCTCCACTGCCTTTGTGATCTGGTCACCCTGATGATCTTCGATAGGATTATCGTAGGCGCTTAATACTTCCGAAACCGCATCGGCGGAAAAACCTTCCACGTCTTTAAATTCTGCCGCATCCGGAAATACTTCTTCATAGGCTGCCTGCTGTGCCAAAAGCTCCTGTTTTGCAATAGGATCCTTTGTTATTCCGTAAATCGCTCCAAGAACCAATCCCGCAACTACTGTAATTACAACAAGCTTTAAACAATCTTTAATCAATGCGTTCATTATTTTTTCCCTCCTTTTCCAAATGCGGTAGGAGTTGTAAATTTCTCAATCAACGGAACGAGAAGGTTACAGAAGATGATCGCATAGGATACGCCTTCCGCAGAACCGCCGAACAAACGGAAAATACCGGTTAAGATTCCCAGTAAGATTCCAAAAACGATCTGTCCCTTTGGCGTGATCGGCGAAGTAACATAATCTGTGGCCATGAAAAATGCTCCAAGCATCAAGCCGCCGCCGCAAAGATGAGCTGCCAGATAAGTAAGATCGAAACCGTGTCCGCCAAATAATAATACAAAAATACTTAAAGTCACTATGTAGCACACCGGGATTCTCCAGCTAATGATCTTCTTGGCAATCAGATAGATTCCGCCAAGCAGCAATAATACCGCCGAGGTCTCGCCAATGGTTCCGGCAGTATTTCCGATGAACATCGGGAGAATATCTACGGCTTCTCCTGCCTTTAACGCTGCCAGAGGAGTCGCAGAAGTGGTGGCATCAAAAGTGGTGCCAAAACCGCTGCAGCTAAAGTCTGTCATCAAGCCGGCAAAGGAAATCAAAAGAAAGCATCTTGCGCCAAGGGCCGGGTTCATAAAGTTTTGTCCCAGTCCGCCGAAGACCTGTTTTACCACAATGATGGCGAAAACGCCGCCGATGATTGGCATCCAAAACGGAACCTGAGGCGGAAGGTTCATCGCCAGCAGTAAACCGGTCAGCAAAGCGCTGCAATCTGAAATGGTTATCTTTTTGTGCATAAATTTCTGCCATGCATACTCACTGATCACGCAGGCAGCAATACAAAGTACGGTGTTGATGATCGCAGGAAGGCCGAAATTCCAGCAGCCGAAAAGCGCCGCCGGCAGCAATGCAATCACAACGTCTATCATAATTGACTGTGTCGATTCCTTCGCCCTCACATGAGGATTGGCAGACACATGATATAATTGTTCGTTCATAATTACCTCTCCTTATGCTATTGATTCTTTCTTCTAAGAGCCAGCGCTTCACGCCGTCCCGTCTTCATCGACTGGGTCAGTCTTCTCTTTGCCGGACAAACATAGGAACAGCATCCGCATTCCACGCATTCGCATCCGTTTAACGCATCAAACAGAGCAAAATCGCCGTGATCCGCCACTTCGGATAACTTGGTAGGCATCAGCCCCGCAGGACAGACCGAAACACAGCGTCCGCAGCGTATGCAGGCGCTCGGTTCACAAGCTGCCACTTCGTCTTTGGTAAAGCATAAAAGAGAAGAAAACGTCTTTCCGCAAGGAACATCCAGCGTTGCCAGAGCCATTCCCATCATCGGGCCTCCGGAGATCACTTTTTCCGGAGTGGTCTTAAATCCGCCTGCAGCTTCCGCAAGTTCGGCCGCATTGGTTCCGGCCTTGACTAAAAAGTTGCCCGGTTCCTTCACTGCATCCCCGGTCACCGTTACCACTCTTTCATATAATGGTTTGCCCAGTTCCACTGCTTCATGGATCGCAATGGCAGTAGCCACGTTATCTACGATGCAGCCTGCGTCTGCCGGGAGCATACTGGAATTGATGGATCTGCCGGTCACCGCAAAAATCAGAGACCGCTCTGCTCCCTGAGGATACTTGGTTTTCAGAGCCGCCACTTCAATCCGTTCTTCTTCTTTGCATAATTCCGTAAGATGCTTGATCGCATCCGGCTTATTATCCTCGATTCCGATCACACCCTTTGCCTTAGGGAACAAAGAAAGAATGATCTTAAGACCTGAGATCAGTTTTTCCGGGATCTCCATCATACAGCGGTAATCCGCCGTGATATAAGGTTCGCACTCCGCCGCATTGATTATGATCGTATCAATCTTATCCGGTTCCTTCGGGGAAAGCTTTACATGAGTCGGAAATCCTGCTCCGCCAAGACCGACGATTCCCGCTTCCTTGACCGCATTGATCACGGACTTAGAAGAGCGGTCCTTCAACGGTTCGAAAGGAGCCTGTTCGTACTCTCCGTCATTGGTCACGATAATACAATTCACCTTACTTCCGGCAACCGTAGTTCTAGGTTCAATCTTTTTAACGGTACCCGAAACCGAGCTGTGAATATTTGCAGATACAAAGCCGCCGGCTTCTGCAATTTTTTGACCGACTAAAACCCGGTCACCTTTTTTCACACAGGCCACAGCCGGAGCGCCTATGTGCTGGCTTAAAGGAAACACCAGCTCACCCTGAGGAAGATACTCTTTGATCGCTTTATCTTTACTGAGTTCTTTCCCATCATATGGATGAAGGCCACCTTTAAATGTCAGTAAACCCATTTTTCTACCTTCTTTCATGATTATAATAGTCTAAAAATTGATAGTTATATAACTATTGCATTTTATTAATGATATAAAAAAAAAGTCGGAAAATCAAGATATGTTAAAAAAATAACACTCGTGATTTTCCGCATTTTTCTTGGATATTGAGAAAGGGATTCATATATATAATTCTTAAATTTGATATTTGGAGCAAAATGAAGACAGAGAAAACATTGTACTATATTTTGAACAATCTTTATGTCTCACGACTGCAATTTTTGTTAAAAAAATATCAGTTAGTGATCGTATCAAAGTCCCTTCCTTCGTTTTCCTTTTCCCCGTCATCTACGATTTCAAGGACCAGCTTATGGGGAAGACAAACGATGGTTTCCCCGTCCTTTGAGATCGGCTGATGGTTCACGCAGATCTTATCGGCGCAGTTTGCTTCCTGCATCGAAACCATTCCGTCCTTGATTACCATTTGGTTGGAATAGTCATGATTTTCAAAGGGGAGGTCGATCACCTGATCCTTAGACAGATCGTAGATTCCGATCTCCTCCCCTTCCACGGTCGCTTTTACGTAAGATCCGCTTTGCCCGGTAAACTTAAGAACCGCCAGACATAACAGACCGGCCAGCAGAAACACCGCCAACAAAATCCAATCATTTTTTTTCACAAATTTAGTTGAATCCGAGCCACTTTTGCGCAATTTTATATCCTCCCATGGTAATCTTATGGGCAATTTTGCCGTGGGAGTTTGACACCTTTCCAAAGATCGACTTGCTAAGCGTCTTATAGGCTTTCTCCGAATGGAAAGACAGATACTCCCACAATTCATCCCGCATGGAATCTGCTTCCTTCGTATTCATCTTCATCAATAAAACAGAGGTCACCAAGGTGATCGTCTCCAGATAATGGAGCATATATTCGTCAAGCTGTTCCGGAGACAGGCTGTCTTCATGCTGCTGATATAGATCAATCATGATCTTGTTGACTCTGATCTGCTGATTAATTCTTGATATCATCACCTTTTCATTGACGGATTGATCTTCCCTTCCAATAAAATAACGGTAAAAGTCCACATTAAGATAATACATTTTTTTAACGTAAGGCAACGGCCAGTAAACAAAAATATTATCTACATAAAATGTGTGCTTTGGAAGAGAAAAATTGCAATCCTTAAGCATCTTCGTCCGGTAGATCACAGAATGCATTAATATGTTCTGCGTCTGTTTGAAATGACCGATATCCTTCCAGGAAAAGTATTGATTTTCCGGCAAAATAGAATGATATTGGATCACCTTTTTGTGCCTTGCCCCTTGTTTTTCATATACATAATTGGAAATCAGAAGATCAAGGGGCTCCTCTTCATTAATCGCTTCTCTTAAAAAGTCCAGGATCTTCCGGTAGGCAGTCGGTTCCACCCAGTCGTCGCTGTCAACCACCTTAAAGAAAAATCCGGAGGCATTTCTAAGGCCGGCATTGACCGCCTCTCCATGCCCACCGTTTTCCTGGTGGATCGCTCTGACGATTCCGGGATACTGCTCTTCATACCAGTCGGCGATCTGACCGGTTTGATCTTTGGAACCGTCGTCTACGATCAATATTTCCACCTCTTCTCTCCCCGGGAGAAGGCTCTCAATACAGTTTCTCATATAATCCTGTGAATTATAGCTTGGGATAGCTATAGAAAGGATTTTCATACATACCCTCCTTCATCATAACGGTATCGCATCTTGTCCCGGAATTATTTATTTCGGTAAATGATATCATTCCGTCCAGGACCATTGGATATCATCGTGATCGGATAGCCAATCTGTTTTTCAATAAACTCAATGTAATTCCGGCAGTTTTCCGGCAGATCATCATATTTCGTAATGCCTCTGATATCCGTCTTCCAGCCAGGCAGTACCTTTAATACCGGTTTCGCTTTCTCAAGGGACGCTGTGACCGGAAACTCTGTGGTAACCTCTCCGTCAATCTTATATCCCACGCACACCGGGATTTCGTCGAGATAACCAAGAACATCCACTACGGTGAAGGCCACGTCTGTGGTTCCCTGAAGACGGCAGCCGTACTTAGAAGCAACACAGTCAAACCAGCCCATTCTTCTTGGCCGTCCGGTGGTCGCTCCAAATTCTCCTCCGTCGCCGCCCCGAACGCGAAGTTCCTGGGCTTCCTCTCCAAAAATCTCACTGACAAAGGCTCCGGCGCCCACAGCGCTGCTGTAAGCCTTACAAACCGTTACGATCTGTTTGATCTCATACGGCGGTATTCCGGCTCCGATGGCTCCATAAGCGGCCAGGGTGGAAGAGGACGTTACCATAGGATAGATTCCGTGATCCGGATCCTTAAGGGTTCCAAGCTGTCCTTCCAGCAAAATGGTCTTTCCTTCTTTTATGGCGTTTTGTAAATAAAGGGAAACGTCACACACATACGGTGCGACCATTTCTTTGTATTCCATCAAGGTCTGATATATCTGATCCGGATCCATGGCAGGTTTATGATATAGATTCTCCAGCAGCACATTTTTCTGAACGAGAACTCTCTCAATCTTTTCTTTAAGTTCCGCCTCATCCATGAAAAGTTCGCTGACCTGGAAACCGATTTTTGCATATTTATCGGAATAAAATGGCGCAATCCCAGACTTGGTAGAACCAAAGGACTTACCTGCAAGACGCTCCTCTTCATATTCGTCAAAAAGAATATGATATGGCATAACGATCTGCGCACGGTCCGATACCAGGATCTTCGGCGCAGGCACGCCGCGGCTTACGATCTCTTTTATCTCATTAAAAAGTACCGGTATATTTAACGCAACTCCGTTTCCTATGACGCTTGTGGTATGGTCATAAAATACTCCCGAAGGCAGCGTGTGGAGCGCAAACTTACCATAATTATTTATAATTGTGTGGCCGGCATTGGCGCCTCCCTGAAAACGCACGATAATATCGCTGTCCTGGGCAAGCATATCCGTGATCTTGCCTTTTCCTTCGTCTCCCCAGTTGGCACCTACAATTGCTTTTACCATCGTTTCATCCTCCCAGTTTCTTATTACAGGCCCGGGCGTCAAGGGAAGGTTTCATCCTTCTCTTGACGCCTGAGCATAATCGTACAAAAAAACAACGTATATATTATATCCTATTTCTGTGCAGAAGTAAAGTTTTGCTATTTCTCCCTTTTTTCGAACAGATTTAGTTTGTATCCCAGACGAACCAGTGCATTCCCCTTCGGAAAATTTTTCAATTCTTCTTCGGTCACTGCTTTGATCTTCACGGAGATCACAAAGTATACTGCCACCGCAAAGGCGACTGCGATCAGGATACAGATCAGGATCATGACGCGGATCGGCAGCAGGAAGCCGAAAATAGAGGAAACGATAAAATAGATCCCTTCATAGAAAATATAACAAAATACTCCCATGACCACCGCAGAGACGGCAGGCATGAAAAAAGCCTTTTTATATTCCTGGCGATAGCCAAGATACTTATAAACGGACAAATTATTAAACAGGCACATCAAAAAAGAATAAATCATCGTGGCAAACACCAGCGCATACAGGTTAAGATCCGTAAAGTAAAGGAGCGGAACCAGCGCTGCGATATGGATCAGCAAAGCGCAGGCTGCATTTCTTAATGGTATGTTTACCTTGCCGATTCCCTGGAGCACTCCATTTGACACGGTGGAAAAGCTGTAAAAGATCACGCTGATACATCCGGTGCGCAAAATCGCAACGGCAAGATCGATGGTGGCCTTTTGCGGGAACAAAAGCTCCATGATCGGTCTGGCGAGCACCCCAAGTCCCACCGCCGAAGGAATGCTTATTAACATCGTAAACTTCACGGCATTGCGGATATGTCCTCTGCATTCATCATATTCCTTTAGCGTGTAGCTTCCCGAAACTGCGGGAATCATCGCTGTGGACATGGAGTTTGCGAAAGCCACCGGCACGTTGATAAGCACCCAGTATTTCCCTGAGAAAACTCCGTAAAGGGACGCCGACAACTCAGAAGCCATCCCCTTGTGATCCATCGCTCTGACGAAAAAGGTCTGGTCAATGACGGAACTGATATTATAAACAAAGGTACTAAGGATCACCGGCGTTACCATGAGGAAAATCACTTTAAAAATCTCCCCATAGGAACTGTCCACATTCGAGTGGTCTCTTCTTACCTTTCTCATAAAATTATTGCGGTTTAACCGGTATAATATGATCATAAAAACCAAACCTGCGGCCACGCCGGCCATAGTGCCTGTGGCGCTTCCCATGGCGCCGTAAACCGGTCTTTTTGCCTCGCTGTTTCCTGAAAAAAGAGATATAAAAAGCAGCGCTGCGCCAATGCTTACGATCGCATTAAAAATCTGCTCAATGATCTGGGATACCGAGGTGGGGATCATCGTGCCCTGGGACTGGAAAAATCCCCGGAGCACTCCCAAAAAGCCGGACATGAAGATCGCCGGCGCAAGCACCTTAAGGGCAGGAACCGCATTGCTCTGACTGGATGGAATCAGCACGGAAGCCCCAAAAAAAGTGATGAGCGCCGCAATCCCGCCTACGATAAGAACGTAGATCAGAGCACATTTGAATACTTTGTAAGCATCTCTATACTGCTTTAACGCCATTTTCCCGGAGACCACTTTGGATACGGCCATCGGAATACTGTAGGAAGAGATCAGCAGCAGCATTGTGTAAATGTTCATCGCAATGCTGTAATAGCCGTTTCCTTCATCGCCGATGATACTGGTAACAGGGCTTCGGTATAAAACACTGATGATTCTAACAATGATACCGGCGATCATCAAAATAGATGCCTGTGCCAGTATATTGCTGTCTTTTGTAGTTTTTTCCAAAGTAATATCCACCTTTCGAAATTATACGTTGATTTCTGCTTTCATTCCTAAGATATCTTTATATTTTTCCAAAACCGGCTGAATATATTCCTGAATATATTCTTCTGTCTGAACCGGAGCCCGTCCTACGAAGTTTTCCGGCTTCATAACCGCCTGTAACTGTTCCATATTCATACCAAAAGCAGGATCTGCGGCAATACGCTCTAAAAGATCATTCTCTTTGCCCTCTTCCTTTACCACACGGCCGGCGGCCATGGAATGACGGCGGATTCTCTCGTGAAGTTCCTGACGGTCTCCTCCTGCTTTTACGGCGTCCATCATAATGTTTTCGGTCGCCATAAACGGCAGTTCTCTCATGAGATGCGCTTCGATCACCTTCGGATATACCACCAGGCCGTCCACCACGTTAAGATAAAGATCCAGGATACCGTCAACGGCAAGGAATCCCTCCGGAACGGAAAGACGTTTGTTGGCGGAATCGTCAAGGGTTCTCTCAAACCACTGGGTCGACGCTACCAGGGCTGGATTCATCGCATCGGACATCACATAGTTGGCGAGGGAGGCGATTCTCTCACTGCGCATCGGATTGCGCTTATAAGCCATGGCAGAGGAACCGATCTGATTTTTTTCAAAAGGTTCTTCCACTTCTTTTAAATGCTGCAAAAGACGAATGTCATTGGAAAACTTATGGGCAGACTGGGCAATTCCGCTTAACACGTTAAGCACGCGGCTGTCCACCTTTCTTGAATAGGTCTGTCCGGAAACCGGATGACAGGCTTCAAATCCCATTTTTTCGGCAATCTTTTGATCGATCTTGCGAATCGTTTCATGATCTCCGTTAAATAACTCCAGAAAGCTTGCCTGCGTTCCGGTGGTCCCTTTGGATCCAAGAAGCTTCATAGTGCTGATGACATACTCGATATCTTCCAGGTCGAGCATCAGCTCGTTGATCCATAACGTCGCTCTTTTTCCCACTGTGGTCGGCTGCGCCGGCTGAAAATGGGTAAAGGCCAATGTTGGAAGGTCTTTATATTTCATGGCAAACTTGGACAGCTCGCTGATCACGTTAAGAAGTTTTGCGCGTACCAGCTTTAACGCTTCCGTCATAATAATAATGTCCGTGTTATCTCCAACATAGCAGGAAGTCGCTCCAAGATGAATGATTCCTTTCGCATTTGGGCACTGTACGCCGTAGGCATATACGTGGGACATCACGTCGTGGCGAACTTCTTTTTCCCTTGCCTTTGCCACTTCAAAATTAATGTCGTCGGCATGGCCCTTTAATTCCTCGATCTGCTCCTTAGTCACACTGTCCAGTCCAAGCTCATACTCTGTTTCTGCCAAGGCGATCCACAGTTTTCTCCAGGTTTTAAACTTTTTATCCGGTGAAAAAATATACTGCATCTCCTTGCTGGCATAGCGTTCTGAAAGTGGGCTTTGATATTTGTCGTACATCATTTTTTATCTCCTTATCCTTGTTCTCCTCTGATATCATGATCCGGCGGTTTCACCGGGTAATTTCCACTAAAACAGGCGTCGCAGTACGGCAGGCCGTCACAAAGCTGCGGCAGCCGCTTCGAATCAAGATAAGCCAAGGTATCCGCCCCGATAATCTGGCGAATCTCTTCGACCGTTCTTCCCGAAGCCACCAATTGATCTTCTGATGGGATATCGGTTCCAAAATAGCATGGGTGTAAGAACGGAGGTGAGCTGACTCTCATATGAACCTCTTTGGCCCCCGCTTTTTTCAGCATCGAAACGATACGATGGCAGGTAGTTCCCCGCACGATGGAGTCGTCGATCATCACCACTCTCTTTCCGGCGACCGCTCCTTTTAATACGTTTAGTTTTACCTGAACGCTGCTTTCTCTCATACTCTGTTTTGGCTTGATGAAAGTTCTTCCCACGTAAGAATTTTTAATAAATCCAACGCCATAAGGGATACCGGATTCCATGGCGTATCCCTGCGCCGCCGGATTTCCGGATTCCGGCACGCCGATCACTAAATCCGCTTCCACCGGCGAATCCTTTGCCAAAAATCTTCCGGCGCGGATCCGGCTCTCATAGACGCCGACCTGGTCAAATACCGTATCCGGTCTGGAAAAATAAATATATTCAAAGATACATCTTGCCTGTTTTTTCGGATCAGACAGACAAAGCGTTTTATTGGATTCTATCCCTTTCTTTGAGATGGTCACGATCTCCCCCGGTTCAATATCCCGCACAAATTCTGCGCCAACAGTGTCAAGGGCGCAGGTCTCCGAGGTGATAATATAGGTATTTTCTCTTTTTCCGATGCAAAGAGGGCGGAATCCATATGGATCTCTTGCACCGATCAATTTTCTCGGACTCATGACGATCAGGGAATAAGCCCCTTTCGTCTTGCGAAGAGCGGCAGTCACCGCCTCCTCTGCCGTGGCGGAAGAAATTCTTTCCTTGGCGATATGATATGCGATCACCTCAGAATCGATGGTGGTCTGAAAGATGGCGCCGGTTTTTTCTAATTCTTCCCGGAGCTCCAATGCATTGACCAAATTTCCGTTGTGGGCAAGAGCGAGGGTTCCCTTGTAGTAATTAAGCACGAGGGGCTGGGCATTTTCTCTGACGCTCTTTCCGGCGGTGGAATACCTTACGTGTCCCACGCCGATATCTCCGTTTAATTTCTCCAGATTATCATGGTGAAACACCTCGTTCACCAATCCCATTCCTTTGTGAACCATGATGTTTTTCTTAGGCCCATTGGTATCGGAAACCGCAATACCGCAGCTTTCCTGTCCCCTGTGCTGGAGCGCAAACAAACCGTAGTACACCGTGGAAGCGACGCTGTTCCCATCTAAGTCATAAGCGCCGAAGACGCCGCATTCTTCTCCCAAACCAGATTTGCCTTGCAGGTTACTTTCCATATCAAATGACATTTTTTACCTCCTGTCGTATTTCTCTTGTATGCTATCACAAATAAAAGTCTAATACAACCTCTTTCCCCAAAATGCATTTTCGCTAACGTCCCTCTCCGGAAAGGTCTGGAACCTGTAAAATCCCCCTTTGGAACTTTACCGTAAGGATGCGCAAAAGAGAAGCATTCAATCTCTTTTCCGATATATCTCCGTTTTCGACGGCTTCCTTCACCGCATTGTAGGCCTGATCCAGATGATCCGGCATAAGAATCATATCTACCCCCGCTTCCAGCGCCGTCAATGCGGCCTGGCCCGGCTCATAAAACTTTGTGATCACCTTCATATTCATGGCGTCGGTGATGATAATTCCGTCGTATTTCAGTTCATTTCTTAAAATATCTGTCACCATCAGTTTCGATAGGGAGGCGGGCACCTCAGACTGGGTGATCGGTTCCACGGAAATATGGGACATCATCACAAAATCTGCGCCTGCTTCCATCCCCTCTTCAAAAGGCTTTAATTCATTTTCCCTCAAATGGTCGATGGTGGTTTCCAGATTGGCATAGCCTTTGTGGGTATCCTCTAAGACGCTGCCCTGCCCCGGAAAATGTTTCAGTGTCGCGCTCACCTGATTTTCCTGGAGCCCCTTTACTTCTTGTGCCACCATTTTTGACACCAGATCCGGGTCATTTCCAAAACTGCGGTCTCCGATCTCGGTATTTTCGTTTACATCACAGATATCCGCCACCGGGGCAAAATCCAGATTAAATCCCAATTCGCTAATCTGGGATGCGATGGTTTTTCCCACTTCGTAAGCCTGCTCGGGATCGTTGGTAAGTCCGATCTCATACATGGAAGGGATGGTCTTCATCTCCATTTTTTTATTGGAAGCCACTCTTTGCACGGTGCCTCCCTCTTCGTCTACGCCGACAAACAGGGGAGTTGCTGCATTCTCTTGAAGATCAGAAATAAGTTTTGTCGTCTGCTCCCGGTCTTCTATATTATAGCTAAACAGGATGACTCCTCCCGGATGGTATTTTTCCAGGTTTTCTTTCATTTTATCGGACAATTCCGTTTCGGAATCCATATCCAAAGAATCCAGGCTGACTAAAAAAAGCTGGCCGATCTTCTCTTCTAAAGTCATTTTTGAGATCAGTTCCTTTGCCGCCCCCTGGATGGTCACGCTGTCTGGTACGACGGCGGTACTCCCTTCCGAGGCGGTGCTTTGATCTTCTGAATTTTTTTTAGAGCTGGAACAGCCTGCGCACAACAGACAAAGGATACAGATTATCCAAAATACCAGATACTTTTTTTTATTCATTCCACCCTATCCTCCGGTCTATTTTAGTCGTTTTCTTCCGGTGGTTTTCCCGGCTCAAATCTTCGGGAGGGAACGGTGTTTTTTTGAGCCTTTAACGCTTCTTCCGCTTCCACGCAAAATTGCCGCTGCGCTTCCAGTAATGCTTTTCCCCGTTTATCTACTTTCCGATAAGAGCCGTCCTCTTCCATACAGGAAGCTTTGATCGTATCGGCAAGCTGCAATTCTAAGATATGCTTTGCCTTTTTCATGAGGGAAGGATCCACGACTGGGAATACGATCTCCACTCTTCGGTCAAGATTTCTTGGCATCCAGTCCGCGCTTCCCATGAACAGTTCTTCATTGCCGTCGTTGTGGAAGCAGAATATTCTAGCGTGCTCCAAGAAGATTCCCACAATGGATCTAACCCGGATGTTCTCACTGACATCTTTCTTTCCCGGGACCAGACAGCAGATTCCCCGGACGATCAGATCGATCTGCACGCCCGCCTGGGAGGCTTCATAGAGGGCGAGGATCACCTCTTTATCGCAGAGAGAATTGCACTTTGCGATAATGGATGCCGGCTTTCCTGCCAGAGCGTTTTCCTTTTCCCTGTCGATCAATTGCAAAAAGCGTTTTTTCATCCAGAGAGGCGCCAGCAGAAGTTCGTTCCATTTTGCCGGCTCCGAATAACCGCTTAACATATTAAACACCGCCGTTGCGTCCACCCCAATGGCTGGACGGCAGGTGAACATTCCCGTATCCGTATAAAGTTTCGCAGTGGAATCATTGTAATTTCCTGTTCCAAGATGAACATAACGGCGGATTCCGTCTTCTTCTTTACGGATCACTAAAGCGATCTTACAATGGGTCTTAAGCCCCACCAATCCATAAATTACATGGCACCCTGCTTTTTCCAGAGTTTTTGCCCAGTTAATATTATTTTCTTCATCAAATCTCGCTTTAAGCTCCACCAAAACCGTTACCTGTTTTCCGTTTTCCGCCGCCTGCACCAACGCTTTTACGATCGGAGACTGGCCGCTGACACGGTAAAGAGTCTGTTTGATCGCTAAAACGTCCGGATCGGAGGCCGCCTGGCGGATAAAGTCCACCACCGGCTCAAAGCTTTCGTATGGATGATGGAGAAGTATGTCGTTTTGGCGGATGACCGAGAAGATATCCTCTCCTTTATGCTGCGCAAAAACCGGGTTGGTCTTTGGCACATAAGGAGGTTCCTTATACTCTTCAAATCCTTTTAAGCCATAACATTTCATCAGGAAGGTAAGGTCTAAAGGTCCGCTTAACGGATACATATCTTCGGACTGGACTCTAAACTGCTTTTTTAAATACTTCACCAGCCGTTTGTCCATCCGCTCTTCGTATTCAAATTTTATGACTTCGCCCCACTGACGTTTCTTTAACTGTTTTTCAATTTCTTTTAATAGATCTTCCGCTTCCTCTTCCCGAATGGACAGATCGGCATTTCGCATGATCCGGTAAGGCGCCGAGGAAATGATTTTATGATTCAGGAATAATTCGTGTAAAAATGCTTCAATCAGACTTTCCAAAAGGATGATCTTCACCCCTTCTTCCCTCTTTCCCGGAAGCCGGATCACCCTCGGCAAAACAGAAGGCACCTGCACGGTTGCAATATCAAATTCTTTTCCGCTTTCGTCCTCCTTTTTTTGAAGGAGGGCCGCAATGTTTAGAGATTTATTGCGGATCAGCGGGAATGGCCTTGAAGAGTCAATGGCCATAGGCGTTAACACCGGATAAACATTCTTAAAGAAATAGGTGCGCAGATACTCTTGTTCTTTTTCGGAACATTCCGAATAAGTAACGATAAACAGTCCCGCTTCTTTTAATTTTGGCAAAAGAGAGCGGCTCCATGTTGAATACTGCCTGTCCACAAAATCATGGGTCTTTACCTGCAGCGCGTCAAGCTGCTGCTGGGCGGTCATTCCCGCAATATCCTTTTTGGTATATTTTGCGTGAACCATATCTTTTAAAGAAGCAATACGCACCATGAAAAACTCATCTAAATTGGATGAGGTAATGCTTAAAAACTTGATTCTTTCAAATAAGAGATTTTGTTTGTCCTTCGCTTCTCTTAGTATTCTTTTATTAAATTCCATCCAACTGATTTCACGATTGATAAAATTCGACGGATGATCGTAATCACTTTTCATGGCGCCCTCCTATAAGATATTTTTCTGCTTTAATACAGGATGTATTCCCATTATTTCGGTAAAATAAGTTGCTTTTTTATGAAACAGACTGATCTCCAATGAAAGATCCTGATCGGACTCCACAAGAATGATCAGTTCTTTTCCTTTTCTCATTACCTTCCAGTTTCTAAACCACTCGGTATGCCCCCGGTCCATAGCGTTGGCAAGCCGGAGAATCGCCGAGAGTTTAGCGATCTTTAAGTATCGTTTTCTCCAAAAAGCGCTGGTCAAGTCTTCGTACTCCGGCAGACTGTTGGTGTTATAACGCACCACATTGGCCACCACTTCTCTTTCGATATGGGAAATCCCGAGGATTTCCGTGGACATAATAAGCTGATAACCGATGGTCCCCGGATCGTTGATGTTAACATACTTTCCGATGTCAAGGAGGATCGCAGAGATCTCAAGGAGAAGACGGTCTCTGGCATTTAACCCGTGAAACTTTGCCGTCCGGTCAAAGACGGCCAGGGCAAACTCGCTGATATTTAATGCCCGGATCTTATTATAACGGTATCTCTTTCCGATAAATCTGGCGGCGCTGATGATATCCTGCCGAAAATCGTGATCCACGGAGATCTTATTATTTTTTTGTCCGTAATCGATCACGCTTCCGTCGCACAAATTGGTGCCGAAAATATAAATCGTATCTGCCTTTGCCTCCTCTAAGAACTTTTTATAGATCAAAATGGACGGCAGGATCATTTTTGCATGGTCCACCGGAATCCCATATTGCAGGGCGATATCTTCGTAGGACGCCTGTTTTACCTTTTTATAGATATACATGATCTGCTCTTCGTTTATCGTATCCTTAAGGGAAAGCTCCGGGGCGATCACGTTTAACATCTTGATCTCGTCTCCGATGGCGATGACATTTTTAATTTCCTTGTCTTTTAAATAACTTTTTTTGAAGACGTCCAGTTCATAGGCAATGTATTCTTCCATCACAGAAAAGTAGTCGAGTACGTTATGTTCCACCGCATCTAAAGTTTCCCGGATCGTCGCCGTTCCAATATTCAGATTCTGGGTCATACATAAATTCTTTTTATCAAAGAGTGAAATCTGAATACTTCCCGAACCAATATCTAAAAGGGCGGAATTTTTTTCTACGATGGTATTAAGATCCAATCCTTTATAGTAGATTCCTTTATACATTAAGAAACGAAGCTCCGAATTGCTGATCATTTCCACGGTAATTCCGGTTCGGATCTTGATATGATTTAATACAAATAGCTGATTATCCGCCTGCCTGATCGCGCTTGTGGCATAACAGTGATAATCGCAGACGCCATATTCTGACATACGGACCTTAAATTCCTTTAATACATCGCATATCGTTTCCACAAAATCCATAGGCACCCTGTGAGTGGTATAAGCTTCTTTTCCAAGCTCATATTCGTAACACATACTGTCCAATTCTGAAGCGCCCTTTTCCATGGACAGCTCGTAAATCTTCATCAGTATGTTTTTCGATCCTATGACGATAGCGGCATAAGTTGAATATCTCATGCAAACCTCCTATTCCATCCCGGCCTGGCCTTTGGCCTTCTTTACTCAATCCAGATAGAAAAATGACTCTACGGTATTATCCGTATCGATTAAATTGTTATATTGTAATATTTGATATTCCTTCACCTTGTCTTCATAAGGAGATTCCAGTGGGGATTCATAAAAATTACCGTCTTTATCATAAGCGCCCATGGCGGATATGACCGGAAGATCGTCGTACAGTTCCAGAAGGAACTTTTGGTAGGCGGAGGTCTTTAATCCCGCCTCTTCCATCACATATGCGCTCAAATAATTGGCGCTCATTTTATCGATCTCTCCTTCTTTTATATCATAATTTGCCCAGACAATAAATGGTGTCTGATATTTTTTCATCAGATCTTCCGGAGTAAGATCGCCGGAAGAGGCCCCATATAAGCTGTCATAGAAGGAGGAGGCAATGGCCGGCTGGTGATCTCCGAACATGACGATGATCGTCGGTTCCTCCACTTTTTTAAAGTATTCCACCAATTCCTTAAAGGCGTCGTCCGTCTTTTTTACTAAAGAAAGATACTGCTGGGCCTGTTCGTTATAATGGTTGTCTGTGATTTTTATATTATGGTCAAAATTACTGTATACTTTATCAAATCCTCCGTGATTTTGCATAGTCACGTTGAAAAGATAAAACGGCTGATTCTCGTTTTCCCTTTTTTCGTACAGCTCTGTAATTTTTTCCATATCAGACTGATCGGATATGTACTTTCGGTACATTTTCGGATTGTCAAAATCCTCTTCCGTAATAAAATCTTCAAATCCCATCCATTCATATACCTGCGGCCTGTTCCATCCGGAAGCAAGGTAAGGATGCAGGGCAAGATTGCCTTGATACCCCTGATCTTTTAACTGATAGGTCACATTCGGAAGTTTATCTTTTACAATCTGAGTATATGCGATAATTCCGTTTTGTAAAAAGGACATACTGTTTCCTGTGAGAAATTCAAATTCGGAATTACAGGTTCCGGAGCCAAAAATGGACATATAAAGAGATCCTTTTATGGTGTTTTTCTCAAGGCTATGGATAAACGGCATATAATCTTCGCTGGTCTCAAAATCATTGATGACGGAAAGATCGGCAAATGCCTCGTTCATGATAAAGATCATGTTCGGCTTTTCGCCATTTTTCGTCTCTAAGGCTCCCTTTTCCTTTTTCTCTTCATTGGAATACTTTTCTTCATATTTGTGTGCGATGTCCCCAGCCGCCTCCTTCGAATAATCGCTTGGTTTTTCCTGAACCAGCGAATTTAAGTTAAGAACAAAGCCAAAGAAGAGACCGTTTTTGGCATAACCCTTCTTTTGATCCCACACGTTATTTTTTACTCCGATGCTTTTTAGGGCGTTTTGTTCCACCACCAGGCTGCCGAGAATCCCCATGGAAGCCGCAAGGAAGAAAAACATGATCACCCGCTTTTTCCATCCTGTCTTTTTCCTCACCGGAAAACGGTACATCAGCGCAAAATATAAAAGGAGAAAGAGTCCGTTCCACACAAAAACCGGCTGAACGCTGTAAGTATAATTTCCCGCGACATTGGCCGCCGTGCCCGCAGACATGATATCGGAAGGGACGATGGGCGCTCCTTTGAAATTCAGCACAAAGTAATTGACGATTCCGATCACATACCAAAATACCATTCCGATTCCCGCCGCTGCTCTTCTGGAAACAAAGACAAGGTAGCAGATTCCGAAAAATATATAATATACTAAAATATTAAGGAGTAATTCCTGGGGCCGGAGACGAAAAACAGAGTTGTCCGTAAACCGTTCCACAAACCAGAAGGTGAACAAAGGAGTCAGATAAAAGAGCAAATATCCCAAGACCAGTCTTACCTTTTTTGGAATGGAAATTCGGAACCAAATCAGGAAAATGATGATGCCGAGGATCAGGCAGATCTGCGCCCACTGCTGGTAGATCGTCACCGGATAATAGAACTGGCAGACCAGATATTTTTTTTGCACTTCTTCGTCAATAGAAAGCTTGCCGGACAGACCCTTTTCTTTGGTCGACCACTGATAAACGATGGGTTCCTTCCCTGATTCGGTGTTTTGCGTGGTGAGGACCAGCGCATAATGGTCTCCCTTTTTAAGCTGAATATCTGTCAAAAACTCCGTATAATCGTTGTTTTGGAGTTCTTTTACTTCCATTGTGATCTCTTTTACCGTCTTATCATCTTCCGTATGGACGATCCTCAAAATAAAATCGCCCTCCGCAAGACCGGTGTAATCGTTGCTAAAATAGAGCTTCACGGTCTTTAAGTGAGTGTGTTTGGCGACAAATTCCTGCCTTGCCTCCATTCCCTCACCTAAGAGGCACGCCTGATCGATCCGGTATTTATTTACCTGGTTGATGGCGTTTTTCTGGTACTCCATAAAATGAGAACACAGGAACCACATAAGGAAAAGCAGCAGCACAGTGGCCCCTGCCTTGAATAATTTAAGTAAGTGTCTTTTATTCTTTCTTAAAGTATTTTTTATATTTTTATTCATATGCTATTCCCCTATTAATTAAATGGATTAATAGTTTCCTAGTATTTTAAAGTCCGCAACCTCTGTTCTCACGCCCTGGAGTGCGTTCCTTACGGCATGGTCATGGAGATTGCCGTTAATATCAATATAGAATCGATACTCCCACTGTTTCTCCGGCAGAGGTACAGATTCGATATGACTTAAGTTCAGCCCGTTATAGAGAAAATGAGATAAAATATTGTATAAGGTACCACTCTCATGGAGCAAAGAGAAGGAAATGCTGATCTTGTCTGCCGTGGAAGTGTACTGGCGTTTTTTGGATAAGATCACAAATCTGGTTACATTAACATCTTCCGAATTGATCTTTTCTGCAAGGATGTCTAAGTCATAAAGCTTCGCAGCCCTTTTGCTTGCCACCGCCGCCTCGTTTTTCTTGCCATGTTTTGCGATCATCTCCGCCGCAATGGCCGTATTTTTTACACTGTTTTTTTCTGCTCCCAGTTCGTCAAGGAATGAAGCGCACTGCATCAATCCCTGGGGATGGGAGTACACCATATTGATATCGGATAACGTGCTGCCCTTACAGCCTAAGAGACAGTGTTCCACCTTGACAAAAACTTCTCCCACAATGCAGACATCGTTATCCAGAAGGATATTATAGACGCCCTCCACGTCCCCGGCAGTGGAATTTTCAATGGGAAGCACGCCGTAATCGGCATCTCCTTCGTTTAACGCCACCGCAACATCGTTGAAGTTCACCACGGAATAGTGGTCGATCTCTTCTCCGAAAAACTTCTCACAGGCCATTTCACTGTAAGACCCCGGCACTCCCGGATATACGACGCGGGTATCCGGAAACATCACAAGCTCCGGCACCTCGGTAAAGTAATTTTCGATGTAACGATCTCTCTGGTGTACCAGGTGATACTGATACTTCCTGCTGATGGACATCATCTGGATAAAAACTTCCTCTAACCCCTTTATGATAAAAGGATTGGAGCGGCTTTTGGTGATGTCGTCAAGCTTTTCATCCTCTCTGTTTTTATCGTATACCGGCGCGCCAACTTTTTTCTTGGCCTTTCCCAGTTCACCGGCATATTTCATTCTTTTTTCAAAAAGATCTGCGATCTGATAATCCACTTCTCTGATTTTGTCTCTGATCTGGTCTATTTCCTGATATTTATTCTCCATTATCGTGTTCCTCTATTATCATCAGCTAACGCTGTATTATTCTGTGTCTTCCTCAAATCTTCCTTCAAGTCCTGATACCGTTTCCCGAGAACGGGATGCACGCCGTATGGATTTAATTCGCATAAAGGCTCCAGCACGAAAAGACGTTTTTCCAGTTCCGGATGGGGGATCACCAAATCTTTCTCCTCCGTGACCTGATGATCGTACAGCAAAATATCAAGGTCAAGGGTTCTTGGCCCCCAATGAATCTTTCTTTCCCGGTTTGCCTCTTTCTCTATCTGATGCAGGAGATGGAGAAGCTCATAAGGTTCATAAAGTACCTCCATGGAGACAACGGTGTTTAAAAAATTCTCCTGATCTATGTAACCGTACGGTTCCGTCTCTATGATCGGAGCCGCCTTTACTTCTCTTCCAAGGGGCAGGCGGCGAAGCGCTTCTATGGCTTCCGTAAGATAAGCCATCCGGTCCCCCATATTGGATCCCAGGCCGATATAGACTTGATGCCAGCCCCGGTTTACGGTAACGGAAGCATAGTCAAGATGCATCATGACAGGCGCCCATGGCTTTTTTACCTCCACTCTCACCTGCCGGACCTTAGAAAAATGGAGCAGGATTCCTTCTGCCAGCCTTTCTGCTACTTTTTCCAAAAGCTTATCGTTTTGCTTTTTCATCTCCTCTGAGATAAATCTGCAGATTTCTCCGTAATTGACCGAGTCCTTTAGCTCGTCGGACAATCCCGCCTTCCTGGTGGAGCCATAAAGCACCGCGTCGACCAAGAACTTCTGCCCCAGCACATTTTCTTCCCGATATACGCCATGATTGCAAAATACTTCCAGATTATGAATCCGAATCTGATCTTCGCAGCCGATCCTATTATTTGCCTTCATTTAAAATAGCCTCCGTCATTTTCAGCGCTCTATAATTCGTCTTTACATCGTGTACACGGAAAATGGCAGCCTGTTTCATCCGCCCGATCACTGTGGTGGCCGCCGTGCCTTCTTCTCTCTCTTCCACCGGCAAAGAAAGGGCAAGTCCGATCACAGACTTTCTGGACGTCCCAAGAAGTACCGGAAGTCTCCACTTCTGCATCAGTTCCAGGTGGTGGAGGATCGTTAAATTGTGTTCGTATGTTTTGCCAAATCCCACGCCCGGATCCAGGATGATCTTATCCTCGGCGATCCCAGCACTCTTTGCCAGATGAAGGATCTCTTCCATATCCTTTGCAAAATCCTCCAGGAAGTTTTCATAGACCGCTTCTGTTCGGTTGTGCATCAAACAGCACGGCACGCCGGACTCTGCGATGACCTTTGCCATCTCCTTGTCCCATTTTAATCCCCAGATATCGTTGATCATATCTGCGCCTGCCAAAATCCCGGCCCTGGCCACTTCGGACTTATAAGTATCCAGGGAAAGGGGAATGTCAAAACGGCTTTTGATCGCTTCGATCATCGGAACCACTCGGGATACTTCCTCTTCATCGCTGATTTTTATATGTCCCGGCCTTGTGGATTCTCCTCCAAGGTCAATGATCGCCGCGCCCTCTTTTATCATTTTCTCCGTTTGGAACAAGGCCTTATCTACGCTTTGATAACTTCCTCCGTCGGAAAAAGAATCCGGTGTGACATTTAAAATCCCCATAATATATCCACAATTTACCAAATCAAATTCATGACCGCCAATTATCATCTTTCTCACCCATTTCTTCCATAAAAGATAAAGAGCCGCAAAGTATCAACACATCATCCTTTCCGGAATCTGCCATTGCTCTTTTTATGGCCTCCTTTACATGATTACAGATTACGGTTGGAAGCGAATAAGGCTTTGCCGCCTCCGCCAGCCTTCCAGCGTCTAAGCCTCTGGCGTTCTGCGGAGTAAATAAATAAAGCCTGCTGCCTGTCGGAAGTATGGCCGCAAGCATATTTTCATAATCCTTATCGCCCAATACTCCTATTATATAGAGGATTGATCTGTTTGTAAAATGTTTTTCCACATATTCGGCCAATTTTCTGGCCCCATCAGGGTTATGAGCGCCGTCTCTGATAAAGATCGGATCTGTACTTAGAATCTCAAGACGTCCCGGCCACCGGCACCGAAAAAGCCCCTCCCGGATTGCCTTTTTCGTGATCCGCTTCCCCTTATCCGGTTCTTTACAAAGGACTTCGGCCGCCATGAGAGCCGTCACGGCATTGGAAATCTGATGTCTGCCCGGCAGCCGGATCTCATAGGGTTCTCCTACGTAAGAATCTCTTTCGCAAGAGTCTCTCTTGTAAAAAAAGGTACTGCTTTGCCAGCCCTCCTCCTCCACTTCGTAATCTCTGGAAGTGACTTTATAAAGTTTGGAGTTCATCTCTTTGCATTTTTCTTCTATCGCATTTACCACTTCTTTTTTATTCTCCGAAATCACCACCGGACAGCCAGGCTTGATGATCCCCGCCTTATTGGACGCGATTTCCTTTAAAGTGCTTCCCAAAAACTGCGTATGGTCAAGGCTTACGGAGGTGATCACAGAAAGAAGGGGCGTTTTGATCACATTGGTTGCGTCTAAGCTTCCCCCCATTCCGGTTTCCAGCAAGACATAATCCACCTTTTCCTTTTTAAAATAAAGAAACGCCACTGCCGTCTCCGCTTCAAAAAGGGTAGGCGACTCCTCCCCCCTTTGTCTTATGGCTGAAATCGCTTCCCACACTCTGCTAAAATACACTTCCAGATCTTCTTTTTCTATGATCTTTTGATTGGTCTGAAACCGTTCTTCATAACATTTTATGGTTGGGGAAATGTACTGCCCCACCCGAAAGCCCGCGCTCATAAGAATGGAAGCAAGAAAAGCGCTGACTGATCCCTTTCCATTGGTCCCGGCAATGTGTATGATCGGAAGTTCATCCTGGGGATTGCCCAGTTCCTCCATAAGCCGCCTCATGGAAGAAAGCCCCAAAACACTTCCCAGCGGACGTAAGCTTTCTATATAATAAGGATATTTTAATTGACAATGATTTTCTTGAAAATGATTCTCTTTCATTCCCATGATTTCCTCTTTCTTTATTCTTTCGATTCTTTAGATCATAATTATTTATCCAGTTTATGATCAATCTGGACATCATTAATTTAAGACATAATTTTAAGACATAATCAGATAAATGGTATAAATAATATAGCAAATTACGAAAATAATACCTTCCTTTCGGTTTAAATCTTTATCATGAAAGGTCATAAGATATAATAAAATAACGGCAAATAACGCCACCATCGAATCGATGATAAAGGTACTTGGGAAAGGGATCGGGTGAATCACCGCAACCACACCTATGATAAACAAGAGATTAAATACATTGCTTCCCACCACGTTTCCGATGGCCATATCCGGATTTTCTTTTTTCAGGGCAGTTAATGAAGTGATCAGCTCCGGAAGAGAGGTTCCAAAAGCCACAATAGTAAGACCGATCAAACGATCAGACATACCAAGCGCTTTGGCGATATAGGAGGCCGAATCCACGATCATATCACTTCCAAAAATCAGCATCACAAGTCCCACAAGGAATAAAATGAAAAGAACAAGGATGGATCTTTGTCCTTCTTCCGGTTCCTCGTCGCCGCTGGCAAGCAGCTCTTCCCGCCCTTTTTTCGCCTTGTACACAGTGTAGTACATAAAAAAAGCGAGCATCACTAAAAAGATGACGCCATTCACTCTTGAGATCAATCTTCCCCTTATTCCCAGGATCGTAAAAATAATAGTAGCTATGGCAATAAAAGGAATCTCTTTTTGAATCGTGTCTGTTTTTACATGGATCGTCTTAAAAATGGCGGTGAGACCAAGGATCAGCAGGATGTTTAATATATTGCTTCCCAAAACATTTCCGATGGTAATTCCCACCTGGTCTTTAATCGCCGCCTGAATACTGATGGCGGCTTCCGGGGCGCTGGTTCCCATGGCCACAATGGTCAGCCCGATTATAATTTGCGGAATATGTATTTTGCCAGCCACACTGGCCGCAGATTCCACCAAGAGATCCGCTCCTTTGATCAGCAGCACAAATCCCACGATCAAAATGATAATATTTAGTAACATACCTTCCTCCTTATTCCCCTAAAGCAGGTTCTTTATTTTTTTCTTAATATTTTTTTAACACCCCAACTATATCTAAGAGAATGTTTTTTGTCAATCTAATCCTGATGGTAAAAATAAGTCTGCTGCAAAAGGGAATGGATGGGGTTTGGTGAAGATCAAACTATCTCTTAATTTCAAAAGCCGATCATCGCTCAAATTTGAGCTTTGATCGGCCTGTCGATATTTGTCAAAGTCCTAAAGTCTATTGATAAGAATACTTTTATCCGTTTCAGAAACCCCCATAGCTGCCAATGCTTGTTCTGCTGTCAATCCCAAATTTTTCATCAGATTGTGCAGTGTCTCCAACAGAGTAAGTATATTCTGCTCAGCGGCGGCTTCTTTTCTCATCTCCTCCATAGCACGGCACATAGTTTCCACTCCTTTCACATCCTCTTTAAAATAGCGTACTCGATCCGCTAAAATTTTATAATGCATATCTTTCGCATCTGTACAAGAAAAATCATACATCAATTTACCAAGTTCCGTGTCATCTTTTATCTGGGAATTTACATATAGGATATGTGCTCCATCCTCAAACATTGCCCCCGTTTCCTTAATCGTCCGGTCAATGTGATAAATAGGTAAACCAGCTTTCAGTACGTCATTTTCTGTGATGAAAATAACATACGTCTCTGCGAGATTCTCGTAATTATCCCCCGGCTCCGTTACATTTGCATCCAACAGACTGCTGTTATATCTGGCCCTCTTCATATTGGCTCCTTTATCACTTCTTTGGATTTCAACATTATAGACCCGTCCGTTTTCGTCCGTCGCTACAATATCCAGACGGATGGAACATCCCTGTAAATTCTTCACATCATGCTGTGCGTGTACCTTTTGAACACTTAAGTCTTTTTTGTCTAAAATGATCTGCAATAAAAACTGTGAACACGCTTTGTCCTCAAAGACTTTGCTCATAAAATCATCATCCAGAAGGCGGAATCCCCGCAGTCTCTGTAGATCCTCTGCGTGTTTTCTCTCAAAATCCAATTCTGTCATATTTTCACCGACCTTCCTCTTACCAAAACTCAAGTAACAAAAAAATCTTTTTCATTTCTATCATATCACAGAAAATGTCTCTTTACAATCTGCGCAATTTTTCTGATTGATTTCGTTACTGTCAAATAAGCATTGGCAAAATATACTCTGCTTGTCTGGAGAAAAGAAAATATTTTGAAGCAATTCTTTCTGAGCGTCCCTCAGTTTTTGGTACAGTCAAAATGCACTTTAATAGAACATATTTCCGCAATTGTGCCCACGCGCATATTCGGTCCAAAAAGGCCGACGCCCGAGGTCACGATTGTATGCATCTGATTCTTTTTCATATATCCATATGAATTTTCCCACATCAGCGCTGTCACTAGGTTTGCTGGAAACATCTGCCCATCGTGGGTATGTCCACACAGATCAACGTCTGCTCCTGCATCCGCCAATTCCTGAAATTCTTTCGGTTCATGGTCAATCACAATAATCGGCTTTTCCAGATCAAGTTCCTCCATCAGTTCAACGGCAGTTTTTCTTACATTGATTCCACGTCCAGGTCTCTGTGCATCCGGTCTTCCATACAGATAAAAACTATCATCAATCAGCACTGCCTCATCCTTCAATAAATGAATCCCGGCTTTCTCCAGAAACGTATCCATCTGTATACTGCTCTCTTTCTTTTGATTTCCCCCAAAAGTAAAACCCGCCAGTATTTTTTCTTCAACATCATGATTTCCATAACAGGCATAAACGCCATACTTCGACTGAATTTTTTGCAATACAGCGATCAGCTCTGCCGGATCGTCAAGAGCCTCATATTCATTATCAAAAATGTCGCCTGCAATTACAACAACATCCGCATTCTGATCATTGATCTTATCTACCATTTGCAACATATGTGCTGTGCCAATGTTGTAGCCCAAATGCAGATCAGCGGCTAATACCACATTTAAGTCTTCCAACCTTCCACCATATTTATTGACAGTAATTTTGTATGGTGTGACATGGATGATACGGGCATTGTATATTCCAAACGCACTGAGAACGAGAACCGTTACCGCACATATTCCTCCTGCCAGAGCGGTCCGGCATTTTAATTTCCTCTTCCTGATAAGAAAATACAGGAGGCAAATCAAATCCGAAATCAGAACAGCCAAAAACAAATACAACAGCACCCCGAGCCAATAATTGCTAACTAGTTTCACAATTCTCCTGGCTGGTCCCGCCGGCAGGAAAAACGCCACCAATATGGATACAGCCAGACAAACATAGAGCAGGCTGATTCCAACACGCATCCATATTTTTTTGAACAATGGGCTGCATACACCCAGCCATCTGTGGATTCGGATCAGCAGATATCCGTTGACTATCAAATAGACTGGCGACAAATAAACAGCAAGCATAATTCCTCCACATTTTTCAAGATTTCATCCTTGTATATTTTTTATATATATTTTATTAACATTATTACCGGTATCCGGCAATTCCATTTCCAAAATTTGGATTTTTCCCCGAATATATCAGATCTACACAAAAAATCAAGATCAATACCAGACATATCGGCACGAGTATTTTTTTCGGAATACGTCTGAACAAATAGTCAAGAAAGGGTGCATAAAAATATACCATCGCCATCCCGCCGAGGCCAAAGGCCAGCAGCCCTTCGACACAGATTCTTCCATTAAGATTCAGAAAATAATCACTGTAATCCCACCATCGCATTCCGTCATATAACTACTCCAAAAACCATGATATGTAATACTCAATACAGCCACACAAGAAGACGATTGCCAAAAATTCCAACAGTGGCTTTTGCCGGAGCTTATGAGGCAGTGACAAGATCAGCACACTCCCGAAGCCATAAATAGGCAGCCACGGTCCATGAAAAAATCCGCGGTTTACAAAACTTCCGTCCAAAATCAGATGAAGGCAGATTTCCCATAACCATCCTGTCAAGCTCATAGTGAAAAAAATCATGACCATTGACCAAAATGAATCATATTTTCTTTCACAAATATGTCCTATAATTCCTATATCTGATTTCCACTTTTTTCTTTCTAACATAACATTTCCCTGAAATATTTTCCAGTATTTTAGATCAAGCCGCCACTGGCTCATTGTATTTTTGCCAATGATAATTTTACAGTGTCCTTAAGTCACAAAAAAAGTGTACCATCCATACCTTACTGCAGTGTTACTTTCATGCTACAATTTTGTAGGATTTTCAGGGAATACAAAATCAGGAGATGCCGTGAGGCATCTCCTGACACAAGAGAAGGTTATATAAAAATGATGTATTTCAATATGTTTAAAGATTATTATCGTCGGCGACGCAGTTTTTTACACTTCAAAGATTAAGTCGCCGTAGCTTGGAATTGGCCAGGATTCTTTTGCCACAAGCATTTCCAGACGGTCTGCCGGCGCTCTTAACGCTTCCATTGCAGCAAATACTTCGTCATGATAGCAGCGTCCCTGTGCTTCTGCGTCTTCGATTTCTTCAGCTTTATAAGTAACTTTTTCCAGTTCGCAGAGAGCCTGGTACATTTCTTTTAAGTTCACTGCGATATCAGAAATCAACGCTTCCTGTACGGTGGTATCCACAGCAGGGTTTGCGGACTTGATCTCGTTGATGGAGTTTGCCAGGCTGGTCTGATACTTGATCGTTGCCGGAACAATTTGTTTCTTTGCCATATCGATCATGGTAAGCGCTTCGATATTGATGGTCTTTGCATAGGTCTCATACATAACTTCTGCACGGGACTCTAACTCTGCCTGAGTAAATACGCCGTGTTTTTCGAACATGGTTATCGCTTCCGGTTTGATCAGGGACGGGATAGCGTCCACCATACACTTGATGTTTGGAAGACCACGTTTTTCCGCTTCTTTTACCCATTCATCAGAATAACCGTTTCCATTGAAAATTACACGTTTATGTTTTGAGATTGTATTTTTGATCATATCATGAAGAGCCATCTCAAAATCTTCTGCTTTTTCCAGCTCATCGGCCATATCGGACAATACCTCTGCAACGATCGTATTTAATACGGTGTTCGGGTCTGCGATGGACTGAGTGGAACCTACCATACGGAACTCAAATTTATTTCCGGTGAATGCAAATGGCGAAGTACGGTTACGATCTGTGGCGTCTTTCTTAAAATGAGGAAGGGAATGAACGCCGGAAACATACTCTTCGCCTTCCAGTGAGCTGGTTGCTTCGCCGTCGCATACAAACTGATCTACCACATCCTGAAGCTGTTCTCCAAGGAAAATGGAAATGATTGCAGGAGGAGCTTCATTGGCGCCAAGACGATGATCGTTACCTGGTGTGGATGCGGACAGACGAAGTAAGTCGGCGTGTTCATCCACTGCACGGATTATGGCGGCAAGGAACAGTAAGAACTGCATATTCTCATGAGGGGTTTTTCCCGGATCCAATAAATTTTCGCCCGTATCTGTGGACATAGACCAGTTATTATGCTTACCGGAGCCGTTAATTCCTGCAAATGGTTTTTCATGAAGAAGACATTTGAGTCCCATCTGATCTGCCACTCTCTGCGCTGTTTCCATCACTAACTGGTTGTGATCTGTTGCAATATTATTCTGATCATAAATCGGAGCGATCTCATGCTGTGCCGGAGCCACTTCATTATGCTGAGTCTTAGCAGAGATTCCAAGTTTCCATAATTCCTGATTAAACTTATCCATAAATTCCAGAATTCTCTCCGGAATCGTTCCAAAGTAATGATCGTCCATCTCCTGGCCCTTTGGAGGCATTGCGCCAAACAAAGTTCTGCCTGTGAAGATCAAATCTTTTCTCTTCATGAAAGATTCTTTATCTACAATGAAATATTCCTGTTCCGGACCTACGGAAGTAGTGACATGGGAAGCTTCTTTGTTGCCGAATAATCTTAAAATTCGGATTGCCTGCATATCCAATGCCTGCATGGAGCGAAGCAGCGGCGTCTTTTTATCAAGAGCCTCTCCCTTATAAGAACAGAAAGCTGTCGGAATGCAAAGAATGGTAGAATGCGGCGTCTCTTTAATAAATGCCGGTGAAGTACAATCCCAAGCGGTATAGCCTCTTGCCTCGAATGTAGCACGAAGACCTCCGGATGGGAAGGAAGAAGCATCCGGCTCACCTTTAATCAGCTCTTTTCCGGAAAATCGAAGAAGAGTCGTTCCGTCGCTCTGAGGATCGATAAAAGCGTCATGCTTTTCCGCTGTGATACCAGTAAGAGGCTGGAACCAATGTGTAAAATGTGTAGCTCCTTTTTCGATGGCCCATTCTTTCATCTCATGAGCAACGATGTCTGCCACTTCCGGATCAAGATCAGCGCCGGAATCGATGGTCGCTTTCATCTTTTTATATGCTGCCTTCGGCAATCTTGCCTTCATCACCGCATCACTAAATACGTTTTCACCAAAGATTTCTTTTACGTTAACTTTCATAGTTGCCATCCTTTCTTCATATCTCATCTCACAATCTATGATTGTGTGATTTCTTTCAGAACCAAGGGAAAGTACGCTGATTGCGAAAGAAGTTCCCTCTGAAAACAAAGAAAATATCTAAAATCTTCCATGTCATCAAAAAAGGTGTCCGAGAATCCTATAATTCACGAACACCTTTGTTCCCATTCATTTTAAAATATTACTCTGCAATTGCTGTAATTAAAATAACCCTTTTTCCTAAAAAATGCAAGAACTTTTTATTCATTTTTTCAGTTTCATTACATTACACAAAACAAGATTGCATTTTTTAAGTTTTTTCTCTTATTTTAACAACTTTTAAATCCATTTTCGTTCCCATTGCCAAAATCATCTCATTTTGACTTAATAATGGAAAGTCATTTTTTTCTCGCAAAATAAAATGAAGGATTAATATGCAAATTTTTCTTCAAAGTAGTTTTTCAAATCTGCGATCTTGATGCGTTCCTGCTCCATTGTGTCACGGTCTCTCACCGTTACGGCTCCGTCTTCTTCTGAATCGAAATCATAGGTGATACAGTACGGAGTACCGATCTCATCCTGACGACGGTATCTCTTTCCGATGTTTCCTCTATCGTCAAACTCGCAGTTATAAATCTTACATAATTCGTTATAAATCTTTAAAGCGCCTTCATTTAACTTCTTAGACAGAGGAAGCACGCCAATCTTTACCGGAGCGATCGCCGGATGGAAATGCATCACGTTTCTGACATCTCCTTCTTTGATCTCCTCTTCGTCATAAGCGGCGCAAAGGAAAGCCAATGTCACACGGTCTGCGCCAAGAGACGGCTCAATAACATATGGAATGTATTTTCTCTTTTCCTCATCGTCAAAGTAAGACATATCCACCTTAGACACTTCCTGATGGCAGGTAAGGTCATAGTCTGTTCTGTCCGCAATTCCCCAGAGTTCGCCCCATCCAAATGGGAATAAGAACTCAATATCCGAAGTCGCTTTGGAATAGAAGGAAAGCTCTTCCGGTTCATGGTCGCGGATTCTCATCTCTTCTTCCTTGATGCCCAAATCTTTCAGCCAGTTCACACAGTAATCCTTCCAATATGCAAACCATTCCAGGTCGGTATCCGGCTTACAGAAAAACTCAAGTTCCATCTGTTCAAACTCTCTGGTACGGAAGGTAAAGTTTCCAGGAGTAATTTCATTACGGAAAGACTTACCGATCTGTCCGATTCCAAAAGGAACTTTCTTTCTGGATGTTCTCTGGACATTTTTAAAGTTTACAAAGATACCCTGCGCCGTTTCCGGACGAAGATATACGGTATTCTTCGCATCCTCAGTCACGCCCTGGAAAGTCTTAAACATAAGATTAAACTGACGGATATCGGTAAAATTATGCTTTCCGCAGCTTGGGCAAGGTACATTATGCTCATCGATAAATTCCTTCATCTGTTCCTGTGTAAGCCCGTCGACGGAAGTTTCCAGAGTGATATCATGTTCCTTAGCGTAATCCTCAATCAACTGATCCGCACGGAATCTCTCTTTACATTCCTTACAATCCATCAAAGGATCCGAAAAACCGCTCAGATGTCCCGAAGCGACCCAGGTCTGCGGATTCATCAAAATAGCACAGTCCACTCCAACATTATATGGACTTTCCTGGATAAACTTCTTCCACCATGCTTTTTTTACGTTATTTTTTAACTCTACTCCAAGATTACCGTAATCCCAGGTATTGGCAAGTCCGCCATAAATCTCAGAACCCTGATAAACAAAACCTCTTGCCTTAGCCAGTGCAATAATCTTATCCATAGTTTTTTCCATAACTTTACCTCATTTCTTATCTAAAATTCAATATCGTTTTTTATTCTACCTTGTATATACCGATAATTCAAGACTTTTTTGTGAAAGTCCCGGACAATGGCAATGGGGACAGGCAGTCCCTTCCTCACTCAATTTCCAGCATTTTCTCCGACTTGAAAGCATGGTCCATGTGCAAAGTGAAAAATCTTTTTACGATCCAGCAAAATTCGATTTCTACCTCTCCTTTTAAGCGAAAGGTGTATAGCTGGGACAAAGGCATGGACGCCACGTATTGCAGGGTGTATAGCACCGCCTCGTCTACGTGGGTTCCAATTAGTTTTTTCCCGCAGTTTTTGCAAAAGATTCCGCCGTTTTCGAAGGAAAGCAGCTCAAGATGTTCTGTCGTACCGCAATTCAGGCAGGAAAAGACTTGAAGCCCGATTCCAATATATTGTAAAATTCGATATTCAAAAACACTTTTGATCAGAGAGTAGGGCATCAGTTTTTTACGCAGGGCGTGCAGCGTTACAAAGAGCAGATTTAAGGTGTTTCGCTCATCCTGCATCTCCACGGTGCAATATTCTGTCACTTCCGCAAAATAGGTTCCATAGCATATTCCGTCGAAATCCGACTTGATATCTCCGAAGGAATCTTTGCATGACGCGGAATTAAGATAGACATAATTTCTTGTATAGGAGACGATAAATTCTCCGTAGATCAAAGGCTGGGAAACCGCAAATAGTTTGTGATTTTGTCTGCGGCACCGCCTTGAGATCACCTGGATCTTTCCCCGCTCTTTTGTTAATATCGTGAGCCGTTTGTCATTTTCTCCGATCGGATAAACGGAGAGGACAATCCCCGTTAATTTTGTTTCATCTATCATAGTTCTTTTTTATTATAACCATAATTTTTCAAAAGCAGATCGCTGTCTCTCCAGTCTTTTTTCACTTTCACCCACAGCTTGAGATTTACTTTGGTGTCCAATAGATTTTCAATTTCTATCCTTGCCTGGGAACCGATTTCTTTGATCATCGCGCCGTTTTTGCCGATAATGATTCCCTTGTGAGACTCTCTCTCGCAGACGATGGTAGCCTCGATATCTACGATGTTTCCCTTTTTCCGGGTTTTCATCCGGTCCACCATCACAGCAATCCCGTGAGGGATTTCCTGGTTCAGCAGACGGAGCGCCTTTTCCCGGACAAGTTCTGCCACGATCTGGCGTTCCGGCTGATCGGTCACTGTATCTTCATCGTAGTACATCGGACCTTCCGGAAGATAACGGAACACCGTCTTAATCAAGTCGGAAAGATTATCTCCGTTTAATGCGCTGACAGGAATGATTTCCTTAAGGTCGCACTGGTCTTTATAGGCCACGATCGCCTTTAAGATTTCTTCCTCTCCCGCCAGATCTGTCTTATTAATGATCAGAAAAACAGGAGTATTTACCGTTTTTAGTTTTTCGATGATATACTTTTCTCCGCCGCCGATGTAGGTGGTCGGTTCCACCAGCCAGAGGATCAGATCCACTTCATTCAGCGTCCGCTCTGCCGCTGTGAGCATATAATCGCCCAGTTTATTTTTGGCCCGGTTGATTCCCGGCGTATCTAAAAATACGATCTGCCCTTCCTCTGCGGTATAAACGGTCTGAATGCGGTTTCTGGTTGTCTGGGCCTTATTGGATGTGATCGCAATTTTTTGTCCGATCAGCTTATTCATCAATGTGGACTTTCCCACGTTGGGACGGCCGATAATGGTCACAAATCCTGATTTAAAATTCTTATTCATACTCATTCCTTTTGGTTTATTGTATTAAATTTCGAACTGTTTGGAAGGCGTCTTTTTCTGCCTCTACTTTTGTATTGTTGCCGATGACGCAGATCGCATGATCATCGATCATCGCCTTGATCATCGGAGCAAGCGCCCGGATGGCTTCCTGATCGGTATTTAACACCTGCTCCCGCTCTTTTTTCACCATCTCTATGGTCAAGCCGCTCTGATATGCATGGAAAGAGCGTCTTCCAAGACCGGACGCCTCCACCGGCTGGTCCATGGAACTGATCGTTCCAATGATATACTTCTTCATATCCCGGTCGCTGACCTCAAAATCTTTCACATATTCCCATGCCTTTTCGTAAACTTCCAGAGTACCGCCAAGATTCGGATCCCGGTAAGAAGTGAAGTATCCATAACCATTTCTGGAAAATCCGCACATTGCGCCGTAAGCTCCTCCGCTCACCCGGACATTTACCCAAAGGTAATCATAAGACAAAATTGTTTTTAATACTTTGAGCGCTCCCTGGTATCCCACGCCGTCTTGTTCAAAATATCCTGCCGACGCAACATAGGAAACCTTGCTTGCCGTCTTAAACGCCTCGTTTTTCTTTTGCAGGCGGAAGACAGGAACGGATTTCACACAAGCATTCTTATACATTTTTTCGCTGAAAGCCTTAAGCTCTTCGTCAAGCAGCTCCTGATAAGGGAAGCTGCCGGTTAAGCTGACTGTCACATTTTCCTTACGGAAAATACATTCACAGGCAAGCTTTAGGTTTTCCGCCACCGTTTCATAGCAGTCGTCAAAATTTTTGTCGATGTTCTTCATCAGATCATAAAATTCAATTCCCTCTGCCGCCTCTTTATACGCCATCATCGGATCAATATAGGACAGCGCTTTGTTGGCCGCATAAACATGGCCGGAGGACGGGATCCTCTCTTCCATCCGGATACAGAGCTCAGAAATGGTTTCTTTTAATCTCTTTTTATCCTGTAACTTGGAAGAAAATACGACTTCTTCCAAAAGGTTCATGCCGTCTTTGATCTGATGTTCCAAACATTTTAACCGGCAGTTAAAATACGGGCGGAAACCTCCTTTTTTCCACAATAGCGGGAAAATTCCCGTGGAAAAAGACATTCCTCCGATCTTTAAGTTGATTTCTGTTGCAAGATCGTTGTAGGAATAATTTTCCGTGTCAATATAACGGAAGAGTTCCACAAGAAGGGTCTGGTAAGGCACCAGCTCTAAAGGAAGCTCACTCACGTCAAAGCACAAGTCCATATAGACAATGCCGTTGGTATCATAATCATGGATGACCGTTGGCAGTCCTCCGATGACCGTTTCTTCATTTTTAAAAGGAAGTACGTCCCTTTCAATGTCGCTAAGTTCCAGAGATGGGATCTTTGCCACATCCTCCGGCCTGGAAGGCGCTTCCTGAAACTCTTTTAATTTTTTCGTGTCATTGACAAGATAATAGAGCTGCTTGCGGTTTAAGGTATTTTTTACTGCGGCAAGCTGTTTCTTTAACACCTGCTCCATTTTTTCGTTCTTACCCTGTTCCGGATATAAGTTTACATACGCCTTATGTTTATTCTTAATAAATACATCCAGGATGAGCTGTTCAAAGTATCCGCTTTCTACTTCTTTTTTAAGGTCTGACAACAGCTCCAGGGAATTGGAAAGCGCCAGCGCCTTCGTATCGTCATAGAGCCAGGTATTAAAGAAATTCAGCCCATAGATCAGTCCCTTTGGATATCTGCCAAAATCGGCTTCTCTGTATTTAAATTCAAAGTTATTGATCGCAGAATACAGGACCTTTTTGTTGATTCCCTGATTTACCTCTGCAAGCAGCGCATCTTCCAGAACGCGCAAAAATCTCTTCTCCAGATCTTTTTCGACATTTCTTGCCACAACGGAGAAGATCGGCTGCTGGATTCCGGCGTCAAAAGAAGTTTCCACATCCTTGCCGATTCCGGCGTCGATCAGCTTCTTTTTTACCGGCGCTCCCGGCATACTAAATAACACATAATCTAAAAGCTGCAGCGCCATGTTTGCCTTAATGTCCACGCTTTTTCCAAACGCAGTATTATAGCTTAGATAAATACCGTCTTCGCCGTCCTCAGACACAGAATAGGTATCTTCTACCAAACGAGGCTCCGAAAAAGGAGTCTGCAAAGCAATCTCCGAATCGATCTTACGTTTTTCAAAATGGCTTAAATATTCCCGATCCAGGAAATCCAGTTCTTTTTCAAAATCTACTTTTCCATAGAGATAAATATAGCTGTTGGATGGATGATAATATCTGGTATGGAAAGCCAGAAACTTTTCTTTTGTTAATTGAGGAATCGCATCTGGATCCCCACCGGATTCATAGGCATATGGAGTATCGCAGAGCAGCGCCGCCTCGATCTTTCTTTCTAGCATTGCGTCCGCCGAAGACAATGCGCCCTTCATCTCATTGTAAACCACTCCGTTAAATGACAGCTCCCCATCCATGGAATCTATCTCATAATGCCAGCCCTCCTGTTTTAAGATCTCATCTGTTGTATAAATATTCGGATAAAAGACCGCATCAAGATAAACGTGCATCAGATTATGAAAATCCGTATCATTGCAGCTCGCAATGGGATACACGGTTTTATCGGAATAGGTCATAGCATTTAAAAAAGTATTCAGCGATCCCTTGGCAAGCTCAATAAAAGGATCCTTAGAAGGGAATTTCCTCGAACCGCACAGCACGGAATGCTCAAGAATATGAGCCACACCGGTATCATCCTCCGGAGGCGTGCGAAATCCAATGGCAAATACTTTATTTTTATCATCGTTGTCAATCAGTACCACTCTGGCACCCGTCTTTTTATGGCGAAGAACATATCCTTCCCCTTGCAATTCATCTATAATTCGATGTTGTTCCAATTCATAACTAGGATATACAAACCCCGAAAGCATTAGCGTTCCTCCTTTGCAAATTGTTTGAACACAGTTATGTTTATGATAACATAATTGAAGGAAAAATCAAGCAAACACAAACCATATTTACCATTCTAACACAAACCATATTTACCATTCGTATCTGAACATTTGTTGACGTTAATCTTTCTGTTGTGATAAAATGAAAAATCGTAAAAGATCTTTGACTTCTCAGTCACGGAGGTATATAAATGGAAAAATTTGATATTACAGGTGTGCCGGAAACAATGATTCAAACACTCTATGCAAGGGCTAAAGAGTCCAAAAAGTCTAATCCTCTCATTTATGATAAAAAATCAATCGAGCTTGTTGAAAGAATTGATTATGATTTTTCTGTTGCAGATAAAGATATCATGATGAGTGCAGGAGTCATTGCCCGCACGATCTTATTAGATAATATGATAAAAGAATTTATCAACTCTAATCCAAACTCAACAGTCATTAATCTTGCCTGTGGCTTAGATACTCGCTTTTACAGAGTAGATAACAAAAAAATCAGATGGTATAACCTGGACTTGCCAGAAGTAATACAGATTAGAAAACGATTTTTTACAGAAAATGATCGAGTGTCTATGATCTCATCCTCTGCTATGGAAGAAAGTTGGGTTACTCATGTCGGTACACCAAAAGCTCCAGTTTTGGTAGTCGTTGAAGGATTGACAATGTACTTAACGGAAGCAGATGTAAAGATGATCCTTTCGATAATAACAAAACATTTTGTTAATACTACTATATTTATGGAAATCATGTCGCCCATGGTTGTTCGAAAGGTTGAAGAAAAATCTATCAAAGCCAGTAACGCCAAATTTACATGGGGAATTAAATCTGGCAAAAATTTAGAACATCTGGTTGCGGGAATAAAGTTTATAGAAGATCGCAGCCTCATGGAAGCAATGCCACAAATCCACCCTATTTATAAAGTGTTAGGGAAAATCCCTTTTATATATAATCTTTCCAATAAAATAACGGTTTTAAATACAATTTTATAATTATGTCCTGCCTGGCGACTGATATCTCTGCTGTAAAAAAATAACCCCACATGAGAAAATTAATCAATCTCAATTTCCTCATGCGGGGTTTCTTTTATTATAGAAGTTAATTATTTATAGAAGATAATTAGTTATTGATCAGCTTATCTTCGCCATTCCAGCTATAAAGCTTACGCACTTCTTCACCGATCTTCTCTGCCGGATGTTCTGCTGCAAGCTTTCTCATTGCTTTGAAATGTACCTGTGATCCTGCATCAGACATATCAAGTAAGAAGTCTTTTGCGAAGGTTCCGTCCTGAATATCAGCAAGGATCTTCTTCATTGCCTTCTTAGTATCTTCTGTGATGATCTTAGGTCCTGTGATATAATCGCCGTACTCAGCAGTGTTGGAGATGGAATATCTCATGCCTGAGAAACCGGACTGATAGATCAGGTCAACGATCAGTTTCATCTCATGGATACACTCAAAATATGCGTTACGAGGATCGTATCCTGCTTCACAAAGTGTCTCAAAACCAGCCTGCATTAAAGCGCAAACGCCGCCGCAAAGAACTGCCTGCTCACCAAATAAGTCTGTCTCTGTCTCTGTTCTGAAAGTTGTTTCCAAAACGCCGGCTCTTGCTCCGCCGATTCCAAGTCCGTATGCAAGGGCGATATCCAATGCTTTGCCTGTGTAATCCTGCTCAACTGCTACAAGACAAGGAACACCCTTACCTGCCTGATATTCGGAACGAACGGTATGTCCCGGTCCTTTTGGTGCGATCATGGTAACGTCAACATATGCCGGCGGTTTGATACATCCAAAATGAATGTTGAAACCATGAGCAAACATTAACATATTGCCTTCTTCTAAGTTAGGCTCGATACTCTCTTTATAAAGAGCTGCCTGTTTTTCATCGTTGATAAGGATCATAATAATATCAGCACGTTTTGCTGCTTCTGCTGCAGTAAATACTTCAAGTCCCTGTGCCTCTGCTTTTGCCCAGGATTTACTTCCTTCGTAAAGACCAACGATTACGTGGCATCCGGATTCCTTCAGGTTTAATGCGTGTGCATGACCCTGGCTGCCGTATCCGATAATCGCAACAGTTTTACCTTCCAATAATGACAGATCACAATCTTCCTGGTAATAAATCTTTGCTTCCATTGTTCTTCCTCCTAAAATATATAATATTATGAGATTACTCATTGGCAAAGCGAATTTAAATTAAAATATACCTGTTTTTCCAGGACTTTATGTATGGGCTGCCAGCCCTGCTTTACCCACTTAAAGTAAAACCATTTCCTATCTTACTACTCTTTATCATAGAAATCAAGTTGGTTTTTCAAAAAATGAAGAATACTAAAACAAATTATTCATTATATTATAGTAATACAATGTCAACACCACGCTATAATGACAAAATGTTCGATCCTCTCTCCAATCCGGTAAGTCCGGTTCTTACCATTTCAAGCACTTCAAAATCTGACATCAGATTAAGGAATGCATCCAGCTTGTTTTGATTTCCCGTAAGCTCGATCATGACGGAATCGCTTCCCACATCCACGATTTTGGCACGGAAAACATCTGCGATGGCGATGATGTCCTGTTTTTCCTTTTTGTCGGCCATAACCTTGACTAAAACCAGCTCGCGGCAAACGGACTCTTTGTCATCGAGGACAATGATTTTCCTTACTTCCACCAGTTTTTCAATCTGGTTGCGGATCTGCTCCAATATCTGATCGTCTCCGCTGACCGCCACGGTGATTCTTGTATACTTTGGATTATTGGTGATTCCGGCAGTTAAACTGTCAATATTATATCCCCGACGGCTGAACAGTGAGCTGACACGAGCCAACACGCCAGGATTATTATCTACTAATAATGAAAGAACGATCTGTTTCATTATACTACTCCTTTCAATCTATGATGAACCGCTAATATGTGGTAATTCCTTCGGTTTTTTCCGGATAATATCCTTCGATGAAATTATCGCTGCCAAGTCCGTACTCGTCGTCGACTCCAGGATCTTCTCCGATTCCGAAAATGAAATACTGCATTGCCTGCTTATTCAGTTCATAGTCGCACTGCATTACCCAAGCGCCATTTCCACTCAAACGGCCGGTTGTGTAGGATCCTTCATATGGGATACGAAGCTGTTCGATCTCTGTTGCCCCCATGGATACGACAGAAACCATAAGACTCCGAATCTGTTCCTCCGTCAAGTCCGTTTTCACATACTTAAGCGCCTTCATACAAATATTGGTAATGGTCATGAGATCTGTTTTTTCTACTTCATTAAAAATGGAGATCAAAACCTTTCTCTGACGGTCCGTCCGGCCAAATTCTCCCATAACGTCCTGTCGGATCCGGCAATAAGCAAGCGCCTGGTAAGGCGTAAGGACGTTCTCTCCGGCAACGACATCCTTTTCTCCGTGTTTGGAGTTCTTATAAGCCGTCTGGAGATAATAGGCTTCCGCCTCCGTAAGTTCCAGCGGCACGCCGCCAAGAAGCTGTACGACTTCTCGGAAAGCCGCCATATCCACTTCCACATAGCCGTCCAGTTTGATTCCGAATGTATTGGCGATGGTCTCATACTCAAGCTGCACCCCGCCGTAAGAATAGGCTGCGTTAAACTTATGATATCCGTATCCCGGCACTTCAATATACATATCTCTCATCAAAGAAGTAAGTTTCAGCTTTCCATTCTTTAAATCAATCGTGGCGATCATCGTAGTATCCGAACGCCCGCTCTCCGTTTCTGTCTCTCTCTTATCAGAACCGATCAGCAAGATATTCACCACATCCTGGTCGTAAGTCAAATCAGCTTCCACCACATTGGCCTTACTTAAAGAAGTTTCCGTATCGGTTTCGATGATGTCGGTCGCCGCCGTATAATAAGCGGCCGCTGCGCCGCCAACCGCGGATAAAACAAAGAGCGCTACCAGGAACAGACACATGAAAATCTGGGCAAAGATCCTTCCCTTGCCTCCCTTTTTCTTTGTCTTGCCTTTCGCCTTCGGTTCCTTCTTAACGACAGCTTCCGGATTCGATCTATGGCCCGCTTTCTGACTGGTTTTATGATTCATCTTTTTATCGGCTTTTTTATTCATTCTTTTTGCCACCGCAAAGTCCTCCTACATAATCTTATCTAAGAGTATACCATTTTTTTTATCTTTGCAACATATAAAAATATAAAATTCACCAAGATATCTTATTTTACGTCACTCCAGTAGGAAGGATTAAAAGAAATTTTTCGAATAAACCATCCCGGAAGGGACTTATAATTTTTCCCAAGTCGGTATCCGATCCACTTTGCGCCGCTGTGAAGGACGATCTGCGGTATATATTTGACTTGTCCTTTTCTCAGGAAGAAAAGAATGGTATTTTTCACCAACCGGATTCCCTCTGATTCCGATTTTACTTCTTTAAAAAGTCCGCCGTAATCCACCTGAGACACCGCAAGATCAAAATTTCTTCTGCACTGTTCCAATGCAGTGTAATTGTGCCAATGCCACACTTTCGCATCCGCCGCATAAGCAATTTTTTTACCGTTTTGAATCAATCTGCTTGCGAAGATCATGTCTTCGTTAAATATAGTGTGGATTGGAAATCCTCCCAACTTATCGTACACGGACTTGCGATAAGCCGCGCAGACATTGGAGCAAAAAAATGTTTTTATTCCAAGCTCATCCAAATCCTTAGCAGATTTCACTCTGCTTTCTTTGGGATAATTAAACAATCTGGTGTATGCTTCCACCGGATTATTTTTGTAATCTGCCATCTGCCTTCCGTAAGCTGCACAGACTTCTTCCTCTTCAAAAGGTTTGATCAAGTTTTCAATAAGGAACTCGTCTGCCGGGATCGCATCCTGGGTAAGAAGAACGATGAAATCTCCGTCGCAAAGGGAAGCCGCCATATTTCTTGTTCCGCCGTGATCAAACTCGCTTTTTTTAATATGGATGATCTCGCCCTGCTCTAAAGCGTCAAATTCTCTACTGGAAAAATATTCTTCTTCGGTATTGATGAGTAAAATCCTGTCCGGCTTTAAAGTCTGTTTTCTTAACATCCTTAAATTTTTATCCAGTTTTTCATCCGGCTTATAAGTCGGTATAATTACATCAACTTTCATATCTTTATCCTGATCTTTTATTCAATATTTAATAAATGTTTTACCAGTTTCACTGCTTCCGCCGCATCCTTAGAATACCCATCGGCGCCGATCTCCTCCGCAAAGGACGGGGTAGTCACGGCTCCTCCGATGATTACTTTCACATCAAGATTTTCCTGATTTCTAAGGAGGATCGTATCCTTCATGCGCATCATAGTCGTTGTCATCAAAGCGGACAGGGCAATGATCTTCGCCCGATGCTCTTTCGCCGCTTCTATGATCTTATCCGCCGGAACATCTTTTCCAAGATCGATAACTTGAAATCCGTAATTTCGCAGCATCAGCGCCACCAGATTCTTACCGATGTCGTGGATATCTCCCTCCACCGTAGCGATGACGATCACCGGCATCTCTTCCTTAGAATCGCTGCTTTTTAGAAGTGGCTCCAGCCAGGTAACGGCCTCTTTCATCGCATTAGCGCTGGCGATGAGCTGAGGTAAAAAGTAAATCTGCTTTTCGAACAAATCTCCCACGTCGTTAATTCCAGGGATCAAGGAAGCCTCCAGAATATCCCTAGGCTCTCTTCCTCCGTCTACGGATGCCTTCACTATGGAAACGATGGAATCAATATTTCCTTTGATCACCGCATTGCGGATTTCATCTTTTTTCTTTTCCTTTTTATCTTCTTTTGGAACGGATTTTTCTTCTTTTGCCGAACTTTCCTTGCTGACTCTGGTAATATAATGAAGATCAGATTTTTCCTTGTTCATCAGAAGATCCGAAGCGTAAGCGATATATTTTAACATCTCGCCTGCGGGATTTGCAATGGCCATGGTAAGGCCGCACTGAATCGCCATGGCGGCAAAGGCGGCGTTTACATTGCCCCGCTCCGGCAGTCCGAAGGAAATATTGGAAAGTCCGACCACCGTCGGAAGCCCCAATTCTTCTTTGCAATAGCGAATGGTGTCCAAAGTTTCCAAAGCTGCATTTTTATTTGCTCCCACAGTGGTAACAAGGCCGTCTACCACAATCTGGTCCTCGTCAATCCCCAACGACTTGGCATGATCCATAATCTGATGGATGATCTGCCTTTTTTCTTCCGGAGATTTCGGCAGTCCTTTGTCGGATAAGGGAAGTAAAATAAACATTGCGCCGTATTTTTTTGCCAAAGGCAAAAACTTTTCAATTTTTTCTTTTTCCAGGGAAATGGAGTTCATCAGCGCCCGTCCCGGATAATTGCGAAGGGCCGCCTCCATCACCTCTGCATCGCTGGTATCGATACAAAGCGGAAGGGAGGTAGTCAAAGAAATACGGGAAATCGCCTCCACCATCATTTCTTTTTCATCAATTCCGTTGGTTCCCAGGTTCACATCCAAAATGTCGGCGCCCTGTTCTTCCTGTTCTTCCGCAAAAGTTTCAATTATACTAAATTCGCCTCTTCGGAGCTCTTCCTGAAGCTTTTTCTTTCCTGTCGGATTGATTCTCTCTCCGATCATTAAAAACCGGCCTGCCGGATCAATTTCCTGGACTGCCCTCTCCGATGCGATCACACGGGGATGAAGATTCCTTGGCGGCAGCGTTGACATTCCCTTTACACTTTTCGCCAAAGCGCCAATATGCTCCGGCGTCGTGCCGCAGCAGCCTCCCAGGAGCCCCGCTCCGGCTTTTACAAATTCCGGCCCGTATTTTGCAAATTCTTCCGGAGACATCGGATAAACCGTCTCTTCTCCCACCAAAACCGGCAGTCCTGCATTTGGTTTCGCGAGAATCGGTATCTTTGCGTAATCCTTCATGCTCTTTATCACGCGAAGCATTTCTTCCGGACCTGTGGAACAGTTTACACCCATGATATCCGTACCAATACTTTGCAGCACTACCACAGCAGTCACCGGATCCGTGCCGTAAAGAGATCTTCCGTCTTCCTGAAAACTCATCGAGGCAATGACCAGCTTATCGCTCACTTCCTTGATGGCGAGCACCGCCGCTCTGGTCTCTGCTAAACTCATCATGGTTTCCACCGTAAAAAGGTCCACGCCGGCTTCGTCCAAAGCCCTTGCCTGTTCCCGGTAAATATCCACCAATTCATCAAAAGTAAGCGGTCCCATCGGCTCTAAAGCCTGCCCAGTCATCGTCATGTCTCCGGCGACCAGCGCCCTGTCTTTTGCCGCCTTTTTACAGATGGCTACCAAACCTTTGTTAATTTCAGCCACGCGGTCCTGGGCGCCATACTCTTCTAACTTAATCCGGTTGGCAGAAAAGGTAGGAGCATATAAGATTTCCGTCCCTGCCTCAATAAACTGTCTTTGGAGGTCAATAAGCGCCTCCTCGTTGTCTAAGATCCAAAGTTCCGGACACACTCCAGCCGGCATCCCGGCCTTTTGAAGGTTGGAGCCGGTGGCGCCGTCTAAGATCACCGGATGATCTTCTATCAAATTATATAATCTTTCCCTGTTCATCTATTTTCACCTGATCTAATATCTTTTTAATCAAAGTCACTCTGTTAAAAGGCGTCATGAAGTAAAACCCTGCCCCAATGTCTTTTCCTTCTTTTATCATCGACAAGGATAAATAAAGCGCAGTCTCTTCCCAGCTTTCTCTCGTTCCCTCTTTTGGATATTGTTCTATCACTTCGTCGGGAACATGGATCCCCGGCATCTCATTTTGGATAAACAGAGCGTTTTTATGGCTCACCAACGGCATAATGCCGATTAAAATCTTTGCGCCCGTTTTTTCCTTTAAATAAGCGATCCGTTCCATTCCTTCCAGGGAATAGACCGGCTGCGTCAGGAAATACGAACAGCCCTGCTCCATTTTCATTTCCATCCGCCTTGCGATCCCATCGGGATTTTCGCCGTTTTGATTCAGCGCTCCCCCGTAAAAAAGAGGATCTTGGCTAAATACTTCTTTGTTCATCTCAGAGATAAACTTCATAAGCTTTATGGAATTATAATCAAACACACTTTTTGTATAGGAGCGTTCCGCCGCCGCCACAGGGTCTCCCGTGACCACCAAAAGATTCCGGATTTCGTGGATATAAGCGCCAAGGAGCAAACTTCTTATGGCAATCCGGTTCCGGTCTCTACAGGCAATATGGGGCATAACGTCCACAGAATGCAGTTCCCGGAGTCTGGCCGCCATCAGCACGGAGTCCGCCCTTGACCTTGCCATAGGAGAATCCGCCACCGTGATAATATCTGCCTTTGTCCCGCTTAAGATTCCGGCGCCATCTATTATTTTTTTCGCATCAGAGTCAAAAGGCGGATCCAGCTCCACCGCCAATACGGCCTGTCCGGAAAGCAGTTTGTTTTTAAACTGGTTTCCAGGGCTTTCCTTCTGCGGAAGTTCCTGTGTGTTTTTATCTTGCGGAAGCTCCTGCACATATTTTTTGACAGGAGCAGGCCGGTTCGGATGATGTCCTGCCTGTTTCCTCTCTCCATCCAGCCTTTTTTGAATTTCCCCGATACAAAGGGGAGTGGTCCCGCAGCATCCTCCTATAATATTGGCCCCTATATCGCATAAGGAAGCTGCTTTTTGCCCAAAGTATGAAGCGCTGTCCGCATACACGGCCCGCCCCCGGACAATCCTTGGATATCCGCAGTTTGGAAGCACAGAAAAGACCATTTCTTCTTTTACGATCTGCTCTGAAAAAATGGAATGCAGAAACTTTTCCATGTGAACTGCTCCTACGCCGCAATTGATCCCCACTCCATCCAAAAGTCCGCTTTCCGAAGCATGGGATAGGACAGTTTTGTAATATCGTCCCGTACTTCCGTATCCGGTCGGCGAAAAAGAAAACTGGCCGATAATAAACGCATCCGGATTCCCTTTTCTTATATAGTCTGCCATTTTCAGCACATACGTATCATCCGGAAACGTCTCTAAAATATAGATTGGAGCTTCTTTTTCCAAAAAGGCGTCGCAAATCTCATAATATTCCTGCAAAATATCGCTGGTTTTCGAATCTCCGTCTTCACTGACCGGACCGATATCTGCCGCAACAAAAATATGGGAAACATCCGATTCTTCCGCCGCTCTCATCGTCAGATCATATCCCGCCTGAATCCACTCTTTTAATTCCATCCCGGCAAAACACACCGGATTTTCCTTTTTTAACTGTTTTAAGGTTTGTCTGTTGCAGGAAAACGTGTTCGTCCGCAAAAGTCTCGCGCCGTTTTCAATATATTGTTTGTGAATCTCACAAATATAATCCGGATGGGTGATATTTGCCTCCTCACTGCAAAGACATTCTCCATGGTAAACCGTATCAAAATAGGTTCCCATTGCGCCATCGGTCAGTAATTTATACTCGGATAAATACTCTTTTATGGTCATACTGCTGCCATCCTCTCAGATTTAAAAACTGTCACTATGAAATAATCGATCGAAACAATCAATCTCTTACCAATCTCCATCGCATTTTTAAACCCTGAATATGAATATCTTTTTCATGTTCAGAGTCAAATACTCCATTGATATATCATAATCAGGGTTTTAATAAAAATAATTCTTTTTTGATCAGGATTATAATGGGGTCACTCTTCCTTCATATTCTAAGTTCAAACGACCTTTCATACCTGCCGCCAAACCAAGCTTACGCATACAGCGCATCATGGAACGGTTATCTGCCACGCCATAGCGGTCGATAATATCGACAAACTTATCAATCTGATCCATCGCGTCCTTATCAGAAAGATAAAATGTCTCAATAATCTCTTCAATACTCTTCCGGTTCGAAGTTGTAAAATAAAGTAACGTAATCTGGAGAGCCGTCAAAATGTGATATAACTCCCGGTTATAATCGGACATACCGGACTTTAAAAATCCAAATAAATCGCTAAGTCTCATGGTATCGATGTCATCAATATGCATATCATAAGATTGTAATTTCTTCTCCACATCGATATCCATAATGACAGAGCTGATCATCATTGCCGTCTGATAAGCGTCAAGATCATTTTGCGAAACCGGAGTAAGCACCGGCGCCTGATTACTCATCTGCAAACAATAGATCACATCGCGCACTAAGGCATTTTCAAAGAGATGTTCTTCCAGTCCCGTATCAATCAATACCAGAAACTCTTTTTTTCCGGTATCCATCGCCACCGGATGACTGCAATCTTCTTTATTCTCCGGATCCAGTTTTTCAAAATGGACCGGATAAATCAGTTTATCGGTCAGATCCTTATAGATTGCCTCCGTTTTTTCTGTCAATGTCTTCCCTAAAATCTCCATTGTGTTTCTCTATCCTTCCTAATGTTATGATATTCGATCACCATTTTCTATTCGAATCCGCTTCTATGGTAATATGCTTTTGCTCTGCCTGAAATTTCATTATATAATACTGCCTCGGCAGTTTGCTGATAAGGTTTTACAAAGAGCATTCCGATACCGCAGGTGACCACCCCGAGAATCTTCCATCCAAGAAAGCTAAATCTCAAACAGAACAGTCTCCATTTATAACCTTTCATGATCTTCGCAGACATTTTCATCGCTTTTTTCACGCTGTAATCTTTTCTCTCCGACAAAATGTACGGCGTCATGGCAAAAGAATAATGGGCGATCACACCAGGGATGATAAAAAGAAAAGTTAAAATCCACTGGACGACGCTAACCATTATCTTCATACAAATGCCCTTCCATACCATATCCGTTTTGGAAAAGATCATGGATACGGCCGCCGGTCTCCTGTCAAGGAGAGCTAACGTATACTCAATATAGCCATAGCGCACCATCGCCCCAATAAAAAAATAGAGTAAAGCTATGACGATGGCGATCAAAGACACATCAAAATAAGCCGCTGCCTCAACGCCTTCAAAAAAGCTGACAAATAAAATGACTGCGGTTTCAAAAAAAGCAAGAAAGAACGTCATAGTACAAAACGCACCAAGCACAGATGCACATAATGTAGTCAAAACAGACTTACCCCAATGTTGATTCAGAGCATCTCTTGCTACTTCTTTCAGTACCGAAGAATTAAAATCCATAACAGTTCACCTGACTAAACATTCCACATTTCCATGACTCTTAACACTTCATTCAATGTCATATTCATGAACGCTTCATTCTGAGGATTATTACTCAGTGCATTCGTTTCCTTACGATAAGCGATCTCCGCCTTTACGTCTTCTAAGGTAATTCCTTTTTCTTTTAAAATAACTGCTGCCTCATATCCTCTCATAACCATATCCTCCTATAAAACTGCATTATTCTAAATTCTTATCATGCCGACACGGCATTTAATAACATTTAATTTATATTATAGTCTATTTTTTTCAATTATTCCACTGAAATAACAAAAATAATCGAACTTCGCCTTTTCAAGGCTCTGTTCTCCTCGAACACCCTGATATGATACCACGACGGACTCCGCATTTCTTGCTCTCGTCCGTCTCTAAAACATTCGAACTCCGCCTTTTCAAGGCTCTGTTCTCATGTTTTGGCGGGTCCCAAGGTCATGCATTTTTATGCAAGCATAAGATGCATGACTTTGGGACCCTGGTATCATATCATATGTTGTGGAATCTTTTTGCGTCTTTTTCTTTTTCACCGACGCCGAAGCCAAGCTCGTCATATTGCGCTTTTACCTGTTCCCACGGAAGGACGTCTCTTTCCTCTTTTAAATAGGATAAGATATCTGCAATCCCCTCCCCCGTGAATGCACTGGTATAAAATATCTTTTCGCATCCGGCAAGAGACAGCCAGTGTGCGGCCTGTTCCGGCTGTGCCAGCCAGTGATCTATTTTTGTGACAACTCCAACTACCTCCCTGTTGCAGACGGGGGTAAGATTTGGCGCATATAACGAAAATGGTTCCGTAGCGTCCATCAACAATCCGATCACGTCCGCTTCCGCTGTAAAAACGGCAAGCGCTGATATTAAGTTTTTTGTCTGTAGGTACTCTCCGGGCGTGTCGATGATCGCGTCATAGTGATTTACATATTGTGTTTTATGGTAGGTGATCGTATTCCCCTTCATCGCCTGAGTAAGCGTTGTTTTTCCTGCTTCGCTTCGACCAATAAACATAATCTTTCGCATAGCTTTTCCTCTTCGCCTCTTTTTGTCTCTTTTTAATTCTCCTTATTTTAGCCACTTATAATTCATCTGTCAACCTTTCACAAGCGGTCTTCTTCTATACATATTAGTCTTTTTACAGCCTACTTTTGCTCTTTATGAAAAATCACAGAACGATAAAATCCTTGTAAAGAAAAAGATTGCGGCAAAATGCTGCAATCTTTTTCTTCTATATAGAGATATGATAAGTATTCCGCCAGATCATTCGCTTTTATCTTATCTTTTTGTACTGTGCAAGGGTAGCGCAAGCTGCCAGGGAAAGATACGCCTGTTCTTTAGAGTCACTTCGTGAGGTGATCGCAATCGGAATTTTTGCTCCGACAATGATACCACAGCTATTTGCCCGGGAACTCATCTGCAATACTTTGATCAAAAGATTACCCGACATGAGATCCGGCATGACAATACCGTCGAACTCTCCGGCATATGGATTGTCGTAATGTTTTAATCTCGCCGCTTCCTTGCTGATAATTAAATCGTATGGAATCGGTCCCACAAGATTGCATTCTGCAATTGGTTCTTCCCGGTGACGATTTACCAGAGTCTGCGCCTCCACAGTATCTCTCATATGGAAACTAGGTTTTTCGACCAGTGAAAGCAGCGCAATGTTCGGGTTCTTGATTCCAAAGGCGTTCATCGCCGTTACCATATTTTTAATTACTTCCACTCGCTGTTCCACAGAAGGTTTTACCAAAATCGTCGCATCGGAAATGGATAAAATCTTGTGATAATCCGGAATCTTCACCATAACAACATGGGTAAGAAGTTTATCTTCAGTCAAATGGTTCCCTTTATTCAATACGGGCATTAAGAAATCCCTGGTCTGTGTATTTCCTCTCATCAAGACATCTGCCTTTCCGGCAAGGATCATTTCAATAGAATACTGAACCACATTGGTATCGTCTGCCACCGGCTGCAAATCGTAATTCCGGTCTGCCAGTCCCAGATTTTCCAGCATATCCATAATCCTTTTATGATTCCCAACAAGAATCGGTGTGACAAATCCGCTGGCTTCTGCGTCAAATGCGCCAAGAAGGATATTTTCCACATCCGCTCCTGCTATCACAACCCGAACCGGCTCCTGTAACGCTTTCGCCTGATCCACAAACATATCAAAATCATGTGCAAAGTTTTCGCTCATCATTCATTCCTCCCCTTAAATAATACCGCCAATACTGAGGAATAACGGTGCAAACACAAGGGATACTACCGTCATTAACTTAATTAAAATGTTAATGGATGGTCCGGAAGTATCTTTAAACGGATCGCCGACCGTATCGCCGACTACTGCGGCATGGTGGGCTTCACTTCCTTTACCGCCATGGTTTCCATCCTCGATGTATTTTTTTGCGTTATCCCATGCGCCGCCGGAATTGGACATAAAGATCGCCAACATAACGCCGGTGACCAACGAGCCCGCCAAAAGTCCGCCAAGGGCTTCCGGGCCCAGTAAAATTCCTACAAAAAGCGGTGCGATCACTGCCATTATACCAGGAAGCATCATTTCTTTCAACGCCGCCTGGGTAGAAATCGCCACACAGGAAGTATAGTCCGGTTTTCCCGTTCCCTCTAAAATTCCAGGAATGGTTCGAAACTGTCTTCTTACTTCTTCAATCATTTTATATGCTGCTTTGGAAACCGAATCCATGGTAAACGCCGAGAATAAAAACGGAAGCATACCGCCGATGAATAATCCGATGATTACTTTATGGTCAAGCAGACTGATTCCTTTTTCAAACAGATTGACCGCCTGGGCATAGGATACGAACAACGCAAGCGCCGTAAGAGCCGCTGAACCGATGGCAAACCCTTTTCCCATGGCTGCCGTGGTATTTCCCACTGCGTCAAGTTTATCGGTGATCTTACGGACCTTTTTCGGAAGGCCGGACATCTCTGCGATACCTCCGGCATTATCTGCGATCGGGCCATAAGCATCCACCGCAACGGTAATTCCTGTGGTGGAGAGCATTCCCACTGCCGCGAGGGCAATACCATAAAGGTCACTAAAATAGTAGGCTCCAAGTATTCCGATCGCGATTAAAATGATCGGAACTGCCGTAGACTGCATTCCCACTGCAACGCCGCTGATCACTGTCGTTGCCGGACCCGTCTCAGACTGCTGGGCGATTTTTTTCACAAACGGATAATCGCCGGAAGTATAAACTTCTGTAACGATTCCGATTAGCAGTCCGACCACAAGACCGAAAATAATGGCAAATGCTTGATTGAAACTTCCAAAAAATACTTTACTTAAAATCAACACTGCAACAACGACAATGATGCTGGAGGAATAGCTTCCAAACTTCAATGCCTTGTGCGGGCTGGAATTTTCATCTCCTTTTACAAAGAAGGAACCGAAAATAGATGCCACAATCCCCACAGCCGCAATAATCAGTGGGAAAATCGGTGCAAAACCAGCATTTTCATTCTGCGCCGCATAAGCAACTCCAAGGGTAATAGCGGAAACGACGGAACCCACATAGGATTCAAATAAATCTGCGCCCATTCCGGCCACATCACCTACGTTATCACCAACATTATCTGCAATTGTCGCCGGATTACGAGGATCGTCTTCCGGAATACCAGCTTCCACCTTACCAACCAGGTCGGCGCCAACGTCGGCAGCCTTCGTATAAATACCGCCGCCAACACGGGCAAACAACGCAATGGAGGAAGCCCCCAGCGAAAATCCGGATAAAATAGAGTCATTTCCTGTCACCAGATAGATCACGCTCGCACCGAGAAGTCCGAATCCAACAACGCACATTCCCATAACCGCGCCGCCGGAAAACGCAACAGATAACGCACGGTTCATTCCGCTGTCCTTGGCCGCAGCCGCAGTCCGGACATTGGCCTTTGTCGCCACATTCATCCCGATATAGCCGGCGATCGTAGAAAACAGGGCGCCGATCAGGAAACATACGGCTGTCATCCAATTAATCCCTAAACCAATCAGTAAAAATAAAACTGCCACAAACACAATAAGAATCCGGTATTCTGCCATCAGAAACGCCTTCGCTCCCTCATGGATAAAATCCGCGATTTCTTTCATACGATCCGTACCTGCATCCTGGCTGCCAACCTTCTTTACAAGAATCAACGCAAATATCAGCGCCAAAACGGCCGCCACCGGAGCCAGATACCCGATTTGAATATAATTATTCATGCTGCTCCTCCTTCTTCTTACTTTCTTTTTTATATATTATGATAAAACACTTTTGTTTGTAAATGTTTTTTGTTGGTTAAAGCAAACAACAAACTGTATTTTATTGTTTGAAAAATCGAAAAAAATGATGAATAACAGCATTTTTTTCGTTAAAATTCTATTATTTTATTTTTTGATGTATTTTTTCGTTATTATGGGTATTTTTTTAGTTTCGAACGAAATCATTTTTAAATTATTTTCAAAACATTTTAGACGCTAGAAAATAAACTTTTTTACCTGCCTTTGTGCAATGACGCTTCGCTCCCTTCGCCTGCGGCGCTCAGAATGCATTGTTTAATCAATATTGATATAGGTTTGGGAATGTGTTAAACTGTATTCGTTTCAGATTATCGTATCAGACAGAAAGAAGTGATTTGTATGTGTATCAACACCCAAAAGAGAAACAAAGCTTTACTCCATGCAAAGCCAGTAGACTGCGACGGTTGCATGGAGTAAAAATAGTCGCAAAATAAAAATGCTGGCTTTGCAGCTTGACTATTATATCAAGGAGGAAGCCCGCATGAAATATCTGAATGCACAAGTTATTCTTCCGGACGCATTGGTAAAAGAGCTGCAAACTTATGTTCAAGGTGAATATATCTATGTCCCTGTCGGGCAAGGACAGCAAAAATGTTGGGGAGAAGTTTCCGGTTACCGGCAGGAATTAGCCAAGCGGAATCAACAGATCAAAGAGGAATATCAAAGTGGTATTTCCATGGAGTGTCTGTCTGAAAAATACTGCTTATCTGTATATGCTGTTCGGAAAATCATATACCAGAAATAATATACCAGAAATAACTATAAGAGGCCGCCAAGCGCAGCCTCTTATTTTATGCACGTGGGAGGCTTTGAAATTAAGAGCCATCCATTTTATTATTTCAGTTCTTTGATTATTTTCTGATTTTGATATGCACCTCACGAAGCTGCATTTCGGACACTTCATTTGGCGCGCCGCACATAAGATCTTGTGCGCTTCCGTTCATTGGGAACGGAATCACTTCCCTGATATTATCTTCATTGCGAAGAAGCATGATCATCCGGTCAATTCCCGGCGCCATTCCGGCGTGAGGAGGTGCGCCAAACTGGAACGCCTGGTATAATGCGCCAAATTTTTTCTGTAAATCCTCTTCGGAATACCCTGCAATCTCAAAGGCTTTCACCATAATATCCAGATTATGGTTTCTCACTGCGCCGGATGACAGTTCCACGCCATTACATACGATATCGTACTGATAAGCCAGGATATCCAATGGATTTTTTGTGTTTAAGGCCTCCAGACCGCCTTGCGGCATGGAAAACGGATTATGAGTAAACACAAGTTGTTTGGTTTCTTCGTCGTACTCGTACATCGGAAAATCATTAATAAAGCAGAAGCAGTAAGCATTTTTCTCCAAAAGATCAAGACGTTTTCCAAGTTCTGTCCGAATCTGTCCGGCATATAAATTCGCCTGTTTTTCCCGATCGGCGATGAAGAAAATGGTATCTCCCGGCTGAAGACTGCCTAATTCTGCGATTTCTCCTTTTTTCTCCTCCGGTATAAATTTATCAATCGGGCCTTTGTAGGACATATCTTCTCTCACTTCCAGATATCCCAGGCCGCCCATTCCGATCGACTCGGCAAATTTCAGCATTTTATCATGGAAACTTTTTGACATATTTTCTGAAACCTTAATCCCCCGGACTGTCTTTCCAAGGAAAGGCTTAAAAGTACACTCCTGGAAGAAATCCGTCAAATCAACAATTTTTAAAGGGTTTCTAAGATCCGGCTTATCCGTTCCATATTCCAGCATGGCACGGGCATAACTGATTACCGGATACGGCCCTTTTGTAACGATGCTTCCCTCTGGGGCAAATTTTGTAAATGCAGCCGTCAGCACTTCCTCTCCTACCCGGAAGACGTCCTCCTGGGTTGCAAAGCTCATCTCAAAATCCAACTGATAAAACTCTCCCGGAGAGCGGTCAGCCCTGGCGTCCTCATCGCGGAAGCAAGGAGCGATCTGAAAATATTTATCAAATCCGGAGACCATTAAAAGCTGTTTGTATTGCTGCGGCGCTTGAGGAAGCGCATAAAATTTTCCTTTATATTTTCTGGATGGAACGATATAATCTCTGGCTCCTTCCGGGGAGGAAGCGCAAAGAATCGGAGTCTGTATTTCCAAAAATCCCATTTCCGTCATTTTTTCCCGCAGGAAACTGATCACCTTAGAACGAAAGATCATGTTATCTTTCACTTTTTTGTTCCTCAGATCAAGATAGCGGTATTTCAATCGGGTATTTTCGTGAGTTTCCTTCGACGTCATAATCTCAAAAGGAAGGGGCTTGCTAACCTTTCCCAAAATATCAACGGACTGTGCGGCAAGCTCAATGGTTCCTGTAGGAATCTTTGGATTATAGGTATCTTCCGAGCGGTGCTCCACCACTCCTTCCACGCTGATACAATCCTCTTTGTTGATTCCTTTCAACAAACTGGTATCCTTCATAACAACCTGGAGGACGCCATACATATCTCTAAGATCCACAAAAGATACTCCCCCGTGGTCGCGGATATTTTCCACCCAACCGGCTGCCCGGATCGTCTTACCCACATCTTCTTCTTTCATCTGATCTATTGTCTGATCTCTATAGATATTCTTCTCCCTCATCTTTTCCTCCTTCATTCTCATTTCCTTTTACAGTATTCTATGATTTACTTATAACATAAATGAAAGAATCCTCGACTCTTCCGTCGTTTTCTTTCATTGATATTTCAAAAAAATTAAAAGCCGACCGCTCCGGGCTATCGCCCTTTTTGCTCATTTTTCCCTGCCCGTCCAATGCTGATGTATGCAGGTATATAAATATACCTGCATACATCAGCGCTGTCCGGGGCTTTCTAATAAAAAAACCGCCCTGAACAAATACTGTTCAGGGCGGAATATCCCGCGGTACCACCTGAATTACCGGTCAAAAAAGCCGGTCACTCATTTATACTGTTTATCGCACAGATACGGCTCACCTAATAATATATCTCCTTATGGCATCCATTGGGCAATTGCTGCCAGGGGAATCCAACAAAACCACGTGAAGCGATATACGTTCAGATCGCTGCTGTTAAAGTGTTATTCTTATAAATTCACTTTACGGAGTTCGCACTCTCCTCCGCTCACTGGGAACGATAATTTATAATACTTCTCTTCGTCATCGCATTACTTTATGAATAATTTGAAATCAAAAATTTCACTTTCATAAAATAACACATTATTTTGAAATTGTCCATACCTAATCTTAGGAAGCTTTTAATTTTGATTCCAACAACTGATCCACTTTCTCCACTTCAAGGTCCAAAGCAATCGCCAACTCATTAAGCAGACTGTCCTTCGCAAGATAAAGATATTTTTCATCCACTGCCGTAATTTTCTTTCCGGCCGATTCCCTCTTGGTTTTTCTCTGATACAGCGCCTTTACAAAACGAAGATTATCCTGCACCGTACAGTTTTGTAAAATATCTTTATATACCTGCTCCTGGCCTCTGCACTCTGTGATGACCATCTCTTCAAAATTCGGAGCGCCTTTTAGAAGTTCATCTGCCTCTTGTCTGGTCAGGATTCTTCGCATCGGAACTTTTTGGTTATCGACGGGAGAATAGATTACGCTTCCTTTAAAACGCAATGGAACCAGCACATAGTAGGTTCTTTCTCCTCCGCCATTATCCATCTGCATATACTCTTTCACCTGACACACACCGTTGTTACCGTAAATGATATATTCCCCTATATCAAACATACTCTACCATCCTTTCACATCCTGTAATACTTCGTCTCATTTATCTACTCAATTTTAATCATAGTTAAATCTGACAGCAGTGTCTTTAAAACATACAAAAATCACTGCCATACAGCTATACAGCAAGCAACTTTGATAATAGAATACTACGCAAAAATCACTTAATTTAAACTAAGATGGTATGTTTTTATATATCCATTGGATTTTTAGTGCCGCTCGCCAGGGCGTCGATAAATGCCCGGCAAGCCGATTGGCAGGCCGATTCGGTTCCTGCCAGTATCGCACCGCTGGAATTGGCATGCGACGGCGGATACCAATATTTGACTATCTTCGTATCCCCTGCCTTCAAGGCTTTATCCAGCGCATAATTTGTCTCAATGGGACCACCTACAAGATAGGCATAAGAAGTTCCTTCCGGAATACCACAAAGCTCTGCGTAGTATTTTCCTACTCTTGGAACAACTGTCGCATAAAATGCAGTCCCCTCATCCCCGTCAAAATTACAGAGAGCGGTTTTATTCTCGATATAATCCCTTACATAGGCCATCCCGCTTTTCACATCCGTGATCTTCGGTCCGGAAAAAAGAATAAACACCCCTCCGCCATATTTGCTCCAGGAACATTTGGAACCGCCGTAAAATGTCTCCGCATGGATCACTTTAATGTTGGCTTTTTTGGTTGCGTCATCTACAGCCAGATATCCCGCGTCATCATAATCTACAGAAAAAATCCCAACATTTTGATGATCCTTCGGCAGATGATATACCCTGGCAAATTCCGGTGATACATTGGCGATCACCTTCTGGCTTAGCATAGTCACTTTCATTTTTTTTATTTCCATAACTTCCCCCGATTAGTCTATATCCATTGGATGAAAACAGCAATACTCCACCGCATCTACAAACGCCGATACCGCCGCTCTGCACGCAGATTCTGTACCGCATAATAATGCACCGCCTGTATTTACTCTGGACGGCGGATCAAAAAACTCCGCTATTTTTGTGTCGCTGGCTTTTAAAGCCCGGTCAAGTCCATAGGTACTCTCCACCGGTGTAGAAACCAGATAGGCCAGAGCCGTACCCTCAGGGATTCCGAGAGCTTCTTTATAATACTTTCCGGATCTCGGGGTATAGTCTGCGTAATATCCCAAAGTCTCCTCTTCGTTAAGCATATAATTTCCTGATTTATTCTCAATATAGTCCCGGATATAGGAGAGGCCGCTCTTTACATCTGCAATCTTCTCGCCGGAAATGATCGCTGTAATCTCTCCCCCGTATTTGCTCCAGGAATAATCTCCTCCTCCGTACACGGTCTCCACATGAACTACGTATATCCTGGACTTCTTCGTCGCATCGTCCAGCGCAAAGTACATCACGTCTTCACAATCCGCAGAGATAAATCCCATACTTTGATGTTCTTTTGGGATATTCCATAGCTCACGATAAGCCTGGGTAACGTGAGGAACTGTCTTTTGCATCATCACGTGTGCATTAATCCTTTTTCTCATGCTGCCTCCAATCGATACTATCGCCATGATAAGCTTATACGAAAATAGTATACCACAAATCAGGAAAATTGTAAAGATTGCGGTTGCAGACAGCGGTTACACTCCCATGAAAAACATCAGCGCAGCCCAAGTCCACACCGGGTAATAAATATCATTTTCATCCCTGCCCCTCAGAAGAAGTTTTTGTGCTTCTTCTTTCGTCAACAGTACCGTTCCGTCAAATTTTTCCATTCCCACTGCGCCGTCCTGGGTGATCTTTGGCATGGTATCCCGGCAGATTTCCACATAGACAAGGGCGTTTCCCTCGTCGGTCATTCCCGGGCTGCTAAACAGATAAGGATTGACCACTTTTACGATATCATCAGGAAGCAAGTCGAGTCCCGTTTCCTCTTTGATCTCCCGGATTGCAGTGTGTTTTGCTGCGTCTGCTCTTCCATAATCTTCCGGGTCGATCAGTCCCGCCGGAACGCTTAAAAGGAATTGTCCCGCCGGATAGCGGTATTCTTTGCTTAACAAAAGTCTTGGCTCCTGGCCTTTTATGTTAAGTACTACGATGCAGCTTACCGCATCGGGAAGAAGCGTTTTATACTCTTCCTTCGTTTTGACCGCCGGCATATTTTCCGGTTCTCTCCGGCTTGCGACATAGTAGTGAGAGTTCTCTTTCGGAGAAATGTCATAAAGTTTCATATATTTTGAGTCGTAGATTCTTCGAATATTGTTTTCCATCCTATTTTCTCCATTTCTTATTTATCTTATTTGGCTGAACCAGTATAGAGCTGATAGTACCTGCCCTGTTCCCGGATTAAGTCGTCGTGGGAGCCTCTCTCAATGATACGTCCCTGCTCTAATACCATGATGCAATCGCTGTTTTTGACCGTGGACAGTCTGTGGGCGATGACAAAGGTAGTTCTGCCTTTCATCAGTCGGTCCATCCCCTCCTGAACGATCTTTTCTGTTCTTGTATCGATGGAGCTGGTCGCTTCGTCGAGGATCAGCACCGGCGGATCGGCGATGGCCGCCCTGGCAATGGCAAGGAGCTGTCTTTGTCCCTGACTTAAATTGCCTCCGTCTCCCGTAAGGACAGTATCATAACCATTTGGCAGACGGCGTATGAACTGATCCGCATTGGCCAGTTTTGCAGCCGCATACACTTCTTCATCGGTGGCGTTTAGCTTACCATAACGGATATTTTCTTTGACGGTGGCAGTAAATAAATGGGTATCTTGCAGCACGATGCCTAAAGATCTTCTAAGATCCGCCTTTTTAATCTTGTTAATGTTAATGCCGTCATAGCGGATTTTTCCGTCCTGGATATCGTAAAAACGGTTAATCAGGTTGGTTATCGTGGTTTTTCCCGCTCCCGTGGAGCCTACAAAAGCGATCTTTTGTCCCGGAGTCGCATACATCTTGATATCGTGGAGAACCATTTTACTTTCATCGTACCCAAAATCTACGCCTAAAAATTCCACATCACCTTTCAATTCCACATAAGTAGTATTGCCCTGTTCTTTATGAAAATGCTTCCAGGCCCATTTCCCGGTTCTCTCCTCGGATTCTGTGATATTTCCCGCCTCATCAATTTCTGCGTTTACCAGGGTGACATAGCCTTCGTCTGTCTCCGGTTTTTCATCAAGAAGAGTAAAGATTCTCTGTCCTCCTGCCAGCGCCATAACAATGAAATTGATCTGCTGGCTCACCTGGTTGATCGGGTTATTGAAACTCTTATTAAAGGTCAAAAAGCTGGCAAGTTTTCCGAGGGTTAATCCCCCAAATCCGTTAATGGCCAAAATTCCTCCCACGATGGCGACGATCACATAGCTGATATTTCCAAGCTGCATATTCACCGGCATCGTAATGTTTGCGTATTTGTTGGCATTATCCGCACTGTGGAAAAGGTGGTTATTTAGCTGTTCAAACTTATCGATATTTTCTTCCTCATGGCAAAATACCTTTACCACCTTCTGCCCGGTCATCATCTCTTCAATAAATCCGTTGACTGCACCTAAGTCTCTTTGCTGCGCCACAAAATACTTTCCACTCAATGAGGCAAGCTTTCTGGAACAAAAGAGCATGACGCAGACCATGGCAAGAGTGATCAGAGTAAGGGGTATACTCAATTTAATCATACAGACCATCACGCTGACAATGGTAATGGAGCTGTTGACGATCTGCGGGATACTCTGGGAGATCATCTGTCTTAGGGAATCAATATCGTTGGTATACACAGACATGATGTCACCGTGGGGATGGGTATCAAAATACTTGATCGGAAGATTTTGCATATGGTTAAAGGTTTCTTCCCTCAGTCTCTGGAGCGTTCCCTGGGTTACTGTGACCATGATCTGTGATTGTGCAAAGGCCGCCAGCACACCGATCCCGTAAAAAAGGATCACTCTTCCGATCGCTGCGGCGAGGGGACCGAAATCCTTACTGCCCGAGGTGAGCATCGGCGTAATATAATCGTCGATCAGGGTCTGCATGAACATGGTTCCCTGTACGTTTGCCAAAACACTGACAAAGATCAAGATTAAAACAATCAGACATAATGCGCCGTACTGTGACGTCACGTATTGGAAAATCCGTTTCAGTGTTTTCCCCGGATTGTCTGCTTTTTGCGTCGGTCTCATATTTCTTCTTGGTGCCATTATGCCTCACCTCCATTCTCATCAAAGTCTCCGCCATTTTTCATCTGAGCGTCATAAACGTCCTGATAAATCTCATCGTATTTCAAAAGGTTTTCATGGGTGTCAAAACCATGAATCTTTCCATTTTCCAAAACAAGGATACGGTCCGCATCCTGTACGCTGGAGATACGCTGCGAGATGATCAGCTTGGTGGTATCCGGAATTTCCTCGGCAAAAGCCCTGCGAATCTTGGCGTCCGTCGCCGTATCCACCGCGCTGGTACTGTCGTCTAAGATCAAAATCTTTGGTTTTTTCAGCAACGCTCTCGCAATACAAAGACGCTGTTTTTGCCCGCCGGATACATTGGAACCGCCCTGTTCAATATAGGTGTCGTAGCCCTTTGGCATTTTCTCGATAAACTCATCGGCGCAGGCCAAACGACAGGCGCGCCTGCATTCTTCTTCCGTAGCATTTTTATCACCCCATCTTAAGTTTTCCAAAATCGTGCCGCTGAAAAGCACATTTTTTTGCAGCACGACGGACACTTCGTTACGGATCGTTTCCAGATCGTACTCTTTTACATTATTTCCTCCGACCAGCACTTCCCCTTCTGTCACATCATAAAGTCTGCTGATCAGATAAACCAGACTGGATTTGGCGCTTCCCGTGGCTCCGATGATACCGATCGTCTCGCCAGGCTGTATAGTCAGGGTGACGTCGTTAAGCACCGGCGTCTCGCTGGTCTGATTATAGCGAAACATGACATTTTTAAACTCAATTTTTCCATTAGGTACTTCTAATATAGGATTTTCCGGATTTACGATGTCCGCTTTCTCATGAATCACTTCACAAATACGCTGGGCGCTGGCGGCGCTCATGGTAAGCATAACAAATACCATGGAAAGCATCATCAGGCTCATTAAAATATTCATGCAGTATGTAAGAAGCATCATCAGTTCCCCGGTCGTTAAGGTCGAAGATACGATCATCTTCGCTCCAAACCAACTGATCGCAATAATACAACTGTAAACGGTAAACATCATCAGAGGCATATTAAGAGAAACGATTCTCTCTGCCATAACCGCAGCTTTGTAAAGAGTTTGAGACGCTCTTCCAAATCTTTTCTTCTCGTAGTCTTCTCTTACATAAGCCTTTACTACTCGCATAGAGGATACATTTTCCTGAACGCTGGCATTTACTTCATCGTAGCGTTTAAACATCGATTTAAAATACTTCATGGCATACTTGATAATAAAGATCAGCGCCACTCCAAGAACCGCCACGGCAACCAGGTACACGCTGGCCAGTCTCGGACTGACCTTAAAAGATAGAACCATGGCTATGATCAAGCTAAAGGGAGCCCGAAAGCACATACGAAGTATCATCTGATAGGAGTTTTGAAGATTGGTGACGTCCGTTGTCATTCGGGTAACCAGGCTCGCCGTGGAAAACTTATCGATATTGGAAAATGAAAAAGTCTGAATATTATCAAACATCGCTTTTCTTAAGTTTCTCGCAAAACCGGCAGAAGCTCTGGCGCCAAACTTTCCTCCCATCACTCCCGCAAAAAGTCCGACCGCTGCGGCGATGATCATAAAAACACCGACATATACGATATGACCCATGTCGCCTTTTTCCACACCGTCATCAATGATTGAAGCCATAAGCAGCGGAATAATCATCTCCATAATTACTTCCAGTATCATAAACACCGGAGTAAGAACGGAATCCTTTTTAAATTCTTTGATCTGCGCAGCTAATGTTTTTATCATATCCTGCATTCACTTCCTTTCATATTGTTTGCTAAATTATGGATGAATTTATTACAAACTGATAAAAATACCGTAAGCTCCTCCTGGGTAACGCCTTCACACATCAGTTCATTCATCTCCGAGAGAACCGCCGTAACCTGCTCGTGGACCTGATACCCTTCCTCGGAAAGCCGGATCACCTTCAACCTGGTATCGCCCTCAGCCGGCGCCCTAAGCAACATATTTTTCTTCTCCATCTTCTTTAAAATCGTTGCTATGGTTGATTTTGGAAGACGGAACTGCATCTCCAAGTCTTTTTGATAAACCACCTGATCTCTGTGAAGAAACAGATAATCGATAATCCATCCTTCCATCATGGACGATTTTTCCTCTTTATGAGGAAATTTTCCGCATACGCTTCTCATCATCATTCCTTCCAGATGTTTGATGATAAAACAAACATTTTTCTCCTTAAGCATTTTTACCTCCTACACTTTCTTTCACCTTTTTACCTTCACCCATAATTTTAGTTCGAGAAAGAACTGTTCGAACACGTACAATATATTATATTCATAATCATGTAATTGTCAATTATTTTTCTCAATAAAATTCAAATTAACCTGCACTTTTGCGCACCGGATGCGCATTGCCAAAAAATAAAGTTCATCATGCGCCCGTGCGCACAAAAAAGGACACCCAAAAGGTGTCCCAAAAAATCATATGATAATAACTTATATTTTATTCCTCCGCTGTAATCTTTAACAGATGCTCCAGCACTTCTTTGATGGTTTTAAAATTAATATCGACCCTGTGGTCTTCTTTGACACAGACGCCCAGGGATAATCCGGAGTAGGCAAACATGGAATAATCATTTTCATCATTTCCTACGGTGATCATCTCTTCCGGCTTAATTCCATACATCTCTCCCACCGACGCAAGGCCGTTTTTCTTTTCTATGCCCCTTGGCATAAAGTCAAAACAGTCTGCCTGGCGGTAGATATCGATCCCTTTAAGATTATCCTGATTTTCCCTGATCATTTCAGCGATCACCTCAAAGTCTTTTTCCTCCGTCGGGAAGGCCGTAAGGCCAATCTCGTTTGGCTGGAAAAACATCTTAGGGTAAACATCTTTTATGTTTTTCCGCATCAGCTCAATGGAGTCTGCCGCTTCTTTTGCATAGGGAAGAATATAGTATTGTTTCGGCGGAAGCTCCACTCCAATCTGGATCACTCCTCCGTTTTCCCCGATTAAAATCGGATGGTTCAACTGTACCTGCCTCATAAAACCACATAAATAATATGTCGGTTTTCCCGAGCAGATCGCAATCAAAATACCTTTCTCTTCCAACTCTTTTAGAAGCGGAAGGCAGTCCTCCGGGATTCCCTTTCCCATCTTAGCCAAGGTTCCGTCTAAGTCAAAAGCAATTAATTTATACATATCCTGTCTTCTGTGCTTAACTGCAGGCTTCCTCCAGAATACCTTCCAGCGCAGACTTGCTGCTGGTATGACATCGAATGACATCCGCATTACACTTTTCCGCTTCTGTTAGAGCACAGCGCACCATCTTGTGGGAAACCGTATTGGTAAATAAAATCAACAGATCCGGACTTCCGATCAATGTACTTAAATTGGCGCTCATCTGGGTAAATACCTTCGCCTTGCAGTTATGCTTTTTACAAATCTTTTTATACTGACTGACCATCCGGTCATGTCCGCCTACTATTACAACACTCATTTTTCTGCCTCCAAATATAAATGAAATCTTTCGCTTAACTTTTTAAGTATTAGTTATATCTAACTTAGATTAAGTATATCTAACTTCATTTCTATCGTCAAGGTAGTTAATGAGACATTGTATCATCTGGAAATACACTCTCTCATAAGTCTGATAATCTCGGCCAGCCGATTTATCCTTATAAGATAAGCTAGTCGGTTTCGTCTTATATAGAGACGTGCCTTTTGTTATGTTGTCATTATTGTTTCGATAAAAATTCCTTAATCATATCATCATTATCGAAATAGTTGATCTTCATAGCCGCTTTTACCTCGGCAAGGGTATTAGCCGCCGTTTGTCTTGCTGCCTCGCTGCCTTCTTTCAGAATATCATACACTTCCGGAATCTTTGCTTCCCATTCCTTTCTTCTGGCGCGAATCGGCGCAAGCTCTGCCTGGAGAACTTTATTCAGGAATTTTTTCACCTTCACATCGCCAAGTCCACCCCTGGTATAATGTTCTTCCACTTCTGTAAGATTATGATAATCCGGCCAAAATTCCTCGAAATACTCGTCTTTGCAAAATGCACGCAGATAAGTAAAGACCGGATTGCCCTCTACGTTTCCCGGATCCTCCACACGAAGGTGGTTCGGATCGGTGAACATGGACATTACTTTTTTCTTCACCTCTGCCTCGGTGTCCGAAAGATAAATGCAGTTGCCAAGGGACTTGCTCATCTTTGCTTTTCCGTCGATTCCTGGAAGTCTTAAGCAAGCCTTGTTATCCGGAAGAAGAATCTGCGGATCCACGAGTGTTTCCCCATAGACAGCATTAAACTTATGGACAATTTCCTTACACTGTTCCAGCATCGGCTTTTGATCCTCTCCCACGGGAACGACCGTCGCCTTGAAGGCGGTGATATCGGAAGTCTGACTGATCGGATATGTGAAGAATCCTACCGGGATACTTGCCTCAAAATTTCTTTGCTGGATTTCCGCTTTCACCGTCGGATTCCTCTGCAATCTGGATACTGTGACCAGGTTGGAATAATAAAAAGTAAGTTCCGTAAGCTCCGGCACCATAGATTGAATAAATAAGGTGCTCTTTTTCGGATCCAGTCCGCAGGAAAGATAATCCAGTGCCACTTCCATGATGTTTTGTCTGATTTTTTCCGGATGATCCGCATTATCCGTCAAAGCCTGGGCGTCTGCGATCATAATATAAATCTGATCATACTCTCCGGAGTTTTGCAGCTCCACTCTTCTTTTTAAAGAACCTACATAATGTCCGACGTGCAGACGGCCGGTAGGCCGGTCTCCGGTTAAAATAATCTTTTTCATGTTCTATTCCTCGTCAATTTATTTTGTAAAATCACCGGCGCATAAAAGCTCCGGGCGCAAGCCGCCGCCTCTGACAGCGACAAACCGCAGGTATTATTATAGCAGAAAGTACGCATAAATGAAATATATGAAATATAATTATTAATCTGCTTTTAGTTTCTTCCAGTAATCATTGAGAAGGCTGGTGGTATCTTCATCAAGCTGTTTATATACTTCACAGTTGTCCATCACCGACTCATCGGGAACCAGAGTTTCGTTTTTTTGCTCTTCTTCAGACAACGCCGCGATCACCGCCTCATTTGGGGTGGAGTAATAAATATATTCGAAATTTTTCATAGCGACGTCTTCCCGGCAAAGAAAATCTAAAAACTGCTGCGCCGCCTCGGTATTATGACACTTTCTTGTGACGCACCAACTGTCAACCCACACGTTTGAGCCTTCCTTTGGAACTGCATAGGCAAGATCCGGATTATATTCATGGCCCAGATAGGCTTCTCCAGAATAGATCACTCCCATGGCCGCATTTCCCGAAACCACTTCGTCTCTGACTTCATCCACCAGGTAAGCCTGTACGTCCGGTTTTTGCTTCAATAAAAGCTCCTGAGCCTTTTTGATCTCTTCGGGATCTGTGGTATTTAAGGAGTAGCCAAGCGCCTTAAGCGCCACCATGTAACTATCCCTCATGCTATTTTGCATGATAATGTCCCCGGAATATTCCCCGTTAAAAAGCACATCCCAGCTATCCACCGGTTCTTTTACCTTCGTGGTGTCGTACAAAATTCCCACCGTTCCCCAAAAATAAGGCACGGTAAATTTATTATCCGGGTCAAAAGATTGGGATAATTCCCAATATTTATCCCCAATGTTATCCTTATATTCTAAGGCGTCCATATCCACTTCCAAAAGCTCTCCCTCGCTGATCAGGCGCTCTAGCATATAATCGGAAGTGCAAAGAAGCTCGTAATCCACCGCACCGGATTTGTACTTGGTATACATCTCTTCCGGCGTAAGGGCCTCTTCGTATTTTACTTCAATCCCGGTTTCCTCCTGGAACTGGGACAGCACATCCGGATCAATATATTCTCCATAATTGCACACCGTAAGGGTGTCCGTTACCTTGGTTTTCTCTTTTCCGCAGCCGCCTGCCGCAAGTATTACAAAGATCATCGCTCCGATGAGCGCCGCCTTATAAAGTCTTTTTTTCATCCGTCCTTCTCCTTTTTCGTTTTTTACCCTCTTTTTTCTCTGTGAACCATCTCCGGCAGATAATTCACTGCCAAAAGTATTACAAATACCACCACAAAAATCACGGTGGAAAGAGCGTACATTTCCGGTTTGATTCCCTTTCGGATCTCCCCGTAAATCATCGTAGACAGGGTATCCACCCCCGGTCCCTTCGTAAAATAAGTGATCACAAAATCATCCATGGACATGGTAAACGCCATGAAAAATCCTGAGACTATCCCTCCCGCAAGCTGGGGAATTATAATCTTAAAAAATGCGTAATACGCACTGGCTCCCAAATCCCTGGCCGCCTCATAAATACTTAGATTCATCTGCTTAAGTTTCGGCATGACGCTCAAAATCACATAGGGGATGCAAAAAGTAATATGGGACAGCAGCACGCTGCCAAACCCCAGGGGGATAAAATGGATAAACCATAACATCAATGCGATCCCCGTCACGATATCCGCATTGAGCAGAGGAATATTCGTGAGGGCCATCACTATCTGGTAATTCTTTTTGCGCATGGCATGAATCCCCACGGCCGCAAAGGTTCCGACCACCGTTGCCGCAGCCGCCGCAAGGAGCGCTAAGATCAGCGTGGTGGTAAGCGCCTCTATGATCTGAGCGTTGGCGAACATCCGCCGATACCAGTCTAAGGTAAACCCTCCCCACACCACTCTTGATCTTGATTGATTAAAAGAAAGACATATCAAAACTCCGATCGGAAAATATAACATCAGCAATATGATCCCTACATAAAACCTGCTGATATGATCTTTAAATTTTTCTACCATATTGCAGACCTCTTTCCTTCCTCATCATTTTTCATGGTAAACGCCATACTGATCAGCACAAAAATCATCAGCGCCACGGAAAGACCGGATCCCAGATGCCAATTCATGCTTTTTGTAAATTCCTGCTCGATTACATTACCGATCAGTTGAAGCTTGCCTCCTCCCAAAATATCCGAAATCACAAAGGAAGTCATGGAAGGCACAAATACCATGACGATCCCGCTTAAAAGCCCCGGCTTAGAAAGAGGGAAAATAATCTTCCAGAATACGGTCATCCCTCCGGCGCCCAAATCTCTGGCCGCATCGATAATGTCATGGTCGATCTCCGAAACCGCGTTATAGATCGGCAGCGCCATAAAAGGAAAATAGTCGTAAACCACACCGATCATGATCGCCACCCAGGTATTGGCGATCGAGAGAGGCGCAATATGAAACCACCCGAGAATCATATTGACGATTCCGTTGTTAGATAAAATAAGTTGGAGCGCCAGCACCCGCAATATAAAATTCATCCACATCGGCAAGATCAAAATAAATAAAGAAATTCCTTTTTTCCCCAACTTCAACCTGCGAAGGGCAAGCACCAGTGGATAAGAAAGCAGGGTGCATAGCACCGTGCATCCAAAAGCGATCTCCAGAGAAAACACCACCGCCTTTAAATGGATTCCGTCCACAATGGCTGTAATATTCTCTAAGGTGAAGGCGCCGTCCGCTCCCCAAAGCGCATACCGGAAGATCACCAGCATAGGTATGATGGTAAATCCCAGTACCCAAAGCAAATAAGGAGAGGAAAGCAATACTCTTTTGTTCCTAGTATTCAATTTACTTTTCCTCCTTTATCACTTCCTCATCGCTGGAATTTGGTTTATGCATGATCTGAATATTATCCGGCAAAATGCTAAGCCCCACCGTGGTCCCCACCACAGCCGGATTCACACTTTGCACCTGCCATGCGTAATGGTCTTGCTCCACCTTGATCTCATAATAAGCTCCCTTAAATATAATAGAAGTAACGACTCCATTGAGAAAGCCGGCGTCCTTTTCCACGATCACCAGATCCTCCGGGCGGATCACCACATCGACAAGCTCATCCTTGCCAAAGCCCGTATCCACACAAGGAACCGGCACGCCGGAAATCTCCACGAGAAGGTCTTTTCTCATAATGCCGTCAATAATATTGCTGTCGCCGATAAAATCCGCCACAAAAGCATTTTGAGGCTCGTCATAAATACTTTTGGAAGTTCCGATCTGCTGGATGATCCCCTGATTCATGACAATGATCCGGTCGGACATGGTAAGCGCCTCTTCCTGGTCATGGGTCACGTAGACAAAGGTGATCCCCACTTCGTTTTTAATTTTGATAAGTTCTCTTTGCATACTGTGGCGAAGCTTAAGATCCAGGGCCCCCAATGGCTCGTCCAAAAGGAGGATCTCCGGTTCGTTGACAATGGCCCTCGCAATGGCCACACGCTGCTGCTGTCCCCCGGACAGGGAGTAGGGCTTTCGCTTCTCATAGCCGTCCATATTCACAAGTTTTAAGGCATACTTTACTTTATCTTTGATATAATCAGCGCTCTTCTTTTTCCGGATCAAACCAAAAGAAATGTTTTCCGCCACGCTCATATGGGGAAATAAGGAATACTTCTGGAACACCGTATTCACGTTCCGCCTCTCCGGCGGCTCTCCTGTGATGTCTCTCCCCTTAAATAATACTCTCCCGCTGTCAGGCTTCTCAAAGCCTCCGATAATACGCAGGGTGGTGGACTTTCCGCATCCGGAAGGTCCCAGTAATGTCACAAATTCATTTTTATCAATTTCCAGATCAATCTCATCCAACACGGTCTTTCCATCGAATGCCTTTGTGATATGATCTAACTTCAGAATATTGTCGCTCATCTTTTGCTCCTTAAAAACTTGGTGGGCTGCTTATCCATAATACTGTTGAAATCTCGTCGCTGTCCGAAGAAATATAATGATCTCTCTTCGCCGGAAAAATAAAGGAATCTCCCTGATTCAAAGGAAATTCTTTATCTCCAAAATGCAAAATGATCCTTCCTTCGATCACATAACCAAATTCTTCTCCCTCGTGGGGTTTATCTTTTAACACGGACTGTCCCGGCTGTACGCGCACTAAGATCGGCTCAAGGCTTCTGCTCTGCGCCGAAGCGATCAGCCAGGAAATACTGCTTCCGTTTTCGTCCGTTTTCTCAAAATAATCTTCGCTGGTATACACGATCTGCACATCTTCTTCCCGGAAAAACTCCGAAAGATTCGTCCCAAGGCACTCCACGATATCTGCCAAAGTGGACACCGAAGCGGCGGTAAGTCCCCTCTCAAGCTGGGAAATAAACCCTTTTGTAAGCTCTGTTCTGTCGGCAAGTTCCTCCTGGGTCAAACCGTTTAAATTACGGAGATTTCTGATCTTTTCTCCGATTTTTTCTTCTAAATTCATCACAAGTCCTTTTTTAATCATACTAAACTTTTTGTTTTGTTATGCCTAATTATACATATACTAAACAAAAAGTCAACCACTTTATTTTTACTTATTCCACAAAGTTTTTAAACATTTTATCTCCCTTTTCTGCGCCTTTTTTCAGCCATATTTTCTACACTTTTTCGATAACTTTCCCCGCTTTTTCTCAGGCAATTATTTTTCTTTTTTTTGCTCTTTTGCGGATAAAAATCCCCCTTAAGCAGTTTGGTTATTTACCTTATCTACTTAAGAGGGATCCTATCAAGAACTGTTTCAGGGGGCTTATTATTTCTGGATCGTATTATGGAGCAATTTATGCTCTTTTCCTTTCAAGATGCCGTCGTATAAGGTCTGGATGATCGGATTTTCGTTGGACAGCTTAATCTGTGCCGCAGCGTCGATCTTATAGATTCCTTCCAATCTTGCCTTTTTGGTACGAGGGCCGATCGGCACCGGCTGCCCTCCGCCGGTGATACAGCCTCTTTTACACGCCATCACTTCCACAAAATCATAGTATACTTCTCCGGCTTTCATTTTCTTAAGAAGCTCATCGGCGCGCTTTAAGCCGTGGACAACTGCAATCTTTACCTCTCGTCCGTCCAGAGTGACGGAGGCTTCTTTGATACCTTCGATGCCCCTTACGCCGGTGAAGCTAATGTTTTCCAGGTCTTCTGTCCGGCTGCTGTTGATCAATCTTCTTAAGACTGCTTCTGTCACGCCGCCGGTAACGCCGAAGATTGCTCCGGCTCCAGAGGACAGTCCAAATGGCATATCCAAAGCTTCGGACGGCATCTGGGCAAGATCTATTCCCGCCTCTTTGATCATACGGGACACTTCAGTGGTCGTTAATACATAATCCACATTCTGCACTCCGTCGGTGAAGTGTTCCGGCCGGAGGATTTCCGCCTTCTTTGCCGTACACGGCATGATGGAAACCACCATGGTCTTTCTGGTATCCTCCGGTTTGTTTTTGGCTTCTTCCTTAATTAATGCGCCAAACATTTGCTGCGGAGAACGGCAGGTGGAGATATTTTTTCGAAACTCCGGATATTTTGTTTCGCAAAACTTCACCCAGCCAGGGCAGCAGGAGGTGAATAACGGAAGGTTTTCCCCTGCGGCAAGGCGCTCGGCCAGCTCTTTGGATTCTTCCATGACGGTAAGATCGGCGCCGAAATTTGTGTCGTATATTTCGTCAACGCCCATTCTTCGAAGGGCTGCAACCAGTTTGCCCAGGGAATTTTCTCCTTTCGGAATCCCAAACTTGTCTCCGATTGCCACTCGCACTGCCGGAGCGATCTGAACGACCACCCGCACATTACGATCGGCGATTGCCTCCCAGACCGGACGGATATTTTGTTTGATGGTAATCGCCCCGGTCGGACAGACGGAACGGCATTGTCCGCAGCCTACACACTCGGTCTCGGACATTTTGCGGTTAAATGCCGGCATCACCTGCATTTTGGATCCACGGAAAGCAAAATCGAAGATGCCAAGTCCCTGAATCTCTTCACAGGTTCTTACACAGTCTCCGCAAAGAATGCATTTGTTCGGGTCAATTACGATACAATCGGAGCTTTCATCAATCGGAAGCTGCGGTTTATTATTTTCAAAACGAATGTAGCTTACCCCAAGCTGCTGCGCCAATTTCTGCAAGGTACAGACACCATTTTTCCGGCAGGTGGTACAATCTCTGCAATGGGATGACAACAGTAATTCAAGGATCATTTTCCGGTGGTGCTGCAATCTTGGCGTGTTGGTATATAAGACCATCCCGTCCCTTGGCACTTCGGAGCAGGATGCGAACACTCTGCCTCTCTCATCTTCCACCACGCACATTCGGCAGGCGCCGTAGGTGGATAGTTCTGAATGATAACAAAAAGTAGGCAGATCGATCCCCGCTTTTCTGATGACGGAAAGAACATTTTTCTCATCGGTAAATGGAACTTTTCGATTATTGATAGTTATGTATTTCATATCTGCCCTCCTACGCTTCTATATAAATTGCATGAAATGCGCAGTCACTCTCACAGGCGCCGCATTTGATACATTTATCGGGATCAATAGTAAAAGACTCGCGGATTTTTCCGCTGATCGCTCCAACCGGACAATTTTTCGCACACTTGGAACAGCCTTTGCACAATTCTTTATTAATGATATAACGGCGAAGGGCGGTACAGTTATGGGAAGCACATTTTTTATCCACAACGTGCTGAATGTATTCTTCACGGAATAATTTTAACGTGCTCATAACCGGCAAAGCAGCGCTTTTGCCAAGGCCGCAGAGCGCTGTCTCTGTGATAGTGGAGGCAAGCTCTTCCAACAGGTCAATATCTTCCAGTTTTCCTTTCCCTGCGACGATATTTTCCAGGATCTCCAGCATACGCTTTGTTCCTTCCCTGCAAGGGACGCATTTTCCGCAGCTTTCGTTCTGGGTAAAGTTCATAAAAAATCTGGCCACTTCCACCATGCAAGTGTTGGAATCCATTACAACCAGACCTCCGGATCCGATCATCGCTCCCATTTTCTTTAGGGAATCAAAGTCCAGGCTGATATCCAAATGTGGGGTCATCAAACATCCGCCGCTTGGTCCTCCGATCTGAACTGCCTTAAACTCTGCGTCGCCCTTGATACCTCCGCCGATATCAAAAATAACTTCCCGCAGTGTGGTTCCCATCGGAACCTCGATCAAACCGGTATTTTTTACGCTTCCGGTTAGAGCAAAGGCTTTGGTTCCCGGGCTGTTTTCCGGCCCGATGCTCTTATACCAACGGGCTCCTTTATTAAGAATCATCGGAACATTGGCATAAGTTTCTACATTATTTAATACGGTCGGCTTGGCAAACAGGCCGTGCTCCACCGTTCTTGGCGGCTTAACGCGTGGCATACCGCGGTTTCCTTCAATGGATGCGGTTAAAGCGCTGCCCTCTCCGCAGACAAAGGCGCCGGCTCCCCGGTTAATGTGTAATCGGAAAGAAAAATCTGTTCCAAGGATGTGATCTCCCAAAAGTCCAACTTCTTCATCCTGGGCAATGGCCTGTTTTAAGCGCCGGATCGCCAGAGGATATTCCGCACGGACATAAATATATCCTTCCTTAGCTCCCACTGCATAGGCGGCGATCATCATGCCCTCGATCATTTTATGAGGATCGCCTTCCATGATGCTTCGGTCCATAAAAGCTCCCGGATCGCCTTCATCACCATTACAGACGATATAACGGACCGTTTCCTTTTGTCTTGCCACTTGCTGCCATTTGTAGCCTGTCTGGAAGCCTCCGCCTCCCCGGCCTCTCAAATTGGATTCCATGATCTCATCGATCACCTGCTGCGGGGTCATTTCAAACAAAGCCTTTTCCAGCGCTTGGTATCCGCCGTGAGCCAACGCTTCATCAATATGTTCCGCATCGATATGCCCGCAATTTTCCAGCACCAATCTGGTCTGTTTTTTATAGAAAGGAATTTCTTCCTGTTTTTGATATTCCTTGCCATTTTGTTTATAAAGAAGTCGTCCGATCACTTCTCCCTTTTTGATCGTTTTTTCAAAGATTTCTTCACAATCTTCAAGAGAAACCTTCGTATATAAAATTCCCGCCGGTTCAATTCTCATAAGGGGACCCATTTCGCAAAATCCGTGACATCCGCTCTTTTTAATGGAAACCTCCTTTGCGGCAGACTCGCTGCAAGGGGCGCTAGCAGCAGATTCACGATCTTTGGCAATCCCTTCACCAGTTTCACGGCCATGGGCGATCTCTGCGCCAAATTCCACCGTAACTTCCGAAGACTCTGCCGTAAGGCTGCGCATTTTTTCATAAATCTTTTCCGATCCGCCTGCAAGACAGCCCGTTCCCGCACAAATCAGGATCCTGATATCTGCTTTTTCCATCTGCTCTCTGGCATTTTTGCGAAATGTTCCTAACATCTCTCTATTTTCAATTCGATTCATCTTCATGCTCCTTTCAGTTTCCTAATCAACTCCTCGGCCAAATCCGGGGTCATAGACGGGTAGACCTTATCATTTACCGTTAAAACCGGAGCAAGACCGCAGGCGCCAAGGCAAGAAACGGTTTCGATGGTAAACATCATGTCATCCGTGGTCACCTTATCCTTGGAAAGTCCCAACACGCTGTAGAGCCTTTCTAAAATCGGAATGGACTTTCTCACATGGCAGGCCGTGCCGTCGCACACTTTAATTACATATTTTCCCTTCGGTTCAAAGGAAAAATTCTCATAAAAGGTCGCCACGCTGTATGCTTTCGCCTCCGTAATCCCAATACACTTGGCCACATAAGATAACAGCTCCGGCGGCAGATAGCGGTATTCATTCTGAATGTCCTGGATAATCGGAATCAAAGATGCCTGAGACGCATCGTGAGACTGAATGATTTCATCCGCTTTTTCATAATAGCTTTTCTCTAACATTGGTTCCTCCTTTAACTTTTGTTCATCTTCACCACTTGTTACATCCATTATATGAGAAAAATTATTATTATTCAACAAAATTGTTTTAATTTTAACAATATTTTTTGTAAGTACAAATGAATATTATGTTTAAATATTTATCAATCGTAAATTTTTATTCTTTTTTTGAAAGATTAATCAAATAAAATTCAGTTTCAATAAAATAATTTGCATTTTGCACCATTATATTGTATTATAGGGAAGATCTTTTTGAATAATTGAGTAAAATGAACTTCATGAGTTAATTAAAGAAGAAGGTGAAATTATGCAGCTATTTCCTATGATGGAACTTGGAAACGAACTTAATAAACAACTTGACAATCTGGTAGAAAACTGCTTGAAATCAGGGCAGATCGATCAAACTCTCTATGCGCTTTATGATGTTAAAAGAGGTCTCAGAGAGTCTAACGGAAAAGGCGTTCTCACCGGTCTTACGGAAATATCCGACGTGGTAGCGACGCAGAATGTCAACGGAAAGCTTTATCCCATTGACGGCGAGTTATATTTTCAGGGAATTAATGTAAATGATCTGGTAAAAAACGGAGTCAATAAAAAATTTCTGTTTGAGGAAACCACCTATCTTCTCCTTTTTGGAAGACTCCCAAAAGAAAATGAATTTGAAAGCTTCCTTAAAATATTAGAGGAATTAAGAGAACTCTCCGGACAGTTCGTGCGGGACGTGATCATGAAAGCTCCTCCGGCAAACCTGATGAACGCATTACAAAAATGTATTGTACTATTGTATTCTTATGACAGTAATCCAGACGATACCTCTGTGCCGAATGTTTTGCGTCAATCCCTGCAGCTTATCGCAAAAATGCCGATGATGGCCGTGTATTCCTATTATGCTTACCGCCATTTCCACCTGGACAAAACTCTTGTGATACGCCCTCCAAAGGATAATCTCTCCACGGCGGAGACAATTTTATATATGCTTAGAAAAGATGGAGGCTACACGCCGCTGGAAGCTCATGTTCTCGATGTGGCGCTGGTGCTCCACGCAGAACACGGCGGCGGTAACAACAGTACTTTTACCAACCATGTGGTAACCTCTTCCGGAACGGACACTTATTCGGCCGTTGCCGCTTCCATGTCTTCCTTAAAAGGGCCAAGACACGGCGGCGCCAACTTAAAGGTCATGCAGATGTTTGACGATTTAAAATCCTATTGCCCGGATTACGAGGATAAAGAAGCGATCGAAGAATATTTGATCAAAATATTAAAAAAAGAAGCTTTCGACCATGCGGGATTGATTTACGGAATGGGCCATGCAGTCTATACGGATTCTGATCCAAGGGAAGTAATCTTAAAGAAATTGGCGCAAAAGCTTGCCATAGAAAAAGGAATGGAAAAAGAATTTGAATTATACAATACGGTGGAAAGCATTGCCGCAAACCTGATCGCCAAACAGCGCCACTTATTTAAACCAATCTGCGCTAATGTGGATTTCTACAGCGGCTTTGTTTATACTATGCTTGATATCCCAAGGGAATTGTTCACTCCGATTTTTGCCATTGCAAGAATCTCCGGATGGAGCTCCCACCGTCTCGAGGAAATCGTAAACTGCGGAAAGATCATCCGTCCGGCATACCGTTACGTCGGCCACCATGTAAACTATAAAAAATGGACGGAAAGATAACATGATACCTTCATAAATCCGACAGAAATTTGTTATAAAATCTTGAGAGGAATTTAACGATTAAATTTTGAAAATAGGGTATACTATGTTTGTCATCAAAACAAACTTGTTTTGAAGAATTTTTTCATACTTTTCTCTCTTTTTTTGAAGAAGTTATGACCAATCAGCTTGCCATCTGTGAGGACATAGCTTCTTTTTGATTCTGGTAAAAATTTAATTCACTAATCAATGTAATCCATATAAAAAAGCCCGGATCCCTGCCATAGCTTCATGACTTGGGAGCGGGCTTTTCTTAGCTAACTTAGTTTCTATTATACTTTTTTATAATGCTTTCTTGATCGCTTCTAACAATTCGTCGTATTCGTCAAAGGCCAAAAGATCCGGATTATCCGCTTTGATCTGTTCTGTACTCTTAAAGAGAAATCCTGCTTTGCTGGCACGGATCATGCCCATGTCATTGTGGCTGTCGCCGCTGGCAATGGTCTCAAAACCAATGGATTGAAGCGCTTTGACTGTGGTAAGCTTGGACTGCGGACAACGCATCTTATATCCGGTAATAGTTCCATCCTCTGAAACTTCCAAGCTGTTGCAAAAGATCGTAGGCCATCCCAGTTTTTCCATCAGCGGCTTTGCAAACTGTGTAAAGGTATCGCTTAAGATGATAACCTGTGTCAGAGTGCGCAGCTCATCTAAAAATTCCTTAGCGCCCGGCATCGGATCGATGGTTGCAATGGTTTCCTGTATCTCCTTTAACCCCAGATTGTGTTCCTTTAAAATGTTAAGCCGGTACTTCATCAGCTTATCATAATCCGGCTCATCTCTGGTTGTTCTTTTTAATTCCGGAATACCAGTTGCATCGGCAAAAGCAATCCATATTTCCGGTACTAACACGCCTTCCATATCCAAACATACGATATTCATATTATATCCTCCTTTAAGAAAACTTATCTTTTTTATTTTTCCTGTTTTCTTCCTTCGCCTAACCTATCATTCCTTGCCGTTAAAGCAGTAAGTACACACCTTGCAAGGATCAATTCCGATGGACGCAAGCAGATCGTCCAGGCGATGATAACGAAGCGTAGTAAAATTCTGCTGCTTACGAATATCTTCGATCATTTGAGCATACTTACAACTGCATGGATTGGCATATTCATCAAGAACTTCCTGGGAACAGTTCGGTCCCTCTCTTTTCTCGATCATCTGCCGTGTGATCAGTTCCATCTCCGATTTGGATCTGGAGAAATTAAGGTATTTGCACCCGTACAGCAGCGGCGGACAAGCCGGACGGACGTGTACCTCTTTTGCACCGCTGTTATAAAGGAACTCAGTGGTCTCCCGAAGCTGTGTTCCCCGCACAATGGAGTCATCGATCAACAGTAACTTTTTATCTTGAATTAACGCCTGTACCGGGATTAGTTTCATCCTTGCAATCAGGTTTCTCTGGCTTTGATTGGTCGGCATAAAAGATCTCGGCCATGTCGGAGTATACTTGATGAAAGGTCTGGCATAAGGGATTCCCGATTCATTGGCGTATCCTATGGCATGAGCGACGCCGGAATCCGGCACGCTGGCCACAATATCCGGGGATACTGTGCCGTTATCTCTTTTGGCCAGCATACTGCCGCAGTTATAACGCATCTGTTCTACATTCACGCCTTCATAAGAAGCCGTCGGATAGCCGTAATAAACCCACAGGAAAGAGCAAATCCGCATCTTATCTCCCGGTTTTTGTAAGACTTCCACACCCTCCGGCGTGACATAAACGATCTCTCCCGGTCCCAGCTCTTTATAATCGTGATACCCCAGGTTAATATAGGCGTGGCTCTCAAAAGAAACACAGTATCCGTTTTCCTTTTCACCGATCACCACCGGAGTTCTTCCGTATCTGTCTCTCGCCGCATATATTCCTTCCGAGGTCATGATCAGTAAAGACATGGAACCATCCACCACGTTTTGGACGTACTGCATCCCTTCCAACAGGAAATCCTTTTCACAGATCAGAGCGCCGATCAGCTCTGTCACGTTCACCTGACCGTTGGTCATCTCCTGAAAATGGGAATGATTCTTTTGATACATTGTCTTAAGCAATTCATCGTAATTGTTTACCTTACCCACTGTGGTGATTGCAAAGCTTCCCAGTCTGGAACTGAACAAAAGGGGCTGCGGCTCAAAATCAGAAATGCAGCCGATCCCCAAATTTCCCTTCATCTCTCCCACATCACGGTCAAACTTTGTCCGAAATGGCGAGTTTTCAATGTTGTGAATGGCACGGTTAAACCCTTCTTTGCCATGAACAGCCATTCCGCCCCTTCTGGTTCCCAGGTGAGAATGGTAATCTATTCCATAAAAAAGTTCCAGTACGCAGTCTTCTTTCGAAGCTACTCCAAAAAATCCACCCATATAGTCTCCTTTTATCATTTTGAAATAGTATTTCAGTTTTATTGCAAATTAACCAGAGTGATTATATCACACTTTTCTTGGATATGGAATTTTTTTGTCGCCATTGCGGCGAATTTTTTTGTTCCTCATTTGTAAAACTTAATTCCACTGTAAAACTTAATTTTACCCACCTTGCTTCCGTCTATATTGCTTTGTTCTAACTTATCTATTGACTTATTTATTCTTGACATTTCCAAATAGCCATTAGATGTTCCTTAATTCTTTCCACAATTGCCTCATTGTCAAACAAAAGTTCTGGCACATATTCTTTTGCTATGAATCGGTCCATATATTCGTGTTCGTTTTCTGTTAACTGCATTAACTCTGCAATGTATTCCTTTGCTTGCTGCTTTCTCTTCTCCAGCATAAAGTTGTCTTTCTTGCTAAGTACCGGAAATAAATCTCTACGAATTTTATCAAATTTCAAAGCATCTATTGCAGATGTGTCAAAATTTTTGCTCACCTTTTCTGCTGAAATCGTCGTATAAAATATAAAACACTTTCGAAACAATTCTCGTTCTTCTGCAAATAAATTCTCTGCCATCAGATTACCCCAGTCATATAAATCTCTTGCAGCTGCTCTGCTAATCAGGGCATTTCCTCTAGCGGCAAAAATCTCCATTGGCGCCACCATTCGAATCTTCATACCGTCGTCAAACGCTTCCGTAAGAATCCTTTTATGTACAGGTTCGAAAATATGAGCACGTAAAGAATAATTCAATTCTATCTTAATCATATCTCTATTTCCGCCGGAATTTTGATATTGATAATAAAACGCATCTAAACTATGTGTAAACCGAGAGCCCTTTGAAAGCTGATACAGCTTCCATATACTCTTTGATGAGAGCAGTAATTCTTTCTCTTGCATCCAACATATCTCCCTTTTTATCGTTTGGTGTATAATCCATATCAATATCTACAGATAATCGTGGCAAATCAAACACTATTAAATTAATAGCAGTTCCACCCTTCAAAAGCAGATGTTCTTTTAAATATTCCTCTTCATTCAGGAACCGTAGTATTTCTTTTAAGCGCAAAACCTTTTCAAAAGTGTCTCTTACAAATCCATACTGCTGTGCAACACGCCCAATCTCAACCTTATTATATATTGGCATCCATCATCACCCCATTTTTCATGCTTTGCAAATCTTCCGGCACTACCAATCTCCACATACCGTCGTAGCGTCCGCCATCCTGGTCACGTGTCAGATAGCGTTTACTTTTGCCAATCTCTTTCTTACATTTTTCAAAAAATTCATCAGACAATCCCATTTGATCCTTATGCTGCCATAATAAATATCCCATTTTCTGATACAAGAATTGTTTTTGATAAAGCTCAAGATATTTAAGCAGCCTTTTTTCCTGCATTCGATGTACACTTTCCATATTCTGTACAACTTCTTCAATTCCAGAAATCCTGTCCATGTCCTTAATGCTATCTACAAGCGTACGTTCTAAGTTGGTTATTGCAATTCCCCCGCTATAAGGAGGTTTTTCAATGCCTTCTGAATTTTTTGATGCAATATATCGATATGTGTATCCATCGAATGTAAAATTTCGAAAACTGGTCTCAGAGGATACATACACCTCATAATAAACCTGATCCGTAATCCCATAATACTCCATGGCCGTATGATGAGACACATACGATGTTGGTGTAATATGACTGGCTATCTGAAAGCGGTTTGCAACTGGTGCTCCGGTTTCTCCACTAATACAGGTGTACATATTATTTCGTATCTTCGCAACCATCCCCTCTTTCATCAGTCGTTTGATGGCCGAACGGGCGCTATCTATATTATCGTAAAATCCATTTACATCTCCCATATTAAATATTGGTTTCTTTAACAATTCAAAATACAGGTTCACACCGCACCACCTTAGTTTAATTTACATATATTTTAGTTTATTTATAAACTATTTTATTATTATTTTAAACTATCATACACTTTTTTCTTCGTCACAACAAGTTTCTTTTTTATATTTTTCTGCTCCTGATCTGATTATATCCTTAAATTGATTGTTTTTCTATATTTTTCCATTAATTTTATAAAAAGAAAATTCCGCTTTATAGAATTTTCTCCTACTAGTTAAAAATAGTAATAATAAGCTATACCTGTCTGGAAGCATTATGTATGACACTATATAGTAAAATCACCCCAAACATTATAAACAAAATAGAACAGGACAGCCCGTAATTCATTGCCGCGCCCATAACGCCCCAGGCTTTTACCATCGGTCTTGCCGCCAGAATCGTAATCGCTGCGGTTATACTGTAAACCGGCAAAAGGCATCCTCCTTTCCGGATGGCGATCAATATATTATATAGCATATACACTTCTGCGCTGATTCCCCCTCCGATCAGCAAAACGATAAAGTGGAGTTTGTAGGAAGACAGATCTACGCCATAAATGATTTCTAAAAGAGTTCGCCCTAAGAGGTGGCCGGCAATGATCACTGCTACGCAGCATATTGGAATAATTCCAACAATACGCAGCACATATAATGAAAATTTTTTCATGTCATTTTTCCACCACAGCTCTGCAATAGTAGTGATGACTGGCTTAAATAAAAACTCGCAAAGCAGGGAAATGACGAAGGACGGCATAAATAATATACTATAATAGGTCTGATACTCGTCGCTCATCACACTTGACATGGCGTATTTTGGCACATTATACAGAAGCAGAGACAGGAAAGTTCCGATGAATAAGGGCGTGCAGATCTTTAGGAGTTCACATATATGTCCCATTTTCACTTTTGCCGCGCTGTTTTCCAGATTTCCGACTTTTTTTCTGGAAAACCAGGAATTGATTCCCAGGCAAAAGGCTAAAGAAGTGAGGGCCGTCAAGCTGCAGGCAGTATATAGATTCTTTGATATCAGCAGCGAAAGGATAAAAAACAGAGTGGAATATAAGTTTCTCGCCGCCAGCATTTTTCCCATTAGTTCCACATGATATTTCTGCTGAAAATTTCCGTGATATACATCTTCCACTGCGTCAATCATTTTCATGAGAATGATGAAGCAACTGATCATGATATATTCTCCCGAGAAACTTAGAAAACTGTAAAGCGCTCCAATGAGCATCATAAGAACACAGGTGACGATTCTAAATACTTTGTACTCTTTGAAAAGAAACTTCTGTTTTAAATCAGTGGCCTGATAGGTGCGCACTCCGTAGCGTGCCACCTGTAAAAGGAGCTGCGCCGTGGCATAGCTCAGGGAATAAAATCCTGCTAATTTTGTACCGCAGATCCGGGTTACCACCATCAGATAAATAAAAGAAGAACCGGAATAACAAACACTTCCGATCATATTCCACAAAAAAGCCTTTTTAATATTCTTTTCTTTATTCATAGCTTTGCTTTTGTTACTTTCCTTTCCTAAAATTGACGCAGGATAGTCGAAAGCACTAGGTTTTTGACTATCCCGCTTATAAACGATCTTATTATTTTAAGCATTTTTGCTTAAACGGATCACTCTATTAATCTTTTTAAATATTCCAGAGAAGTTTTACGAAATTTATCCAATTGTTCATTGGTATAAGTGAAATCAATTTGCTCCGTCAAATCTTCCTCGGAAACATCATCGATGGTTCTTTGGGACAGATTTACCAGTTTAAGAAGCTGTTCCACACGGCGATTCCTATGATGGCCGTTTACCATTGCAAAAAACTTTTTGTTAAATAGCAAAGAATACACCACGCCGTGAAAAGAATCTGAAATCACATACTCCGCATTTTTAAACAGCCCCATCCATTCTTCCGGCCCTATTGCGATTTTACAGGAACATTTCAACAGCCCCACCAATGGGAAAGGAATATAAACAATGGGATAACCTGTTTTTTGATGAAGACGGCGGGCAAAATCGACCAGCTCTTTATTGATGCCAAGCTGATAAACAAGGATATATTTTTCTTTTATCTTTGGCGCGACAAGCAGGCGTTCCCATTCCTTAGCTGTCAGCAAAAGCGTCGGGTCACAAACGACTTTCGGGCGTTTTCCCGTAAGTTCCTCCACAATATCAGCGCCGTAATTCTCCCGCACCAGAATTTCATCAAAATCCTTTAGAAGTTGCTCATATTCTTCCCGATAGCTTTTTGGCGGTATGTGTTCGCCGATACTCGCGGCATAACTGCACTTTTTCTTCCCTTTTTCCACAAAATCAAGAAAATAGGTTTTATCAAAATTGGTAAGTTTATAATCCCACACCTGGTCGCTTCCGGATATATATATGTCGTATTTACCTGCAACCGCTTCCATGTTGTCTTTGGTTACCGCCTCACTGTAGGTCATATGCTTACGAAAGCGATTACATTTTCTCCGTCTGGGAATATAACAGATATGTCCGATGGCGCCATATATATAATTGAAAAGACCTTTCTTTTTCAGGTTAATAAGCCGAAAAGGATTACTGATATAATCGCACCGATAATCCATGATCTCCGGGCAAGCTCCTAACTCGCCAAGCTTTTTATAAAGGGCGTAGCTTTGAAGAATCGCACCATAATTATCATAATTATGAAAGGTGATCACACCCACTCTTTTTTTATTCATCGTTTTCCTCCTTCCCCTTTTTGAGACAGCCTATTTCCCTGTCCGGTGAGAAAAATGCCAAATAAAAGCGGCATAGCATAAAAAATAGGGAAATAATACCTTGGATTGCCATCAACAGCCGGCGCCACAAAATTAACCGCTAAGGTAAGAAGCATCGGAAGCGCCAGAAATAACAGTGAATAATTTCTGTCTGTGAGGGCGTAAAGACATATGCCAAAAAGCAGCAGCGTCATAACCCCCTGATTTACGTATAATCCCATAAAAGGAGCCTTTGACAAAGCGTTGCTAAAATTCGTAAGTTTACTGTTTATCTCTGATTTTTTCTTCTGATTTTCGTAAATTGAAATAAAATCAGGCTCTTTTACTAATTCCAATCCTTCCCAGATCTTGCCGTAATATTTATAATTATCTTCCAACGGGCTAAATAACAAATAATTTTGATGCAGCGTCGCATTGATGCAGGTATCCGGATGATTGATCAACAATTTCAGCCAGATTTTCAAAAAACCCTTTATCTCTTCTTTCGTCGCATCAACATTAAATTTACGTTTTATAGTGTCAAATTTATAGGGGTCATAGTTATCTTTATATTCGGATATCTCCCAAGTGAGAACTTTCTGAAGGGCTTCCACATCTTCTTGCTCTAATTCGTTTCCATAACTTATCATACACCGCGCAACCTGCTGCATCGGAAGTGCTAACATAGCCCGCGCGGAAACGGATTGCGCATGATATTTATCATGAAGACGATTGTTGTTCATTTTGCCAACACATAGCGGAATAAGGAAAAACGCCAGAATAATCAAGCTACAACGAATCGTTTGTTCTTTTTTTCTGATTTTGATAAAAAATAATAAAACCAGAAAAACTAAAATGACACAGATCACATGAAAACCGTTATTCCGAAAAAACATTCCCAAAATGGAAATTGATGTAAGACTAAGATGCTTTAAATTCTTATACTCTTCCGGCAAAAAAAGATACAGCGCCAATTCGTTCATTAACAGCAGGATCGCTGTACAATAAAATACATCGACGATCAATGTGACAGCATATCCTGGGAAAACGGGCACTATAGAAAAAATCACCAGTGCAGTCAAACAACACCAATGGGGTACTTTTAGACGTTCCATCACCCGGATGGTATAGGTAAGACTGCAAATTGAAATAATCACTTGCAAAAGCATCAGTAAAAAAATCCCAAAACCGATATTGGAGATATACGCTCCCAAATCACAAAAATATCCTAACAGCAACGTATAGATAATGGGATGCTGCGTTGTATAACGATCCACACCATAATATTGCAACAGACATTTTATATCATCAAGCGGCATTGCAGCAGGATATCGAATCAGCAGATAGGGAAGCCAACAGATGAATATGATTCCCGCAATTTTCAAAAAGCTTCTTTTCCCAAATAAAAATGCGTCTACACAACAAAAAAGTTGTGATAAACCTAAGGTTTTTTTCACAGCGCCAAGGGAGACAAGGGCCAAATAAAATAAGAGAAATCCCCCTAAAAACACAAGTAAAAAACGAAAAACATTACTCATGCTGCCAGTGATCAACTCCTTGATGCTGATGGAAAGTTCTGCCGGATAAATCACCCCCATAACAGACACAAAGGAGAAAAACGAACTAATGATGGCCGCTAAAATATAAAACTCTCTTTTGTGTTCCTGGGGATACCGCCTAATCAGTATCCTAAAGAGCAAAAGCAAAAATGCCACGATACAGGTAGCTTCCAATGCATACTCGCTTCTTTTTAATAAAACAATGGTATTATTCTCAATTTCAAAATTCAAAAAGAAAAACGACAAAAATGCATATAAGAATACGGCAACATTACTTTTCAATATTTTCATTACAAAAACAAATTCCTTTCACAACAATTTTAAGAATGATTCTGTATCACACTGCTTTTTTGTCATAATGATTTTGTTCTTCATCTATGGAAAATTTATCCTGTACAAAAAGCCGTTTATATTCATTGGACACTTGTTGGAGCTGAAACTCAAAAGTCTGCTTATGCTGCTGTACCAGCGTAGTTAGGATAATGCCGGAAAACAGACAAATGATCGCTGTCAAGACGACAAATCCTATGACGATCAAACTTGGGATTTTTGTCACAACACCCATATGAAGATATTTTGTAAAAATCGGGATAAAGAACACCGCTCCCAGTATGAAAAGCACAATAGCAATGGCAGAAAAAAACTGCATCGGACGATAATTTTTAAACAGCTGCACAATAGTTTTGATCACCTTAAATCCGTCCGTATAGGTATTTAGTTTCGATTCACTGCCTTCTTGTCTGTCGCGATAATCTACGATCACATTGTCCACCTGCATATTTTTGTCAATAGCATGGATCGTCATTTCCGTTTCTATCTCAAAGTTTTTGGACAGAACCGGATACGTTTTTACAAATTGGTAGCTCATTGCCCGGTATCCGGTCATAATATCCTTGATATCGTTGTGGAAAAGATAGTTGATACTCCCTCTCACAAGATTATTGCCAAAATTATGAAAAGGACGTTTGTTCTCTGTAAAATATGTGGAAGAAAGCCTGTCTCCCACCACCATATCTGCCCCGCCATTTAAAACTTTATCGCACATTTCTCTGGCGTATTCAGCGGGATAGGTATCATCTCCGTCCACCATAAGATAACATTGTGCGTCGATATCCCGAAACATCCCCCGGATCACGTTACCTTTTCCCTGCTGATTTTCATAGCGGACCACAGCGCCCTCCCGGCGTGCGATTTCGTCCGTGCCGTCTGTGGAATTATTGTCATATACATAAATTACTGCTTCTGGTAAAGCCGCTTTCATATCTCGGATTACTTTAGCTATTGATTTACTTTCATTGTAGCAGGGAATTAACACTGCTATTTTATCTGCCATCCCTTACTCCTCCGTATTTGGGTATATTATATGTTTGTTATTTCGTAAGAATCGATCTTACCATTCCCTGGGCGTTAACCGGATACTCCAAAACTTCATAAGTGCTGTCAACGTCCGCTAAAAAGGCGCCGCAATTTGTCATTTTGTTGGAATAAATCTTTACATTATCCCTTGAATACATATTCAGGCAATTGCAATACACATTTTTGAAGGTGTTATTCATGACGGTGAAAGAGGATCCTCTTATTGTGCTTAGATTGTGATTTCCGATTCCCGAATAGCAATGATTAAAAACACAATTTGTCACGCTCACGTTATCGCAAATCGTCCCGTCGTAAGGCAGGGCATGATCTAATTTTCCCGCAAAATCCGTATGGATCGCCTCGCCATTTTGCGCGCTTTGCGGTTTCACTTCCAGCAAATCACTAAATGCGCTCCCTTTCGTAAGCTTATGGTTTTGGAAGGTCATGGAATCGATTTTGACATTGGACGCAGCGACAAAAATCACTGCGTGCTTGGAAGAATAATCCTGAAAGATACCATTTTTTAATACGATGTTGGAACAATGGTGAAATCTCATAACCGCAGCGTCCGTATAGGAGTTTTGAGGATCGTTGATCCACTTTCCCCCGTCAATGGTCACGTTGGAGGCCTGTTTATAATCTCCCACATTGGTTTGGACATTGATCCCTAAACCCACCTGTACCATCACGCCGCTTTTCATACTTGAAGATCGCCGCATTATGGTGCTTTTGGTAAGTTTTAACGTAGTGTTGGAAGGGACCTTAAGCTGACTGGATAAATAATATGTACCGGCGGGGATATATACGGTAATCGGTTTTTTAATTACACTGGCAAGATTCAATGCTTTTTGGATTGCTGCGCTGTCGCTTTCTTTATCTTTTCCACTGGCTCCAAAAATCGGGGACGTCACATCGATTTTATTTATATTAATCCAATACCCATATAAATGAATCGTTTCTCCCGCTTTGTAGCTTCCGACAAGTTTCTCCCCGGCAGTAAAATAGCGTAAATAGTTTTTCAAATATAACCCCCAATAGCTGGTTCCGTTTTTCTTAAGCGCCCAGCGGTTAGTAGGCTGTCTTCTGGCAATCCATCCGGCTAAATATTTATTATTGGCAGAAAAATTAAGCTTTGTTCCGCTTAATACCGTATGTTTTGTTCCGCAATTTACTCTTTTTACAACAGTTTTCGTAGATTGACTGGTGGAAAAATGATAGACTACTTTGTAAGTGTTCGCTGCGTCGACCTGCCTGCCGCAGGTTAAAACGCCAAAGAACATGACAAGTATTCCCAGCATCACCCGTATTTTTCGTGCTTTCATAATATTCTTTCTTTTCCCTCTTTCCTACCACACCAGATAACATATGCTGCTCGTCTTGGTCTTTTTATGATAAACTTTTATTTTAAGTCTTCCGCTGTCATCCAGGTTAATTAACTTTCCGTTTTTTATCAGTTTTGAAGTTCCGTTGGAATAGATATAATACATTGACTGCAATGTCCAATCCGTATTAAGAACTAAGTTTAATCTTTCCTTGCCGCTTTTTCCGCAGACCGCATACTGGTCATAATTGATGTTTGCCGCATAATTCATGCTGTTTCCGATCTTTAAGGTTTTGAAAGGTTTGTAAGCATAAACGGTAAGGGTCTGCCTTAAGGTATAGGTTTTTCCCGATCTTTTTACTTTTACCGTAAACACAGTCTTTCCTGCCTTTTTTATCACGCCTCTTATCACCAGATTTTTTTTCGTTAAGCTGGCAACTTTAGGATTGCTGCTTGTCATACTCAAAATGACATCCTTTGAGCTGCCTGTCCAAAAAGAACAATAGGTTATATCACCATAGGTATTTTTCAGTAAAACCGCTCTCGTTTTTGCTACCGCAGGAGCCTTGACCGGCGCTGCCTTCTGGGCGGCAAAGGCACTGCATTGCATTCCCATAAGCAAAATACCAGCAAATAAAAATACCAGGATTCTTTTTCTTTTCATTGCTACCCCTTCCCTTTCTCCATGTTTTTTCTATATATTTCGGCAAAAAATTTTAATAAAAAAATCAGGATTCATATTTCACCCACAGCACCGGCTTAATGGTAAAATGAGTGCTTGTCACTACGTATCCATATTCCAAAACAGTTCTATATCTATTAACAATGCTCATAGTATTGCTGTCATTTCCTGGCGTTCTAAGCCATGACGCAGCCTCCGTAACGGGCAATAATTCTTTATAGGATTCATATTCGGAGCTGCTTAAAATAAAAATCTTATCTCTTGTGACATTTCCGCCGTCCGTCCCATATATTTCATTGTTTTCCGCCGGAACTTCGGATAACATAATCGCTTGCTGTTCCTGCTCATTAAACTGTCGATCAAGAAATTTCGTGTTGAGCCACTGTCTAAGAGTGCAGGTTTCCCAGGTCACCGCTTCATCGGTTTCGTGAAATGGCGGTTTGGGATTGTCATCCAGTCCTTGTTTGCGATACAGTAAGGCTTGTCCGTCTTTCTTTTCAAGAACCTTCCAGGAACATCCTCCGTTTCCCCCGAAACGAACATAATCTCCGATGTCCGCATCTCTCATCCGTGCAAGCTCCAGTTCATATAGCTGCTGCCTGCTGTCCTTATAATCCCGTGAAGCAGGCAGATGATATTCTGTAAATGCCAGCGAATAGTTTTTCGCCCTCACCGCTTTTTTGGCCGCCTTGTAATGACACAGGCTGGATTTTTCTTTCACAGCTTCCTCTCCCGTCTCTTCGTAGACCCCATCGTATTGGTTATAGGCCAGAGAATAGACATGAAAGAAAGAAAAGATATCCCCCACTCTTTCTTTGAACCATGGTTTTTTCGAACAAAAAAGCACAAAAAGAATGGCAGCCACTGCGGCGGCTTGCAAAAAACGGCTTTTTCTCTTTTCCTTTGCTTCGATTTCTTCGATACGTTTCTCACATTGTTTTATTTTTTCTTCTGCATCAGAGTATATTTGCACCTGTTTATAAAGTTCTTTGCCCACCAGATTTTCTGAGATCGGTACTGTTTTGTTGACATGAGCCACAACCCGTTCAAAGAGCTCTATGGCGGCGCGGTAATCGCTGATCCCCTTTGCCGCCTGCATATAATGCTGCGCCGTGTTATATAACTCCATCCTTCCGATCACTCTGCTTGTATGAATTTTTATCCTAAGATCATTCACTTCTTTTTTTACATCAAGGTGAGGCAGGCATTTCTTCATGAAAATCAAACAGCGGCTTAAATATTTATCCTTATCCTCGTACCGACGCATCAGCTCAGAAATTTCAAGATAACGCTTTGCTGTCTCGTAATTTTTCTTCGCCTTCTCTTTTGCAGTCATATTTTTTGAAATATTATTTTCTATTTTTATATCTATCTTCTCGTCATTTCTCATTTTCTAATCATTACTTTCTTTGCCCCGCTCCAGGAAGCATAAAATTTCGTACCATTTACAACCTTATAAGTCCTCATCCGAATATAATAGGTCTTTCCCTTTTTCAGATTTCCAATGATTTTGCTTTGGGTTTTGCTTCCGCTTACCAACACGGATTTATTACTTCCGGCAAAAGTTTTGCTGGTGGAATATTGAAGCTGGTATCCGCTTCCCGATATGTTTTTCTTCCAAACTGCCTTTACCTTTAATCCTTTCATGTTGGATACACAAGAAAGTGAAGTCTTTGACGGATTGATTTTAATTACTATCTTTTTTGAGGCTGCCTCATACCCGCCGCCGGATTGGGACCGGATGGTAATATTGGCTTTGCCCACATATTTTGCCCTCACGCTCACTTTTCCGTTTGCATTTACGGAAATGGCGGCGTTATCGCTTTTGTAGGTCATTTTTCCTTTGCTTTTACAGGACGCTCCGATTAGAAAAGTTTGTTTTTTACCAGAGTATGTCTTTACGATATTCTTTGCTGTGACCGTATTTTTGACTGTTTTAACACTCACAAATCTTATGCTGTTTTTCTTTGCAAACTTCTCGGCATAGGATCCGTAAACTCCATAAATAGTATGGATCCCGCTGTACTGGAACACATCATTTCCCATGGACGTCACTCCCTCCGGCACCTGGATGTTTATCAGGGATGAACAGTATGCAAAGGCAGATCTTCCAATCTTTTTCAAACTGCCGGGAAGTTTCACACTTTTTAACTTGTAACACCGATAAAACGCGTGATCTCCGATCGCAGTCACGCCTTCCGGTATCGAAATACTCGTTAACAAACCGGAAGAAAAGGCATTGTTTCCTATTTTGGTGACTCCCTTCGGTATTTGAATATTCGTTAGAGAAGTGTCGGCAAATACACCGTTCCCTATGATTTTTAATCCAGACGGCAATTTTACGCTTTTTAGAGGACAACCGCTAAATGCATAATCTCCGATCTTAGTGACCTTATCGGATATCACAGCGCTTTTTAGCAAATAACAGTCTGCGAAAGCATAGTTTCCGATCGACGTTAAATTTTGGGGCAGTTTCACCGTCGTAAGGGGGCAGCAATAAAAAGCGTGATCCCCGATTGTTGTTAAGGTGGACGGAAACTGAACGCTGGTTAAAGAGACGTCATAAAACGCATATTTTCCAATTCCCGTCACTTTATACCCGTCAATCACAGAAGGAATACTCACGTTAAGTTCTTTTCCGTTGTATCCGGTGATCACTGCCGTTTCGTTTGATACCGTGTAGGTGAAATCTCCTCCTGGCTCGGCAGACCAAACTTTGGCGTCAAAAACCAAGATGCCAAGACATAATATTAAAAATCCCAAAACGGCTTTTCTTAATTTATTTTTCACCCTGATCCCTCCATTCTTTATTCTGTGATATCTTCGTTATTTTTCTTTCTCCCTGAACGAGTTTTAAAATATAGGATAACTGCTTGTCATATCTTATGATTTTCTTTATCTGTTCCATAATTATGGATACGATTAAAGACTCAAAAAGCAGCATAACAAAAATTAAAAAACAGTTTCCAAAAGAGTAGGTCCATTCTTCAAAATAGTAATGCCGAATAAAAGTATGGATCAGGAAGATATTCATAGAGTGTTTCCCTAAAAACCAAAAACACCTACTGACTATCGGAATATCTGTAATGCATAAATAAACAAACGCAATTACTAAAAAAGGTATAATACAATGCCTAAATTCATAGGTATATTTTCCCATCCCATGGCTATACACTTCTGAAATATACCCACTGATTATAAGAAGCAAAATGCTAATTATTATCTTAATAATCTTGTTTCTTTTAGGATGTGTAACCAAACTCGCCGTCTTCCATCGCACAAACCAATTATTTTGCGCAGCCATAATCCCTAAAACTATGGCAAAAGTCCAACGAATCATATTGTTTGAATCTCCTTCTAAATTCAAGATTCTCGGTAATACAAAACAGCATATGCTCACAAACAAATTTCCATATTTTTTACACACGATACAAAGAATCGGAACAAACATCACCATTAAAATAGCCAGACTCATATACCACCAGGTACCATTAAGCGTAGGAGAATGAAATAACTCGGCAAATCCTAAAAAATCAATCACTGCATAGGCGCCTCCACGAATTAAATCAGGAATTTTCCAAGACGCAAAATATTTAGAAAACTGATAAGGAAAGCAAGCCAAAGAAACTACTGCAGAAAAAAGATAAGCAAACCAAAATCCCCACAAAAGTTTTATTAGGCGTGTTTTCAGATAATGCTCATATTGTTTTGCATTAATACAAGTATCTTCACTATACTTTTTCAGTGAAAGAGTTAAGCCATAGGCGCTGAGTATCACAAAGATACCAACACAAATTTTAAATAGTTTTGCTATGACCGTGACAGTGTTTTGAGATAAAGGATCGAAACTCACCTGATATCCTTCATATCTGTCCGGAGATAAAAATAAATGGTGAAACAACATCATCAATATGGCAATTCCCTTTATGATATACGTGTCAATTTTCGAAAAATTAATCTCTTTTCTTCTTCTCATCTTTTTTGTCCGAACCCTACTATCCTTTCATACACACGTTTGGAACAATTCTGATCACTGTAACAGAAGGTCGCATTGATTCTCTCAAGATAAATCGGTTCCAAAACACATCCTTTTTCCATATAGGAAATAATCAAGGAAACCGTCTCTTCCAGATTGTCGGTAACCGGTCCAAAACCGTCGGTTTCATAATTGTAGTATCCTTCTGTATACGAATGTCCTCCCTCAAAAAACGTATCCCTGTCAAACTGGGTATACAGAATCGGCTTTCTTAAATAAGCAAAATCGAAGGCAACAGACGAATAGTCTGTGATCAGCAGATCTGTCTTGGCAAATACCTCACGGTAAGCTACATCCTCCGCCAGGATGTGAACCTGATCATTTGTTTCAAACTGATCCGCATACGGTTCCATATTAGGATGCCATTTGACACAAATAGAATAATTATATTCTTTTGCGGCATTCAATAGCCTTTTATCATTCATAAGACCATTGTAGAATTTGTAAAACTCTGAATTTTGAAAACCTTCTTTTAACATCCAGATTCCTGTAACAGGATCTGCTCCTGACATCAAATTTTTTCTCCAAGTAGGCATCAGAGTAATACATCTTTTTTCATCGTGGTACAACAAATCATTTCTTGGCATCCCCGTAAGCCAAACATTTTCCGGCTCATAAAAATAATTGTAATCAAAGATGGACTGGTACTCCTGATTGGTCGAAACTACAAGTCCATATATATTTCGATTAAATTTTTGCAGCCATGCCGACTGATTATCCTTTGTGACCCCATGTTGGAGAAATACAAACTTTTGTGAATAGAGGATATCTCTGTAATATATTTGCGCTTTATTCAAAGGATTGATCACCGGATTGTTTGCCTGAGATGAAATCACGTAATCGCTCAAAAGATGGTACAGCTTATGCTTTTTCGAATTTGGCGTAATTGTTTTAGCTATTTTTCCAATTCGCTTTCCCTCTTCTGTTTTTTTATCTATCACGAAATAATATTTGGCGGTCTTACAGGAAATGGAGTTTAAATACTTTAAAAACGCCTCGCCGTTGTCGTCCCCTCTGGTCGTTCGATCCGAGATCAGCCAGATCGGCTTTCTTTTAAACAACTTCAAAAAACGATACAATATTCTGGAAAAAAACGCTTTTCTTCTAAAAGGATCTTTGCTGCAAATCAAACTACACAGATAGGAAAGCTCTTTCCCAAATGCCTGGAGCTTACCGCCTTTTTTTATCGTTAACACCCCGACAGACAGATCATATTGCAGGATATATCCTGCCGGATCATAGTAGTAGCATTTTGGAAGCTGCCCCACGATCGGCATATATCTTTGGAATGCCAAACTGGTTCTCTTCACGATCTTTCCTTTATAATTTGAAAAAATCTCTATGGAATATTCCTTATTCGCCCTATTCAATGGTATTTCAGCCTTGTAAGTATTCCATCTTTGAAATTTTTTCCCAAATACCCGGACTTCATAAGGCCAGTTCAAATGCTGAACGGGTACTTTCTTGCCGTTGACTGTCATCCAGGTTTCGATTTCCTCCGGAGTGCAATTCATGAAACTTTCCCGCAAGATGAAGGTGGCTGAAGATTTTGAAATCTCCACAAAATCCATTTTTATCTGCATTTTTGATACAGAGGATACTTTTTTCCATCCATACCAAAACTCAATGTCATCTCTGGTCTCGATTTCTTTTGGCGGCTCGCCGTATTTCATCTGAGCCAAAAATAATTGTTCTGATAAATTGAAAGATTTGCTGTCAAAGATATATTTATCTGATACATACCGTAATATGGCGTTCAAATGTTTCGCAAAAACTTTTTCACTGTATAACGACGCAACGATATGAGGGGCCTCTTTTCTCTTCACGCACCATTTTAAATAAGACAGCGCTGTATATTGTATGAAAAGCGGCATATCCCCATAGTGATATTTCTCACAGATTCCAGTTAAAAACACCTCAAAAAACTCTTTCAGAATTTCTGTATGATCCTGGTATACTTCATAAAGATCGTTATAATTTCTTTTGTAGAGACAGGGAAGAACTTCTTCCTCTTCCAAAACAAAAAGATGCGGATACTTTTCGATCAGCCCCAGCAAAACTCTGACAAGATAATGCTCTTCCAGGCTTTCAGAATAATCAAAATCTATTTCTACTTCACCGGGAATAAAACAAGAAGAAAAGAAGGCAAAAGCAGTTTTTTTGTATTGGGAAAAAGGAAAGACTCCTGCCTTTTCCGGGATATACTTGTTAAATGAGGTTTGTTCACTGGTATACTTCGGAAGAAATATATGGGGAAAATCCTGCTCCGCCATATATTCTTTTAAAACCGTCAATAAATTCTGCTCATAAACAGAGCCGCATTCCATGTAATTCACGTAATCTCCCTTGATATGAGAACCTGCATTCTGATACGCCTCTTTTATACCGGAACATTTGCCAAGCACCAAAACCTCGACCCGGTCTGCTTCCTTTGCACGATCCCCGATCAACTCTCTGCTTTCGTAATTTGGCGCCGGAACCAGGATTAATTGAATCGGGTTTTCTTCCTGTATATTCTGATGGAATACACTTTCTATGGATTTTTCGTATTCCTCATTATTAACGTACAATATGATAGAGAATGTACACTGCTCCTTTAGTTCATCGTTTCTCATCTTACTTCTCTCCCTCGATTTCAGCGTTTTGTTCTAACCGAACATTCTTTTTCCCATTAATACGGCAATCAGCGAAACAAATACGATCACCAGGGAATTTATGCCAAAAGGCAGCCAATTATATAGCGGCACATATTTAATCAGCGCATATTTTGTAACCATATGACAGAGATAGATTCCGAAAGAATAATCCCCAATCATCCCTCCTAATTTCACAATCATGTTCTCTTTAAGAGGTGTTTTTATTTCTATAAATTTATAAGCCAACAAAACAAAAATGGATGCTGTGAAAAAAACGGACAGCTTTGTTTGGGATGAAAAACTAGACATCCCCGTTTTATACAATAAAATAGACTCTATGATCTGGATGATGATTGAAACAAAATATAAAATCACAAGACGGGATGTTCTATAATTTAATTCAATGATATGATTTCCCAGCAGCAGTCCCAAATAATAATATAAAAAGACTCTTAAAAAGCTGTTGCTCCAGCAAATTGAAACCGTTTTATTTAATTGTATTCCAAGAAAAAAAGGAAAATATTTTAACAATATTGTCGCCGTAGGCGTAATCATCCCACCAATCCATCTCCATTTTGAAAAGATTATTTTTTTCAAAAATGGAGATATCAAAACCAATTGTATATATATT